>NZ_JBEPRQ010000030.1:0-89672 GCF_040548425.1 Bradyrhizobium sp. i1.15.2 | reverse complement strand
TCCTTGTTTGAGGCTCTACCCGGTCCATCCGGGCAACCCTCGTCGCAACATCGAGGGTGAGTCGCCTCATTTTGTGGGGGGACATACAGTCTAGCCGACATCATCCCTCCGGCACCTCCGCCAGCCGCAGGCCCCGATACACACGCTCACGTTTGGCGAGGTAAATTGGGTTATCGCTGCAAGCTCCATCCCGGAAGCGGCGGATGGTGAAGCTTGGAACAACCGCAAATAGCGCTTTTGCAGCAGCTTTCGCTTCGTCCAGCGAGCCAAGCAAGGCAAGCGCGGCAGCCAGCCCAAAATGTGCGCTCACGTCATTTCGATTGGCCTCGATGCTGCGGCGGAACCAGCAGACTGCTTCGGCATCCTCGTTGATCTGCAGCTTGGCAAAGCCGGCTATCATGAACCATCGATGGCTGAAGATATCACGAGGAGACAGGCGAAGTGCTTCGTTGATATGGGTCACTGTCTCCGCTCCGCGGCCCATGTACAACTTAGCGCTGCCGGTTTGCGCGTGAGCCTCAGCCAAATTGTGATCCAGCTCCAACGCTCTCTCTAACTCAGCGATGCCCTGAGCCGCACGATTCCTGCACAATAGTGCGCAGCCTAAAATCATGTGTGCATAGGCATGGTTCGGCGCGAGGGACACCGCCTTTATTGCTGTTGCCTCGGCCACTGCGAAATGCTCGGCCGTGTCGTCATCCATGAAGCTCACCCCAAGTATCAAATCGACGCCAGCCATCCATACCATCGCTTCGACATTCCTGGGATCGAGGGTCAACGCCCTTTCAAAAATCTCGCGCGCTTGAGGTACGCCTTCAGACGTCCACCCCTTGTGCAACAAAGCTTTGCCTTGAAAATACAAGTCCATCGAATTGGGATGCGGGGATCGCTCTGATCGCCTCGCCTCTTGCTCGGTGAGCTGAGCGTCCAGCGTGTTGGCAAGGCGCGATACGATCTCGTCTTGCATGACAAAAAGATCGGCGATGGGTTTGTCAAACCGGTCTGCCCATAGATGCGCGCCGGTTTCGGCGTCCACGAGTTGAACGTTTACGCGAAGTCGATCACCGGCTCGCTGCACAGAACCTTCTAGCACGTACCGAACATTCAGTTCGCGGCCAATCCGCTTGAGATCGATCGCTTTGCCCTTGTACGTGAATGCGGTGTGTCTGCCGATAACGAACGAGCCGGAGATGCGCGACAAATCCGTGGTCAAACTCTCGGTCACGCCATCGACAAAGTAGTCCTGTCCAGGATCGTCGCTGAGGTTAGCGAAGGGCAACACAATGATGGAAAGGCGGGGCGCTGAAGGCGACGTTTGTGCCGTGCCGCCGTAATGCACCGTCGAATTCGCTAACGCGGTTTCGGACCTCTGTCCTTCGTGCACTCCGCCAACGAAGCGGAAGCCTTTGCGCTGCAATGTTTTGATTAGGCGCTGCTTTTCACCGTCGTCACCGACTGCTGCCCGAGCGGCATTCAGGCGGGTCGTTAACGCGGCGTCTGAGACGATGCGTCCATTCCAAACTGCGTTAATGAGATCGTCCTTGCTGACAACGCGCTCCCTGCGTTGGATCAAATAGTCGAGCAGATCGAAGACCTGCGGCGCTGTGGGGACCACGTCGGCTCCCCGCCGTAGCTCGCGCCGGTCGGTGTCGAAAGCGAAGTCCTCGAAAAAGTAGCGCAACCTACCGCTCCTTGGATGCCACGCAGACGGCTCTAGCGACAATTGCGGTTCAAAAATACGCCGCTGGCGCGCCCGAGGGAAGTCCCCTTCTGGCCCGTTGGCGAAGTGCGGTTTGGCTCAGATATGGCCTGCTAAAGGGGCGGACCGGAAGTGAAAAAGCGCCCATCAAACCGGCGCTGGTGACCCCAAGCCGTCATCGTCGGCGTGCGTTTCAGGAGGGCCCGATCCGCTAACGCTTGCGCACCAGCAAAGACCAAACAGGCGACGCACCGTCCCAGCCGCGAAGGCGCCCCGACAGCCGCACCTTCAGCCCGGCTTCCGTGATCCGCTCGACAACAAGATGCAGCGCGATCACGTCGCCCTCTGACAGCTCCACACAGCCACGCTTCCGCGACCACACCGCGCCCGGGAAGCGAAACAAGTTCGCCTTTAGCCATCGTCCGCTGCGCTCCGACAGCGGTTGTAAGTCGACCTGAGCGCCGGCCCTAGGCCGCAGCCTGACATCTGCCCGTCGCAGCCAATTCGGAATCCACGCCATGCGAATGACTAGCCGTTACTTTCCACGTTTGTCTAGGCTTTGTCCGTCTGAATGGATTCGTCGCCCGAAGCCGAGGACGCTCTTTCAATGTAGACTGGAAGTTTGCAGCCCGCGCCGATCGGCGCCTATTGGCGCGTTGCCGCCCTTCGCCGACAGGGCCGCTATGTCTGCCTTCAGGAGATAAGCCGACCCATAGACGGGTCGCTTATGGAACGGCGCGAATAGAACTCATTGCTCAACTTGAGAAGTTCCGAGCGGAGGCAGGCTATGTTTACAATTTCGCTGCCTATTCCGCCTGTCGCGTGGCCTCAGCCTTCGTGCGCGCTCTCGTGGCGATACTGACGTTGGAGCTAGAGGACATGGTGGTCCGATTGGTTTGAACCCGGCTGCGAAGCTGTTCATCGACACCATCCGCGGGGCGGGAAAGGCAATTGGCAATCCAATCACAGTAATCACGGTGCGGAAGAGTTCAGACGCAAACCTTATGAACCATTCGGCTCCTGTCCTGGTTGAAGGGACCGAGCAGGCTAACCAGCTCGCCAAGTCGATATCGACATTGCGACGTGAGCTATGTCAACGGACGTCCCTGGCTTATGGCACGATTGGGCATGAACCCAACCCGCAATAACCGTTAAACATCAGATGCAGCCGTCCAGCGCTCAATCAGGCGTAAAGCGATGCTGGCGAGCAAAATCCCGAGCAACCCGCCAACCACCTTTTCGGACGCATCCAGCAATCTAGCATGGCGATCTGGCGTCAGCTTTTGGAACAATTCCAGCACCACTGCGCTACCAAGCACGAGGCTGCACACCAGCGTCATCCGGTCCCGGTACGCGGCACAAAATGCGAAACCTAGAAACGCAAAGGCCGCTACGTGTTCAATGTTGGCCGAACTGCTCAGTTGAGGCCTGTCGTGGATTGGAGACAGACTCGCGTAGGTGATAAAGGCAAGAGAAGCCCACGCCACGGCAATTGAAATTCTATACAGCATAGTAGCGACTGACCCCGAGTTGTTGCCGCAAAATACTTAAGCGCCAACCGGATCCAGCGGCTCGCATTTGCCAGCGTGGTGGCTGCGGTTCTTCACCCTCATCCAGAACTTCTGCCGCCCGCGGCAGGGCAGTACGAAGCGCACTAGAACGCAACTTTTCGTGATTGAATCAATTAAAAGGATTTCATTTATTTAATCTAATTTAAGTTAAATAGTCGCAGTTTGAGCCCAGGGGAATACCTGATGCCCGCAAAAGAAGACGAAGACCGCCGGGAGTTCTTGAAGATGTGTGGCAGGTTTGCTGCCGTAACGCCGCCATCGATGACTCTACTCCTGTCGACGTCGTTGACGTCAACAGCCATCGCACGTTCCGGCGCCCATGACGGAGCAGGATATAGCAGCGGTGGCAGCAGTCATTCAGTCTTCGACAATGATCCACACAGCGCGACCGAGGATCACTCGACCAAGGAGCATTCATCAGCCGGCGGCGGTGGTGGGGGCTCTGGCGGGGGTGGCGGCGAGAACTCGGGTGGCGCAAAGGGGTCCAAGGTCGCGCATTCCGGAGAGGAAGGCTCCCGATCTGGAGGTGGCGGCGGTAACAAGGGCTCCTCGGGCTTTGGCGGCCAGGATGGAGATGACAAGAAGAAGAATGAGCGCGATTGAAAAGGACCAGCCAAGCGCCGCTTAGCTGCTGTCTGGTGGGGGGAACATGCGCCGTCTCAAGGTGACAATCCTGGTTTTGGCATATGCGGTGATATCGCCCGCGTCTGCGCAAACCTGTTGCCCCACCGGCTGCGCGCCAGACGCCAATCGATGCGTGAGCGGCGGTCCGCTGTGGACCAGATGCCTTCCTATCGCCTGCGCCGAAGATTCTCGAGGGCCGTCACGTGGGTCCGCCGTGAGCAAGCACAGAGCCGCCGTGCTCGCCCGCCGGCCAGCGCGTACCTACGTGGTCCCAGCTCAGATTCCCCCAGAGTGCCCATTGGTGAAACCGACCAAGGTGCAGGTCGTCGACGCGACCGCTCAATGCATGAACGTGTTGACTCGAAATGCGCAGTTGCGGGATTGCTTTTTTGAGGACGACGCCGGGAGGGTCGAAGACGAAAGAACCGGCCTGAACTGCCCCGATCGCCAAGCTGCGCTGGCGAGGCAGTGTCTAAAGCGCTGCGTCAACTATGCATCCGATACGACACATCTGGTTTGCGCCGGCAGCTATCCAAACACCATCTGGCGTGCGTCTTTTGGAGCTATCTCGGGCTACGCTGTCGGTTCCGAGCTTGTCGACCTTTGCGGCCCTCGGCTAAGAACGCTGCGGCAAGCTCCAACGCGCTGAGGTGCGCTGGACTGAGCCCTTGCCTGCCATCAGGGGGAGACAAGGGTCCGCCAACTGGCCCTCAATCGAGATGAACAAGGGCTCTCTTTGGGCGTCCTGCCGTGAGCTAGATGGCGAGAGAGGCTATTCATCGTTCCGATGTTGCCGATCAGCAAAGGTCTGTTTCTGGCCCTCAAGCGGAAGAGCGCCTCAGCCGCATAAGTCCGCTGGTTCGAGGATATTGTTGCAAAAGTCGTCTTTCGCCGATGACCAAAATTCTGCGGGCCGTGGGCGCGACTTTCGCGTACAAGATGCGAGGGACCTCACGGCCTCACGCAAAATTCACAGGCGACTTCGGTAAGACGATTGAGGTCATACGAATCAGCGGTCGCTCGTGACCTGCCACCGAACTTTCATCCGGCCGCGGTTAGAGCCTCGGGGTTTTTACGCCAAGTGGCGCGGTTGGAGCAACGGACGATCGGCGGAGCTGGTCGGGGTTGCGTAGCCGATCGTCCGTTGCGGTGAGGTGGGCGGCATAAGCCGCGGGGGTCATGTATTTCAGCGACGAGTGAGGCCGCTGAAGATTGTAGTCGGCAACCCAATTGGCGATCTTGGCGCGGGCGTCGTCCAGATCGAAGAAGAGAGTCTCGTTGAGCAGCTCGTCACGCATCCGGCCGTTGAAACTCTCGACGAAGCCGTTCTGCATCGGCTTTCCCGGTGCAATGAAGTGCCAGTCGATGGCTGCGTCCCTGCACCAGGCGAGCATGGCATTGCAGGTGAACTCGGTGCCGTGGTCGGACACGATCATACCTGGCTTGCCGCGTCGTTCGACGACGGCCGTCAGTTCGCGAGCGACGCGTCGTCCTGAGATCGATTTATCCGGAATGGCGCCCAGACATTCTTTGGTGACGTCGTCGACGATGTTGAGGATGCGGAAGCGCCGACCGTTGGCGAACTGGTCGTGGACGAAATCCAGCGACCAGCGCGCGTTGGGCATCGCCTCGACTAGGATCGGGGCACGGGTCCCCACGGCCTTGCGGCGAGCCCGCCGCTTGCGGACGGTGAGCCCTTCTTCCCGATAAAGCCGGTAGATCCGGTTGATCCCCGATGGCTCACCCTCCCGCCGCAGCAGCACGAACACCGGCGGTAGCCGAAACGCCGCCGCTCGTTGGCAAGGTCACGCAGCCGGCCACGGAGAGTCGCGTCCGGAGGACGGCTGGAGCGATAGCGGATCATCTTCCGATCCGCTCCGACAATTGAACAGGCCCGCCGCTCCGACAGGCTCATGACGGCCTGCAGATGCGCGACCGCAGCGCGCTTGGCGGCGGGGCTTTTGAAAGGAGGAAGCAATGAGGACACGGAACAAGCCCAGGCCGGCAACGGTGTTTGGGATCGACATTGGCAAGAACCTTTTCCACGTCGTTGGGCTCGACGCCGCCGGAATGCCGATCCAGAAGGCGACCTTTCGGCGCGATACGCTCTTGCAGTTCTTAACATGCAGGACCGGCTTTGGTGGGGATGGAGGCCTGCTCCGGCTCGCAATGGTTGGCCCGCAAGATCGCCGCCATGGGGCACACCGTTCGCATTATCCCAGCTCAATTCGTGAAGCCATATGTGAAGTCCAACAAAAATGACATCATCGATGCCGCGGCGATCCGAAGCCGTGACGAGACCAACGATGCGCTTCGTCGAGCTAAGGTCGCCTGAGCACATTGACCTGCAAGCGCTGCATCGTGTTCGCGATCGGATGATGTCGCAACGGACGTGCCTCATCAATCAGATGCGCGCTTTTTGCCTGGAATATGGGATCGCTATTCACCAGGGCGCCGGCAAGTTCAAGGCTGATCTGCCGAAGGTTTTGGCCGATCAGTCGAATGATCTAACCTCGACAATGCGTCGCATTCTTGCATCTACATTTGACGAGCTGCGGCAGCTGGGGGGGGGTGAGCTGGCCTTTGTCGAGTCTACGGTAAGCGAAGAAGAGAGAGGGGGACCTAAACCCTCGGTGGAGCGGCCTATGGTGCTGTTTTGTCACCAGTACTTCACCCCGCAGCGCTGCGTGAAGGGAGGCTCAGCAGGACCGGAACCAAAATCAGGCGCCGTAAAGCTGATGGGTGCTCCCGGCGAGACAGAAGCAATTGATCTGGCGCGGCATGGTAGTAAAGAGATCCGCGACGAATGGGAAAAACTCAGCAAGTAAACGCTATCTTCTTCCGTCGATCTGCTGGCGGTGCCCGGCAGGGTCACGCATGCCAATGGCACCGCCGAACGCCGGGCTGCGGAGGTCATGCTGAAGGCGAGACCCAAAGCCCGCAGGTCGTCGCATCACGGCTGGTGAGGACAAGGCGTACGATACCGCCGATCATGTCGCCAATCTTCGCGCCCTCGGCGTGACGCCTCATGTGACACAGAACCAGGCCATCAAGCGATCGACGAACGAACCACGCGGCATCCGGGATTCGGCATGTCGCAATCGCCCGGGGCGATGGTCGAGTGCATTTTCGGATGGGGCAAGCAGCATGGCACCATGCGCAAGAACAAACATTGGGGCATCGCTCGCGTCGCCGCCGACTTCCTGCTTAATCTGATCGCCTATAACCTGATCCGAATCCAAAACTGCTCGCCGCAGAGGCGCCCCATCAGCGCGGAATTTGCCTCGGGCAGTGCTTGTCCAGCCCTGGCTTTGCGCGAGGTTTTTTCTTTGGATCTGGCACAGGAGCGTTCGAAGGTCCCGCCGCGGAACGCGCAGGCACGACGCTGAGGCAATCAGCCAGCGGACAATATGCTTGGGTCACTGACCACTTCAATAGTGCAGGCAATAGGCAGACCTCTGCCGTATCTTACTCCTCTCCAGCAGAAGTCGCTCCATCGCGGCGAGTCCACCTCGTAGTTCGTCCAGCGCCTTGATCAACTTCTGCTTCGCCTCTGACTCTTGCGGCGTCAGCTCCTCGCGTCTGTGCAGCCGCTCGATTTCCCTGGTGGCTGCCACGCTGGCACTATCGAACGGCCTGAACACAGCCAGCTGCTTCATCGCCCGGTGGCCGACCTCGGCGCGGCGTCGCATGATCTCATCACGGGCGAGCTGTCTGCTTCCCTCGATCTCAGTACAGTCGCTATCAAAGGTTCGGGCGAAGTCGTGAAGCTGCTGTACGCACTCATGCAGCAGCCTCCAGACGACGCTCGTGGACGCTTCAGGCCAGCGCAGATGGGTCGGCACGATCCGTATGGCTATCTCGTTCTGGGTCAAGCGCCTCATTGCGGTCTCCTTCTCAATTTAGGACTTCGTAGTGTTGCGATTAGTTCACCTTCAGCCACCGAATTCGCTCTCGCTCAATCGGGCGCATAGTTTTAGGATCGATCTCGCAGCCGGGCCTGCTACCCACTACTGGATAGGTGAACATGCGAAGCCCCGAGCGGACGGCGAGGTTGGAGGCGAGAACGCCGGCGACAGCGTTCGCGAGGTCGTCGTGAGCCCCCGGGGGATGGTCGATTGATTCCCGACCGCTCCTGGCAGTGCGGCGCTCCAGGGCGATGAGCTGGGCGGCGAGTCGCGGGTTGTCGAGTAACTCAGCCCGGCGGCTATTCAGGAGCGGCAGCAAGTCGAGATACAGGTCGCTCTTCGACTTGTTTGAGACGTCATAACTGATGCCGTGCTTGCGAAATTGCTCTCTGGGAAACTCGCCCGCGTACCTGTCGCCCACGATCCCTGAGATTCGGTAGGACCTGCAGGTAGAGGCGAACTCCGCAATCGCGGCTTCGGGTGAGAACGGCGGCTTGATCTCGCGAATACAGTCCAGAATCAGGCTGTCGTTCTCTCGATGAGCGATGGCAAGCGTAAAGCTGTCGGACGACCCGCCACTCGGGTCAGTGAAGGCGAGGTAGCGCAAGCCTGTTCTCGGCTGGCGCTCGAACGTGCCTCTGCTGATGCACGCCTGCACGGCTTCGAGGTTGATGAAGGACTCGACGTCGGACCTGAACTCCGCACCGAACTCGGCGCTCGCGGAGGCGGGATCGCGTTCGTAAGCCTGGTCAATCAATGCCTGCGGGATCGTCGGGTTCATTACCCTCGTCGGTGCCTGCCAGACCAGGACCGGATCGGCATCGCGGCCGAAGTGCCTGCGGTGAGCGTCCCACAGCGCGCCACGCCGCGCGTAGGGGCTGGAGGCGCAGAGCAGCAGCGAATTCGGGAACTGCGCCATGCCGGGCCGCAGAGCATTGATGATCTCGAAGTCGGGCTCCGCCGCGTCGTCGGTCGGCCAGAAGGCAATCTCGTCGCAGAGTGCGGCAACGATGCTATAGCCGCGGGTACTCCGGAATGAGGCGACGTGAACCTCGATGGTGATCTGGTTGTCGAGGTCGAATGCCTCGGCCGTCTCGCGCTCGATCATTTGGGCAAGGAGCGGAACGCGCAGCAGTGCCCGGATGTATCTGAGAATGATACGGGCCTGCTGCCGGTCGCGGGCGATCACCATAATCGTGCCGCGCTCGCCGGGCGCCAGGAATTGTCGGCAGTCGCGGAAGCAGGCGATGAATACCGCCAGCATTGCCAAGACGAACGACTTACCGCCCCTTCTTCCGACGGCCAGCCAAGCCTCGGTCGCGGCTGTAGTAGGCAGCGCCTCGCGGCCCGTGCAGGCTCGATACACCGAAGCTTGCTCCTCCGTCATTTCGATTGCGAACAGGGCAGCAAGAAAGGCGAACCACGCGGCCCAGTGTTCGCGGTTCTTGAACCAAGGGGCGAAGAGGTGCCTGTCACAGGCCGCGTCGAGGATCGAGATCATGTCTCGTCCTCCTCGTCCTCATCCAACTTGCCTTTGAGATAGCTCTCCAGCGAAGGCAGGACCTCCCGCGCCCTGCGGTTGATGCCGATCCGCTGGGCGACCCGGACCATCGTCGACGTGAGCGTCGAGTGGGTGGCCACGTCGATGGGGTGGCCCAGCGCGAGTTGCGCCTCCATCTGCTCGGCGACAACAGCGCTGGCCGCGAAGCGGCGGATCAGCTGAAGCCGAGTCTCGCTAACCTGACGTCAATGGGTACCGCTTTACGATGTACCATCGCGGATTGGTGACGAGTACCGCGGTACGCATGGGCATTGAGAACCCGTCGGCTACCGGAGCCGGCGGGTTTTTCTGTTCGGAATGAGTTAGCGCCGCACTCACTTGCTACCTGTGCCGGGGCAACGCCCTTGTCTCTCGTTGGAGGCGGCCGGTTCGTTCGGATGCCTACAGGAAAGACTCGCCGATCCATTTGCTCTGGAATACGTTGCTCGAGCTACGCGCATTTCGCGTGGCGAATTTTGAACAACGTATATTGGGAGCAGCAAATGTCGATTATGAGAGCTTTTGCCCTGTTCGTAATTCTTGCATTCGGAGGCGCCGTGATCGCCGCCGGGTTCATGACATCGCCGGCATCGGCTAACAAAATGGATGGTAAGCCTGGGGGCTATGGCTCTCGTACCACAGCGAATTATGGTACCCCGAAGAGCGGCACAGCGAAACCGCCAACCGCGACGAAGAAGCCTCCGCAGTAAGCCGTACGGCCCGCCGGTTCGCTGGCGGGCCTCTCTCCCAGGGCGAACTAGTGCTATAATGTGAGGATCGATTCTTCGGCAATCGGTTGGATGAGTCAATGCGCATCCATGTCCTTATGTGGGCAGGTTCGTTGACCCTCTGCGGTCTCCTCATCTCAGCTTGCGCGCATTCAACTGATTCCAACTCGCCGTCAGCTATTCGCGCTGGGGCACCATGGGCGCGAGACCTCAACGAGCCGCCGCCAAGTAGAGAACCCGCTGGTGCGGCAATGCCGCAGATAAAGGCCGATCTAGATGCTGCGCGTGTGAAAGCTTCCACGATTAAATCAAGAAGAAGGAAAGATGCGTCGCGCTAATCTTTGACGTGTTTTAGATCGGGCACCATGCTCGGCGATGCGGGCCATAAACTGCCTTGCCAAGACAATGGACGGATCCGCTTTCGCACTCGAAGCATAGGCTGCTCGATCAATAGCGCCGAAAGTGTACCCATCAGGAGCGTGACCATGAAAGCGAAAAGGGCCCTTGCTCCAGAAGCTTAAAGGCAGGTCTGACGTTAGGTGTTGTATTGGAAGAGCATAGAGATAGACGCCATACGAGATATCGAGCTTGGGCGCAGTCCACCGGGGCAGCGGGATAGTGTTTAGTACGACACAGACCGGTGCGATCGCCACGAGTGCAAGGGTTTCTTTATGGCCACACCACAGGAGCAACACCGCGATCGACGTAAAGCAGGCAACTGCAATCGTCTTCGTTAGGCAACGTTCTAACAGAGCAACGCCGACCCCACCGGCGAAAAGAATTGCGCATGTCAGGCCCCGCTCGCCGAGCCAGATCGGCAATAGCTCGCTCCAAATGCCGGAGATTGCAAAGCCGCCAAGAACAACAAAAACGGCGCCTCCAATGGCGCGGGCATCGAACCGGCAAACTAATGCAACGATGGCCAAACAGACATAGAGCTTTGCCTCCTGGGGAAGCGTCCAGAGCGGTGTTAGCACCTCAGTTGTGCCTAGGCTCGACTCGAAAACTCCCGGAAGCTTGTAATCCAACCCGAAGAAGAGAATCGAGTCCCGCCATAAGAACAAAATGGCGTGTTTCGACCATTGAATCCCAAACCTGGCGGAGCAAAGTAATCGCTTAACGGGAGGGTTGTGACGACAGCACCCATCAGGACGCACAAAGAGACGCAAACGATCAGAGCAGGAAAAATTCGAAACGCGCGACTGACGAGGAATTGCGCCGACGAACGCGATCGGACCATGCTTAGAGAATTCAAATAACCGCTAATCGCAAAGAAGGCGAAGACTGCAAATCCACCCAGCGAGCCAACCCACGGCACGGCGGGCTCAGGGAACCCTGTAATTTGATACTGGTGCGACCAAAACACAAGGGAAGCGGCGACGAGCCGCATCAGATCGAAATTCCCGGCCCGCGGATTCATTGCCGCAACTTATTCGAACGAAAAAAGCAGCGCAATGTACTGCATTGGCCGACACTGTCTGTGTGGCCCGGGCCATGGGCGGACTCCTAGACTTGACGGCGACCACCCGTGGGATCCTGAGCCGCCGCATGGGGCGAGATCAGCGCATCATCGACAAGCTACGGGCATTCGAGCGGCTTTGCATTGAGCTGGCGGCCGACGCGACCATGCCGGAGGAGCCGGCAGGCTCGAGATGGCAGCGAACTATCGCGCCGAGGCTGGCCGCTGCTGGACCCAATCCCGGACCCAAAGGCGAAAGTACAGGACAGAACTGAACGGATAGGGTGGATCAGGGGGCGAGGAGAGCCGCTTGATTTCATTACGCAAACGAATTTGGCGGCACCGGATGATACGATGCCGCCCGTACTCCAAAACCGGGGGTCGCAGGTTCGAGCCCTGCCACTCCTGCCAGCGAAATCAAACGCTTAGCTAGGATGTGGCGATCAGCGATCGGCTGGATATTGCTAGATGGCGTGAGCCCTAGGCGATGACCTGCCGTTTCCAGATCGCCTCCGCAAGGGCGATATCGGCCACAGACTCTGCGCCGGAAGCCAGCGGCGTCCTCCGTTCCACGATATCGGCGACGAATGCATCGGCTTGACGCCGAAACGCCCAGCTCGTGTCGCGCCGCAATTGCGTGCGTTGTCCTTGCTGATCGAGGATGACCTCCGCCTCCTGCTCGGCAAAAGGCGGGGGCAATTCGATGGTCAGCGCGCCCCGCTCGAACGCGATGCTCAGCCCCTCGCGCCAGACGCCTTCGGATCCGTTCGCGAGTTGCAGCGCGCAGGCGACGCCGTCGAAGTCGAGCGTCACGGTCGCCGCGCCCGAGCTCTCGATGGTGCTTTCCGCGACTGTCGGTGACGATCCGAGCATGTAACGCGCGAGGTTGATGATATGGCTGAACACATTCAAAAAATTGTCGTAGCCGGGTAGCATCACGCCCGGCATCCAGTCTGGGCCGTCCTGCCAGAGCTCGAGCCCGTCCGGCCGCACTTCGCCGGTCATGACGAAATTGTCCTGCGACCGGCCAGTGCTGCCGCCGAAGCACCAGCCTCGCGCGCCGACAATGCGTCCAAGCGACTGATCCGTTCGCAGGCGCGCCAACTCGGCCAGCGCGCGCGCCACGCCGGCGTCGTGACGCTTCATGTAGCCGATGCTGTAGACGAGGTTGTGCCGCCGCGCCGCCTCGGCCAGCGCAACGGCCTGAGCCGCGGTGTAGGCCATCGGCTTTTCCGACAGCACATGGCGGCCGCTGTTCAACGCATCCAGCACGATCGGGCCGGTGGCGCGACGCTTCGTAACGACGACGACGGCCGACACCTCGCTATCCGCCAGCAATTCCCGGTGCGTGCCGTAGACCCGCGCGATGTCGAATTTCTGCGCCGCTGCGGCGGCGAGATCAGGCCGGAGATCCGCGATCGCGACAACGCGGCAGGCGGGGTTCGCGGCGAAATTGGCGAGGTGGCACATCTGGCCGACCATGCCCGTTCCGATGATGCCAATGCCCGGCCTCACTTGCTAGGACCCTCGAAGCGTTTCCGGAGAACGAGGAAATGCGCCGGCTGTCCCCAGGTGTTGATGAACGCCCGGTCTGACTGGGTGAGGGCGGTGACTGTGGACGCATCCCGTCGCCCGATCGCGTCAAAGATGCGATGGAAGCTGTCGAGGGTCGCGATGATGGCGTCGATGTCGGACGCATCGTCGGCAAGAATGTCCGTCGCCGGTATCG
Source organism: Bradyrhizobium sp. i1.15.2 (assembly GCF_040548425.1). Classification (NCBI taxonomy): domain Bacteria; kingdom Pseudomonadati; phylum Pseudomonadota; class Alphaproteobacteria; order Hyphomicrobiales; family Nitrobacteraceae; genus Bradyrhizobium; species Bradyrhizobium sp. i1.15.2. The sequence continues at coordinate 76,414 of NZ_JBEPRQ010000030.1, read as the reverse complement.
TCTCGCGCAGTGACGCGAGGTTCGCGATCACACGGGGCAGGCTGGCGCCGAAGGGATCGTCGATCATCGCATCGACATCGAGAACCAGTGTCTCGATCGAAGCCGAGATCGCCTCGACCGCTTCGGTCTTGCCGGCCAGATAGAGCTTCCGTCCGCCGAGAAAGCTCAGACGGCTGCGACCGAGGTGGCGCGTCGCGCGGCGCAGCTTCTCGTCGTCGGAGAGGACCTTCTTGTGCCAGTAGACGTCCAGGCTGTCGCGATAGACGGGCCACCCCGAACAGATATCGAACCCCTGCTCGTGCGCCGCCGTGCACAAGGCCCCCGCGTCGAGGAAGTAGCGGTGCCGGACGAAAGGGTTCTCGAGCACGTCCATCAGCCAGGATTCGAAGCTGCGCGTGTGCGGAATGCTGTTCCATTTCGCGTCGAACAGCAGCTTCGCCGTCTCGAGCCCGGGACGGCCCGTCAGTGCCTTGCCGGCCGCATGAATCGCCTTGAGCGCGAGCTCGAAGAAGCCGCCGTAGCGCTCGTAGTAGGAAACGACGGCGTAACCGTCCGGATTGAGCAGCCGGTGAAAGATGCCGAGCCAATTTTCAGTCGGCTGCACCGTGTAGATGAATCCTTCGGCATCGATAATGTCGAAACGACGATCGCTACGAAATCCTTCGACGTCGAACGACACGAGTTCGCGGAGACGTTGGGCTTGGCTGAAATGCGCGAAGTAAGCCTGGATTTTTGCGTGCGCATGCCGGTTCGGCTCGGCGAGCGTCATGTTCGCGCCCCAGCTCGCAAACACGAGCGCGTTCTCGCCGGAATCAGGGCCGAATTCGAGCATGTCGGCGTCGCGGAACAACCGCGGCGGCAGCACCAGCTTGTCCGAAAACAACTCGCGCCGCAGGCCGGCATAGGCTTCGAGTTCGGCGGCGGATTTGAAATTCCCGAACGTCGGTAGGACGTCCTGACGTTCGTAATAGTTGAAGAGCTTGTCCTCAGCCATGCCGCGACCCTGCGGCCGCCTCGAGACGATCGAGCTCGCTCCAGATGTCGGAGGGCGCGAAGATCGAAACGATGTGGAGCGGACGCTTCACGTTTTCACGCAGCCGGCTGCCGACCTTGTCTTCGTTCTCCTGGTTCACGGCCAGAAGACAGACGAGCGGCTCCGACTTGCCGGCGAGGTCCTCCGGCGGGCGGATCGGAATGCCGGTGCCGGGCAGGAACAAGCCCTGGCGCTCCTTCTGGTCGTCGACCGAGAGGTCGACAAGATCCGCAAATTCATGGGCATTGGTGAAGGTGCAGGCGCGGCAGCCGGCGCCGTAGATGGCAATCTCGGCGCCGTCGGCGCGGGCCTTGGCGAGGATCGGGCGAAGACGCGCGCCGTACTCCCTGGCGCGCCGACCGAATTTCTCGCCGACGCCGGACGGCGCGGCCGGCGTCGTCACGTCGCGCGTCGCGCGTCGCGCTGCAATCGCGAGGCTGCCGCCGCTGAAATTGTACTTCTTCACCGACACCGCCTCGAAGCCGTGGCGCGCCAGCAGCGACAGCAGCGTCGGCTCGGTGAAATAGCTGACGTGCTCCTCCCACAGGACGGAGAGGTCGCCCGCCGTCGAGCCGGGCGCGAAATCAGGCACATCGATGAACAGCAGCCCGTCGTCGCGTAGCGCGATTTTCACGCAGTCGAAAAAGTTCTCGAAATCGACGATGTGCTCCAGCACCTGGCGCGACACGACGAGGTCGAACTTGCCGGCCTCGGCAACCGCGTCGTGAGACAGCGCCGGGCTGATCATGTCGGCATAGACCTTGACGCCACGCTCGCGGGCGATCTTGCCGGACACCGGGTTGGGCTCGACGCCCACCAAAACCTTCGCGCCGCGTTCGCGAAGCCTGTCCATGAACAGGCCGTCGTTGCATCCGATCTCGAACACGGATTGGTGGCTCGAGAATTTGGCGATGGTGTCGAGTTCGTCGACCTGGTGCGGCTCCGGCTTCCAGCTGCTGAAATTGTAGTTGAACTGCCGATACAGAATGTCGGGATCGATCGGCTTCACGATCTGGGGCAGGCCGCACTCGCCGCAGGCGAACACCTCGAACGGATACCGTTCGTCCTGTTCGTCGCGGCTGTGCCGAAGCCGATGCGCAATCGGCATCTGTCCGAGGTCGATGACCGGGCGCAAATTGGTCGAATGGCAGAGGCGGCAATGATTAGTCATCGGTAGCAACCTCTGCTGGAATGGCTCGTGAAGTATGGCGATGGGCCAGATGCTTCGCGGCGAGCGCACCGGTCCTAGTGACATAGTCCTGCACTTCCGCGGCATCGCCGCCATCCGGAGCCCAGTCGGGAAACGCCGTGCGGGAGGGATCGAACGGACCGGCGGTGGTTTCGTGAAACACCAGCCACTCCGAGGTGATCAGGATCGAGTGAAGCACCTGCTCGGGCATCCGGTAGTAGCAGAGCGCGCCCCGACCGTACGGCGCCATCTCTAGCACGTCGCGAATGTGGCCGTCGTCCTCGAAGATCACGACCTGCGCGGTACCCTCGATCAAATGAAACGACTCAGGTTTGCCAAAATGCTTGTGAGGCCGCACATAGGCCTCGCGATGATGCACGATCAGCATCTCGTGCAGGCCGGACGAGGGGTCGGGATGCATGCACAGCCGGCTGCGCAGACGCGGATTGCCTGCGGCGATGCGCTTCAGTTCCGCGATCGTGGCGTCGTCCGCCGTGACGATGGCGTCGTCCGAATAATACACTTCAAGATTTTGCGCTCGCAGCGAGGCCGGCCGGCGCAGGCCCGTTGCTTCATTCGAAGAAGATGAACCCATGGTCGCCCCGGTAGCCGCATTTGTCGTAGATCCAGGCCCAGGTTTTCGGACCATGGAAACTCAGGCAGGTGAGCTGCCAGTAGAGCAGGTTCGCCTTCTCGCGCTCGTCGCGGAACGATTCCACCATCAGATATTTCGAGGTGCCGCGTCCAACGCGCTCGATCTCCGACACGGCGCGGAAGACGTCCTCGAGCGGAAGATTGTGGAGCACGCCGAGCGACACCACGAGATCGAAGCTGTGGTCGGGGTAGGGGAGCTCGACGGCGCTGCCGACCTTCAATTGCGGTCGCACCTCTTCCTTGGCATTGGCGATGCCATAGTCGGAGATGTCGATGCCGGCGATGGTGAGGCCAGGGACGAGTTGGGTGAATTCGTAGAGCAAATAGCCCTTGCCGCAGCCGACATCGAGCACGCTCATCCCGGGCTTGATGCCGTAGCGGTCGATCAGGGTCTGGGCGAGCGGCCGCCACCGTCCGTCGTAGCTATAACCGCCATAGCCATAGCGGCGGTCGCCGTCCCAGTAGTCGCGTCCCCATTGCCGCGCGACAGTGGCAGATTCCGCCTTGTCGTGCTCGACGACCCGCTGAACGTAGTGCCGCTTGGTCGATGCGTGCATTGGCTGGAGCAGGTTGATCTCGGTCATTGTTTTCAACCGGTCCGCGGCATCGTCACAGGATGGTCGCGAATTTGTTGACGAGCAGGATGTCCTCGACGGCCTGAATGTTGTCGCGCGAGGACAGCGTGATCTCCTCGACGGCCGCGTGCAGGTCGCAGCCCTCGCTCAGCACGCGGTCATAGATCTTCCGCCGCCTTGCCTCGTCGGGCGGCAGCATGAAGATGCTGTAGAGAATCAAGCCGCGCAATCGAGGCAACTCGTCCAGGATGTCCTCGAGCACCATGTAGCTGCCGGGCATAGTGTGCTCGGCGGCGCTGAGCAGATAATGCAGGTTCTTCCGCCGCGCGTAGTCGCGGATCACGATGTTCTGGACGTGCTGCGGGGTGCGGCTGCCGTTCAGCGGCCGGGCGCCGATATAGCCGCGATGGCCGGCTCGCTCAGCCATGGAAGCCTCCCGGGAGCTTGTATTGCATGCCGACGCGGGTCGCCGGACGTAGCAGGATCGGTTCGAAGAATTCGCCGAATCGCTTGTCCGCATAGGGCGACATGATGCTCTTGAAGCGGCAGTTCATGCTCCAACGCGAGCCGGCTTCCTCGTTGACGCGATTGCCGTGCATCAGGGTCTGGTTGAACAGCATCACGTGACCGTAGGGAATCTCGATGAAGGTCGCGTGCGGCTTGATGGTCTGGTAGAGTTCCTCGGCGCTGCGCAGGCTGGCCATCCGGTCCTGCATGTCGCCGTTCAGGGATGGCGGCAGCAGATACATCGATTTGGTGCGGTGGACGTCGACCAGCGGTACCCACACCACGACCTCGAACGGCGAGTCGCCCGACCAGACGTCGGAATGGGTGGCGAGGAGCGACGAATCGTCTCCGGGCAGCTGGATGCTGAGATTGACGCGGCGCTGCATGCAGAGTTCGTTGCCGACGATGGTCTCGATCGTCGAGCGCGCCAGACGGAAATAGGTCGGCCGGAACCAGGGTTCTGCATTGAGGCCGTTGAAGACGTGCAGCCGCAGGCCGTTGAGATCATCGACGCTCACCCGCGTGTGGATGGTGTCGAGCATCGCGTAGGGGTCGTTGCCGTGTGGCAGCTTCAAAAAGTCCGCCGCGAGCTCGGCGGCGCGCCGCTGGATCCGGTCGAGCCCGGCGCGATCGTCGGCCGGCGTGGTGACGAAGCCGTCATCGATGAAACGTTGCGCCAATGCCTGCTCATCGGCCTCGAGGAAAGCCGTGTCCGTCATGCAAAGTACTCCCGGGCGGTCGCGCAAATATAGCTGATGTCCGAGGTCGAGAGGAACTGGTTGATGGGGAGCGTGAGGATCTGATCTGCCTGCCGCTCGGTCGCCGGGAACGCGCCGCGACCGTGGCCAAGATGCGCAGCCGCCTCCTGGAGGTGGATCGGTACCGGATAGTGGATCGCGGTCTCGATACCTTTGTCGGCAAGATATTTTTGGAAGCTATCGCGACGGTCCGTCTGCACGACGACGGTGTGGAAGGTGTTGAACTCGATGTTGCGACAAAGCGGGATGAACAGGGGAAGGCCGGCGAGCTCGGCGCGGTATTGCGCGGCGTTGCGGCGCCGGCGTTCGATGACAGAGGGCAGGTGACGCAAGCGAATCCGGAGCACCTCGGCCTGGACCGTGTCGAGGCGTGACACGATGCCCCATTCCTGGACGTCACTGCGATTGATCAGGCCATGATTGCGCAGGCGGCGAATTCTCGCGGCAAGCTCGGCGTCGGCGGTGACGACGAAGCCGGCGTCGCCCGCGGCATTGAGGTTCTTCAGCGGGTGGGCGGAGAAGCAGCCGAACGTTCCGATGGTCCCGCTCATCCGCCCGTCATAGGTCGAGCCGACGGCCTGCGCGCTGTCCTCGATCACGGCGAGAGCGTGCTTGGCCGCGATCGCCATCAGCGGGTTCATGTCCGCCATGCGTCCGGTCAGGTGCACCGGCATGATCGCTTTGGTGCGCGAGGTGACGGCGGCCTCAACTGCGGCGGGATCGATATTCTGGTCCGGCAGCACGTCCGCAAACACGGGCTTGGCGCCGACGGCAATGATGGCCGCGGTCGATGCCACGAACGAATTGGGTGGGGTAATCACCTCGTCCCCGGGACCAATGTTGAGCGCCCTCAAGGACAGGATCAGCGCATCGGTGCCGGAATTCAGCGTCACCACATGCGGCGAGCCGATATAAGTGGTGAGCTCCTCTTCGAACTTGGCAATGGCCGCGCCGCCGATGAAATCGCCGCGCCGGAATACGCCCTCGACCGCCTGCATGATCTCAACGCGCTCTTCCTCGAATTGGGCGGGAAGATTGACGTAACCGATGCGCCGGCGGCCGGTGTCAGCGTCCATGGCAGAACGCCCGAACGATCTCGATGACGCGGTCCTGCTGCGCCCGTGTCAGATGCTGGTCGACGGGGAAGCTGATGACTTCCCGGGCATGGCGGTCGGAGACCGGGAAGGTGCCTGGCGCGTAGCCGAGGTGTTTGAGGCCTTCCTGCTGATACAGCGGGATGGGATAGTGGATCTTCGCTTCGATGCCGTTGTCCAGGCAGTGTTTGTAGAGCTCGTCGCGGCGCTCGGCGAACACCATGTAGAGATGGTAGACGTGCTTCACGTTAGGCCGGCGCGGCGGAATGCGCAGGCCGGGCAGGCACGCGAGGCCTGCATCGTAATAGGCCGCGTTCTCGATTCGACGGCGCGTGATCTCGCTGGTCTGGCCGATCAGCCAGTTGCCGACGACCGCCTGGAGGGAATCGAGCCGCGAATTGCAGCCGAGAATCGCGATTTCGTCGCGATTCTTCATGCCGTGGTTGCGGATCAGGCGAAGCCGCTCGTTCATCCCGTCGTCGTTGGTGACGACGACGCCGGCATCGCCCCAGACGTTGAGGTTCTTCAGCGGATGCAGGGAGAAGCCGGCCGCGATACCGTGGGTGCCGGACCGCTTTCCCGCGAATTCCGACAGGATGCCCTGGCAGGAATCCTCGACCACGGGGATGTTGTGACGCTGGGCGATCGCCATCAGCCTGCCCATGTCGGTGACCTCGCCGGTCAATTGAACCGGCATGATCGCCTTGGTTTTCTCCGTGATCGCGGCTTCGACGTAGTCGACGTTCATGCAGAAGGAGTCGTCGCAGTCGACCAGCACCGGGGTCGCGCCGGTCTCGGCGATGGCGCCGACGGTGGCGATGAAGGTGTTGGCGGCCGTGATGACCTCGTCCCCATGGCCGATGCCGAGCGCCTTGAGCGGCAGCTTGAGCGCATCGGTGCCCGATCCGACGCCGATGGCGTGACGCACGCCGATCAGCTCGGCAAAGCGCCGTTCGAATTCCGCGACCGGCTTGCCCAGAGTGAAGTCACCCGTCGCCACCAGTCGGCCGATCTCGGCCAGGATCGGTGCTGGGTCGGAGAATTGCTCGAGCAGATAGGAATATCGAACGTCGTGCATGGGACCCGTCAGGTGGAATGAAGTTGCGGAGAGGAGGTGTATGAGGCGGGAAGCGCGCGCGCGATCGAGGTCGCAATGGCGTCGGCGGAAAGTCCGTGCTTCTTCAGCAGCGAGTCCTGCGATCCGTAATTGTGCATGAACCGGTCCGGCAACGACAACCGCAGCATCGCGGGCAGGCCAGAGCCGAGCTTGTCGATCAGCGTCTCCGCGACCGCGCTGCCCAGGCCGCCCGAGGGCACGTGCTCCTCCAGCGTCGCCACTAGCCTGATACCCCGGATCGCTTGCAGCAGCGCCTTGGTGTCGAGCGGCTTGACCGTGTGCATGTGCAGGATGCCGGCGCGAATGCCTTGCGCGGCCAGCAGGTCGGCCGCAGCGAGTGCCCGCTGGAGCATGATGCCTGTCGTGATCATGACGACGTCGCCTGGCGGCCGCATCAGGATGGCCTTGCCGATCTCGAAGCCGTGCTCGGCCTTTGAGACTACGGCGTCGCCACCTTTGCCGAGCCGGATGTAGATCGGCCCGGTCCAGTCGAGCGTTTGCCCCATCAGCCGCGCCGCTTCGTCGGCGTCGCACGGGCAGACCACCGTCATGTTCGGCAGCGCCCGCATGATGGCGATATCCTCGATCGCCTGGTGGGTGGGGCCGAGCGGGGCGTAGACGAGCCCGCCGCCATTGGCGATCAACCGCACCGGCAGATTGTGCAGGCACAGATCGACCGCGACCTGCTCGTAGCAGCGGCGGGTCAGAAACGTGGCGATGGTGTTGACGTAGGGCACGAAGCCTTCCATCGCGAGACCTGCCGACATGCCGATGATGTGCGCTTCCGAAATGCCTTCGATCAGGTGGCGCTTGGGAAACTCCTTGCTCATCGCGCGCAAGGTACCTGCGCCGGGATCGGAGCCGATGTAGAGCACACGCTCGTCGCGCGCGGCGAGCTTGTGGACCATGTTCATCGCGGTGTTGCGCATGAGAAGCCGATCAAAAATCCCCGACGGCGACGCGGATGGCGTCGAGCTCGCTGTCGGTGAGCTTGTTCTTGTGATGCCAATCCGCGTTGGATTCCGCGGCCGGCAGACCCTTGCCCTTGACGGTATGGCAGATGATCGCTGTGGGTTTTCCCGGAACGGCCGGGACCTGCTTCAGGACAGTGCGCAGGGCGCCGACGTCGTGGCCGTTGAGCTCCTGCACGGCAAAGCCGAAGCTGCGCCATTTGTCCGCGAGCGGCTCCAGCGGCAGGACGTAATCGGTGGGCCCGTAGCTCTGCAGCTTGTTGTAGTCGATCAGCGCGACAAGATTGTCGAGCCCGTGCTTGGCCGCGCCCATGGCAGCTTCCCACACCGATCCCTCGTTGATCTCGCCGTCGCCGAGAAGGACGAAGGTACGGTAGGTCCGCTCGCGCATGCGCGCGGCGAGCGCCAGGCCGACACCGATCGACAGTCCGTGTCCGAGCGCGCCGGTCGAGGCCTCGACCCCCGGCACCATTCCGTATTCGGGATGTCCGCCCAAAATGCTGTCGGGGCCGCAGAAACCGTCCAGCTCCGACAGCGGAAAGAATCCGCGATCGGCCAAGAGCGCATAGAGTGCCAGACACCCGTGTCCCTTGCTGAGGATCGCGCGGTCGCGGGTCGGATCGCGCGGATTGCTCGGATCGATCCGCAGCACGTCGTCGTAGAGCACGCGGACCATCTCGATCAGCGACAATGCCGGACCGACATGTCCGCGTCCCGCAGAGCGGACAGAACCGAGCACCAGGCGGCGCAGATAGAGGCTGCGCTCATCCAGCGTGCAGGCGAGGGCGGTTTCAGCGTGGGGTGAGATCCGGGTCACTTCGGTAAATCGGTTGGGCGAATCGTCTGGTGAAGTCGGCGGGCTTTGTCGAGCTGACCGGCGAGGCGGATCCTAACATCGCCACCTTGCGCAGGCATTGCGCGCCGGGAGCGGCTGTCCGGCAAATACGCGTTCAGGACAATCAGGCACCAGATTCCCTTGAACACAGGATATAGTACGTCAAGGCGGATCGCAAACGCGTCATCGCTCGCCTCGAAGGCGCGCGACAGCCGTTCGATCAAGCGATTCGCGCTCGCTTCCGGCAGGTCGCTGCCGGGGTGAATGGCGGTGTCGGACACGAGCTTGACCGGATCGTCCCAGCCAAAATATTCGAGGTCGATGAATCGCAAGCGCCCGTCTTCGGCGCGCAGCGCGTTGTGCAGTCCGAAGTCGGACGGACTCAGCGCGCGATGGGTGGGCGCAAGGTCCACCGAGGGACCCCGGCCCAGTTCCGCGTAGCGCCGGCGGAGCTGCCGAATCGCGACGGCAGTGCTGGGAACGAGGCTGCCTTCGATAAACGTGCGCAGGTCCGGATGATCATCCAATGCCCGCCTCAATGCGTCCAGGCGCTGCTCGTACTGGGCGATGGCCGCTTCTGGCGAAAAGATGCTGGCTGAGGCGTTGCGCAAATGCTGCGCGCCTTCGGCGTCGCGCAGCTTCTGCAGCCCGATGAGGAAATCGGCGAGTTGATCGGCATCGTCGCCCTGGGGGCGCAGCACCGCAGGTTCGCCGTCGAACCATTGGTACAGCGCGCAGAACGCATCCGCGTCCTTCGCGACCGGCCGTGGTGTCGACGTGATGCCGTGGCGCGCCAGGAACGAGAGTGCATCATACTCCTGTCCCAGGCGATCGCGTCCGTCGGACCGATAATGCTTGAGGGCGAGGGGCGGTCCCTCCGCCATCTCCAGCCGAAAAACCCTGTTGTTGCCGCCGGACCGTGCCGGCTGGGCGTCTGCGACACGCGCACCGGCCAGGCGGCTGCCGATTGCCATCGCATCCGGCGCGGTGATGTCGCTCTCGCTCATGCTGCAAACACCTCGCGGCGGATATCGGCCCATGTCGCGATCGGCTTGCAGTGTTCGGGGTGAGGAGGCTCCGACCGCGTGAACAGGATCGATCGCGTGGTTTTCGGAAAATGCGGTTGCTCGAAGACGTCGACCAGATCGTCGATGAAGACGTCCAGCTTCAGGCTCGCGAGCCTCTCGACCTTGGCGGCCAGTGTGTGCTCGAAATAGACGTCGTCGACGGCCAGCGCCGCATCCGCAGCGTCGATCAGGCCGGCTCCCCGCAGCCAGCCGCGCGCCGCGTCGCGCAGGTCGGTGCGGTCGGGGTCCTGATGACCGAATCGGGTCTTGTGGCTGACGATGCAGACCTTCGAGCCGGCCCGCTTGCACGCCACCAGGAATTCCCGCACGCCCGGATAGATTTCGGCGCCGCCAATTCCCTTGCCGTAGACGAAGCCTTGCAGTCCTTGCCAGGCGAGCTCGCCGCCCGCGCTGGACCGGAGATGATCCCGTAGGTCGGTCTTCAGCCCCTCCCACCCTTCCGGCACCAGCCCACGCTGAAGTGCGACGGCGGCAAAGACCTTGTCGTAGCAGATGATCGTGTTGTCGAAATCGATGCCGATCCGCACGCCGCTCACTTCAGGCTGATGTTCTGCATCATCTTGATGTTGAAGTACCGGGGGTCGTTAAGCGAGTTCGGCAGGTGGCCCGCCTTGAAAGCGTCAACGAGGCCGGACACGGCCTGCTCGATCGTATGGGACGGCGCAAAGCCGAGCTCGCGCCGGATCTTCTCCGAAGAAACGTGGTAGGAGCGGAGATCGTCGGTCGGCTCGACGACGACATCGACATTGCTGCCGACCACCGACTTGACGATGTCGGCGATCTTCATCAGCGAGTGGTTCTCGTAGCCGATATTGTACGTCTTGCCGTCGATCTTTGCGTCATCCAGCTGGAGCAGGAACAGATAAGCGGCTGACATGTCCTGGATGTGCAAATTGGGCCGGCGCTGCGTTCCGCCGAACACGCGGATGCGGCCGGTGTTAACCGCGAGATTAGTCAGGATGTTGACGACGACGTCGAGCCGCTGTCGCGGTGCGTAGCCGCAGACGGTGGCGGGGCGAACCGTGCAGGCGACGAACCCGGACGCGGCCTCGTCGGCTAGGTCGGTCTCGCACATCGCCTTGAACTTCGAGTAGTCCGTGAGCGGCTCGCAGGACAGGTCCTCGGTCACCTCGGCTTCGTCCTTGATTCCGTAGACGCTGGACGAGGAGGCATAGATGAAGCGCTTGATGCCAGCCTTCTTGGCGGCGCGCACCATCGGCCGGAAGCAGTCGTAGTTGATGGACTTGCCGAGCCCCGGGTCCAGCTCGAACGACGGGTCGTTGGAGATGCAGGCGAGGTGGATTACGGCGTTGTTGCCGCGCAGGGCCTCGTTGATCGCGGCTTCGTCACGGATGTCACCCTTGATCAGGCGCAAATTGGGATTGTCGCGGACGGCATCGAACACGTCCTCGCCATACATGAACAGGTCGAGCACGGTGACCTTGTGGCCCGCAGCGAGCAACTGGGGAACCAGCACGCTACCGACATAGCCGGCACCACCGGTGACCATCACATTCCATTTTCGACCAATCACTGTCGTTCTCCAGTATCTGCCGTCGCGCTACTTCAACAGCGCGGTGACGAACTTGACCAGCGGCACCTTTTCGACCGAGCTGCGGTGGCCGACGATCCCGACCTTGATCGCGCCGGCTGCGTTCCCGATGAAGGCGACGTCCTCGATATTGCCGCCGGCGGCAACCAGCGGCGCGGTGATCGTTAGGAAGGCGTCGCCCGCGCCGACGGTATCGACGACGGTCTTGGTGAAGGCGGGGACGCGCGTGACGCCGGTTTTCGACGAGAAGGGGTAGCAGCCGAAGGAGCCGTGCGTGATGATCATGTTGTCGCAGTCGATCTTGCCGTGCAAGCCGGCCTCGATCACGGACGCGATGTCGCTGAACTTGTCGCTTGCAGCCAGACGCGCCTCCGGCGCGTCGATGCAGATGTAGTCGGCCCGCGGATACCTCGTGATCAGGTTGTAGCCGTGATTGCCGCTGTTGCTCTGGGCATTGACCGCCAGGAATCTGGAGTTGGCGATCAGGATGTCGATCGTGCTCGACGCGATCATGCCGTGACCGAAATCGGTGGCGATCACCACGTCCGCGCCACGGACGCGCTCCGTCGTGATACGGTCGATCTCCTTCCGATCGGCCTCGTCGAGCGGCGTGTCGTCCATGGTGTAGACTTCGAAGAGCTTGTGCAGATATCCGAGCTCGACGTACCGCGATTTGCGGGTCGTCGGACGGCCCTGAAGGCGGATCGGCGTCAACGTGACGTTCGGGCGGACATGCGCCCGAATGAACTCCTCAGGGTAGTCGTTGCCACCAAGCGTCGTGACGACCTCCACCGACTTGCAGAAGCTCGCGACATGGTTCGCCGCGGCAATGACGCCGCCCGCAAATTGCTCGCCGCTCTTGAACAGCGTGGCGACGATGTTTTCCTTCGAGGCCTTTCCGAGCGCCGTGACGTACTGGTATTCGTCGATGATGGTGTCGCCGACCAGCACGACGTGCATGTCCTGCACCTTGTCGATCAGCTTCAGCAGGCGATCGGCGCCGCCACCTTCACGGACTTTTTGCAGGTAGTCGCGGAGGGGAGGATCGTAGATGTCGAAATACCGGTTCACCAGCGACGAGGAGCTGAATGTCACGTCGCGCGTGAACACGATGCGCCCGCCGTGACGCTCGACGGCGTCGCGCTCGGTCCGGATCTTGCCGGTTACGTCGTCTTCGGGGTTTTCATAGTCAGACCCCTTCACATAGATGTCCGGCCGCACCGTATCCAGGATCGGCTCGGCGCTGGAAGTGTGATTGATGCCGACCCAATCGACGGTCGCGAGCGAGGCCAGCATCTCGGCCCGCATGTTTTCGGGGAAGATCGGCCGACCGGGTCCCTTGTTGACGTAACGGTCGGCGGTGATCGTGACCATGACGACGTCGCCGTCGTTGCGCGCCGCCTGGATGTGTCTGATATGGCCGAGATGCACGAGGTCGAAGACGCCATGGCAGAGTGCAACCTTCCGGCCCCGCGCTTGCGCGGAGCGCGCGATCTCGCCCAGTTCCTCGATTGTCCTGATCTTTTCGTGCTCCGCCAGTTGGTCGTTCAACGCGGGATTGTCGGTCGGAATATAGCCCATGTGAATTACCTAAAGCGCCGGCCGGCCTCAGCCGGGCGGCCCGGAATTGATCGATTCGCGGCAACGATACCCGGCGAACCTGTTCACTGGCTTGCCTTCTGCGGCGCGCCGGATGGCGCGTCGTTGTTGTCTGCGAGATATTTGAACCAGTCCTTCGTGGCGTCCGCGATCTTGTCCACTGTCCACAGGGGAGCGTCCTTGTACTGATCCATCGAATTCAGCATCGTCGCGACCCCGTCCTCAAATCTTACCTTCGGCGTCCATTTCAGGATCCGCTTGATCTTGGTGATGTCGGCATAGGTGCAATCGGGCTCGCCGGGACGCTTGGGAATGTGGACCTTGTCGCCGCCGAGAAGCTCAACCAGCCGGTTGACACTGTAGGTGTTGTCGGAGCCGACGTTGAAAATCTCGTTCGAGACCTCGGAGCGCGCGGCGGTCACGAAAGCATCGGCGACATCGCTGACGAAGGTGAAGTCGCGGGTCTGTTCGCCATCGCCGACCACCGTGAAGGGCTTGCCGGCGAGCTTCTGCGCCATGAACACGCCGAACACGGCGCCGTAGGTGCCCGTGGTGCGATGGCGCGGCCCGTACACGTTGAACAGGCGCAGCGCGACCGCGGGCAGCTTGTAGACCTGGCACCAGTGCATGACGCACTGCTCGCCGAGATTCTTGGTGAGGGCATAAGGATACATCGGTCGGATCTCAGCGCTCTCCGGCGTCGGATAGACATCGGGAATTCCGTAGCAGGAGGACGACGCAGCATAAACGAAGCGGCTGACGCCGGCCTGCCGGGCAGCCTCGAGAACGTTGATCGTGCCGTCGACATTGGCGCGGTGATACGGGATCGGGGACTCGATCGAGGGGACGATGTCGGCCAGCGCGGCGAGATGAAACACCCAGTCGATGCCGTCGAAATGCGGCTTGATCGATTCGAGTTCGGTGACGTCGGCCCGCACGATCTTCAGTCGACCAGAATCGACACGCGAGGCCAGATTTTCGGGGCGTCCGATCACGAAATTGTCGAGCGCGACGACCTCATGGTCGTCGTCGAGGAGGCGGTCGACGAGGTGACTGCCGATGAAGCCCGCGCCACCGGTAACGATGCATTTCATAGGAACATCCGTGATGCGAATGCCCAGCGAAACAGGCCCGCCAATGTTGAGTGAAGGTGGAAACCGAATCGGCTGTTGGTCGACTTCGATGGTAATATAGCTTTGCAATCGCTGGTGATAGCCGGTATCAGGGGCGCCATGTTGCCGTCGAGCTGCCAACCCATGCCTGTGGAGCCCATCAATCCCGATCACAAGGCCTTCCTCGACGATTATGTGGGGCGCCTCCATCGCGCGACGGCGGTTGACGACGGGGTTTTCGCCAGGATTTCCGCCACCCGCACGGCTTGGTTGCGCGCGCGCGAGCAGGGCGGCCGAGTCATCTTCATCGGCAATGGAGGCTCGGCCGGCATCGCCTCCCATCTCGCGATCGATCTGGCGAAGAACGCATCGGTGCCCGCACTCTGCTTCAGCGATGCCAGCATGATGTCGTGTCTTGCCAATGATTACGGTTTCGAGCACTGGCTTGCGCATGCTGTGCGGCTGAGCGCCCGCGCCTGCGATTGCCTCGTCGCGATCAGCTCGTCGGGACGCTCGAAGAATATTCTCAATGCGGTCGCGCAGGCGCGGGCGATGAAGCTCGATGTGATCACGCTGTCGGGCATGAACGCCGAGAATCCGCTGCGCAATCTCGGCGACGTCAATTATTACGTCGACAGCCGCAGCTACAACATCGTCGAGACCACGCATCAGTTCTGGATGATGGCCGCGATCGACCTCATCATCGGTGGCGCGGAATATCCGGCGTCCTGAGGCGGTGCCGTCGATCTGATCACCACGGGGTGAGATTGCCTCACCCGCTCGCATGTCTCCGTTTTACGGTCCTACGATGAAAAACCTGTTTTACGTCCGCCATACCTGCCGCCTCTGTCATTCGGACAAGCAAGAGCTTGTCGTCCCGATGGCGGGCATGCCCATCGGCACCCCGAACTTCCAGGTGCCGGATGCAAGCGCCGACGATTCTGTCTTTCGGGCCGCGGTGCCGATGGCGCTGCACCTGTGCGCAGACTGCGGCCACCTGCAGATTCTCCACGTCGGCAATCCGGAGATCCAGTACCGCAACTACGTCTATACCACCTCGCTCTCGCTTGGCCTGCGGGAGCACTTCGCAGGCTATGCCAACGACGTCGTCAGCCGGTTCGCCGTCGCGCCGGGCTCGCTGGTCGTCGAGCTCGGCAGCAACGACGGATCGCTGCTCGGTTTCTTCAGGGAGCGCGGCATGCGGGTGCTGGGTGTCGATCCCGCCGTCGACATCGCGCGGCGTGCGACGGAAGCAGGAATCGAGACCATCGGCGATTTCTTCACCGATGCCATCGGTCGCCGCATCCTGCAAAGCCACGGCGCGGCCAGCGTCGTGATCGCCAACAACATGATCGCAAATGTCGACAATCTCGACCCGCTGGTGATCGGGGTTCGCGACGTGCTTGCGCCGGACGGGCTGTTCGTTTTCGAAACGCAGTATGGCCTCGACGTCACCGAGAAGAACCTTCTCGACACCGTCTATCACGAGCATCTGTCGTATTTTAACATCAAGCCGCTGACGCGCTTCTTCGCGCGGCTCGGCATGGAAGTGATCGACGTCCAGCACATCGAGACCAAGGGCGGCTCGATCCGGGTGACGGTGCAGCGTGCCGGCGGCGCGAAGAAGCCGTCCGCTGAGGTCGCGCGCTTCATCGCCGAGGAAGATCGGCTCGGCGTCGACCAGCCGGGCTACTATGTGCCCTATGCGAAGAGGATCGCCGCCATCCGCGACGAGTTGGTCGCGATGGCCGATGCCGCCCATGCGCGCGGTCAACTCGTGGCCGGCTACGGCGTCTCGGTCGGGACCACGACCCTGCTGCCGCAGTTCGGCCTGGAGAACAAGATCGACTTCCTGGTGGACGACGATCCCAAGAAGGCGAACGTGATGGCCGGCCCGGGATACGACATCCCCATCCTGCCGCCCGCCGCCCTTTACGAGCGCAAGCCAGCGTTCGTCGTCGTCTTCGCCTGGCGCTACGTGGACCCGATCCGGGCCAAGCATGCCGGCTATTTCGCCGAGGGCGGAAAGTTCGTTGTGCCGTTGCCGGGCATTTCGACGATCGACCGGGCCGACTGACCTTGAGGAGGCGCTAATGGGGCGGCAGATGACGGGCCCGGTGGTCTCGTCCTGCCAGGAACCGGCTGCGCCCCTTGGGACGGCGGATTGCAGGCGGCAGATAAGCCCTTGATTGGCCTGATCTCTGGTCGGTCGCCTGTGGAGGTCGTTTTGCTCGCGCCAGCCCTCCCTGTCTTGACCTTTGGCCCCATCCGCAGTAGATACCGCGCACTCGCAGCCGGCCCGTTAGACGCGGATCTCCGGCGCGGCTTTGAAATCCCCGAACAATCGAGCCCGGATTCCGGCTCATCCTTCGAGACAGAGGGCTGGGCCAACGGCGGCTGTTCGGATCCCTGAAATTCATTCGCGTCTGTCGACGGACGTTGGACATCAAACGATGGCAGTCAGCCCGTTCAAGTTCTTGCAGGAAGTGCGCTCGGAGACCGCCAAGGTCACCTGGCCGACCCGCCGCGAGACCACGATCACCACCATCATGGTGTTCGTGATGGTCGCCGTGGCCTCGATCTTCTTCTTCGCCGCCGACCAGATCATCCGCGTCCTCATCACCTTCCTTCTGGGCATTCACTGATGGCAACAGCAACGGCTCAATTGTCTGACAAGCGCTGGTACATCGTCCACGCCTATTCGAACTTCGAGAAGAAGGTCGCCGAATCGATCCGCGAGCAGGCCAAGCAGCGCGGGCTCGAGGAGCTGTTCGAGCTGGTGCTGGTCCCGACCGAGAAGGTCACGGAAGTGCGCCGCGGCCGCAAGATCGATGCCGAGCGCAAGTTTTTCCCGGGCTACGTGCTGGTGAAGATGAAGCTGACCGATGAGGCGTTCCATCTAATCAAGAACACGCCGAAGGTGACCGGCTTCCTCGGCGCGGAAAACAAGCCGATGCCGATCTCGGAAGCCGAGGCCATGCGCATCCTGCACCAGGTGCAGGAGGGCGTGGAGCGGCCGAAGGCGTCGGTGTCGTTCGAGATCGGCGAGAACGTCCGCGTGGCCGATGGCCCGTTTGCCTCGTTCTCGGGTGTGGTCGAGGAAATCGACGAGGCGCGCTCGCGCGTGAAGGTCGCGGTGTCGATCTTCGGCCGCGCCACGCCGGTCGAACTGGAATTCGGTCAGGTCGAGAAGGTCTGATCGGGTAGGCGCGAGACTTCGGTCTCGCGCAACAAGAGGCCGTGGGAGGGAGAGGGCGGTTGCCAGCCGCATCCGACCCAGACCACGAACCTGAAACCGCCGGCCCAGGCCGGCCCAACAGGAGTGATACATGGCAAAGAAAGTGACCGGATACCTGAAGCTTCAGGTCCCGGCCGGTGCGGCGAATCCTTCGCCCCCGATCGGTCCCGCGCTCGGTCAGCGCGGTCTCAACATCATGGAGTTCTGCAAGGCGTTCAACGCCCAGACCCAGAAGGAAGAGAAGAACACCCCGATCCCAGTGGTCATCACCATCTATGCGGACCGTTCCTTCACGTTCGAGATGAAGACGCCGCCGATGTCCTTCTTCCTCAAACAGGCTGCCAAGATCCAGTCCGGCTCCAAGGCGCCGGGCCGTGACAAGGCCGGCGCGGTGACCAAGGCGCAGGTGCGCGAGATCGCCGAGAAGAAGATGAAGGATCTCAATTGCGATTCCATCGAATCGGCCATGAAGATGGTCGAGGGCTCTGCCCGCTCGATGGGTCTGGAAGTGGCGGGGTAAGGGCTCATGGCAATCGGAAAACGTTTGAACAAAGCCCGCGAAGGTATTGATCGCGAAAAGCTTTACCCGCTCGCGGACGCCATCAAGATGGTCAAGGAACGCGCGAAAGCGAAGTTCGACGAGACCATCGAGGTCGCGATCAATCTCGGCGTCGATCCGCGTCACGCTGACCAGATGGTCCGCGGTGTCGTGACCCTGCCGAACGGCACCGGCCGTACGCTTCGCGTCGGCGTGTTCGCCCGCGGCGCCAAGGCCGACGAGGCCAAGGCTGCGGGAGCCGACGTCGTCGGCGCCGAGGACCTGGTCGAGAAGGTGCAGAACGGCACGATCGATTTCGATCGTTGTATTGCGACCCCCGACATGATGCCGCTGGTCGGCCGCCTCGGTAAGGTGCTCGGCCCGCGCGGCCTGATGCCGAACCCGAAGATCGGCACCGTGACCATGGATGTCACCGGTGCGGTGAAGGGCGCCAAGGGCGGCTCGGTCGAGTTCCGCGTCGAGAAGGCTGGCATCCTGCAGGCTGGCGTCGGCAAGGCCTCGTTCACCGAGGAAAAACTGGTCGAGAACATCAAGGCTCTGGCGGACGCAGTCTCCAAGGCCAAGCCGGCCGGTTCCAAGGGCACCTACATCCAGCGCGTTGCGGTGTCCTCGTCGATGGGCCCCGGCGTGAAGGTCGAGCCGGGTACTATTCTCGGCTGAGGTTTGGAAATGACATGAGGCGAGGGGCGGAATTGGGCAACCGATTCCGCCCCTCGTCGTTTGTGACGGCGTTCACCGGAAACAAGAACAATGACTGACAAGGTCCTGATCTACTCGCGCTTTCCCAAGACGATGATGGCGCGCTTCGCCGAGCGGTTCGAGCTGCTCGACACCGGCGGCAGGCCGGCGCGGGAGGTGTTTTCGGCCGACGCGCTCGGCGGCATCCGCGCGGTGCTCACCGCGGGTGGCACGCCAATGGGTGCGGAGGCGATGGACCTGTTTCCGAAGCTCGGCGCCATCGTCTGCTACGGCACTGGCTATGACGGTGTTGACCTGAAGGCCGCTGCTGCCCGCAACGTCGCAGTCGGACACAGCCCGGGCGCCAATGCGGCCTCGGTCGCCGACATCGCGATGACCCTGATGCTCGCGGCGACGCGGCGAATCCTGGTGGCCGACCAGTACGTCCGAAGCGGCGATTGGGCCGCGTCAAAGCCCTCGCCGATGATGCGCCCGCAGGCCGGGATGCCGGGCCGCCGCATCGGCGTCTACGGCATGGGCGAGATCGGCCGCAAGATCGCAGCGCGCTGCGCATCCTTCGAGAGCGAAATCGGCTATTTCAGCCGCAGCAAATACGATCTGCCCTATCAATATTTTCCGACGCTGGAGGCGCTCGCCGACTGGTGTAGCGTGCTGATGATCGCGGTCCGGGCAGGGGCCGAGACCCAGCATGCCGTTGGCGCCGATATCCTCAAGCGCCTCGGGGCGGACGGCTATATCGTCAACATCTCCCGCGGCTCGGTGATCGACGAGAAAGCCCTGGTGGTGGCGCTCACCGAAAAGACCATCGCCGGCGCCGGTCTCGACGTCTACGACCAGGAACCGCACGCCCCGGACGCGCTGACGGCGCTCCCAAATGTCGTGTTCGCCCCCCATATCGGCGGCCACACCCTCGAATCGCACGTAGCCATGCAGAACTGCGTGCTGGCGAACCTGACCGCGTTTTTCGAAGGCAGGCCGCTGCCTTATGAGGTCAAATGAGCGGAAACCGGCCCTTGTCGGCCATGGTTAAGCGCGAGCGGCAACGGATTGGAACTGGTGTGAATTTTGCTCTTGGCAAGCAGGCCCCGGGCGGTTAAAGAACCTCTTCCGGACGTGCCGGCCTCGGCTGGCGCGTTCGTGCACGCATTCCGAAAACAAGCGATGGAGATCATTCCTTTTCAGGACGTCCGTGAGGATTGGCTGGAAAAGGAGGGAAATTCGTCGGGTGTGGGATGCGGGCAGAGGTCGGGCGGTTCGCCGGCTGACCTTGTCCTGTCCAAGACTGCAGGCGCCCGCGGGGAATTTCGATTTCTCAACGGCTTAATCGCATGGCCTGCATAGACGGGTGAAGACCGGATTTCACTTCGTGGCCACCTTAGGGTCGGTTGCGGAATGGGTTTGGTTCGGACCTCGACACGCCGTGGGCCCTAACGGGCTCCCGGAGGGCAGGCTTTGAATTGTCGTCTTGCCCGGCGTGTCCGATGGGTTTGGCCCTGAGGTTCAGGTTTGGGCGGGACGATGGGTGCAACCCGGCGGTCCCGCTTTCGCGATGACCGCCAACCGGAAAGAGCTTGCTGTGGAACGAGCGGCAAAAAAGGAAGCGGTCGAACAGCTCAATGGGGTCTTCAAGACCACGAGCGTCGCGGTCGTTGCCCAATATTCCGGCCTGACCGTTGCCCAGATGCAGAAGCTGCGCATGCAGATGAAGCAGGCTGGCGCCTCGGTGAAGGTCTCGAAGAACCGTCTCGCCAAAATTGCTCTTGAAGGCACTGACGTCGTTGCCATCGGCCCCATGCTGAAGGGACCGACCGTGATCGCCACCTCGGACGATCCGGTAGCGGCGCCAAAGGTCGCCGTCGAATTCGCCAAGGCGAACGAAAAGTTCGTCATCATTGGCGGCTCGATGGGAAAGACCGTCCTGAATGTCGACGGCGTGAAGGCACTTGCCTCGCTGCCGTCGCTTGACGAACTGCGCGCCAAGATCGTCGGCCTGCTTGTGGCCCCGGCGACCAAGATCGCTCAGCTCGCCAACGCGCCCGCGGGCAAGCTCGCGCGCGTCATCCAGGCTTATGCCTCAAAGGGCGAAGCGGCCTGACGCCCTTCGCAAAACTCAAACCCGAACCAGACTTACATTCAAGGAAACTGAACAATGGCTGACCTGCAGAAGATCGTTGACGACCTCTCGAGCCTCACCGTGCTCGAAGCTGCCGAACTCGCGAAGCTCCTCGAAGAGAAGTGGGGCGTTTCGGCTGCCGCGGCTGTCGCCGTGGCCGGCCCGGCTGGTGGTGGCGCTGCCGCCGCTCCGGCCGAAGAGAAGACCGAGTTCACGGTCGTTCTTGCCGCCGCCGGCGACAAGAAGATCGAGGTCATCAAGGAAGTCCGCGCCATCACCGGCCTGGGCCTGAAGGAAGCAAAGGACCTCGTCGAGGGCGCGCCCAAGCCTGTCAAGGAAGGCGTGAACAAGGACGAAGCCGAGAAGCTCAAGGCCCAGCTCGAGAAGGCTGGCGCGAAGGTCGAGCTCAAGTAAGCAACGCTTACTGGCACGAGATCCCGGTGCGCATCATCGCAACCGGGGTCTCGGTCCACTCCCCGAAAGGGTGGGCTGGATGCAAAAGGCGTGCGACGGAACGACCCGACGCAGGCCGAACACGAAAAAGTGTGGGGATTTGAGGGTTTGTCCCTCGAATCTGCACTAATGTCGCCCCATATCGGGTCGGCAGCACGAAAGCGCGGTGGGCAGGGATGCCGCATTCCCTGTAAGCCGTTGGGAGAGCAAGCTATTTCGGGCTTTTGCAGTCCGTGAAGAGGATGGTTGTGACGGGCGGGCGCGCTCCTGCGCCCCGCGCGTCGTTTTGCGTTTTGAAGGTCTGAAGAACAGATTCAGGACATTCCTGCCTGAAACTGAGTCTCCGGCCCCCAAGACGGGTTCGAAAAATTCAACCCGGGGAGCGGCGGTCGCCGCGTTCCGGAGGGCGCGCCCAAATCGGGCGACGAAAATGAGAGGCCACGATGGCGCAGCAGACATTCACCGGTCGCAAACGCGTTCGCAAGTTCTTCGGACACATCAAGGAAGTGGCCGAGATGCCGAACCTCATCGAGGTTCAGAAGGCGTCCTATGACCAGTTCCTGATGGTCGACGAGCCCCAGGGCGGACGGTCGGACGAGGGCTTGCAGGCGGTGTTCCGCTCGGTGTTCCCGATCTCCGACTTCTCGGGCACCTCGATGCTGGAATTCGTCCGCTACGAGTTCGAGCCGCCGAAATACGACGTCGACGAGTGCCGCCAGCGCGGCATGACCTTCGCGGCTCCCCTCAAGGTGACGCTGCGCCTCATCGTGTTCGATATCGACGAGGAAACCGGCGCGAAGTCGGTCAAGGACATCAAGGAGCAGGACGTCTACATGGGCGATATCCCGCTCATGACGATGAACGGCACCTTCATCGTCAACGGCACCGAGCGCGTCATCGTCTCGCAGATGCACCGTTCGCCGGGCGTGTTCTTCGACCACGACAAGGGCAAGACCCATTCGTCGGGCAAGCTGCTGTTCGCCGCCCGCGTGATCCCGTATCGCGGCTCCTGGCTCGACATCGAGTTCGACGCCAAGGACATCGTCTATGCGCGTATCGACCGTCGCCGCAAGCTTCCGGTGACGTCGCTGATGTTCGCGCTCGGTCTCGACGGCGAGGCGATCCTCAGCACCTTCTACAAGAAGATCCAGTACAAGCGGATCAAGGAAGGCTGGCGCGTTCCGTTCGACGCCAATCGTTTCCGCGGCTACTCGACCATCAACGACCTGATCGACGCCGATACCGGCAAGGTCGTGCTCGAAGCCGGCAAGAAGCTCACCGTGCGCGGTGCGCGTCAGATGCAGGAGAAGGGTCTGAAGGCGCTGCGCCTGTCGGATGCGGAGCTCGTCGGCAACTACATCGCCGAGGACCTCGTCAATCCCAAGACCGGCGAGATCCACGCGGAAGCCGGTGAAGAGATCACCGACAAGTCGATGAAGGCTCTCAACGAGCAGGGTTACAAGGAACTGCCGCTGCTCGACATCGACCACGTCAATGTCGGCGCCTACATCCGCAACACGCTCTCGGCCGACAAGAACATGACGCGTGAGGACGCGCTGTTCGACATCTACCGCGTCATGCGTCCCGGCGAGCCGCCGACGCTGGATTCGGCGCAGGCGATGTTCCAGTCGCTGTTCTTCGACGCCGAGCGCTACGACCTCTCGGCCGTCGGCCGCGTCAAGATGAACATGCGCCTCGACCTCGATGCGCCCGACACCCAGCGCACGCTGCGCAAGGAAGACATCCTCTCCGTCATCAAGACGCTGGTGGACTTGCGCGACGGCAAGGGCGAGATCGACGACATCGACCATCTCGGCAACCGCCGTGTGCGCTCGGTCGGCGAGCTCATGGAGAACCAGTACCGCATCGGCTTGCTCCGCATGGAGCGTGCGATCAAGGAGCGCATGTCTTCGGTCGACATCGACACGGTCATGCCGCAGGACCTGATCAACGCGAAGCCGGCGGCCGCTGCCGTGCGCGAGTTCTTCGGCTCCTCGCAGCTCTCGCAGTTCATGGACCAGACCAACCCTCTGTCGGAGATCACCCACAAGCGCCGCCTGTCGGCGCTTGGACCGGGCGGTCTGACCCGCGAGCGCGCCGGCTTCGAGGTGCGCGACGTGCATCCGACGCATTACGGCCGCATCTGCCCGATCGAGACGCCGGAAGGTCCGAACATCGGCCTGATCAACTCGCTCGCGACCTTCGCGCGCGTGAACAAGTACGGCTTCGTTGAGACCCCGTATCGCAAGGTCAAGGACGGCCGCGTCACCGACGAGGTCGTGTACCTCTCGGCAATGGAAGAGGGCCGCTACACGGTCGCGCAGGCCAACGTGCCGCTCGATCCGAAGGGCCGCTTCACCGAAGACCTCGTGGTCTGCCGTCACGCCGGCGAAGTCTTGCCGGTGACCCCGGACAAGGTCGACTACATGGACGTGTCGCCGAAGCAGCTCGTTTCGGTCGCAGCCGCGCTGATCCCGTTCCTCGAGAACGACGACGCCAACCGTGCGCTGATGGGCTCGAACATGCAGCGCCAGGCGGTGCCGCTGGTTCGCGCCGAAGCGCCGTTCGTCGGCACCGGCATGGAAGGCGTGGTTGCGCGTGACTCGGGTGCTGCGATCGCGGCGCGCCGTTCGGGCGTGATCGACCAGATCGACGCGACCCGCGTCGTCATCCGCGCCACCGAAGATCTCGATCCGACCAAGTCGGGCGTCGATATCTACCGGCTGATGAAGTACCAGCGCTCCAACCAGTCGACCTGCATCAACCAGCGTCCGCTGGTGAAGGTCGGCGACATCGTCAAGAAGGGCGACATCATCGCCGACGGTCCGTCGACCGATCTCGGCGAGCTCGCGCTCGGCCGGAACGTGCTCGTCGCGTTCATGCCGTGGAACGGCTACAACTTCGAAGACTCGATCCTGCTCTCCGAGCGGATCGTGAAGGAAGACGTGTTTACCTCGATTCATATCGAAGAATTCGAGGTGATGGCCCGCGACACCAAGCTCGGACCCGAGGAAATCACCCGCGACATTCCGAACGTCTCGGAAGAAGCGCTGAAGAACCTCGACGAAGCCGGCATCGTGTACATCGGCGCGGAAGTGCGCGCCGGCGACATCCTGGTCGGCAAGATCACGCCGAAGGGCGAAAGCCCGATGACGCCGGAAGAAAAGCTCCTGCGCGCCATCTTCGGCGAGAAGGCTTCCGACGTCCGCGACACCTCGCTGCGCGTTCCTCCGGGCGTGCAGGGCACCATCGTCGAAGTGCGCGTGTTCAACCGGCACGGCGTCGACAAGGACGAGCGTGCGCTGGCGATCGAGCGGGAAGAGATCGAGCGTCTGGCCAAGGACCGCGACGACGAGCAGGCGATCCTGGACCGCAACGTCTACAACCGCCTTGCCGAGCTGCTCGAAGGACGGCAGGGCATCGCCGGTCCGAAAGGCTTCAAGAAGGACACCAAGATCACCCGTGCGGTGCTCGAGGAGTACCCGAAGTCGCAGTGGTGGCTGTTCGCTTCGCCGAACGACAAGCTGATGGCCGAGATCGAGGCCATGCGGAAGCAGTACGACGAGTCGAAGAAGGGGCTTGAACAGCGCTTCCTCGACAAGGTCGAAAAGCTTCAGCGCGGTGACGAATTGCCGCCCGGTGTGATGAAGATGGTCAAGGTCTTCGTCGCGGTGAAGCGCAAGATCCAGCCCGGCGACAAGATGGCCGGCCGCCACGGCAACAAGGGCGTGGTGTCGAAGATCGTGCCGATCGAGGACATGCCGTTCCTCGAAGACGGTACGCATGCCGACATCGTGCTCAATCCGCTCGGCGTGCCCTCGCGCATGAACGTCGGACAGATCCTCGAGACCCATCTCGGCTGGGCATGTGCCGGCCTCGGCAAGCGTATCGGCCAGACGGTCGATGCCTATTTGTCGAAGCAGGACATCAGGCCGCTGAAGGAAACCTTGAAGAAGGTCTACGGCGAGGACGAGACGATCAAGTCGCTCAACGACAACGAGTTGATCGAGCTCGGCCACAATCTGAGCCGCGGCGTTCCGATCGCGACGCCGGTGTTCGACGGCGCCAAGGAAGCCGACATCGAGGAGATGCTGAAGCTTGCCGGTCTCGACGCTTCGGGCCAGTCGACCGTCTATGACGGCCGCACCGGCGATGCCTTCGACCGCAAGGTGACGGTGGGCTACATCTACATGCTCAAGCTGCACCATCTCGTCGACGACAAGATCCACGCGCGTTCGATCGGTCCGTACTCGCTCGTTACCCAGCAGCCGCTGGGCGGCAAGGCGCAGTTCGGCGGCCAGCGCTTCGGCGAAATGGAAGTGTGGGCGCTCGAGGCTTACGGCGCGGCGTACACGCTCCAGGAGATGCTGACCGTGAAGTCGGACGACGTCGCTGGCCGTACCAAGGTGTACGAGGCGATCGTGCGTGGCGACGACACCTTCGAGGCCGGTATTCCGGAATCGTTCAACGTGCTGGTCAAGGAAATGCGCTCGCTCGGCCTCAACGTCGACTTGCACAATTCCAAGGTCGGACCGGGGACGGCGGAAGCGGCCGAGTAATACGACCCTCATGCCCGGCCTGAATGGCCGGGCATCGGCGCCCAGTCCTCGAATCGCGAGGGCAGGGCGCCCCGCATAGTGATTTTCGAATTTGCTGCCGGAGGCGACCGGCACGCGAGGAGAAGACGATGAACCAAGAAATTATGAATCTCTTTAATCCGACGACGCCGGCTCAGGTCTTCGACCAGATCCGGATCTCGATCGCGAGCCCCGAGAAGATTCTGTCCTGGTCGTACGGCGAGATCAAGAAGCCGGAAACCATCAACTACCGTACCTTCAAGCCCGAGCGCGATGGCCTGTTCTGCGCCCGCATCTTTGGGCCCATCAAGGACTACGAGTGCTTGTGCGGCAAGTACAAGCGCATGAAGTACAAGGGCATCATCTGCGAGAAGTGCTCGGTCGAAGTCACGCTGTCGCGCGTCCGGCGCGAGCGCATGGGCCATATCGAGCTCGCAGCCCCCGTCGCCCACATCTGGTTCCTGAAGTCGCTGCCCTCGCGCATCGGCCTCCTGCTCGACATGACGTTGAAGGATCTCGAGCGGATCCTCTATTTCGAATATTACGTGGTGCTCGAGCCGGGCCTCACCGCGCTGAAGGACCGTCAGCTCTTGTCCGAAGACGAGTATCTGAAGGCGCAGGACGAATACGGCCAGGATTCCTTCACCGCCATGATCGGCGCGGAAGCGATCCGCGAGCTGCTCAAGGGCATGGATCTCGAGAAGCTCGAGCTGACCTTGCGCGCAGAGATGCAGGAGACCGACTCCGACATCAAGCACAAGAAGCTCGCCAAGCGCCTGAAGATCGTGGAAGCGTTCCGCCACTCCGGCAACAAGCCGGAATGGATGATCATGACCGTGGTCCCGGTGATTCCGCCGGACCTGCGTCCGCTGGTGCCGCTGGATGGCGGCCGCTTCGCGACCTCGGACCTCAACGACCTGTACCGCCGCGTCATCAACCGCAACAACCGCTTGAAGCGGCTGATGGAGCTGCGCGCGCCGGACATCATCATCCGCAACGAGAAGCGCATGCTTCAGGAGGCCGTCGACGCGCTGTTCGACAACGGCCGCCGCGGCCGCGTCATCACCGGCGCCAACAAGCGTCCGCTGAAGTCGCTCGCCGACATGCTCAAGGGCAAGCAGGGCCGGTTCCGTCAGAACCTGCTCGGCAAGCGCGTCGACTATTCGGGCCGTTCGGTGATCGTGGTCGGTCCCGAGCTGCGCCTGCATCAGTGCGGCCTGCCGAAGAAGATGGCGCTCGAGCTGTTCAAGCCGTTCATCTACTCGCGGCTTGACGCCAAGGGCCTGTCCACCACCGTGAAGCAGGCCAAGAAGCTGGTCGAGAAGGAGCGGCCCGAGGTCTGGGACATCCTGGACGAGGTCATCCGCGAGCATCCCGTGCTGCTCAACCGCGCACCGACGCTGCATCGCCTCGGCATCCAGGCGTTCGAGCCCGTGCTGATCGAGGGCAAGGCGATCCAGCTCCACCCGCTGGTCTGCGCCGCGTTCAACGCCGACTTCGACGGCGACCAGATGGCCGTGCACGTCCCGCTGTCGCTCGAAGCGCAGCTGGAAGCGCGCGTCCTGATGATGTCGACCAACAACATCCTGCATCCGGCGAACGGCCAGCCGATCATCGTGCCGTCGCAGGACATCGTGCTCGGTCTCTACTACGTCTCCATCATGCGCGAAGGCCTGCCCGGCGAGGGCAAGATCTTCGGCGAGATGGCGGAGCTCGAGCACGCGCTGCACGCGAAGGTCATCCACCTCCACACCAAGATCAAGTACCGGTGGGAAGGCATCGACGAGACCGGCAAGATCTCCAAGCGCTGGATCGAGACCACCGCTGGCCGCGTCATGCTGGGCAATTTGCTGCCGAAGAACCCGCGCGTTCCGTACGAGATCATCAACAAGCTGATGACCAAGCGCGAGATCTCCGGCGTCATCGACCAGGTCTACCGCCACTGCGGTCAGAAGGAGACGGTGATCTTCTGCGACCGCATCATGGCGCTCGGCTTCTACAACGCGTTCAAGGCCGGCATCTCGTTCGGCAAGGACGACATGGTCGTGCCGCACTCCAAGTGGAAGATCGTCGACACCACACGTACGCTGGCGAAGGATTTCGAGCAGCAGTACAACGACGGTCTGATCACCCATGGCGAGAAGTACAACAAGGTCGTCGACGCCTGGTCGAAGGCCACGGAAGAAATCGCCAAGGCGATGATGAAGGAGATTTCCTCGACCAAGAAGACGGCGAGCGGGGCGGATGCCGACATCAACTCGATCTACATGATGGCTCACTCCGGTGCCCGCGGTTCGCCGGCCCAGATGCGCCAGCTCGCCGGCATGCGCGGCCTGATGGCCAAGCCGTCTGGCGAGATCATCGAGACGCCGATCATCTCGAACTTCAAGGAAGGCCTCTCGGTGCTCGAGTACTTCAACTCGACCCACGGCGCCCGCAAGGGCCTCGCGGACACCGCGTTGAAGACTGCGAACTCCGGCTACCTGACCCGTCGTCTCGTCGACGTCGCGCAGGATTGCATCATCACGCAGGACGATTGCGGCACCAAGCTCGGCATCAAGATGCGCGCCATCGTCGATGCCGGCACCGTGGTCGCTTCGCTCGGCTCGCGCATCCTCGGACGCACGGCCTGCGAAGACGTGCGTGACAGCACGGGCAAGGTGATCTTCAAGCGCGGTACGCTGATGGAAGAGAGCCATCTGGATGCCATTCATCAGGGCGGCGTCCAGGAGGTGAAGATCCGCTCGGCGCTGACCTGCGAGCTCGTCAACGGCATCTGCGGCAAGTGCTACGGCCGCGATCTCGCTCGCGGCACGCCGGTCAACCACGGCGAAGCGGTCGGGGTCATCGCGGCCCAGTCGATCGGCGAGCCGGGCACCCAGCTCACCATGCGTACCTTCCACATCGGCGGTGCGGCGCAGCTGAACGAGCAATCTTTCGTCGAATCCAACTTCGACGGCAAGATCGTGATCAGGAATAAGGCCATCGCCCGCAACAGCGACGGCCACCTGGTTGCGATGGTTCGCAACATGGTGATCGCGATCGTCGATGCCGACGGCACCGAGCGTGCGACGCACCGTATTCAGTACGGTTCGCGCCTGCACGTCGACGAGGGCGACATGGTCAAGCGCGGCCAGCGTATCGTCGAATGGGATCCCTACACCCGTCCGCTCCTCACCGAGGTCGAAGGCACCATCGGCTTCGAGGATCTGGTCGAGGGACAGTCGATCTCGGAAACGCTCGACGAGGCCACCGGCATTGCCAAGCGCGTGGTCATCGACTGGCGCTCGATGCGCGGCGGCGGGGACCTGCGTCCCGCCATCGTGATCAAGGGCAAGGACGGCAAGGTGCTCAAGCTCGCCCGTGGCGGCGATGCTCGCTACATGCTGTCGGTCGACGGCATTCTGTCGGTCGATGTCGGAGCCAAGGTCCAGGCGGGCGACATTCTCGCCCGTGTCTCGACCGAAAGCGCCAAGACGCGCGACATCACCGGCGGTCTGCCGCGGGTGGCGGAACTGTTCGAGGCTCGGCGTCCGAAGGATGCGGCGATCATCGCCGAAATCGCGGGCACCATCCGGTTTGGGCGCGACTACAAGAACAAGCGTCGCATCTCGATCGAGCCGATGGACAAGAC
The DNA here is from genome assembly GCF_040548425.1 of Bradyrhizobium sp. i1.15.2. Lineage (NCBI taxonomy): Bacteria > Pseudomonadati > Pseudomonadota > Alphaproteobacteria > Hyphomicrobiales > Nitrobacteraceae > Bradyrhizobium > Bradyrhizobium sp. i1.15.2. Next base: position 47,057 of record NZ_JBEPRQ010000030.1, on the reverse strand, counting down.
CGACGAGGCGCGCGAGTACCTGATCCCGAAGGGCAAGCACATCCACCTTCAGGACGGCGACGTCGTCGAAAAGGGCGACTTCATCGTGGAAGGCAACCCGGCGCCGCACGACATTCTGGCGGTCAAGGGCATCGAGGAACTCGCGGCCTATCTGGTCAACGAGATCCAGGAGGTCTACCGGCTCCAGGGCGTGCTCATCAACGACAAGCACATCGAGGTGATCGTCCGGCAGATGCTCCAGAAGGTGGAAGTCACCGACCAGGGCGACACGGACATGATCTCGGGTGAGCAGATCGACAAGATCGAGTTCGACCAGATCAACGCGAAGGCCAAGGAAGAGGGCAAGAAGATCGCCACGGGGACGCCGGTTCTGCTCGGCATCACCAAGGCCAGCCTTCAGACCCGCTCCTTCTTCTCGGCGGCCTCGTTCCAGGAGACCACCCGCGTCCTCACGGAAGCGGCGGTCAACGGCAAGGTCGATCCGCTCGAAGGCCTCAAGGAGAACGTCATCGTCGGTCGGCTGATTCCGGCAGGCACCGGCGCCTCCATGGCGAAGATCCGCGAAGTCGCGGTGAAGCGCGACAAGATGATCCTCGACGAGCGCGAGAAGCAGGCGGCCGTCGTGCCGCCGGCGCCGGAAGTGGAGCCGATGGCGCTGCCACCTGCGGAATGATCATTCATCCGTAGGAATACCGAGGACACTGAAAAGGCCGGCGCAAGCCGGCCTTTTTGCTGCTTTGTTTCCCTGTTGCGGTGCAGGATCAACCTTTGTTCATCTTTCCTTCAGGCGCAAAAGCGCTTCTGCTAGGAGAGCTTAGACCGGTGGTCCCGTGAAGGGGCGGGCCGGAGACCACGGAATTCTCATGCTTGATCTCGCAATCGTAGGCGGCGGCCCCGGTGGGCTGATGAGCGCTTGGTATTTGAAGCGCAAGCTCGGCGACCTCTGCCGCGTCACCATCTACGAGGCATCCGACCGGCTCGGCGGCAAGATCGTCACGCGCAAATTCGATTCCGCGCCCGCGATGTACGAGGCCGGCGTTGCCGAGATCTACGACTACTCGATGACCGGGCCGGATCCGTTGCGCGAGTTGATCCAGCATTTCGGCTTGCAGACCATTCCGATGGATGCCGAGCAGGTGCAGTTCGGCGGCGAGCTCCTCAACGACGTCGCGGGCATGCGTCGCAAATATGGTGCCAAGACCGCGGCTGCGATTGAGGCGTTCCGTAAGCGCTGCGCCGAGGCGATGACGCCGATCGAGTATTACGAGGGCGTCGGCGCGCACGACAACGAGAATCCCTGGGCCTACAAGACCGCCGAACAGGTGCTCGACGAGGAGGTCGAGGACGAGACCGCAAAACGATTCTTCAAGGTGATGGCGCGTTCGGACCTCGCGACCGAGAGCCACAACACCAACGGTCTCAACGCGCTCAAGAACTACCTGATGGATGTCGACGGCTATATCGGCCTCTATTCCATCCAGAACGGTAACGAGCAGCTCATCGAGTGCCTCCAGTCGGAGGTCAATGCCGACATCCAGCTCAATCACCGAATCCTCACGGTCGGCAAGGCGCCGACCGGTCGCTATCAACTCAAGATGATGAACGGCAAGGGGCCAGAGACGCGCGACTTCGACCTTGTGCTGGTCTGTCTGCCGCATTCCTGGCTCGGAACCGTCGGCTGGGAGGGCGAACAGCTCCGCAAGTCGATGGTCAAGCACGTCTCGTACTTCGACCGTCCTGCGCACTATTTGCGGGTCTCGATTCTGTTCGACACGCCGTTCTGGGGCGACAAGATCGCCGGCGCCTGGTTCATGTCGGAGGCCTTTGGCGGTTGCTGCGTCTATAACGAGGGCGCGCGCCATGATGTGGGCAAGCACGGCGTGCTGAACTGGCTGATTCCGGGCTCCGACGCGCTGGCGTTCGCGAATCTCTCCGACCAGGAGCTGATCGATGCCGCGCTGAAATCGCTGCCGGCATCGCTCGGCGATGCACGCGCGCATTTCATGGAAGGCAAGATCCACCGCTGGTTGTCGTCAGTGAACGCGATTCCGGGCGGCTTGCCCGTGCGCGACGTCATGACCAATCACCGCCCCGAGCCGAAGGAACATCCCGGAATCGTGGTGGTCGGCGACTATCTGTTCGACTCGACGCTGAACGGCCTGCTCGATTCCTCGGACGCGGCGACCGACATCATCTTGACCGAGATGATGCGCCTGCGCCGCGAGCGTTCGCAGGACGACAAGCCGCTCTCGGACAAGATCGATCGCGATTATTTTGACAATTATCGCGGCCAGGGTCCTTACAGCGAAGTGTGGCAACACTTCACCGATCCCGACTATCTCACAAAACTGATCGGCATCGTCTGGGGCAAAACCAAAGGCACGAAGCTCTTGATCGCGGGCTCGGCCAGCGGCGAGCTTGTCGGCGCGCTGCGCGACCGCGGTATCGATGCCTTCGGCATCGAGAACAACCGCACCATTCACGCCAGAACGCCGAAGGCGCTGAAGAAGTACAACAAGCTCGGTTCGATCACCGCCATGCCGTTCAAAGACGGTGCGTTCGACTTCGTGTTCGAGACCAGCCTCTGCCATGTTTCCCCGAAGCAGGTGGTCCGTGCGATCAGGGAGCTGAACCGTGTGGTCAAGACCGGGCTCGTGTTCGGCTCGATCACCTCGGACATGGCGCCGGCACTGATCGACCGCTACGACCTTCTGCGCGGCGTCAAGAAGCTCGGCACCTGGTGGGAATGGTCCGAACTGTTCTTCGGCAACGGCTTCGAGCTGTCGATGCACCGCAAGGACTGCACCGACGCGCTCTGGGAGACGACGCTCGCCGCCAACAAGGGCCCGGGCCAGTGGTACGCCGACGCCGATTCGTTGCGCTATTCCTTTTTCGACAAGGTCGAGGACGAGGAAGACGACTAGCCGCCTGAAGCGGACGCCTTCGCCAATTGTTTTGCCGAATTCATCCTGATCGCATAGAATCGATGCAATAGCGGTTTCCGCTATTTCCTTCTTTCTCTGCGGTCATGCCGGCCGTCAGCATCGGTTGGTTTCATGGCGTCCAAGCCCCTCCCGCCCGACAAACAGAAGCTCGCCGCGGAAGAGGCGGCCGAGCTCGACGATAAGCTCGTCCCTATCGCCAAGCCGGACCTCGAAGACGACGAGGACGATGAAGACGAGGAGGATGGCGGGCTGGAGCTCGATGACGACGATGAGGACGAGGACCTCGTCGTCTTTACCGCGCGCGAGGCCGCCGGCGCGCTCGCGACTATCCTGGGCTTCGTCAAACCCTTCCTGGTCAATTACAAGCAGATGCTGTCCTTCGTGGCGTTTGGCGTCTTCGTCGAGACGCTATTCAACGTCATCATGCCGCTCAGCCTGAAGTACCTGATCGACGACGCGCTCGGCGAGGAGGATTTCCAGGCGCTGTACAAGATCCTCGGCGTGCTCGCGGTCGCGGGCATCTTCACCTCGATCGTCGCGGTCTGGTACGAGCGCTGGGATGCGCGGCTCGCGGCGTGCATCATCTCCGACGTCCGCAAACGGCTGTTCGAGCACGTCCAGGACCTGCCGGCGGCCTATTTCGGCCGCACCAAGCGCGGCGAGATCCTGTCGCGCTTCTCCGTTGACCTCGCGGCCTTCGAGGGCTCGGTCAAGACCTTCGCCAACAGCGCGGCATTGCCGTTCCTGGAGTTGATCGCGGGAATCATCCTCATGGTGTTCCTGAACTGGCAGCTCGCGGCGGTTGCGCTGCTGGTGTTCCCGATCACGCTGATCGGTCCCCGCATGCTGACGCCGAAGGCCGTTCAGGCGAATTACGAGCAGAAGCTCAATGAGTCCGCGCTGCTTGGCATGGTGCAGGAGAACGTGGCGGCGCAGGCCGTGATCAAGGCGTTCAGCCTGCAACGCCGGATGCTCGGCTTCTTCACCTTTCGCAACGACGAGACGCGAAACAGGATGGCCTCGGCGGCGTTCCTGTCGACCATGGTAGAGCGGACGGTCACCATCTCGGTGCTGCTCTTGCATCTCGTCGTGCTCGCGATCGGCGCATATCTGGCGACAAAGGGTCAGATCACCATCGGCACCTTCGTCACCTTCGAGAGCGCGTTCTGGGAGGTGTCCTACAACATCGCCCATGTGATGCACTTCATCCCCGTGTCGATCTCCTCGGCAGCCGCGATTCGTCACATGCAGGAGCTGCTCGACGAGCCCACGCGCAGCGCCGATCGTGCCGGCGCGCCCGATCTGCCCCGCATCACCAACGACATCACCTTCGACCACGTGACGTTCCAGTACGAAGGCAGCCAGACGCCGGTGCTGGACAATCTCAGCCTCAAGCTCAATGTCGGCAAGCGCATTGCCGTCGTCGGTCCCTCGGGCTCCGGCAAAAGCACGCTGCTGAATCTGATCCTGCGGCTCTATGTGCCGGACGAGGGGCGGGTCACCATCGACGGCGTCGACGTCCGCAAGGTGACGCTGGATTCGCTGCGCCGGAGCATGGCGGTGGTGTTCCAGGAGAACATGCTGTTCAACATGTCGATCCGGGAGAACATACGGCTCGGCAAGGAGGGCGCGACCGACGAGGAGGTGGAGGAGGCGGCCAAGAAGGCCGAGATCCACCGCTACATCATGAGCCTGCCGCAGCGATACGACACGCCGGTGGGCGAGCGCGGCGATACCTTGTCGGGCGGCCAGCGCCAGCGCATTGCGATCGCGCGCGCGGTCATCCGTAATCCCTCCGTGCTGCTGCTGGACGAAGCCACTTCGGCGCTCGACCAGACCACGGAAGCCGCAATCAACCGCACGCTGCTGAAGGTTGCCAAGGGCCGCACCATGATCTGGTCGACCCACCGCCTGACCTCGGTGGTCGAGATGGACGAGATCATCGTGATTTCAGGGGGCAGGGCGATCGAGCGCGGCTCGCATGCCGAGCTGCTCGCCAAAAACGGCACCTATCGCAAGCTGTGGAACGACCAGATCCATCAACCGCATGGCGCGCCGGCTCACGTCGACGAGGACAGCGACGATGACGACGAGGATGAAGACGACCTCGACGAGGACGATGAGGAGGAGTGACCGAGGAAGTTCGGCTCCAGATCGAAGGCTCCTCCAAGCGGCCGCAATAGCCCCTGAACCGACCAGGCAATGAAGCGTCCCCAGCGCTGCGCCGTCCAATAGGGGCTCGTCGCAATCGAGACCGAGCGGAAGTCGAACGCCTTCGCCGCCGACCAATCGTCGCACGCCCGCTTGACCGGATCTGCGTAGAAGGTGGCGATCTTGCTTGTATCCATCCCGTCGGAGGCCAGCCACTGCGGGATGTAGAGGTTGCAGAGCCGCTCGACGTCGGTGAAGACCTTGTCGCAGCCGGTGCCGGCGGCAGGGCAGGAGGTCGAGAAGGCATCGCCCACCAGCACGAGGCCGGGTTGGCCGCTGGCATCGTTCACATAGAGATCGACCGGGCGGATTTTCAGCTCACCGGGAATGTCGAATCGTCCGGTGATGCGCTTGAGCCGTGGCAGCGCGGCGTTCAACGTCTCGGCGGGCGCGCGGCGCAGCTCAACCAGCCAGGGATCGTCGAAGCTGCGGTAGACGAACAGATTGGCGCGCATCCGCGTCCCGATCGGAAAAAGCGTGAGATAGGGGATGCGGTCGCTCGGCCGTTCCGAGAAATAGGTCAGCGCCGGGAAGTCGAACGAGTCCCGTCCCGCGGGCACCACGTCGAACCCGATCGAAATCGAATGGCAGGCACTGACGACTTTTCGGGCGATTCCCAGCTGGTGGCGCAGGCCGACATTGAGTCCGTTGGCGAGCACGACCAGTCGGGCGGAGACCATCTCGTCGTTGGACAGAGTGACCTTCTGCCGCTCCGTACTTGTCTCGACCGAGACGGCCTTGGCGCAGACGCGCTCGACACCGGCAGGAATTTCGTCGCGGACAGCGTTGACGAGGGAATCGTAGAGGATGTTGAACTGCCGGCTTGGCGCCTTGTCGAGAAGGCGGCCAAAGCGCGCGATCCAGTTCTCACCCACAAAGGTCGCGCGGCGCAGCACCGATTCGGCGATTCCCGTCTGCAAGAATCGCCCGACCTGCACGTGGCCGCTGAGTTTTTCGACTCGAAAGTCCGCAGAATAGCTCTCATGCGGATCGATCAGGATGGTCGAAATGCCGCTACGGCCGAGCATCGCGGCGGCGGTCGAGCCGGACAATCCCCCGCCGATAATGGCAATGTCGGTGTACCGCATGGTGCCAATCCCTGCCCAAGGCGGGACATTGGCGCCCCAACAGGAAAGAAAGCCTTAGCCAAAGGTCATAAAAGTATATTTAACCCGGGTATAAATTGGATTCGAGGTGGCGGAACGCGCTCTTCATTTCCATGTCGCGAAGGCGCAGCGAGCGGCCCAGGAAGCGATTTCGGCAGGCGCGGGAAGCGCTTCTGACTGACGTTTCGCCTTGACTTGACCGACTCCCACTTATAGAACCCCCTCACTTAACGACAGGCGGTGAGCATCGCCAACGTCGGAACGGGCCACCTGTTTGATCCCCTGGGATCACCAAGACAGGCACCAACCTCGACGAATGCCGCTCAAACGCTGTCGATCATAGCTAGGCAATGCCAGTGCGATTTTAGGTCTCGTGAGCATGTTCTCTCGAGATCGAATTCGGATGCATGACCTCGGTGCGCGGACCGCAGCTTCAAGCTGACCGGTTCAACTACTGCGGTCCTCTGTGGCGTCGAAGCGCTTTCCGCCCGTTAATGGGTGGTTGGCGCGATTTCGCTTTGTGCGGATTGTTCCGCGCAAGGTGGCCTCGTCGGGCGGGTAGCTCGAAAGAATTTGCGGACCCGGTGACGGGCCGCGGCAGAACACAAAGGGTAATGCCAGGATGCCGACGATCAACCAGCTGATCGCTCAACCGCGGGAAGTGCAGAAGTCGCGCAAGAAGGTGCCGGCGCTGCAGCAGTCGCCGCAGAAGCGCGGTGTTTGCACGCGCGTTTACACCACGACCCCGAAGAAGCCGAACTCGGCGCTTCGTAAGGTTGCCAAGGTGCGCCTGACCAACGGCTTCGAGGTGATCGGCTACATCCCCGGTGAGGGCCATAACCTCCAGGAGCACTCGGTGGTCATGATCCGCGGCGGTCGCGTCAAGGACTTGCCCGGCGTGCGCTACCACATCCTCCGCGGCGTTCTGGATACCCAGGGCGTCAAGAACCGTAAGCAGCGTCGTTCGAAGTACGGCGCCAAGCGTCCGAAGTAAGCGGGAACCAGGTCCATGTCTCGTCGCCATTCTGCCGAAAAGCGCGAAGTCCTTCCCGATCCGAAGTTCGGGAATATCATCGTTACGAAGTTCATGAATTCGGTGATGTACGCCGGAAAGAAGTCGGTCGCCGAAGGCATCGTCTACGGCGCGTTCGGCCTCATCGAAAGCAAGACCAAGCAGAACCCGCTCGGCGTGTTCGAGCAGGCACTCGAGAACGTCATGCCGACGATCGAAGTGCGCTCCCGCCGCGTCGGCGGCGCGACCTATCAGGTTCCGGTCGAAGTTCGCTCGGTGCGCCGTCAGGCGCTGGGCATTCGCTGGTTGATCTCGGCTGCGCGTGACCGCAACGAGAAGACGATGACCGAGCGGCTCTCTGCGGAGCTCCTGGACGCGTCGAACAACCGGGGTAACGCCGTCAAGAAGCGCGAAGACGTGCACCGGATGGCGGAAGCCAACCGCGCCTTCTCGCACTATCGCTGGTAACGGCGACACACGGAATCTAAGGAACACTCCATGCCCCGCGTTCATGCCATAGAGAACTACCGTAACTTCGGTATCATGGCGCATATCGATGCCGGCAAGACCACGACCACCGAGCGCATCCTCTATTATACCGGCAAGAGCCACAAAATCGGCGAAGTGCACGAAGGTGCCGCGACGATGGACTGGATGGAGCAGGAGCAGGAGCGCGGCATTACGATTACGTCGGCCGCGACCACCGCGTTCTGGGAAGGCAAGCGTCTCAACATCATCGACACTCCCGGCCACGTCGACTTCACCATCGAAGTCGAGCGCAGCCTGCGCGTGCTCGACGGCGCCGTGTGCGTGCTCGACTCGAACCAGGGCGTCGAGCCCCAGACCGAGACGGTCTGGCGCCAGGGCGACAAGTACAAAGTTCCGCGCATCGTCTTCGCCAACAAGATGGATAAGACCGGCGCCGACTTCTACAAGTGCATGCAGGACATTATCGATCGTCTCGGCGCAAAGCCGATCGCGATCCAACTTCCGATCGGTTCCGAGAACAACTTCAAGGGTCTGGTCGATCTCGTTCGCATGAAGGGCGTGATCTGGGAAGAAGAGAAGCTCGACGCCAAGTTCGTGGACATCGATATTCCCGAGGACATGGTCGAGAAGGCCAAGGAATATCGCGAGAAGCTGCTGGAAGCCGCCGTCGAGCTCGACGACGAAGTTCTCGCCGCTTACCTCGACGGCAAGGAGCCCGATGAGGCGACGTTGAAGCGCTTGATCCGCAAGGCCGTGCTGACTGGCGCGTTCTTCCCGGTGTTGTGCGGCTCGGCGTTCAAGAACAAGGGCGTGCAGCCTTTGCTCGACGCGGTCGTGGATTATCTGCCGTCGCCGGTTGACGTGCCCGCCATCAAGGGCGTCGATGAAGACGGCAACGAGGTCGTTCGCCTGCCGGACGACAAGGAGCCGCTGGCTCTGTTGGCCTTCAAGATCATGGACGACCCGTTCGTCGGCACCATCACCTTCTGCCGCATCTATTCCGGCACGCTGCTGTCGGGTACCGGCGTCATCAATTCGACGCGCGACCGCAAGGAGCGCATTGGTCGCATGTTGCTGATGCATGCGAACAACCGCGAAGACATCAAGGAAGCCTATGCCGGCGACATCGTTGCGCTGGCTGGCCTGAAGGAAGCGCGCACCGGTGACACGCTGTGCGATCCCGACAAGGCGGTGATCCTCGAAAAGATGGAATTCCCCGAGCCGGTCATCGAGATCGCGATCGAGCCCAAGTCCAAGGCCGACCAGGAAAAGCTCGGTGTGGCGCTGGCGAAGCTCGCTGCGGAGGATCCGTCGTTCCGCGTGTCGACCGACCAGGAGTCCGGCCAGACCATCCTCAAGGGAATGGGCGAGCTCCATCTCGACATCAAGGTCGACATTCTCCGCCGCACCTACAAGGTCGATGCCAACATCGGCGCGCCGCAAGTGGCGTTCCGTGAGCGCGTCACCAAGAGGGCCGAGGTCAAGTACACCCACAAGAAGCAGACCGGCGGTACCGGTCAGTTCGCGGAAGTGTCGATCGTGGTCGAGCCGAACGAGCCCGGCAAGGGTTACGAGTTCGAGTCCAAGATCGTCGGCGGTGCGGTTCCGAAGGAATACATCCCCGGCGTCGAAAAGGGCCTCAACAGCGTGATGGGCTCTGGTGTCGTCGCGGGCTTCCCCGTGGTCGACGTCAAGGTTCAGCTCGTCGACGGCAAGTATCACGACGTCGACTCGTCGGCGCTCGCCTTCGAAATCGCATCGCGTGCTGCATTCCGCGAAGCCTTGCAGAAGGGCAAGTCCGTCCTGCTCGAGCCGATCATGAAGGTCGAAGTGGTGACCCCGGAAGATTACACCGGCTCCGTCATCGGCGACCTGAATTCCCGGCGCGGTCAGATCCAGGGTCAGGACATGCGCGGCAACGCCAACGTCATCAACGCGATGGTGCCGCTCATGAACATGTTCGGTTACGTGAATAACCTGCGCTCGATGAGCCAGGGTCGCGCAACCTTCACCATGCAGTTCGACCACTACGCAGAAGCGCCGGCCAACGTGTCGGCAGAAGTCCAGAAGAAGTTTGCCTGATTGTCGTCGGTCTCGAACTGACGATTGAACGGAGAGTCAAATGGCCAAAGCAAAGTTTGAACGTAACAAGCCGCACTGCAATATCGGCACCATCGGTCACGTCGACCATGGCAAGACGTCGCTGACCGCGGCGATCACCAAGGTCCTCGCCGAAGCCGGCGGTGCGACGTTCACGGCGTACGACCAGATCGACAAGGCGCCGGAAGAGAAGGCGCGCGGCATCACGATCTCGACGGCGCACGTCGAATACGAGACCAAGAACCGCCACTACGCGCACGTCGACTGCCCCGGCCACGCCGACTACGTGAAGAACATGATCACCGGCGCTGCCCAGATGGACGGTGCGATCCTGGTCGTGTCGGCCGCTGACGGTCCGATGCCGCAGACCCGCGAGCACATCCTGCTCGCCCGCCAGGTCGGCGTTCCCGCGCTGGTCGTGTTCCTCAACAAGTGCGACATGGTCGACGATCCGGAACTGCTCGAGCTGGTCGAGCTCGAGGTTCGCGAGCTGCTCTCGAAGTACGAATTCCCGGGCGACACCATCCCGATCATCAAGGGCTCGGCGCTTGCCGCCCTCGAAGATTCCGACAAGACGCTCGGCCATGAGGCCATCCTCGAGCTGATGAAGCAGGTCGACGCTTACATTCCGCAGCCGGAGCGTCCGGTCGACCTTCCGTTCCTGATGCCGGTTGAAGACGTGTTCTCGATCTCGGGCCGCGGCACCGTCGTGACCGGCCGTGTCGAGCGCGGTATCGTCAAGGTCGGCGAGGAAATCGAGATCGTCGGTCTGCGCGCCACGCAGAAGACCACGGTTACCGGCGTCGAAATGTTCCGCAAGCTGCTCGATCAGGGCCAGGCCGGCGACAACATCGGTGCGCTGCTTCGTGGTACCAAGCGCGAGGACGTCGAGCGCGGCCAGGTGCTGTGCAAGCCGGGTTCGGTCAAGCCGCACACCAAGTTCAAGGCTGAGGCCTACATCCTCACCAAGGAAGAGGGCGGCCGCCACACCCCGTTCTTCACCAACTACCGTCCGCAGTTCTACTTCCGCACCACCGACGTGACCGGTGTCGTGCATCTGCCGGAGGGTACCGAGATGGTGATGCCGGGCGACAACATCGCGATGGAAGTGCACCTGATCGTGCCGATCGCGATGGAAGAGAAGCTCCGCTTCGCGATCCGCGAAGGCGGCCGCACCGTCGGCGCCGGCGTCGTGGCCTCGATCATCGAGTAATTACGAGAATAGGGATCGGCGAATAGCGAATGTGACATTCGCTATTCGCTATTCGCCACCCCACTGAAGAAAGACCACGGCAATGAACGGCCAAAATATTCGCATCCGTCTCAAGGCGTTCGACCATCGTATCCTCGATACGTCGACCCGCGAGATCGTGAACACGGCGAAGCGCACCGGCGCGCAGGTCCGCGGACCCATTCCGCTGCCCACCCGCATCGAGAAGTTCACCGTCAACCGTTCGCCGCACGTCGACAAGAAGAGCCGCGAGCAGTTCGAGATGCGCACTCACAAGCGCCTGCTCGACATCGTCGACCCGACCCCGCAGACCGTCGATGCTTTGATGAAGCTCGACCTGGCCGCCGGTGTCGACGTCGAGATCAAGCTCTAAGATTTTTGGATCACGTTCGCCACTAGCGGACAGAAAGAACAGGAAGCACGCCGATGCGCTCCGGAGTGATCGCACAAAAGGTCGGGATGACGCGGGTCTTTACAGAGGCCGGCGAACATATCCCCGTGACCGTGCTGAAGCTCGGCAATTGCCAGGTCGTAGGCCACCGCACCGAAGAGAAAAACGGTTATGTCGCGCTCCAGCTTGGTTCTGGCAGCCGCAAGACCGTGTACATGCCCAAGGCGGAGCGCGGCCAGTTCGCGGTCGCCAAGGTCGAGCCGAAGCGGCAGGTCGAGGAATTCCGCGTCTCCGCGGATCAGATGATCCCCGTCGGTGCCGAGATCCTGGCCGACCACTTTGTCGTCGGTCAGTTCGTCGACGTCACCGGTACTTCGGTCGGTAAGGGTTTTGCCGGCGGTATGAAGCGCTGGAACTTCGGCGGTCTGCGCGCCACTCACGGCGTCTCGGTCTCGCACCGTTCGATCGGTTCGACCGGTGGCCGTCAGGATCCGGGCAAGACCTGGAAGAACAAGAAGATGCCCGGTCACATGGGCGTCGACCGCATCACCACGCTCAACCTTCGGGTCGTTCAGCTCGATGTCGAGCGCGGTCTGATCCTCGTCGAAGGCGCCGTTCCCGGTTCCAAGGGCGGCTGGATCCGCGTGCGCGACGCCGTCAAGAAGCCGCTGCCGAAGGAAGCTCCGAAGCCCGGCAAGTTCAAGGTTGCTGGCGAAGCGGACGCTGCTCCGGCTGCGCAGGAGGCGTGAGATGGAATTGAAGGTCACGACCCTCGAAGGTAAGGAAGCCGGCTCGGTCCAGCTTTCCGACACCATTTTCGGCCTCGAGCCGCGCCAGGACATCATTGCACGTTGCGTGCAGTGGCAGCTCAACAAGCGCCAGGCCGGTACGCACAAGGCCAAGGGCCGCGCCGAGATCTGGCGCACCGGCAAGAAGATGTACAAGCAGAAGGGCACCGGTGGTGCTCGTCACGGCTCGGCTCGCGTGCCGCAGTTCCGCGGCGGTGGCCGTGCCTTCGGTCCGGTGGTGCGTTCGCACGCCACCGACCTGCCGAAGAAGGTCCGTGCGCTCGCCCTCAAGCATGCGCTCTCGGCCAAGGCCAAGGACGGCGATCTCATCGTGATCGACAAGGCAGCGCTGGAAGCTGCCAAGACCAAGGCGCTGCTCGGTCATTTCTCCGGTCTGGGTTTGACCAACGCGCTGATCATCGACGGCGCCGAGCTCAACAACGGCTTCGCCGCTGCAGCCCGCAACATCCCGAACATGGACGTGCTGCCGATCCAGGGCATCAACGTCTATGATATCCTGCGCCGTCGGAAGCTTGTTCTGACCAAGGCCGCCATCGATGCGCTGGAGGCGCGCTTCAAATGACGAAGAACATCGAGCCTCGCCACTACGACGTGATCCTGTCGCCGGTCGTGACCGAAAAGGCCACGATCGCCTCGGAGCACAACAAGGTGCTGTTCAAGGTGGCCGCAAAGGCGACCAAGCCGCAGATCAAGGAAGCGATCGAGAAGCTGTTCGACGTCAAGGTCAAGAGTGTCAACACGCTGGTCCGCAAGGGCAAGACCAAGATCTTCCGCGGCAATCTCGGCTCGCAGTCGAACTCCAAGCGCGCGATCGTGACTCTCGAAGAGGGTCACCGGATCGACGTGACCACCGGTCTGTAAGGTCGTACGACGATGGCACTGAAGACATTCAATCCCACGACGCCGGGCCAGCGCCAGCTGGTCATGGTCGATCGTTCGGCCCTCTACAAGGGCAAGCCGGTCAAGGCGCTCACCGAAGGTAAGCACTCCTCTGGCGGCCGCAACAACACCGGTCGCATCACCGTGCGCTTCCGCGGCGGCGGTCATAAGCGGACGTTGCGTACGGTCGATTTCAAGCGTGACAAGGTCGATGCGCCCGCGACGGTCGAGCGGCTGGAATACGATCCGAACCGCACCGCCTTCATCGCGCTGGTCAAGTACGAAGACGGCACCCAGGCCTATATCCTGGCGCCGCAGCGTTTGGCCGTCGGTGATTCCGTCGTCGCCGGCAACTACGTCGACGTGAAGCCGGGCAATGTCATGCCGCTCGGCAACATGCCGGTCGGCACGATCATCCACAACATCGAGGTCAAGATCGGGAAGGGCGGCCAGCTCGCCCGTTCCGCGGGCACCTACGCCCAGCTCGTCGGTCGCGACCAGGACTACGTGATCGTCCGCCTGAACTCGGGCGAACAGCGCCTGGTGCACGGCCGTTGCCGCGCCACGATTGGCGCGGTGTCGAACCCGGATCACATGAACACGTCGATCGGCAAGGCCGGCCGCAACCGTTGGCTGGGCCGCAAGCCGCACAACCGCGGCGTTTCCATGAACCCGATCGACCATCCGCACGGCGGTGGTGAAGGTCGTACCTCGGGCGGTCGCCACCCGGTTACTCCGTGGGGCAAGCCGACCAAGGGCAAGAAGACCCGCTCGAACAAGTCGACCAACAAATTCATTCTCCTAAGCCGCCACAAGCGGAAGAAGTAAGGAACGCCGGACATGGTTCGTTCAGTCTGGAAAGGCCCGTTCGTCGAGGGTTCTCTGCTCAAGAAGGCAGATGCCGCGCGCTCGTCCGGCCGTCACGACGTCATCAAGATCTGGAGCCGTCGCTCGACGATCCTGCCGCAATTCGTCGGCCTGACCTTCGGCGTCTACAACGGTCAGAAGCACGTGCCGGTGGCCGTCAACGAGGAAATGGTCGGTCACAAGTTCGGCGAGTTCTCGCCGACCCGTACCTTCCATGGCCACTCCGGGGACAAGAAAGCCAAGAAGGCTTGAGGATTAAACGATGAGCAAACCTAAGCGCGAACGGAGCCTCGCCGAGAACGAGGCCAAGGCGGTCGCCCGGATGCTGCGGGTGAGCCCGCAGAAGCTCAACCTGGTCGCCCAGCTCATTCGCGGCCGGAAGGCGGCTGCTGCGCTCGCCGACCTGCAGTTTTCGCGCAAGCGGATCGCGGTTGACGTGAAGAAGTGCCTGGAATCGGCTATTGCCAACGCCGAGAACAACCACGACCTCGACGTCGACGATCTCGTCGTGGCGCAGGCCTTCGTCGGCAATGGCCTCGTGATGAAGCGCTTTGCCGCCCGCGGCCGTGGCCGCTCGGGCCGTGTCTACAAACCATTTTCACAGCTGACGATCATCGTTCGTCAGGTCGAAGCCGCAGCAGCGGCTTAAGGGACGCAGGAGAACACGATGGGTCAAAAGATCAATCCGATCGGTCTGCGTCTCGGCATCAACCGGACCTGGGATTCCCGCTGGTACGCCGGCAAGCAGGAATACGGCAAGCTGCTGCACGAGGACGTCAAGATCCGCGAGATCCTGCACAAGGAGCTCAAGCAGGCGGCCGTCGCCCGCATCGTGATCGAGCGTCCGCACAAGAAGTGCCGCGTCACCATCCACTCGGCTCGTCCGGGCGTGGTGATCGGCAAGAAGGGCGCCGACATCGACAAGCTGCGCAAGAAGGTCGCGGACATCACCGCGTCCGACGTCGTCATCAACATCGTCGAAATCCGCAAGCCGGAGCTCGATGCGACGCTGGTGGCCGAGTCGATCGCGCAGCAGCTGGAGCGCCGCGTGGCGTTCCGCCGCGCCATGAAGCGCGCCGTCCAGTCGGCGATGCGTCTCGGCGCGGAAGGCATCCGCATCAACTGCTCGGGACGTCTGGGCGGTGCGGAAATCGCGCGCATGGAGTGGTACCGCGAAGGTCGCGTGCCGCTGCACACGCTGCGCGCAGACATCGACTACGGCGTTGCGACCGCGTTCACGACCTTCGGCACCTGCGGTGTCAAGGTCTGGATCTTCAAAGGCGAGATCCTCGAGCACGATCCGATGGCCCAGGACAAGAGAATGGCCGAAGGTGAGACTGGTGGCGGCGGCGATCGCGGCGGCCGGCAGCGCCGTGACAACGCTGCAGCCTGACGCCAGCACAGAGAATTTGAGGGCTTGAAGCCATGATGCAACCTAAGAAAACGAAGTTCCGGAAGGCGCATAAGGGCCGTATCCACGGCGTTGCGTCTTCGGGCGCGACGTTGGCGTTCGGCCAGTTCGGTCTGAAGGCGACCGAGCCTGAGCGCGTCACCGCGCGCCAGATCGAAGCCGCTCGCCGCGCACTGACCCGCCACATGAAGCGCGCCGGCCGCGTCTGGATCCGCATATTCCCCGACGTTCCCGTGTCGAAGAAGCCTGCCGAAGTCCGCATGGGTTCCGGCAAGGGCGCGCCGGAATTGTGGGTCGCGCGCGTCAAGCCGGGCCGGGTACTGTTCGAGATCGACGGCGTCAACACCCAGACAGCGCGTGAAGCGCTGACCCTGGCGGCAGCCAAGCTGCCGATCAAGACGCGCTTCGTCGAGCGCATTGCGGAGTAATGGCCATGGCCCAGATGAAAATCGAAGACATCCGCGCGTTGAGCCCCGATCAGCAGGATGACGCCATCCTGAACCTGAAGAAGGAGCGCTTCAACCTGCGCTTCCAGCGCGCCACCGGGCAGCTCGAGAACACCTCGCGCCTGCGCGAGGCCCGCCGTGACATCGCCCGGATCAAGACCGTCGCCGCGCAGACGCGCGCGAAGAAGAAGTAAGAGGCTTACGAAGATGCCGAAACGTACTTTGCAGGGCGTGGTCGTCAGCGACAAGCAAGCCAAGACCATCGTGGTGCGCGTCGATCGCCGCTTTACGCACCCGATCTACAAGAAGACGATCCGCCGTTCGAAGAACTACCACGCGCACGACGAGAGCAACGAGTTCAAGCCGGGCGACATGGTGTGGATCGAGGAATCGAAGCCGATTTCGAAGTTGAAGCGCTGGGTCGTGATCCGGGGCGAACACAAGAAAAGCGCCTGATCTGTTGGCTTTAGCCGACTGACTTCAGGTAAATGTTGAGCGCCGGCTGGGCTGGCGCAAAGAGAAGAGGACGAGGTGCATCAATGATTCAGATGCAGACCAACCTCGACGTGGCCGATAATTCTGGCGCACGCCGTGTCATGTGTATCAAGGTGCTCGGGGGCTCCAAGCGCCGCTACGCCACGATCGGCGACATCATCGTTGTCTCGATCAAGGAAGCGATTCCGCGTGGCAAGGTGAAGAAGGGCGACGTGATGAAGGCCGTCGTGGTGCGCGTCCGCAAGGACATCCGCCGCGCCGACGGTTCGGTCATCCGCTTCGACCGCAACGCCGCCGTTCTGATCAACAATCAGTCCGAGCCGGTCGGTACCCGTATCTTCGGGCCCGTGCCGCGCGAGCTGCGCGCCAAGAACCACATGAAGATCATCTCGCTCGCGCCGGAGGTGCTGTGATGGCTGCGAAGATCCGCAAGGGCGACAAGGTCGTCGTGCTGACCGGCCGCGACAAGGGCCGCACCGGCGAGGTGTTCGAAGTGCGTCCCGACGCCGGTACGGCGCTGGTGCGCGGCATCAACATGGTCAAGCGTCACCAGAAGCAGACGCAGGCCCAGGAGGGCGGCATCATCTCGAAAGAGTCGCCGATCCAACTGTCCAACATCGCGTATGTCGGCAAGGACGGGAAGCCGACCCGCGTCGGATTCAAGATTCTGGCGGACGGCAAGAAGGTCCGCATCGCCAAGAGCTCGGGAGCTGAGATCGATGGCTGAGGCCGCTTACACGCCGCGCCTGCGCGCGGAATACGACGCGAAGATCCGGACGGAAATGACCGAGAAGTTCGGTTATGAGAACGTCATGCAGGTTCCGCGGCTGGACAAGGTCGTGCTGAACATGGGCGTTGGCGATTCCGTCAACGACCGCAAGAAGGCCGAGAACGCCGCTGCGGAATTGACCCAGATCGCCGGCCAGAAGGCGATCGTGACCTATTCGCGCATCGCAATCGCGACCTTCAAGTTGCGTGAGAACCAGCCGATCGGCTGCAAGGTCACGCTGCGCAAGGCCCGCATGTACGAGTTCATCGATCGCCTGGTGACGGTCGCGCTGCCGCGCGTCCGCGACTTCCGCGGCTTGAACCCGAAGAGCTTCGACGGCCGCGGCAACTACTCGCTCGGCCTCAAGGAACACATCATTTTCCCCGAGATCGACTTCGACAAGGTCACGGAATCCCGTGGTATGGACATCACCGTCTGCACCACGGCCAAGACCGACGACGAGGCGAGGGCCTTGTTGACCGCTTTCAATTTCCCGTTCCGGCAGTGAGACGCTGACCTAAAGCCTCTCAAACGCGGATACCCAGGAGCCAAGCATGGCAAAGAAGAGTTCAGTCGAGAAGAACAACCGGCGCAAGCGGATGGCGAAGAACGCCGCTCCGAAGCGCGAGCGGTTGAAGGCGATCATCGCCGACAAGTCGCTGCCGATGGAGGAGCGGTTCGCCGCGACCCTGAAGCTGGCGGAAATGCCGCGCAACTCGTCGACGACCCGCATCCGTCTGCGTTGCGAGCTGTCGGGCCGTTCGCGCTCGAACTATCGCTTGACCAAACTGTCCCGCATCGCAATGCGGGATCTTGGCTCCAGGGGCATGGTCCCGGGCCTCGTAAAGTCCAGCTGGTAAGGAGGGTCGTTTAGATGTCTACGCACGATCCAATCAGCGATCTGATCACCCGCATCCGTAACGCGCAGATGCGTTCCAAGAACAAGGTCTCCACGCCTGGCTCGAAGATGCGTGAGAACGTCCTCGAGGTGCTCAAGAGCGAGGGCTACATCCGCGGTTACGCCACGCTCGAGCACTCCTCGGGCCGCAGCGAGATCGAGATCGAGCTGAAGTATTTCGATGGCGAGCCCGTTATCCGCGAGATCGAGCGTGTCTCCAAGCCCGGGCGTCGCGTTTACGCCTCGGTGAAGAACCTGCCGCGGGTCAATAACGGACTCGGCATTTCGGTGTTGTCGACGCCGAAGGGAATCATGGCTGACCACAGTGCGCGTGAAGCGAACGTGGGCGGTGAAGTTCTCTTCACGGTGTTCTGAGAAGGATTTTTGATCCATGTCACGTGTTGGCAAAAGGCCGGTAGCGGTGCCGTCGGGTGTGACCGCGACCGTCGACGGGCAGACCGTCAAGATGAAGGGGCCGAAGGGCCAGCTTCAGTTCGTCGTCCATAACGACGTCGAGGTGAAGCTCGACAACGGGCAGGTCAAGGTGAACCCCCGGGTCGAGACCAACCGCGCGCGGGCCCTGTACGGGACCGCTCGCGCCCAGGTCGCGAATCTGGTCGAAGGCGTCACCAAGGGTTTCGAGAAGAAGCTCGAAATCACCGGCGTCGGTTACCGCGCCGCGCTGCAGGGCAAGAACCTGCAGCTCGCGCTCGGCTACAGCCACGATGTGGTCTACGCGATCCCGGAAGGGATCACGATCACCGTGCCGAAGCCGACCGAGATCACGGTGACCGGCAGCGACATTCAGCGCGTCGGCCAGGTCGCCGCCGAGATTCGCTCCTATCGTCCGCCGGAGCCCTACAAGGGCAAGGGCGTGAAGTATGTTGGCGAATTCATCTTCCGCAAGGAAGGCAAGAAGAAGTAACGGAGCCGGTCATGTCGAAAGCCAAGGTTACGAATGCCCGGCGCAAGCGCAGTGTACGTCTGAAGCTGCGCCGCTCGGGTGGCGGCCGTCCGCGCCTGTCGGTGTTCCGCTCGTCCAAGCACATCTACGCCCAGGTCATCGACGACCTGAAGGGCGAGACGCTGGCCTCTGCCTCGTCGCTCGAGAAGTCGATGCGCGATGGCGGCAAGACCGGCGCCGATATCGATGCGGCGAAGGCGGTCGGCAAGCTCCTGGCCGAGCGCGCCGCCGAGAAGGGTGTCAAGGAAGTCGTGTTCGATCGCGGCAGCTATCTCTATCACGGGCGCGTCAAGGCTCTTGCCGACGCGGCGCGTGAGAGCGGGCTGAGCTTCTAACAGAATTTGAGGATTGAGGCGTAAGCCTCTGAAGGACTGGAAAAACCATGGCAGAACGCGAACAACGTGGTGGACGCGATCAACGCGGCGGCGGACGTGAACGCAGGGAAGAGCGCGACAGCGAGTTCGTCGACAAGCTCGTCCACATCAATCGCGTCGCCAAGGTCGTCAAGGGCGGCAAGCGCTTCGGTTTCGCAGCGCTGGTCGTGATCGGCGACCAGAAGGGCCGCGCCGGCTTCGGTCACGGCAAGGCGCGCGAAGTGCCCGAGGCGATCCGCAAGGCAACCGAATCCGCCAAGCGCAACCTGACCCGCGTGTCGTTGCGCGAGGGCCGCACGCTGCATCACGACATCGCCGGCCGTCATGGCGCGGGCCGTGTTTACCTGCGCGCAGCTCCGGCCGGTACCGGCATCATCGCCGGCGGCCCGATGCGCGCCGTGTTCGAGACGCTCGGCGTCCAGGACGTGGTTGCGAAGTCGATCGGCTCGTCGAACCCGTACAACATGGTTCGCGCGACCTTCGATGCGCTGAAGCATCAGGATTCGCCGCGCTCGGTCGCTGCCCGCCGCAATATCAAGGTGTCCACCCTCCAGTCCCGCCGTATCGGTGGTGACGCCGAGGCGGTTGCCGAATAACGCAAGCTTTTCGGAGTAGACGCCCATGGCCAAGAGTGCCGTTACGACCGCAAAGACGATCAAGATCGAGCAGACCGGCAGCGCGATCCGCCGCCATCACTCGCAGCGCTCGACGCTGATCGGGCTCAAGCTCAACAAGATCGGCCGCACCAGCGAACTGCCGGACACCCCGGCGGTCCGTGGCATGATCTTGAAAGTTCACCATCTCGTTCGCATCGTCGACGAGAAGTAAGCAAAGGCGCACGATCCCGGAGCGGGACCCGTTTTCGGTGAAGGTCATGCGCAAGAAACAAGGAGCAGGGCGATGAAGCTCAGCGATATCGCCGACAATGCCGGCTCGCGCAAGAAGCGTATGCGCGTCGGCCGCGGCATTGGTTCGGGCAAGGGCAAGCAGGCCGGCCGCGGTGGCAAGGGCCAGACCGCGCGTTCGGGCGTGCGCATCAAGGGTTTCGAAGGCGGCCAGATGCCCTTGCATCGTCGTCTGCCTAAGCGCGGCTTCAACAACATCTTCCGTGTGGAGTTCGCCGAGATCAATCTCGACCGGCTCCAGGACGCGGTCGATGCCAAGAAGATCGACACCGGCAGCGTCGTGAACGTCGAATCCCTGGTCAAGGCCGGCGTGCTGCGCCGCGCCAAGGGTGGCCTGCGGCTGCTCGGCCGTGGCGAGTTCAAGGCCAAGCTCAACATCGAAGTGCACGGCGCCTCGAAGACCGCGATTGCGGCAGTCGAGAAGGCCGGCGGTTCGGTGAAGATCCTCGCGCCTGCCAAGGAAGAAGGCGAGGCGGCGTAACAACTGCGTCATCGGCCCGCGGCTCGCGGGCCTTTACGCATGCGGGACGATGGACTTATCGAAGCCGTAGCCCCAGATAATGTCCGGTGTCCGGTATAATGTAGCCCGGCCGCGGGCATAACGGCGCAATAAGCGGCGGGAGAAAGTCCAAGATGGCCTCTGCAGCGGAACAACTGGCAGCCAATCTCAATTTCGGTGCGTTTGCCAAGGCCGACGAACTGAAGAAGCGCATCTGGTTTACCCTGGGTGCGCTGCTCGTTTATCGGCTCGGGACCTACATCCCGCTCCCCGGCATCGATCCCAACATCTGGGAGCAGGTGTTCCGCTCCCAGGCGGGCGGCATCCTCGGCATGTTCAACATGTTCGCCGGCGGCGGCATTCACCGCATGGCGATCTTTGCGCTGAACATCATGCCGTACATCTCGGCCTCCATCATCATCCAGCTCCTGACCACCGTCTCGCCGCAGCTCGAGGCGCTGAAGAAGGAAGGCGAGTCCGGCCGCAAGCTGCTGAACCAGTACACCCGTTATCTCACGGTGATCCTGGCCGCGTTCCAGTCCTACGGCATCGCAGTGGGCCTCGAAGGCGCCGGCAACGTCGTCAGCGACCCCGGCATGTTCTTCCGCCTGTCGACGGCGATCACGCTGACCGGCGGCACCATGTTCCTGATGTGGCTGGGCGAGCAGATCACCTCGCGCGGCATCGGCAACGGCATTTCTCTGATCATTCTCTCCGGCATCGTCGCCGAGCTGCCCGCGGCGCTCGCCAACATGCTCGAACTCGGCCGTCAGGGTGCGATGTCGACCGGCCTGATTCTGGTCGTCATCGTCATGGCGGTGGCCGTGATCGCCTTCATCGTGTTCGTGGAGCGCGCCCAGCGCCGGCTCTTGATCCAGTATCCGAAGCGCCAAGTCGGCAACAAGATGTTCGAGGGGCAGTCCTCGCATCTGCCGCTCAAGCTCAACACCTCGGGCGTGATCCCGCCGATCTTCGCGTCCTCACTGCTGCTGCTGCCGACCACGGTTGCGAACTTCAATGCGGGCAGCGGGCCGGAATGGTTCCAGTGGATCACCACCCAGCTCGGCCACGGCCGTCCGCTGTTCCTGATCATGTATCTGGCGCTGATCGTGTTCTTCGCCTTCTTTTACACCGCGATCGTGTTCAATCCGACCGAGACTGCGGACAATCTGAAGAAGCACGGCGGCTTCATTCCGGGTATCCGCCCGGGCGAGCGTACCGCGGAATATATCGACTACGTGCTGTCGCGCATCACCGTGCTCGGCGCGGTCTATCTCGCGATCGTCTGCTTGATTCCAGAAATCCTGATCTCCTACGCGTCGGTGCCGTTCTACTTTGGCGGCACTTCGCTGCTGATCGTCGTCAGCGTCACCATGGACACGGTGGCACAGGTGCAGGGCTATCTCCTGGCGCATCAGTACGAAGGCCTGATCCGGAAGTCGAAGCTGCGCGGCCGCCGCCGTTAAGCGCGGCGTCCTCTCGGGCGGCGCAATTGCCGCCGCCGATTCGCCGCGCGTGCAACGCGCGCGGACGGCGAGCCGGCCATTCGGTCGCCTCGGCAAAGCCGCTCTTACTGTCGTGCAAGCACTTATCTCCAAGCACTGGTCTCAAAGGCTTCTTGGCGTCCGGCCATCTGCTCCCCTATGATATGGGTAGCGGTGCGGCGCTGATTATGATTTGCACTGTAACTGGACTTCAAAACACAGGTGCACGACGTATCGCGCACCAATCGGGGGGCGTACGCCGATGAGAATCATACTTCTGGGGCCGCCGGGATCGGGCAAGGGCACCCAGGCGCAGCTGCTGGTGCAGCGCTATGGCATCGTCCAGCTCTCGACCGGCGAGATGTTGCGTGCAGCGGTGGCGGCCGGAACGCCGGTCGGTCTCAAGGCCAAGGAGATCATGGCCAGCGGCGGCCTCGTGCCAGACGATGTCGTGGTCGGAATCATCTCCGATCGGATCGATCAGCCGGATGCCAAGAACGGTTTTATCCTCGACGGTTTCCCGCGGACCGTGCCGCAGGCCGAGGCGCTGGATGAGCTGCTCAAGCACAAGCACCTCAAGCTCGATGCCGTGATCGAGCTCCGCGTCAACGAGAGCGCGCTCCTGAACCGTGTCGAGACTCGCGTCGCCCAGATGCGCGAGCGCGGGGAGGAGGTCCGGCTCGACGACACTCCGGAAGTCCTCACCAAGCGACTCGCCAGCTACCGCAACCAGACGGAGCCGCTGATTCACTACTATTCCGAGCGGCGGAAGCTCTCGACCATCGACGGCATGATGGCCATCGACGAGGTCACCCGCGCCATCCATCGCCAGCTCCTGGCGCTCGGGGCGGTCGAGCCCAAGACACATGGCAAGACCCGCGCCCGGAGCGCGGCCAAGGCGGCCCCGGCCAGAAAGGCCAAGACTGCTAAGAAATCGGCCAAAACGCCCGTGAAAGCGGCCAAAAAGGCTGCGAAATCCAAGAAGGCGGCCAAGAAGGCGACGAAGGCAGGCAAGAGAATCGTCAAGAAAGCCGCCAAGAAGGTAGGAAAGAAGAAGGCAGCCAAAAAGACCGCCAGGAAGGCTGTCAAGAAAGGTGCCAAAAAGGCCGCAAAAAAGGTCACGAAAAGGCGAGCTAAGCGCTAGCAGCGGTTGACGAAAGCCCCCTGAATCCCCTAATAAGCCCCGCATCCAAGTCGGATAGTTTCAAACGATGCCGGGCCCCAGGAAGACCAGGGGTGGGCGTCGTGTTCGCGTTTGTGAACACCTGCCCGAGAAACCAAGCACTTAAAGCCCGATTCCTGACGAGGGATTGGCGACAGGAGAGAAGGCCGTGGCCCGTATTGCCGGCGTGAACATCCCGACCAACAAGCGCGTGCTGATCGCGCTCCAGTACATCCATGGCATCGGTCAGAAGATCGCCGGTGAGATCATGGAGAAGGTGAAGATCCCAGACGATCGTCGGGTCAATCAGCTCAGCGACGCCGAAGTGCTTCAGATCCGCGAAGTGATCGACCGCGACTATCTCGTCGAGGGCGATTTGCGTCGTGAGGTCGGCATCAACATCAAGCGTCTGATGGATCTCGGCTGCTACCGCGGCCTGCGCCATCGTCGCGGTCTGCCGGTGCGTGGCCAGCGTACCCACACCAATGCGCGTACGCGCAAGGGTCCGGCCAAGGCCATCGCCGGCAAGAAGAAGTAAGTTTTCGCATCCAATCACGGCGTGTGGCGACCCGGGGATGACCCGTTCGCCACGCGCCTTTCGTTCCACAGGTGTAGCCGCTGGCATTACGGCGGCGTTTGAGATCTTCAGGAAAGGTAGTCTATGGGCAAGGAAGCCACCCGCGTTCGTCGTCGTGAGCGCAAGAACATCGCCTCCGGCGTCGCGCACGTGAACTCGTCGTTCAACAACACGACCATCACCATCACCGACGCGCAGGGCAACACGATTGCCTGGTCCTCCGCCGGCACGATGGGCTTCAAGGGCTCGCGCAAGTCGACCCCGTATGCCGCACAGGTTGCCGCCGAGGACGTGTCGAAGAAGGCGCAAGAGCACGGCATGCGCACGCTGGAAGTCGAAGTCGCCGGTCCCGGTTCGGGCCGCGAATCGGCGCTCCGGGCGCTGCAGGCCGCGGGCTTCACCGTCACCTCGATCCGCGACGTGACCACGATCCCGCACAACGGTTGCCGTCCCCGTAAGCGTCGGCGCGTTTGATACCAGATTGCGGGCGCATCGGCGCCCGCGATGACTTTTTGCAAAGCCGTGGAAATGATCTGCGGCCTTTCTCCAACGCCAGTGCCTGCAACAGCAGTCTGACTGGCCTGTATGGGTGAAACAGTGACGATCCAGAAAAATTGGCAAGAACTGATTCGGCCGAACAAGCTGCAGGTACAGCCCGGCAGCGATCCGACCCGTTTCGCGACCATCGTCGCCGAACCGCTCGAGCGCGGCTTCGGCCAGACGCTCGGCAACGCGCTGCGCCGCATCCTGCTGTCCTCGCTCCAGGGCGCGGCAGTGCAGTCGGTGCACATCGACGGCGTGCTGCACGAGTTCTCCTCGATCGCGGGCGTCCGTGAGGACGTCACCGACATCGTGCTCAACATCAAGGACATCTCGATCAAGATGCAGGGCGAAGGCCCCAAGCGCATGGTCGTCAAGAAGTCCGGCCCGGGCGTCGTCACCGCCGGCGACATCCAGACCGTGGGCGACGTCGTCGTGCTCAATCCCGACCTGCAGATCTGCACGCTCGACGAGGGCGCCGAGATCCGCATGGAGTTCACGGTCGCAACCGGCAAGGGCTACGTTCCCGCCGAGCGCAACCGCCCCGAGGACGCACCGATCGGCCTGATCCCGGTCGATAGCCTGTACTCGCCGGTCCGCAAGGTCTCCTACAAGGTCGAGAACACCCGCGAGGGCCAGATCCTCGACTACGACAAGCTGACCATGACGATCGAGACCAACGGCGCGCTGACGCCTGATGATTCCGTCGCCTACGCTGCGCGCATCCTGCAAGATCAGCTCAACGTGTTCGTCAACTTCGAAGAGCCGCGCAAGGAAGTCGCCCAAGAGATCATCCCGGACCTCGCCTTCAACCCGGCCTTCCTCAAGAAGGTGGACGAGCTCGAGCTGTCGGTGCGTTCGGCCAACTGCTTGAAGAACGACAACATCGTCTACATCGGCGACCTCGTGCAGAAGTCCGAAGCCGAAATGCTCCGCACTCCGAACTTCGGCCGCAAGTCGCTGAACGAGATCAAGGAAGTGTTGGCCCAGATGGGTCTGCACCTCGGCATGGAAGTGCCGGGCTGGCCGCCGGAGAACATCGACGAGCTCGCCAAGCGCTTCGAGGATCACTACTGATCCGAACGACGACAGGCTGAGGCGCGAATTCATCGCGCCTTAGCGGGCGAACGCAGGCAGCCCACCTGAGCAACTGGTCCGACGAACCGTCGCGACGAATGAAATTCAAGGAATAGATAAATGCGTCACGGCAAGGTTCATCGTAAGCTCAACCGCACCGCCGAGCATCGCCGCGCGATGTTCGCCAACATGTGCGCCGCGCTGATCAAGCACGAGCAGATCGTCACCACGCTGCCGAAGGCGAAGGAATTGCGTCCGATCGTCGAGAAGCTGATTACCCTCGGCAAGAAGGGCGGGCTGGCCATGCGCCGCCAGGCCATCTCCGAAATGCGCGACAAGGATCAGGTCAGGAAGCTGTTTGACACCCTCGCGCCCCGCTACAAGGATCGCCAGGGTGGCTACACCCGCATCATCAAGGCCGGCTTCCGCTACGGCGACAACGCCCCGATGGCCGTGATCGAGTTCGTCGACCGCGACGTCGATGCCAAGGGCCAGGACTCCGGTCCGGTGCAGGAGAAGGAAGCCGAGGCGGCGTAAGCCGACCGGCAGAGAGTTTTCAGAAAGCGGCGCCTTCGGGCGCCGCTTTTTTATTGGCCGTCCTCGTTGGTTGCGTCCTGCTCTCACGCGTCGGTGAGTGCCGATTGCTATCGTGCCGGCAGCGCCCAATATCTCCGCCAGCATCAACGGAGATCACGCATGAACATCGACCTTTCCGGAAAGACCGCCCTCGTGACCGGCTCGACCGCTGGTATCGGCCACGCCATCGCCAAGGGCCTTGCCGGCTCGGGTGCGAGCGTCGTGATCAACGGACGCGGCCAGGACAAGGTCGATGCCGCCGTGCGCAAGCTGGAAGGTGTGGGCGGGAAGGTCCGCGGCATCGCTGCCGATGTCTCGACCGCTGCCGGCTGCAAGGCGCTGGCCGCGGCGCTGCCAGACGTCGATATCCTCATCAACAATGCCGGCATCTTCGAGCCGAAGGACTTTTTCGACATTCCGGACGAGGACTGGAGCCGCTTCTTCGAGGTCAACGTCATGAGCGGCGTGCGTCTCTCGCGCGCGTATATGAAGGGCATGCTCAAGCGCAACTGGGGCCGCATCGTCTTCATCTCCTCGGAGTCCGGGCTCAACATTCCCGTCGAGATGATCCACTATGGAATGAGCAAGACGGCGCAGCTCTCGGTCGCGCGGGGCCTGGCGCAGCTCACCCGCGGCACCGGCGTCACCGTCAATTCCGTGCTGCCGGGCCCGACAATGTCGGAGGGCGTCGAGACGTTCGTGAAGGATCTTGCCAAGCAGAACGGCCAGTCGGTCGATGAGGCCGCGGCCAATTTCGTCAAGCAGCATCGCCCGAGCTCGCTGATCCAGCGCTTCGCCAGCGTCGACGAGATCGCCAACATGGTGGTCTATGTCGCCTCGAAGGAAGCGTCCGCGACCAACGGTGCGGCGCTGCGTGCCGAGGGCGGCATCGTCAACACGATTGCCTGAGGCCTGCGCATGCCGGCCTACGTGATCTCCGAGGTCGAGGTGCGCGACAGAGCCGCGATGGAAGCCTATCGCACGTTGGCCGCGGCAACCATCGCGCAATATGGCGGCCGCTATCTCGTGCGTGGCGGCGCCACTGAGGTGGTGGAGGGCGGCCCGCCGCCCAAGACCATCATCATCGTGGAGTTCCCATCGATGGCGCGGGCGCAGGAATGGTACGCGTCAGTGGAATATGCCGAAGCGCTAAAGCTGCGGCAAACGGCGCTGGAGCGACGGTTGATGTTCGTCGAAGGCGTGGTTCCAGTCTAGCTGGTCTGCTCGCTTGCCCCTTCAATTCGCGACGTGACCGGCTAAAACGGCTCATGCTCTGGCCCCTGTCGACCCGCCATAAACGCCTGTTCAGGCTGACATCCGCGCGATGGCAGCGGCGGGCGATCTTCGTGCTCGGTGGGATCGGGGTTGGCGCCGCGGCGGTGGTGCTGGCCCAGCTCGCCGATCTCGCCCAGCACGCCTTTGCGCTGCTGTTGGCTCAGTCGCGCTACGTCGTACTCGCGGTGACACCTCTCGGCTTCATGCTCTCGGCCTATCTGACCACCCGGCTGTTCCCGAACGCACAGGGCAGCGGCATTCCCCAGGCGATCGCCGCGCGGCATCTGACCGACCAGGCGGCGCGCGAGAGCCTGGTCTCGATCCGAATCGCGATCGGAAAAGTGATCCTCACCTTGTTCGGCCTGCTATGCGGCGGCTCCGTCGGCCGGGAAGGACCGAGCGTTCAAGTCGGCGCTTCCATCATGTTCGCCCTCGGCCGCGTCTCGCCACGCCGCCAGCCCGGATTGATCCTGGCCGGCGCGGCCGCCGGCGTCGCGGCCGCCTTCAACACACCGCTGGCGGGAATCGTCTTCGGCATCGAGGAGATGAGCCGTGCTTTCGAGACACGTACCAGCAGCCTCATCATTGCGGCGGTGATCGCGGCCGGCCTGACCTCGCTCGCGCTGATGGGCAACTACGCCTATTTCGGCAGCAGTGCGATGTCGCTGGCCCCCGGCGTCGACTGGCTGGCGGTTCCGGTGTGCGGCGTGGTCGGCGGTTTGGCTGGCGGCATCTTCAGCCGTATCGTCATCATTATGGCGCGCGGCTTGGCCCATCCGTTCGGACGCGCGGTGAAGGGCCACCCTCTGTGGTTCGCGCTTGCGTGCGGATTGGCGGTCGCGATCTGCGGCCTTGTCTCCGGCGATACGATCTATGGCACAGGCTACCAGCAGGTAAAGACGGCCCTGGAGCAGGGCGGACCGCTGCCGCAGGACTTCGGCATCCTCAAGCTTCTCGCCACCACCTTCGCGGCAATCAGTGGCATACCCGGCGGAATTTTTTCGCCGTCACTCGCCGTTGGAGCCGGCCTCGGCAGCAATATCGCGTCCTTCTTCCACGACGCTCCGGTCGGCGCGATCATGCTGCTTGGCATGGTGTCGTATTTTGCAGGTGTAGTGCAGGCGCCGATCACCGCTTTTGTCATCGTGACCGAGATGACCGACAACCACGCCATGGTGGTGCCGTTGATGGCCGCCGCCCTGATTGCACATGCCACATCGCGGATGATCTGCGAGGAAGGGATCTACCACGCGCTCGCCAAGGGCTTTATCGAGCGGGCGACGCGTCCGCCGGAGACGAATGCGGCGCCCGGTTCGAGCTAGGACCTACCACCCCTCCAGCACGATCTTGCCGCGCGACTTGCCACTCTCGAGCAGTGCATGCGCGCGCTTGAGATTGATCGCGTTGATCGTGCCAAAGGTCTGGTCGAGCGTCGTGCGCAGCACGCCCTTGTCGATGAGGTCGGCGACATCGTTGAGCAGATGATGCTGCGCGATCATGTCGGCGGTCTGGAACGAGGAGCGCGTGAACATCGATTCCCAGTGCACCGAGATCGCCTTGCCCTTGAACGCGCTCACGGTGAATTCCGGGGGATCGTCGATCAGGCCGAACTTGCCCTGCGGTGCCATGAATTCGGCGATGCTCTTGTAGTGCTGGTCGGTGAAGGTGAGGCTCGCCACCAGCGCGACCGGCGGCAGCTTGAGCTTCTCGATCTGCTCCTTCATCGGCTTGCCGTGGTCGATCACCGCATGCGCGCCGAGATCGAGGCACCATTTTTGCGACTCCGGTCGCGTCGCGGTCGCGACAACCGTAAGGCCGGTGAGGCGGCGTGCAAGCTGGATCAGGATGGAGCCGACACCGCCGGCGCCGCCCGTGATCAAGAGCGTGCGCGGATCAACACTCTTGCCGGGCACCGCACCGAGCCGATCGAATAACAGCTCGCAGGCGGTGATGGAGGTGAGGGGTAGGGCGGCGGCCTGCGCAAACGACAGGCTCTTCGGCTTGTTGCCGACGATGCGCTCGTCGACGAGATGGAATTCGGAATTGGTACCCTGGCGCAGGATCGAGCCGGCGTAAAACACCTCATCGCCCGGCTTGAACAGCGTGACGTCCGGACCGACGGCGTCGACCACGCCGGCCGCGTCATAGCCCAGAATCTTCGTCTCGCCCTCTGGCGGGGCTGCGCGCTTGCGCACCTTGTAATCGACCGGATTGGCCGAGATCGCCTTCACGGCCACGCGGATATCACGGCCCTTCGGTTCGGGCTTTGCGGTCTCGAAATCGATCAGCGCGTCCTGATCCTCGATCGGAAGCGACTTCCTGTAGCCGACGGCCTTCATGGCGTGTCTCCTTCAGATAGCGTTGCAGATGCTGGGTCCCGGGTTCGCATTTTGGCGCCCCGGGACGACAGGCGAGACCTAGAACGCGAACTGCGTCCGCATCGCGACCGCATCGAATTTCGAGCCGACATCGGCGGTCGAGACCGGCGAGGCCTGCCTCGACACCGTGCCATGCAGATAGTCCAGCATGAAACGGACGTTGCCGTTGACGTACCAGTTCAGCGCCGCCGTGTAGACGGTCTGCCGGCCGCCTGCGACGCCGGTGGCGGTTCCGAGCTGATCGTTGAGGTCGACCGTGGAGAACCGTCCCGCGATTTCCCACGCGCCCCAGCCACCGCCCTCGAGCGAGAACGGGTGCGCTGGCTTAACGCCGCCATAGGCCGCATTCGCCGCATTGTAACTGCGGCTCTCGCCCGTCAGCACGTAGCCGGCCTGCGCGTAGCCGCCCTGGAATTTGAGGCTCGGCGCACCCAGCGGCGGCAGGCCGGTATTGGCGCTGCGATCGATGTTGTACCAGAAATACTCGCCTTGCAGGATCAGCGGTCCATAGGTGGCGGCCGCTTCGACGCTGTAGACCTGCGCGCCGGAGGCATTGGCGATTGCGCTGGTCGTAGCCAGTGCCGTGGGATCGATGCGCAGTTCCGGACGATCGCTCAGCGTCACCGTCTGTGCACCCGTCACCAGATTGCGCGTCGGCTGGATCAGCCATTCGGCATTGCCGCCGAGATGGACTGAGTAGTCTTTGCCGCTGACGACCTGGCCGGCGACACGGGCGACCGCGCCGTATTGTTCCGTGGTGCCGTTCGGCGCAACGCTCGAGGCTGAGTGGATCGCACCGGTAGCGGGACCGGTAACATAGCCGCCCGCCCAGAACACGTCGTTGTACCAGCGCGTGCCGACAGCCGAGCGGAAGTCGCCTGCGGCGATGCTGGTGGCAACGATGCCCGCCGAGGCGCGCTCCATGAACATGATGTCGTTGGAGCTCGTGGCCTCATCGAGCGTGTAGGGCAGGTCCATGATGCCGCCTTCGATGGCCATCTTGCCGCCGAATGGCTTCAAGCCGGTGTAGCTGAGATAGGCGTTCTCGACGCCGGAGACGCCGCCGCCGGGCAGCGAACCCGGAGCTGCGCCGCCAAATCCGTCGGAGGAGCCGCCGAAGTCGTAGATCAGCGCGAAATTCCAGTCATTGAAGAACTTGCCGGCGAGACCGATGCGCGCGCGGCGGACGTTCTCGCCGCTGTCGAGCTTTTGCGGCACGGTCGCCCCCGTGTTGGGCCGATAGTCATAGCCGCCGACATCCCAATGCACGCGGCCTGTGATTCCGACGCAGTTTGCTCCATCGGCAGTGCAGATAGTGGGCCGGTTGTTCGGCATCGTCACGACGACGCCGGATGCGGGCGCTGGTCCCTTGAGCGGGATCGCCGCGTTGGCGTTGGCGACGACGGCCTTCGCTTCGGACCGCGCTTCGGCTTTCGCCTCCGCCTTCGCCTCAAGCCTGGCCTTCGCCGTCGCCGCGGTATTCGCGGCGGTCTGGCTCTGGAGCTTGTCGAGCTTCTGCTCCAGCATCTTCAACTGCTGCTTCAGGAGCGCGATCTCCTGGTCGCTGCTGCTCGCCGATTGGGCCTGGGCCTGCGAAGCTGCCAGTGCGGCGGCGAGACCAATCGCCGTGGCTGCAATTCTTGTCCTGCTCACGTCATGACTCCATCGTTTGACGAACTTCCCCAAGTCGCTGGCGGAGAGCCTAGGTGTGATCGATGACTGCCCCGCGACGCTGCGCCCGGTTGCGCGGTTCCCACTGGTGTAAATTCGCCGCAACCGAATCCGCCTTGCACCACCATGCAAGATGACGCACATCATGCCAATCCACAGCCCCGGCAAATTGCCATTTCGCACGCACAGCTTGCAGGCCGGACACACCAAAAAGGGGGGCGAATATGGCGCCGGGCGCCCTTCTATTGGGGGGCGAACGCGCCTATATTCCGGCGTCTTTTCCAAGAGGTAGGAATGTTTCGATCGACCTGGACCGCCGTCGTCACGGCACTGTGCATAGCCTTTTCGGCCAACTTCAATCCGGCCGCCGCGCAGGACCGCCGAGTGCCGTCCTCGCCCGCCGAACTGCGGCTGTCCTATGCGCCGATCGTGCAGCGGGTGCAGCCGGCGGTCGTCAACGTCTATGCCGCCAAGGTGGTGCAGAACCGCAACCCGCTGCTCGACGACCCGATCTTCCGCCGCTTCTTCGGCGTGCCTGGCCAGCAGCAGGAGCAGGTGCAGCGCTCGCTCGGTTCGGGCGTGATCGTCGATGCGTCCGGGCTCGTCGTCACCAACGTCCATGTCATCGAAGGCGCCGACCAGGTCAAGGTGTCGCTGTCGGACAAGCGTGAGTTCGAGGCCGAGATCGTGCTGAAGGACTCTCGCAGCGATCTCGCGGTGCTGCGTCTGAAGGACACCAAGGAGAAGTTTCCGGCTCTCGAATTCACCAATTCGGACGAGCTGCTGGTCGGCGACGTCGTGATGGCGATCGGCAATCCCTTCGGCGTCGGCCAGACCGTGACTCACGGCATCATCTCGGCCTTGGCGCGCACGCAGGTCGGTATCACCGACTACCAGTTCTTCATCCAGACCGACGCGGCGATCAATCCCGGCAATTCCGGCGGCGCGTTGGTCGACATGAACGGCAGGCTCGCGGGCATCAACACCGCGATCTATTCGCGCTCCGGCGGCTCGCAGGGCATCGGCTTCGCCATCCCCGCCAACATGGTGCGCGTCGTCGTCGCCTCCGCCAAGGGCGGGGGCAAGGCGGTGAAGCGGCCCTGGTTAGGGGCGAAATTGCAGGCGGTGACGCCGGAGATCGCCGAGAGCCTCGGGCTGCGTTCGCCGACCGGTGCGCTGGTCGCAAGCGTCGTTCCGAACGGACCGGCGGCGAAGGCCGGGCTGAAATCCTCCGACCTGATCGTCTCGATCGACGGCCAGACCGTGGATGATCCCAACGCCTTCGACTATCGTTTCGCCACACGGCCGCTCGGCGGCACGGCGCAGATCGACGTGCAGCGCGGCGGCAAGCCGATTAAGCTGACGGTGGCGCTGGACGCCGCGCCCGATGCCGGCCGCAACGAGCTCGTCATTACCGCGCGCTCGCCTCTCCAAGGCGCGAAGGTCTCGACCATCACCCCGGCGCTCGCCGACGAGCTGCATTTGGATGCCGACACCGAAGGCGTCGTGGTCACCGATCTCGGCGGCGACAGCGCGGCCGCGAATGTCGGCTTCCAGAAGGGCGACGTCATCCTGGCGGTCAACAACCAAAAGATCAGCAAGACCAGCGATCTCGAAAAGGCGGCGGCCGAGCGCCAGCGCATCTGGCGCATCACGCTGGTGCGCGGCGGCCAGCAGATCAACGTCACGCTGGGCGGATGAGTCCGAAACGACCACAGGAGACGCCAACTCTCTTCGCCGCGGCGGGGCTCGATCACGAGGCTCCGCATCCGCTGCCGGATCGGCTGCGGCCGCGCGCGCTCTCGGAGGTCGTCGGCCAGGATCACATCCTGGGTCCCGACGGCGCGCTGACGCGCATGCTGGAGACGCGCACGCTGGGCTCGCTGGTGTTCTGGGGCCCGCCCGGCACCGGCAAGACCACGGTGGCGCGGCTGCTCGCGGACGCCACCGATCTGCATTTCGAGCAGATCTCCGCGGTGTTCTCCGGCGTCGCCGATTTGAAGAAGGCCTTTGAGGCGGCGCGTGCACGCCGCGAGATGGGCAAGGGCACGCTGCTGTTCGTCGACGAGGTGCATCGCTTCAACCGCGCCCAGCAGGATTCGTTTCTGCCCGTCATGGAAGATGGCACAGTGGTGATGGTCGGCGCTACCACCGAAAATCCGTCATTCGAGCTCAACGCGGCGCTTCTGTCCCGGGCGCGCGTGCTGGTGTTTCGCTCGCTCGACGCGGCCGCGATCGAAAAGCTGTTTGCGCATGCCGAGGAGGTCGAGGGCCGCAAGCTGCCCCTCGACGAGGAAGCGCGCGCCGTGCTGGTGCGCATGGCCGATGGCGACGGCCGCGCGTCGCTGACGCTCGTCGAGGAAGTCTGGCGCGCCGCGCGCAAGGACGAGATTTTCGACGCCGCGCAGTTGCAGGAGATTTTGCAGCGCCGCGCGCCGATCTACGACAAGTCGGCCGACGGCCATTACAATTTGATCTCGGCGCTGCATAAGTCGGTGCGGGGCTCCGATCCCGATGCCGCGCTGTATTATCTCGCGCGCATGCTCGATGCCGGCGAGGATCCGCTGTTTCTGGCCCGCCGCGTCGTGCGCATGGCTGTCGAGGATATAGGGCTTGCCGATCCGCAGGCGCTGGTCATCGCCAACGCCGCCAAGGATGCCTTCGACTTCCTCGGTCATCCCGAGGGCGAGCTCGCGATCGCGCAGGCGGTGGTCTATCTCGCCACCGCACCGAAATCGAATGCCGTCTACACCGCCTTCGGCAAGGCGATGCAGGTCGCAAAGCAGGCCGGCTCGCTGCTGCCGCCGAAACACATCCTCAACTCGCCGACCAAGCTGATGAAGTCGGAAGGCTACGGCGCATCTTACGAATACGACCATGACGCCCCCGACGCCTTCTCCGGCCAGGATTACTTCCCGGATGCGCTGGGCCGCCAGACCTTTTACGACCCGCCCGACCGCGGGTTCGAGCGGGAGATCAGGAAGCGGCTGGATTATTGGGCGAAGTTGCGGAAGGAGCGGGGTGGGGCCTAACCCTTTCGGGCTTGCTGCAGGGTTCGATTTACGGTTTACGTAACGCGTAATTCACGCTAGTCCGGCCAAGAAATCGCCATGCCCCGCACGCCCATACATCCCGGTGAACACCTTGCCGAAGAACTGCGACAACTCGGCATCTCCGCCGCAGAACTCGCGCGTCAGGTCGATGTACCCGTGAACCGGATCACCGGCATCATCAATGGACAGCGCGGAATCACGGCCGATACGGCGTTGCGTCTTGGTCACTGGTTCGACACCAGCCCGCAGTTCTGGATGGACCTGCAGCAGCAATATGAGCTGCGCCTCGCGGAAGAAGAGGTGGGGGCGCAGGTTGCGTCGCTGCCGCGCCGCGCGACGGTGCAGTCGACACGAAAGCTTGGAAAAACCGCATGAGCCGCCGCATCAAGAGAATGAACCCGAAACCTCGCGAGCGCGACGAGCGCAAGGAGGCGCGTCCGTTCAAGGCGCGCAGCGCCAAGGCGGCGGGGCCGCGGCCTGGGGCGAAGCCAGGCGGGAAGCCGCCGCGATTTGCGGCCGAGCGCAACGAACGGCGCGCGCCCAAAGCTGTTGTGCAGGAAACGCCGGTTGCTGCAAAGCCCGTCGAGGCATTGCTGCCGACCAAGGTGCAGACCGTCAAGGTGACAGCCGACGAGAACAACATGCGCGTCGATCGCTTCCTTGAAGCGCACTTTCCCGGCCTCTCATTCTCCCACATCCAGCGCGTCGTTCGCAAAGGCGAGCTGCGCGTCGACGGCAAGCGCGTCGACAGCAAGGACCGCCTGGAGGAGGGTCAGAGCGTCCGCATTCCGCCGTTGAAGCTCGACACGCCGAAGGCACCCAACCCGCAGTCGGAGGCGGCGCAAAAGACGCTTGCCGCGCTGAAGGAGATGACGATCTATGAGGACGACGACGTTCTCGTCCTGAACAAACCGGCCGGTCTCGCCGTGCAGGGCGGCTCGGGCATGACGCGACACATCGACCAGATGCTGGAGGTGATGCGCGATTCCAAGGGCCAGAAGCCGCGCCTCGTGCATCGCATCGACAGGGAGACGTCGGGCTGTCTCCTGGTCGCCAAGACGCGCTTTGCCGCCTCGCATCTGACCGGCGCGTTCCGTTCGCGGTCGGCGCGAAAAACCTATTGGGCGCTGGTGCCGGGGCTACCGAAGCCGAAGCAGGGCCGCATCTCGACATTCCTTGCCAAGGAAGAGAGCGAGGACGACACCATCATGCGCATCGCCCAGCATGGCGACGAGGGCGCAAGCCACGCTGTGACATACTATGCGGTGGTCGAGACCGCCGGCAACAAGCTGACCTGGGTGTCGCTGAAGCCGGTGACGGGGCGCACCCACCAGCTGCGCGCCCACATGGAACATATCGGCCACCCCATCGTCGGCGATCCCAAATATTTCAACATCGAGAACTGGCAGCTGCCGGGCGGCCTGCAAAACCGGCTGCACCTGCTGGCACGCCGCATCGTCATCCCGCATCCGCGCGGCGGCTTCATCGATGCCACCGCGCCGCTGCCGCAGCACATGCAGCAGTCGTGGAACCTGCTCGGACTCGACGCAAGCCGGTTTGATCCGATCGAGAACGCGCCTGAAGAGTAGTTGAACGGGGGCGGTTGAAGGGTTGGTGACTGGGCAGGGACCGAAACAAGATGCGCGAATTGTTCGATGAAGCTGCGGGGCGATCCCCGCTCGATCCGCAGGAGTTGGTCCGCCAGGCCACGCGCGTGCCGTTGCGCAAGCGTTTCTACAAGGAGGCAGGGGTAACCGAGGCCGAGGACGGCTTCGCCATCACCCTCGATGGCAAGGCGATCCGAACGCCCTCCGGGCGCCAGGTGGTGATCCCCTCGCGCGCGCTGGCCGACGCAGTGGCTGCCGAGTGGGCGGATCAGAACGAGACGATCAAGCCCATGACCATGCCGCTGACGCGGATCGCCAACAGCGTGGTCGAGGGCGTCGTCGACCGCGTCGATCTGGTCACGGACGACCTCGCAAAATACCTCCAGTCCGATCTGCTGTTTTATCGCGCCGGCCATCCCGAGGGACTTGTCGCCCGGGAGGCCGCGCATTGGGACCCCGTGCTGTTCTGGGCCGCGGAGACGCTCGGCGCGCATTTCATCCTGTCCGAAGGCGTCATGCATGTTACGCAGCCGGAGGAGGCGCTCCAGGCCGCGCGTGCGGCGCTGCCGGGGGATGCCTGGTCGGTCGCCGCGCTCCACGTGATCACCACGCTCACCGGCTCGGCCCTGCTGGCGCTGGCACTAGCCCATGGCGTACGCGACGCCGATCAGGTCTGGGCGGCGGCTTATGTCGACGAGGACTGGAATGCCGAGAAATGGGGCGTGGACGAGGAGGCGGCGGGCCGCCGCGCAGCCCGCCTGCGGGATTTCGAGGCTGCCGTGGCGGTTTTGGCCGCTGTGAAGCCGCCTGCGGCCAAAGGTCCTTAACGAGAGGTTTACGACGCAGGCGTTAGGGTGGCCCGTGCTCCAGGGCCCCTCGCGATGCCGACGCCGATAAGCTCGATTCTTCCCGTCAGTGCCGCCAGCCCTGTTGCTGACGCGGCGACGCCCGATCTTGTGCTGCAGGCCGGCAGCGTGGTCGACGCCAGAGTGGTCAGCGTGCTCGCCGATAATCTGGTGCGGATCGCGATCGCCAACCTCTCGATGGATGTGATGTCCGAGGTGTCGCTGACACCGGGACAAAATCTCCAGCTTGCGGTGTCGCAGAACGGCGGCACCATCCGGCTCGCCGTCATGGGCGGCGCCGGCGAGGCGACCGCCGATCAGGTCACGCTGACGCCGGCTGCGGCCTCGCTGGTTGACAGCCCCTCGCTTGCTCCGTCGGCGAGCGCGGGACGCAACGTGCTGACGCCATCGGAGCAGGTCGCCGTTACCGCAGCTTCGGCCGAGGCGGTCACAAAGCAGGGCAGCCAGGCGCCGCTGTTCGCCAATCTGGCCGCGGTCGTCACCGGCAGCGATCTTCCGGCGGGGCTGAAGCAGGCGATGCTGGGCGTGCTGGCGCAGCAGACGCCGCTCAACACCGGGCTCGATGGCGGCGATATCGAATCCGCCTTCCAGAAGTCCGGGCTGCTCCTCGAGGCCTCGCTCGCCGCAGGCGTGACGCCGTCCTCCGGAACGATGCCGGATTTGAAAGCCGCGCTGCTGGTGCTGCGGCAGACTCTGACAACGCTCGAGACGGCGCCACAGGCGCAAGGTGCCGCCCTTCCAGCTGATACCGTGGCGGCACCGCAGGTCGCTGTCGCGCAGACGCAGGCTGCACAGGCCGCATTGACCGCAACCGAACCTGAGATCGCCCAATCACCGCAAATGCCGCGCAGCGCCAATCTCGTAGCCTCTGTGTTGGCGGACATCGCTGGCGGTGCGCCGCAGGCCTCGATGCCGCGGACCATGACCGCAGGCCTTGCCGCCAGTCTCCTGCAAGAGATCACGCAAAACCTGCCGCGCATGATGGGGAACGTGCCGGGCTCGAACAAGGCCGTGCCCGACGGACATATTTTCGAGGCCGCCGCGCGCGCGACGCCACCACCGGTTCGCGGCGCGCTGCCGTCGCCGCAATCCATCGCCTCGCCGTCACTCGTACCGGATACGCCGCTCGCTGCCACCGTGCATCGCCTGCTCGACGACACCGATGCAGCGATCGCGCGCCAGACCTTGCTGCAGGTTGCTTCGCTCCCCGATCGCACCGACGCCGGCGGTCACAGGATCGATCCGACCGTGCCGCAGTGGAATTTCGAGATTCCATTCGCAACGCCGCAGGGCACGGCAATGGCGCAGTTCGAGATCTCGCGCGACGGCGGCAATGAATCCGCCGATCCCGCCAAGCGCGCCTGGCGCGCGCGCTTCACGCTCAATGTCGAGCCGGCCGGCCCCGTGCACGCTTTGATTACTCTGAACGGTGACAAGACCTTCGTGCGGATGTGGGCGGAGCGGCCGGCGACCGCACAGCAGCTCCGCGCCGGAATCGGCGAGCTCAACCAGGCCCTGACCAGGGCCGAGCTCAAGCCCGGCGACATCCTGGTCCGCGATGGCACCCCGCCGCAGCCCACACCGGCCCGTGCCGGCCACTTCCTGGATCGCGCCACATGAGCGACCCGTCGAAGCTTGCGATTGCGCTCCATTACGAGAAGGGCAGCAACGCGCCTGTCGTCGTCGCCAAGGGCAAGGGCACGATCGGCGAAAAAATCGTCGAGATCGCCAAGGCCAACGACATCCCGATCGAGGAGAACGAGATCCTGGCCGGCGCGCTCTCCAAGGTCGAACTCGGCGAGGAGATCCCGCCCGACCTCTACAAGGCCGTCGCCGAAGTACTGGTGTTCGTGCTGCGGCTGTCGGGCAGGCGGTAGCTGTCATCGTTTCACCACGATAACGGCTTCATGGTCGGGTCCATTTTATCGTTCAACGGACATCGCTCTTGCTCACCCGCCGTTCGACTCTCGGTCTTCTCGCCGCAGCCGCGATCCTGCCATCGCGCGCACTCGCTCACGTCGCGCCGCCGCGCAACGAGATCCGTGACAGCCTTGCAAAGCGCTTCACCGACCTCAACACGGCCGGGACGTTCGTCGGCTACAAGGTCGAGGACTATCTGATCGTCGCCAGCGACAAGGAACGTTCGGGCGAGGCGAAGCTGCCGGCTTCGACCTTCAAGATTCCGAACTCGCTGATCGCGCTCGAAACTGGCGTCGTCACTGACCCCGACAAGGACGTATTTCCCTGGGATGGCGTGAAGCGTCCGATCGAGGCCTGGAACAAGGACCACACGCTGCGCAGCGCGATTCTCGTGAGCGCGGTGCCGGTCTATCAGGAGATCGCGCGCCGGATCGGGCAAGAGCGCATGCAGAAATACGTCGATCTGTTCGACTACGGCAATCGCGACATCGGCGGCGGCATCGACCAATTCTGGCTCACCGGCGCCTTGCGCATCGATCCGGTCGAGCAGGTCGATTTCGTCGACCGGCTGCGCCGTCGCGCGCTGCCGATCTCGAAACGCAGCCAGGATCTCGTCGCTGACATCCTGCCGGTGACCAAGGTCGGCGATAGCGTCATTCGCGCCAAGTCCGGGCTGCTTGGTGCAGAGCGCGGCGAGCCGTCGCTTGGCTGGATGGTGGGCTGGGCCGAGAAGGGCGAAGCGCACACCGTGTTCGCGCTCAATATGGACTGCAAGGAGCCGCGTCTGGTCGGTGAGCGCATGCCGCTGACGCAAGCCTGCCTTGCCGAGATCGGCGCGATCTAGCGCTACCGCGCGAGCGCCGCTCGACTAGCATCCTCCGGGTCAAGAAAAAACCGGGAGGACACAACATGAACTCAACGCCGCTCTGGCTGTCGTCGCTGACGCTTGCTGCCGCGGGCGGCTGGCTCGCCGCTACGATGTTTGCCGCTCCCGCCACCAGCAGGGAGCCGCGCTTTCCGCAGCTCACGATGGACCAGCTCGACGCCAAGCAGAAGCCGCTCGGCGAGCAGATCATGAAGGTCTCGAGCGTGGGCATCGGCGGGCCCTACAATCCGATGATCCGCAGCCCGGTGCTCGGCCAGCGTCTGTTTGACCTGTTCCACTATCTGCGCTGGGAGACCTCGGTCCCGACAAAACTCAACGAGTTCGCGATCCTGATCATCGGGCGGCAATGGCGCTCGCAGGTCGAATGGTACGCCCATGCGCCGCTCGCGGCGAAGGCGGGCCTGTCGCCCGACGTCATCGCGGAGCTGATGGCCAATAAGCGGCCTGCGAACATGGCCGAGGACGAGGCCGTGGTCTACGATTTCGTCACTGAGCTCACCACGACGAAGAAGATCGGCGACGAAACCTTTGCGCGCGCGAAGAAGGTGTTCGATGACCAGCAGATCGTCGACCTTACCGCGGTCGCCGGCAATTACGTGATGGTCGCGATGCTGCTGGCAATGGCGGAGGAGACCGTGCCGCCGGACAAGCAGGAGCCGTTCAAGCCGGGCGAGCCGTAAGAGCGCGTCATTGCGAGGAGCGAAGCGACGAAGCAATCCAGACTGCCGCTGCGGAAAGATTCTGGATTGCTTCGCTGCGTTCGCAATGACGGAGTATGTCGCGCTGGCCTAACCCAGCTTGAACAGCGCCTGCAAAAACTCCACCACGGCCTTGCGCGACTCGGCGGCAGTCGCGGGATTGCCGCCGACATGCGGATTGAGCTCGACGCAGGAATCCTTGTACGTGAATGGCGCTTTCGTATCGGCGTTCATCAGCACGCCGCCATCGCCTTCCTTGATCTGGCAGCTGCGTACCGTCTGCGCGCCCGTGGACACGGCAACCGTATTGACGCCGAGCAGCCCACTGTCAAAACCATGCGCGCTGTCGGGGTATTCGGTCAGCACCACGTCGCGGCCGGCCGTCTTGAGCCGCTCAACGAAAGCCTTGCAGCTCTTGACGGGATTGTAGTCGTCGGGCGTGCCGTGAAAGATGCGGATCGGGCGCACGGCGACGTCCGTGTCGTTCTGATAGGTCGTCGAGCAGTCGGGGTAGAACGGAATGTAGGCGGCGAACTGGATGCCGGACTTGTTCCAGAGCTTGTGGAAGCGCTCGAGGCTCGCATAGAGCGTCGCCTGTCCGCCGCGTGAAAAGCCCATCAGCACGATGCGATCAGGATCGACGCGGGGATGTTTTGCGAGGATCTCCAGCGAGCGGTAGATGTCGATGACGAGGTTGAGCCGGCCGAGCAGAGCCTGGTTCGGCCCCACCACCGTCAGCCCGCGGCCGGTAAAGCCGTCGATCACGAAGGTCGAGATGCCCATGGCGTTGAACGCGTGCACCCAGGCTTCGGTGGTGGTGCCGACGCCGCTCGAGCCGTGCATCAGCACCACGACGGGGAGTTTTCCGCTGCCTTGCGCCACGCGGAGTTCGCCTGCGACCGTCACCGGCTTGCCGGCCGCGGCGTCGCCGCTCAGGAATTGCTGGTCGGAGAGGGTGAGCGAGGGGATCGGGTAGATCTCGGCGCGGGTGGCGACTTCCCTGGGAAGCGATTGCGCGTTGGCGCAAATGCCGACGAACAGCGTTGAAATGCAGAGCGCCATGGCGACGCGGAATGCCGTCGGCATCGGATCCTCCCCCGTGATTTTCAGTGAGTAGAACAACAGGCCTGCGCGCTGTCAAATTGACGCAAGCCGGCGGTTCGCCTCAGGCGGGATCGACCTTCTTCACCGTCAGCGCCTGGTCGATCGCAAAACCGCCAATCTCGCTCATCGCCTGCGAGATCACGTCGCCCTTGCGGGCAAAGCCGGCGAAGAGGAAATCGAACTGGGTGCGCGCCAGCCGCAGCACCTCGATCGGCACGGAGATTGCGGTCTCGTTGAAGCTGTCGACCGAGGCGTGCAGCGTTTCCAGCTCGCTTGTGAGCTGGCCGATATGGCTCTCGGCGTGCTGCATCAGGCCGACAAGCTTGCCGCGCTCGGCATCGAATGCCGCGCGCTCGGCCGCCGCGGCCGAGGTGACCTCGGCAAGCTGGCTGCGCAGCCCGTCGATTTGCTTGACCATGGCGTCGGACGCCATCTCACCGGCCTCGCGCAGCTCGCTGTTGCGCGTGTTCTCTTCGTGCTCCCGGTGATAGAGGCGTTCCGCCGACATCGCCCGTTGCGTCAGCGACTCGATCAGCGCGGCCGCGCGCAGCAGCATCTCGCCGTTCCGCCCCGACACCATGCTGGCCATGCGCCGCAGGAAGTCCGTGGTTTCGGACGATGGGTTCGGCGGCAGGGGAACGACCGTCGCGGACATGGGGTGATGCTTGCAGCCGGAAATGATGACCGCCGCCGTACCGACTGAGCTCACGCAACATTCGGCGCCTGATCGTAAACGTGAGCAAGCCTGAATCGGCAGGTCCGGTCAACCGGAGCGGGCCGCCAAATTTACGGGCAGCGCGTGGGGTCAGGTATCCTTCTGCCGGCCGATCCGGCCGAGATGGGTGAAGCCGAACCCGGCCGAATATTTCAGGCCATAGCCCAGTGCCCGGTCGAGGCCGATATGGGCGAGCCAGATCAAGGCGATGGACAGGGTGAGCGGCGAGGCGAGGCCGAAGCCGAGCGTCAGCAGCGCGACCGGCGCCATGTAGCTGTGGGCGGCGTTGTAGACCATCGCGCCGAGTTTGGCGTCCGACAGATATGCCAGGAAGCTGAGATCGGGGACGAAGAACAGCAGGGCGAACACGAGCCATGAGCCGTCCCAGGCCCAGTAGAGCATCACCATCCCCACAAACAGGGTCAGGCCCTCCAGCCGCAGCAGGATGTTGACGCCGCCCGTCGCCGCGCCGGTCTCAGCCGTTCCTTCGGTCATGCTCGTCTCCCAGGCAAAACTTTGTAATTCCTTGCGCTTTCCCGCTGCGGCAAGGCAGCCCTGCGGGACCGAAAGCCGCTTCCCGGCCCGCAAAATGCCGTGTTAGAACCCCGGCAATCGCATTTAGGCTAAGAACTGGCGGGAGCAAATGAAGAATATCCTGGACGCCCTTGAAGACCGTCGCGCCGGCGCAAAGCTCGGCGGCGGTGAGAAGCGCATCGAGGCGCAGCACGCCCGCGGCAAGCTGACCGCGCGTGAGCGTATCGAGCTCTTGCTCGACAAGGGATCGTTCGAGGAATTCGATATGTTCGTCGAGCACCGCTCCACCGAGTTCGGCATGGAGAAGAACAAGGTGCCCGGCGACGGCGTGGTCACCGGCTGGGGCACCGTCAACGGCCGCAAGACTTTTGTGTTCGCCAAGGACTTTACGGTGTTCGGCGGCTCGCTCTCGGAAACGCACGCGCTGAAGATCACGAAACTCCAGGACATGGCGATGAAGGCGCGTGCGCCCATCATCGGCCTCTATGATGCGGGGGGCGCCCGCATCCAGGAAGGCGTCGCAGCGCTCGCCGGCTATTCCTACGTGTTCCGCCGCAACGTGCTCGCCTCCGGCGTGATCCCGCAGATCTCCGTCATCATGGGCCCCTGCGCCGGCGGCGACGTCTATTCGCCTGCGATGACCGACTTCATCTTCATGGTGAAGAACACCAGCTACATGTTCGTCACCGGCCCGGACGTGGTGAAGACCGTCACCAACGAGGTCGTCACGGCGGAAGAGCTCGGCGGTGCCTCGGTGCACGCCACGCGCTCCTCAATAGCCGACGGCGCCTTCGAGAACGACGTCGAGACGCTGTTGCAGATGCGGCGCCTGATCGACTTCCTGCCGTCCAACAACACCGACGGCGTGCCGGAATGGCCGAGCTTCGACGACATCGGCCGGGTCGACATGTCGCTCGACACGCTGATCCCCGACAATCCGAACAAGCCCTACGACATGAAGGAGCTGATCCTCAAGGTCGTGGACGAGGGCGACTTCTTCGAGATCGCGGACGCTTTTGCCAAGAACATCGTCACCGGCTTCGGCCGCATCGCGGGCCGGACGGTAGGCTTCGTCGCCAACCAGCCGATGGTGCTCGCCGGCGTGCTCGACTCTGACGCCTCGCGCAAGGCGGCGCGCTTCGTGCGTTTCTGCGATGCCTTCAACATCCCGATCGTCACCTTCGTCGACGTGCCGGGCTTCCTGCCCGGCACCGCGCAGGAATATGGCGGCCTGATCAAGCACGGCGCCAAGCTGCTGTTTGCGTACTCGCAGTGCACCGTGCCGCTGGTCACCATCATCACTCGAAAAGCCTATGGCGGCGCCTTCGACGTCATGGCCTCCAAGGAGATCGGCGCCGACATGAACTATGCCTGGCCAACCGCCCAGATCGCGGTGATGGGCGCCAAGGGCGCGGTCGAGATCATCTTCCGCGCCGACATCGGCGACCCCGACAAGATCGCCGCGCGCACCAAGGAATACGAAGACCGCTTCCTGTCGCCCTTCATCGCGGCCGAGCGCGGCTACATCGACGACGTCATCATGCCGCACTCGACCCGCAAGCGGATCGCGCGGGCGCTGTCGATGCTGAAGGACAAGAAGGTGGAAACGCCGGCGAAGAAGCACGACAATTTGCCGTTGTAGAGCGCACTTGTAGCCCGGATGAGCGTAGCGACATCCGGGTTTTCTATCCAAGTCCCGCATGTCGCTTCGCTCATGCGGGCTACTGATTCTGTTTCTGAGTTGGCATCCCCGATCCAAATCCAATGACCGACAGCGATCCGACCGACGCCATTTCCGACATCGAAGCGCGTATCGAGGCTTTGGCCGAGATTGCCGAGCGCTGCCGGAAGTACATCCTGGCATCCAAGCTCGCGATCGGTGGCGGGGCTGCGCTGTTGCTGATCACGATCCTCGGCTTGTTCGGGATGGGTCAGACCGCCGCGCTCGGATCGATCGCTCTGGTGCTCGGCGGGATCGTCTCGCTTGGTTCGAACGTCAGCACGCTGCGGCAGACGGAGGGTGCG
Source organism: Bradyrhizobium sp. i1.15.2 (assembly GCF_040548425.1). Lineage (NCBI taxonomy): Bacteria > Pseudomonadati > Pseudomonadota > Alphaproteobacteria > Hyphomicrobiales > Nitrobacteraceae > Bradyrhizobium > Bradyrhizobium sp. i1.15.2. The sequence goes on along the minus strand of NZ_JBEPRQ010000030.1, from coordinate 2,108 downwards.
ATCGGTGATGCGGAGGCGCTTCGGTCTCAACTGATCAGCCGCATCGACCTTCGCGTGGTCGCGGATGCGCCGATGAAGCTCGTGTAACTGAGCAGCCTTACGCCGCAACCCTGCGCGACAGCACCTGCAGCTCCTCGCGGCATTCGGCTGCGAACGCCTGAAGCTGCTCCGCGGTTTGCCGGTCGAGGATCGCTTTTGCCAGTCTTTCGGCGCGGGCAAGCTGGTCTCTGAGATATGCGATGCGGGCCATGTGTCACCTTCCGCAGGGTTGATTTGATGGCCGAGCCTACGGCCGCCGTCGGGCTAGTTATGTGCGGAGCATCACGTTCGGTGCGTAGGGTGGATTAGCGACAGCGTAATCCACCAAGGTTCATCGGATAGGGAAGTGGCGGATTACGCTTCGCTAATCCGCCCTACGAACTACGAACGCGCCGCGTCCGCCGCGGCGAAATGCGCCATCTGGTCGGCGTGGGCCTTGGCGAAGGCCGGGCGGGCGGTGGCGCGCGCGACGTAGGCGCGGCAGGCCGGATGCTCCGTGAGCCCGTCGAAATGATCGACGAGGCGCAGCACGTCCGCCATCAGGATGTCGGCGACGGAGAACGTGCCTGCCAGCCATTCGCGGTTGGCCAGCACCGCCTCCATGTGCTGGAGGCGGAGTTTGAGGAAGTCGTCCACGAATTTCCACGCCGCCGTGGTCGGATGTCCCATGAACTTCGACATCCCCCAGGGCAGGCTTGCCATCTCCACCGAATTGAGTGCGGCGAACAGCCATTTCGTCGTCTCGGCGCGGCCGCGCGGGTCTTTGGGCATCAGCTTCTCGCTGCGGTCGCCAAGATGCAACAGAATCGCGCCGGTCTCGAAGATGGAGATGTCGCCGTCGGTCAGCCATGGCACCTGGCCGAACGGCTGGTGCGCGAGATGCGCAGCGCCGCGGTCGTCGAACGGCACGCTGGCGACGCGATAGGGCAGGGCGGCTTCTTCCAGGGCCCAGCGCACGCGAAGATCGCGCACCCAGCCTCGCGGTGGTTCGGGAACCCAATTGAAAGTGGTCAGGGTGAGGTCGGCCATTTGCTGTCTCCGTGTCCTGGTTCGAAGCAAAGGACGAGCGAAGGGCGCACATTCCGACACCGGTGCCACTCTTTTTTGTCGTCCGCGACGTCACCGGCTGGTCTCACCCCAAACAACAGAAGCAAATCCGATGCCGTCAGCCTTCTTCGTCGTCCGCGCCATCGTCCCCGATGCCCGGCAGGCGCGCCGCCTTTGACAGATGGTACGAGACGGAATATCTGCCCGACGCGGTGAAGGCGTTCGGTGTGGCTAAGGCCTGGCGGTTCTGAAGCCTCGACGATCCGCCACTGCATCAGGCGATGTATCAGTTCGAGAGCGAGGCTGCGCTGCACGCCATGTTGAAGGGCGATGCGCTGACGCAGCTGGTGGCCGATTTCAACCGCGATTGGCCCGACGTGACGCGCACGCGCGAGTTGCTGGTGCTGGCGCAGGAGTTTGGGAAATAGAGCACCGGGCTACGGCGCTGCGAATCCTCCCTGTCACCTGCGCAACGAAGCTGAACGCGCGATTCAGCTTCGGTTCATGTCGTCGCCGCGACACTTCCTCTGCATCACTGGCACGACCATCCAAGAGGAAAGAAGTCATGGAGCGCCGGAACTTTTTAAAATTTGCAATCGGTGTCGCGGCCGGAGCTGCCGCGTTCACCACTGCCGCACAGGCCGCGCCGCTGGCGCCGCAGCCGCTCGGTGATGGCAGGATGCCGCAAGGTAATCCCGACGCTCATCCCGCAGTCACCAGCAGCGAAGAGGCCGCGCAGTTGAAGCCGGAGCAGGTGCACTGGCACGGCCATCACCGTCATTGGGGTTGGCGCCGCCGTCACTGGGGCTGGCATCGCCGGCGCTGGCACCGCCGCCATTGGTAAGCTTCGCGCTAAGCGAGGCTCGAACGGGGACCGCGATCACGGTCCCCGTTCTGATTCGAAGCATCCCGGTGCGACGTCAGGCGCTCTGAGCCTCCCCTAAATCGGTGGACACCTATAGCTTAGACAGCAAGAGGTGTCAGATGACGAAACGGCAGCGACGTTCTTATTCGGACGAGTA
>NZ_JBEPRQ010000029.1:0-90060 GCF_040548425.1 Bradyrhizobium sp. i1.15.2 | reverse complement strand
AGACCCGAAGACACTCGGCCATCGGCTATATCAGCCCGGTCGAGATGGAGCTAAAATCGGCTTGATCCATGTCCACTTTTTTGGGGGAAGATCAACTCTGGATTGCTTCGCTGTGCTCGCAATGACGATGTTGAAGCGCCGTGCTTCTTTCGCAAAGAGGCACACGCAGCCGCACGTCCCTTAATCGTCCAGCTTGTTCAGATCCCGCACCGACTGCATGATCGGCTCGAAGTTCGAGCGCGCATCCAGCGCTTCGAACAATTGTGCGGTGTCCTCCAGCAAGCCGTGCGACCGCGCAATGGCGATACGCACGTCTTCCTGTGGCGCGTCCGACAGCCGCCCGTGCCCGGACAGCAGGATCCTCGCGTTCAATCCCTTCAGCCGCTCCAGCGACTCGATGTAGTCGGCGATGCTGCCGGAGCCGAACACGCCGCCCATCACGCCGCCGGGCATGAGCGTATCGGCGGCGAACAATAGCCCCTTGTCCTGATCGAACAGCGTGATGCAGGCCGAGGTGTGTCCCGGCGTGTGCATCACGTTGAGACGGAAATTGCCGAGGTCGATCAGATTGCCTTCCTCGAGCCAGATGTCGATATTAACAGGCACGTTCGGCTCGTTGAACATCTTTCGCAGCATCGAGAAGTCGTCGCGCAGCATGATCTTGTTGGCGGCGAGGCGATGGGCGGCGACGAAGGTGCGGCGCTCGTTGAAGTGCCAGGCTGCGCCGATGTGGTCGAGATGCTCGTGGCTGAGCACCACCATGTCGATCTTCTCCGGCGGGCAGCCGACGAAGTTCAGGCATTCGACCATCGCCGCATAGTTCGAGGATAGCCCGGTATCGATCAGGATGGTTCGCGCCGAGCCGCGCACGAGATAGACGTTGGCGGCGCGATTGGAGAAACGGATCTGGTAGACGTCGTCCGCCGCCTGGATCAGCGAGCAGGTGTCGTTCTTCATCAGGACCGGAAAGGCCGTCGGCTTGCCGTCGCTCATGATTGGGCCGCCCGGTAGCTGACCGCGTTGGCGGCGCGCAGGCGCTTCGACAGCGCGTCCATCACCATCAGCGCAAACGCCGGCTGCTGGCTGACGAGATAGACGAAGCGGGCGTGGTTGACCCTCATCACCTTGGTGTTCGGCGCCGCCGCGATCGCGGTCGCCGAACGTGCGGAGCCGTCGATCACGGCCATCTCGCCGAAGAATTCGCCCTTGCCGAGTTTGATGATGCTGGTCTTGCTGGCGCCGCTGAATTTGGCGATCTCGACCTCCCCGTCGAGGACAACGTACAGCTCGCGGCCGGTCGAGCCCTCCTCGAAGATGATGTCATCGACGCCAAACTCGTTGATGCACTTCTCGATCGTCATGACACCCCCCAAGGGCCTACTGCAGCCGTTCTGGCTGACAGGCAGTCATGTTAGCGGGGTAACAGGGGCGGGCAACAGCCTGTTCGGCGAGAGCGTGGCCTACCGCAGGGCAGCATCGGCTGACAATTTGTTGCACAGCGCCACATCGGTTCCACTTTCCCGGCCCAATTCGGCCCCGGATGAATTCCTAAAATTTTGGTAAGCGGGTCCGCAGGTAAGGAATTCGCAAGCAATGAAAGTTACCAAAAGGTCAACCGAGACTGGAGTATTTGAGCCGTGAGCGAACCAATGCCCGAGCAGGCCGCCCAGGATACTGGCGTCGTCGAAGCCGCAGCGACCGTGCCGCAGGCCATCGAGGCTGCTGCCGGCATCGAGGCCCCCTCGATTGCCCCCGACCACGAGACGCCGCCCAAACCCGACCTGGCCAAGGTCGAGCCCCCAAAAATCGAGGCATCGAGGATCGAGACGCCGAAGTTCGAAGCCAAAGCCGAGACCAAGCCTGAAACCAAGTCCGAGCCAAAGCCCGGCAAGCTCATCGTCATGGCACCCGCGGAGCGGTCCTGGGACCGCGAGGAGTTCGCGCCGCATGTGAAAGCAGACGAGCCGCGCGAGACCGCCGGCAAGCGCCGCCTGTCGGCGATGGCCGCGGTGGTGGCGATTGCGGCCAGTGTCGGCGCCATCAGCGGCGCGCTCGCGACCGCAGGGATGATGCACTTCGCAAGCCCCGCGCCGGCACAGGTTGCCGACACCAGCGCGCTGGAATCCTCGGTCGCCCGGATCGATGCCGATGTCGTCGCGCTCAAGGCCAACGTCGAGCACACGTCCAAGACCGGCCTCGGCCAGTTCAACCGCACCAACGACCGCCTCGACAAGCTCGAGAAGGCGCAGGCCGAGCCGATGGCCAAAATCGCGAAACTGTCCGAGACCGTCGACAAGCTCCGCGCCACCCCGCCCGCGGCGCCCGCCCAGGCCGCAGCCGCCGTGCCGGCCCGTGAGACCACCGGCTCGATCGCACCGGCGCAGGTTGCGACCGCGGCAGCTGCGCCAGTTCCCGCCGCACCCAAGACCGAAATCGGCCGGCTGCCGACGGTCGAAGGCTGGGTGCTGCGCGACGTCTCCAACGGCGGCGCACTGGTCGAGGGTCGCAATGGCCTCTACGAGGTCTATGCCGGCGACCCCATCCCCGGCGTCGGCCGTGTCGATGCGATCCGCCGTCAGGACGGCCGCTGGGTGGTCGTCACCAGCAAAGGGCTGATCGTCGCGCGCTGAGCGGCTCATCATCCGACTTTCGAAGAGGCGCTTCACCACGATGTGAAGCGCCTTTTTGCTTGAATAGCCGTCCCTGCGCGGTGTTACCTGAGGCATGAGCCGCGCCTTGCGAATTCTCGTTGCCGCCGCCGTATTTTTCGGCGGCATCGTGTCGTTGTTGGCCGCGGAGAACGCGCAACTGGCGCGCGGCACGGCGATCACCGATCCCGATCTCCTGCGCGAGCTCGACCAGCACGATGCGCTCACCATCTCGCGCCTGTTGTGGCCGGAGCGGAACGCGAACTTTCCGCTGACGACCGATCTGATGTTTTCGTGGTTGTCGCAGCTCAAGGAAATTCGCCCCGCAATCGACACGGAGATCGACCGCTACATCGCGCGGCAGAAGGCGGCATATCCGACCGAGACCATCGGCGTCGGCGAGGGCTTCGACGTGCAATTGTTCGATCGCGCCAATCTGAAATCCCGCGACACCCGTTTCGTGCTGGCCGGCATCGTCAACCGCATGGACCGGGCCTATGTCTCGGAGGACTCCTGCGGCGAGATCAGGCTGATCTATCGTCTCGCGCGTTTCGAGACAAAACCGGATGGCGGCAGGACAGCCACGCGGCTGCCGATGACGCTCAATCTGGTGATGAAGGCGCGCGACGCGCGCCAGATGGACGGGAACGGCAAGCCGATCACCTGCGCCGAGGTCGCGCGACGCTGGCTCGGCAATGGCGACTGGCAGGGGCTGATCGGCAGCGACTTCTTCCCTTACGATGCGATGCTCGATCGCATCGAGACCAATGTTCAGATCTCGGTTGCGGCGAAATCGGCGCTGCACGATTTCCGCTCCGACTATCTGCTCAAGGTGTTCAAGTACGACGCCGTCTCGAAGATGTTCGAGGAATCGACGCTGGAGAACCAGATCGACCGTGACCGCATCCTCACGGACGACGCGCTCCGGCGCGACTTCAGGGATTGGCTGCTCGCGCCCGATCATCTTCGCGATTTCGATCGCGGCACGGTGCTGATCCCGGAGAAATTCCTGGCCAAGGCTGCAATCGTGCCGACGCCAGCCGGCCTCGATGCTTCTCCTTTGCAGCCGGAGTTCGGGATGATGCAGGGGGAGGGCAACGGAGAGGGGCAAGGCGAGCCGGTCTTCTCCGACAACGACGTGGTCGGTGCGTTGAAGCAAGCGGCCGCGCGCGGCGACATGCAGAACGTCCGCTCGGTCGCGGGCTTCCAGCGCCGCCTCAACGACGTCACCTGTGCCGGCTGCCACCAGACCCGCGGCATCGGCGGCTTTCATTTCCCGGGCGTCGATTGGCTTACGGACAAGCCGTCCAATGCGACCATCGTGCCGGCCTCGCCGCATTTTCTTGGCGACCAGATCCGCCGCCGCGACATCCTGACCGCGATGGCCGCGGGCAAACGTCCTGATTTCTCACGCGGATTTGCCAGCCGGCCGCAGACCCGCGGCAGCACTGAGCTGGCGGGGACCGAATATCAGGACGGCTGGGGCGCGCATTGTTCCCTGGAAAATGCAGGATCGGGATCGGCCGACAAGAGTTTTACGTCATGGAGCTGTGCTAAAGGGCTGACCTGTCAGGCTGCCGCGGCCTCGCGCCGCATCGGCATGTGCTTCATCAAGACGCGTTAGGCTGTCTCGAACCGGTTTGGATGACCCTATGACGGACTCCAGCGAAGCCAACAAAGAGCGCAATCGCGAGATTGCGCAGAATGAAGAGGCCAAGCAGGTCACCGGCAGCATCCGCGTCAGCACCTGGGCCGTCGCGGTCGTCGTCATCATCGGCGGAATCCTGTTCACGCTCGGCTGGCTCGCGCTGAAGTAGTCGGCGCACTCACTTCGCGTAGTTCGTCATGCGCTTGCCGGGCAGCAGCTCGTAGGCCGGCTTCCACCCGGGCAGTGCGGCCATGCGGCCAAGCCAGGCCTGGATGGCGGGATAGCTTTCCGCGAAATCGAAGCCGTGCTCGTCGCTCGGATAGTGCAGATAGGCCATCATCGAGATATCGGCGACGGTCGGCCTGATGCCGATCGCAAATTCATTGCGCTGGAGATGGCCGTCGAGAATGCCGAGAAAATCCTCGAGCCGCCTGCGAAAATGTTTCAGCACCTGCGGATCGTTGCTTTGCGTGAAGGCGCGCATGAAGCGATAGGTCGCCATGTAGCCGGTGAGCTTGTGGTTGTCCCAGAACAGCCAGCGCAGCAGCTCGAACTTTTCCTCCTCGGTCTCGGCACCGAAACGCCCGTACTGCTCGGCAAGCTTGAGCAGGAGGGGCGCAGTCTGCGTCATCTTCACACCGTCGACCTCGAGCACAGGAATTTCGCCCATCTCGTTCACGCTCTTGCGCCATTCCGGCGTGCGCGTGACGCCGCCGCCAAAGTCGGTCCAGACCGGCTCGAACCCCTCGCCGCAAAGCGTCAGCATCAGCGCCAGCTTGTAGCTGTTGCCGGATTCGGGGAAGTAGTGCAGGCGGTAGCTGGGCATGGGACCTCGCGATTGCTTTGCCAATTGTTATACCGCGATCTCCCGACGTCGTCATTGCGAGCGTAGCGAAGCAATCCAGCAATGCATCCGCGGCGGGATTCTGGATTGCTTTGCTGCGCTCGCAATGACGGGGTTATGGCAGCGTATCGCCTTACCCCACCGCCCCCTGCGACCGCAGCCGCTTGATCGCCGCCTCGTCGTATCCCGCGCCACGCAAAATCTCGTCACTGTGCTCGCCGACGCCGGGGGGCTTGCGCGGCTGCACTTTCTTGGCGCCGTCGATCCAGATCGGGCTGGAAATGGTGAGCATGGTGTCGTTCTCGAACGGCACCAGAACGTCGTTGTCGAGCATCTGCTTGTCGTTCGGGATGTCGTCCAAAATACCGACGATGCCGAACACGAGTCCGTTGCCGTCGAGGATCTTGCGCCATTCCGCGAGATCCCTGGTTGCAAAGGTCTCGTCGAAGATCTTGATCAGCTCGACGGAGCGGGCGTGGCGGTCGGGTTTGGTGGCGAAACGCGGATCGGTGATGAGGTCTTCGCGGCCAAGACACCTGGCCAGCGTCGGAAACTGCTTCTCCTCGCTCAGCAGCGACAGGATCAGCCAGCGGCCATCCTTGCACTGGTAGTGGTTGGCGACCGCGTTCAACGCGCGTTCGCGCGGCCGCCGCTCGGCAAACTTGGCGCCGCAGAGCTTTGCCTGCGCCAGCACGCTGGCAGCCCACACGCCGTTCGCCATCAAATTGGAGGCGACATGCGAGCCCTTGCCGGTCTTCTCGCGCTGGTACAGCGCGGTGACGATGGCGCCGTAGAACGCCATGGCGCAGGGATGGTCGCCCATGCCGGCGACCGAGCGGGCCGGTGTCGTGTCGGTGTCGGCGCGGACGAGGTCCATCAGGCCGGAGCGGGCCCAATAGGCGTTGCTGTCGAAGCCGGGCTTGTTGGCCTCTTCGCCCTTTTCGCCATAGCCGGTGAAGGAGGCGTAGATCAGCCGGTCGTTGAGATGGGCGAGGTGGTCATAGGTGATGCCGAGCTTGGCGCGCACCGGCGGCGGCATGTTGGTGATGAAGACGTCGGCCTCTTCCACCAGCTTGTAGAGCACGGCCTGCGCTTCCGGCTTGGCGAGGTCGAGCGCGATGCTCTTCTTGTTGCGGGCCTCCAGCAGCCAGGCGAAATTGTGCTCACTGGTCGGATATCCCGGAATGTTGGGCAGGTTGCGGTAGGGATCGCCTGCGCCGGGCGGTTCGATCTTGACCACATCGGCGCCGAAATCCGACAGCACGGTCGCGGCGGCTGGTGCTGCGATGAAGCTCGCGCAATCCAGCACCTTGAGCCCTGCAAAAATGCCATTTTCCATCGCCGCGTTGCTCCCTCGCTCGTGTTGTTTCCCGCGCGCTGGAATTGGCGAGGGCCACGTCAGGGGCAGCATTAGACCGATGTTTCGGCGGGATGCAACGCTCCTCGCCGCGGCTCACTCATCCCCTGCGAGCAGGGCAGCGTTGCCGCCGGCTGCTGCGGTGTTGATCGTCACGGTCTGCTCGGTCGCAAAGCGCGCGAGGTAGTGCGGGCCGCCGGCTTTCGGGCCGGTTCCGGACAGGCCGTTGCCGCCGAACGGCTGCACGCCGACGACAGCGCCGATCATGTTGCGATTGACGTAGATGTTGCCGATCTGGACGCGGTCGACGATCGCCTCGATGGTGTCGTCGATGCGGGAATGGATGCCGAGCGTCAGACCGTAGCCGGTGCGCTCGATGGCTTGCAGGACGCGTTCGAGATGTTCCGCACGATAGCGCGCAACGTGGAGGATCGGGCCGAACACCTCCGAGGTCAGCTGGCCGGCATCGCCAAGCTCGAAAATATGCGGCGCCACGAAGCAGCCCTCCGGCGCGGTGCCGGCAAAGTGCAGCCGTGCCTCTCTCTTCATCCGTGCGATATGTGCATCGAGGCGCTGCTTGGCCTCGCTATCGATCACCGGACCGATATGGGTCGCGACGTCGCTCGCGTCACCGATCTTCAACTCGCGCGCCGCGCCCGCGATCATCTCGATCATGCGGTCGGCGACGTCCTCCTGCACGAACAGCAGCCGCAGCGCCGAGCAGCGCTGGCCGGCGGAACGAAACGCCGAGGTGACGACATCGTCTGCGACCTGCTCGGGCAACGCAGTCGCATCCGCGATCATGGTGTTGATGCCGCCGGTCTCCGCGATCAGCGGCACGATCGGCCCGTCCTTGGCCGCCAGCGCCCGATTGATGCTGCGCGCGACCTCGGTCGAGCCGGTGAAGACGATTCCGGCGATACCGGGGTGCGCCGTCAGCGCGGCGCCGACGCGGCCGTCGCCGGCGACGAGATGCAGCGCGCTTGCGGGGATGCCGGCCTCGTGCAGCAGCCGCACCGCCTCGACCGCAATGCGCGGGGTCTGCTCTGCGGGCTTGGCCACCACGCTGTTGCCGGCCATCAGCGCCGCCGTGACCTGGCCGAGGAAGATCGCCAACGGAAAATTCCATGGCGAGATCGCCACGAAGACGCCACGGCCGCGCATGGCCAGCGCGTTGCTCTCGCCGGTCGGCCCCGGCATCGCCACATCGTTGCCGAACAGCTTGCGGCCCTGCGCGGCGTAATAGCGGCAGAAATCGGCGGCCTCGCGCAGCTCCGACAGCGCATCGTCGAGCGTCTTGCCGCCCTCGCGTTGCAGCAGCGCGATGAAATGGGGCGCGCGGTTCTCCAGAAGATGCGCGGCCTGCTCCAGCGCCGCCGCGCGCGTGGCTGCGGGTGTCCGGCTCCAGGCGGCAAAGCCGGCGCGCGCTGCAGCCACTGCCGCATTGGCCTGATCCGGCGTTGCGTTCGCGATCGGCTTGAGGTCGATCGTCTCGGCTTTGACATCCGTCAGCAACCGGTCGAGCGCGGCGCGCGCGCCGAATTCGACGCCGCGCGAATTCCGCCGCTCCGGCGCGAACAGATCGCGTGGCAGCGGAATTTTCGGATGGGCCGCCTGCTGCGGCCGGACGATGGCATCCGCCGGACGTTGCAACAGCGCCGTAACAGGCACGCGGTAGTCAGCCGCCTGCGCCACGAAGGAGGAGTTGGCACCGTTCTCCAACAGTCGCCGCACCAGATAAGCGAGCAGGTCGCGATGGCTGCCGACCGGGGCGTAGGTGCGGTAGGCGATCTCGGGGCGGTCCTTGGCGAGCTGCTCGTAGAGTGCCTCGCCCATGCCATGCAGGCGTTGGAATTCGAAGCCGCCGTTGGCGCCGGCAAGCTCCAGCACCGTCGCGACGCTCAGCGCGTTGTGGGTGGCGAATTGCGGGAAGATGCGCGGCCGCAGGCTCAACAGCTTTTGAGCACAGGCGACGTAGTTCAGATCCGTCATCGCCTTGCGCGTGAACACGGGATAGCCGTCGAGCCCGCGCTCCTGCGCGCGCTTGATCTCGGTGTCCCAATAGGCGCCCTTGACCAGCCGCACCATCAGCTTGCGGTCATGCGCGCGGGCGAGCGCGTCGACATAGTCGATCACGTCGCCGGCGCGCTTCTGATAGGCCTGGATCGCAAGGCCAAATCCGTCCCAACCCGCAAGCGAGGGATCGGCGAGCGTTGCCGCGATCACGTCGAGCGACAATTCCAGCCGGTCGGCTTCCTCGGCATCGACGGTGAAATTGAGGTCATGGGCCTTGGCGCGCTGCGCCAGGTCCAGCAGTTGCGGCACCAGCTCAGCCATCACGCGGTCGCGGCTGATCGCTTCGAAGCGCGGATGCAGCGCCGAGAGCTTGACGGAGATACCGGGCCGGTCGGGCAGGGGATGGTTGCCGGCCGCCTTGCCGATGGTCAGAATCGCGCTGGCATAGGCGTCGAAATAGCGCCTGGCATCAGTGGCCGTGCGAGCGCCTTCGCCGAGCATGTCGAAGGAATAGCGCGCCCTCTCGCCGGAGCGCGGCCGGGCCCGCTCCAGGGCCTGCGCGATGGTCTCCCCCAGCACGAAATGATTGCCCATCAGCCGCATCGCCTGACGCGTGGCGGTGCGCACGGCGGGTGCGCCCAGCCGCTTCACGAGACGGCCGATGGTGCCGTCGGGGGTCTCGCCGGGCTGGATCACCCGGGCCGACAGGCCGAGTGCCCAGGCCGAGGCGTTGACCAGGAAGGCGGTGGACTTGGTCTCGTGGTGGATGAAGTCGCCCTCGCCGAGCTTGTCCTCGATGAACTGGTCGGCAGTGCGCGCGTCCGGCACGCGCAGCAGCGCCTCGGCCAGCACCATCAAAGCAAGCCCCTCCTTGGTCGAGAGCGCGAACTCCCGCAGCATGTCCTCGACTCCACCGAGCCGGTCGTCGCGCTTGCGGATGGCTTCGATCAGCCGTGTCGCGGTGCGATCGATCCTCGCCTCCTGCGGCGGGCCGAGATGCGCAGACGGCAAAAGGCGCGCGGCGATATCGGCATCATCGGGCGCGTAGGCGGCGGAGAAGAGAGGCGGAATGTTCGGCATGGCGTGTCCTGTGGCTTCAATCCAGGATAATGCCCGCAATACCTTAGCTCGATAGACAATTTAGCTGATTTGGCTTAGGAAATGAAGCCTCATAGCCATTTGGCCTCATAAAGTATGGAATTAGATCGAACCGACCGGAAAATCCTCTCGATTTTGCAGCGGGACGGGCGAATCGCCAATGTCGAGCTCGCGGAACGCATCGGGCTATCGCCCACCTCGATCGGCGAACGGCTGAAGCGTTTGCAGCGAGAGGGCTTTATCGAGGGCTATGGCGCGCGGCTCAACCCGCACCGGCTCGGCCTCGGGCTCCTGGTGTTCGTCGAAGTGCTGCTCGACAAGACCACGCCCGACAATTTCGAGCGTTTTGCCCGCGCGGTGAAGCTCGCGCCCGAAGTGCTGGAGTGTCACATGGTTGCCGGCGGCTTCGACTATCTTGTGAAGGCGCGGCTGGCAGACATGACCGCGTATCGGCGCTTCCTCGGCGAGACCTTGCTGTCGATGCCCGGCGTGCGCGAAACGCGAACCTATGCGGTGATGGAAGAGATCAAGCGCGACGCACCGTTGCCGGTGGACTAACGAAGTGCCGTCGCGATTGTCATTGCTGTGGCGTCGAACGGGCGGTCTTCGCGGGACAAATAGTTCTCCGTGTGCAATCGCAACGCCTGTCGTCGAATGCACTGACCGTCTTCTGAAATTTCTTGGCCCCGCTCCCGGATCGATCCGGGAGTTAGCAACAGCCGGCGGGCTTATACTTTGAGGTTCTCTGCGGAGCTTTTGCCTCGGTTTGCGATCTCTTCATATTCCACCGTCTGTCCTTCGTTCAGGGACGACAGACCGGCTTTCTGCACTGCCGAGATATGCACGAACACATCCTTGCCGCCCGACGCAGGCTGGATAAATCCATAACCCTTCGTCGGGTTGAACCACTTGACCGTACCTTTAGCCATCACGACTTCTCCGCGGGTCTTCCTCCGAGATCTCGAACCGCCAGTCCCCGCCAACCGGCCGGTTCGGTCCTAATACGATACGCGGAATGTGGCTGGCTTGGTAGCTCAAACCACATCGGCATTTCGCCGAATTCCGCTCAACTTCGCAGCGTTTTTGCCGGATTTGCCCGTTTCGCGGTCACTTGGTCCGCGCGCCGCGCGCCATCCGTCAATAAGTCGCGGCCAGATAATCGACGATCTTGCCGACATCGGCATCGTCGATCGGGGCGCCATAGACCTTGATCATCTTGGTCACCTCGGCCTGCCAGAAAGCTTTCTTGTCCTTCATCGGCGGCTGCGTGTTGATGTAGTCGGCGGAGTGGCAGGCGCTGCAATTGCCCTGCACGACTTCGAGATTGGGGCCGGGCTTGAACGCCGCGACCTCATCGGGGGTCTTGTAATTGACCGGTGCCGCAAGTGCCGAACCCACCACGGCGGCGAGGGCGAGCGTGATGGCGAGGAAAACGGTGCGCTGCATGATCATTCCCCTCAAGCCACGGTGACGCGGACGGTTTCGACGACGTTGCGCAAGTAACCCGCCGGATTCCAGCGCGGCGTATCCGGCTGGGTTTCGCCGCCATTGCCGGTGGCGCGCACCTTGAGCTCGTGAGAGCCCGCCGCGAGCTTCACCGGCAGCGTCCATTCACGGAACGAGTATTTGCCAAGGTCCTTGCCGAGCTTGGCGTTGGTCCAGGTCTTGCCACCGTCGGTGGAGACCGCGACCTCCTTGATACCCTTGCCGCCGTCGAAGGCGATGCCGCGCAGCGTCGTGCCGCCTGCTTTCAGCTTGGCGCCGTCGGGGACGCTGGTGATGAAGGAACGGATCGTGAAGCGGTTGATCGGGATCGTCGCCTTCGGCGCGGTGCCCGGCTCGACCGCATTGTTCGGGGTGTCCGGAATGCGATAGGCCGACTTCATCCAGAAGCCGTCATAGACATTGTCGACGACGGTGATCTCGTTGAGGTGCTTGACCCAGTAGGTGCCGAAATAGCCGGGCACGATCAGGCGCAGCGGAAAGCCGTTGAGGAACGGCAGGTCTTCGCCGTTCATGCCATAGGCCAGCATCACCTCGCCGTCGCTGGCGTGATCGATATCGAGCGCCTTGACGAAATCGGGCGTCTTGTCGCTGACCGGACCGTCCATGCCGTTGAAGGTGACCTGCTTGGCGCCGCTCTGCACGCCCGCCATCGCCAGCACCGCCTTCAGCGGCACGCCGCGCCAGCGCGCATTGCCCATCGCGCCGTTGGCAAGCTGGCCGCCGGCCACGCGCGGATCCAGGAAGCCGCGGCTGTTGCCGGAGCACTGGTTGACGGCGACGATCTCGGTCGCCTTCATCTTCCGGATGTCCTTCAGCGACAGCTTGAGCGCCTTGTCGACCTTGCCCTTGACCTCGAGCGTGAACTTGTCGGGGTCGAGACTGTAGGGCAGGTCGGAAAGGTGATAGCGCACGAAGAACGCGTTATTCGGGGTGATCGGGCCGTCGTTGAAGACCGCGAACGGCGTCTCGAGCTGCGGCGGGCGGCTGGTCAGGCCGATCATCGGCCGCTTCTGCGGATATTTTACCAAGGGACGTTCGCCATTGGCGAAGGGCAGGGTGACGGTGTCGAGTGCCAGCGCCTTGGTCGGGTTCAGTGCAGTCACAGCAGCGGCAAGGCCCGCTCCTTTGAGCAGGTCGCGTCGATCGAACATGTGGTCTCCTCCCGGAGCTTTTCGTTGATCGCGGTCATCACCGCAATCTCGCGCTCATGTGTCGCAACGACTCAGTTGAAGTCAATTCGTGCTTTCGCAGCAGGCCCATGCCGTTGCGTTGCAGCAAGCCGGTGTTACGCCGCGATGTTTTTCGTTGGATAACTCGATCTCGACGCAGGCTCGGTGCACCTCGCCCGCTTGCGGGAGAGGTCGCGCCGAAGGCGCGGGTGAGGGTTCTCTCCTCTGGGGATTGTCCCTGTGCGGAGACACCCTCTCCCCAACCCTCTCCCGCAAGCGGGAGAGGGAGAGCACCGCCTTCGTAACTGCCTCACGCCGCGACGCGTTCGCCGTGGTCAACGAGCACCGACAGCTCCCTGGCGTCCGCGACGACGCGCACGGCCATGGGTTCGTCGCGGCCGCGGATCGCGACCTCCTGCTGCGGCAGCGCATCGTCGGCAAGGCCGGCGGTGCGGCGGACTTCCTCTGAGACGATCGCTTCGCAGGCCAGCGTCTTGGTCATGTCCTGGAGGCGGGCTGCGACGTTGACGGCATCGCCCAGCGCTGTGAAGACGATGTGATCGCGATAGCCGATGTCGCCGATGATGACTTCGCCGCCGTGGATGCCGATGCCGAAGCGGATCGGCTGGCGCAGATCATGGCTCAGGAGCTCGTTGAGCTCGTCGATTTGCCTGGCGATGCCGGCGGCGGCCTTCAGCGCCTGCCGGCAGGCCTCTTGCGGATCGGCGCTCAGTCCGAACAGTGCCAGCATGCCGTCGCCCACGAATTGGTTCGGCTGGCCGCCATTCTCGATCACGGCCTGCGAGACGGCGCCGAGAAAGCGGTTGACGATGAACACGGTGTCGAACGGCAGCCGCTTCTCGGCCAGCTGCGTCGAGCCGCGCATGTCCACGAACAGACTGACGAGATAGCGCTCCTGGCCGATTCTGGCGGGCGTTGAGGCCTGTGTGTTCGCCGACAGGGTATGCGCGGTGAAGAGCTGGAAGAAGGAGAGATCCGACGTCGGCCGCAGCTGGCAGGCGAGCCTGATCGAGGGGTCACTGGTGCCGACACGGGTGAGCACGAACGCCTCGCGCTGCGACGGCTCGGGCAGGGCGCCATGATCGCCGATGATGCGGATGCGGCAGGTCGAGCAGCGGGCGCGGCCGCCGCAGACGCTGGCATGCGGCACATTGTGGCGCAGGCTCGCTTCCAGCACGGAGAGGCCTTTTGGCACCCGCACTGTCTTGCCGTTGCCGTAGGACAGCGCGATCATGCCGCCGCGCCGTTCGCGCAGGGCGCGCACGCCGCGCGCCAGCAGCGCCAAAGCGAGCAGTCCGAGATAACCGGCGGTGAGGCCACCGGTGATGCGGTCGAGCGTCGCTGCCTCGGCCGTCGTGCCGACCTGGCTGCGCGTGAGATTGTGCGTCCGCCATTCCCCGTCGTCGGCCTCGACCTCGACGCTGCGGCCACCTTGGTAGACACCCAGCAGCGACAGCGTCGGGATCAGCACAGCAGCCGCGAGCAGATAGGGGGCCGCGCGCGTGAAGAACGGTTTGAGGCGAAGCCAGAAATAGATGCCGATGCAGCCGTGCACCCAGGCGATGAGAAGCAGGACCGTCATGGTCCAGATACGGTTCGACGCGACGAAGAACAGATAGAGTTCCTGCGGATAGAGTTTTTGGTGTCCGTAAAGCGTCTGGCCGAGCCGCACCCCGATCACATGCGCCATGACCAGCGCGGGGATGCTCAAGCCCAGCACGAGTTGCAGCGGCTCGACCGTCCGCCAGCGGAACTGCCGGCGCTGATACAACGCGTAGATGCCGAGCCCCATATGCGTGAGCGCCGCCGTGTAGAACGTGATCGCAACCGGCAGGAACTGCCAGAACAGCGTGTGGTAGTAGACCCCGATCTCCATGGCATCGACCGAGATGTTGCCGAGCGCATGGTTGAGGAAATGGCTGATGACATAGGCGAACAGGATCACGCCGCAAACCAGCCGCACCTGGCGCAAGCTGACGGCGCGGGAAAGCTCGGAAAATCGTGAGGATGCGATTGCGGCCATGATTCTGTTGTATCAGTTCATGAAGGAGAACAGCCAGCGCCGCGTTTAATTCCGGGGGTGGACAGCTTGCGGGATCACATCCGCGGTAGGGTGACGAAATCGTAGGGTGGGCAAAGGCGCCTTGGCGCCGTGCCCACCAATCGGCACTTATGGTGGGCACGTTGCGCTTTGCCCACCCTACGGTTTCCGCGTCGGGGCTGGGATCGCGACAGCGCAACAGGCCGATCCACCCCCAACATTGACTCCCCCTCCCAGGTTGGCGAAAAGCGCCGCCGTGACGACAGCTCCTGACATCACGAAGCCCCCCGCCGGCGCGGCGCGCCGGCCGCTCGTCATGGCCGCGGCGATCATCGCGGCGATGACGCTGCTGCGCATCGTCTACGCCTCGGCCATCGAGCTGCGCACGGACGAGGCCTATTACTGGACCTGGTCGCACGAGACGGCGCTCAGCTTCCTGGATCATCCCCCCGGCATCGCCTGGCTGATCCGGTTCGGCACCGCGATCTTCGGCGACACCACGCTCGGTGTGCGCTTCGGCGGCATCGTCGCCATGCTGGTGACGCAGCTCCTGCTCGCCGATATCGTCCGCCGCCTCACCCAGGACATGCGCGCCGTCGTGCTCGCGGTGCTGATGCTGGAGGCTGCGCTCTATTACGGCCTGCTGATGGCCAAGGTCGCGCCCGACGTCGCCATGATCCCGTTTGCGGTGGCGATGATGTGGTCCCTGGTGCGGCTTGCGCAGGGCGGCGATGGCCGCTGGTGGCTCGCGGCCGGCCTGTTCGCCGGGCTGGCGATGCTGTCGAAATTTACCGTGATCATGTTCGCGCCGGCCGTTGCCGCCTTTCTGCTGGTGCCGGATTGGCGCTGGCGCTGGCTGCGCAGCCCCTATCCGTATTCGGCGGTCCTGATCGCAATCGCCGTGTTCTCGCCCGTCCTGATCTGGAACGTGCAGCACGACTGGGCCGCGATCCGCTTCCAGGGCGTGCGCGCCACCACCAGCTACGGCATCTCGCTCCGCACCTTCGGCGACTACATCGGCCTGCAATTCGGATTGGTCGGCTTCGTCATGCTGCCGGTGGTGCTGACGGGGGTGGTGATGACGGCGTGGCGCGGCTATCGCACGCGCGAGCCGGTCGCGATTTTGCTGTCGACCGCGGTGCTGGTGCCGTTTCTCTATTTCCTGGCGAAATCCCTGACCCTCCGCGTCGGTGACACCTGGCCGATGTTCATGTGGCCGGTCGGTTTCGCCGCTGCCGCTATTAATCTCACCATGCTGTCGCGCGAAGGAAGATCGGCGCGGATGATCAGATCGGCGCAGTTCTGGGCCAGCACAGCCGTGGTCTCGGGCATCGCTTTCGTCGTGATCGTGTTCCTCTATTACATCGCCGCGCCCTGGAATTTGCTCGGCAAGATCGATCCGATCGGTGCCGAGTCCGGCTACGAGCAGGTTGCCGCGCGCGCACAGGCTGCATTGGACGAGACCGGCGCGACCTGGATCGCCACCACGGACTACCGCACCTATGCCATGATGCGCTGGCTGTTCAGGGGCCGTGTGCCCGTGATCGAAATCAACGAGCGCGGCCGCTTCCAGGATTTTCGCGATCCCGGCATGGATCGGATCAGAGGCCACGCCGGCATTTATGTTGGGCGCGAGCCAGACAACCGCTCGTCGCTGTGGGATTCGATCCCGGCCAAGCGCGAGCAACTCGGCCAGGTCGAGCGCCGCTGGCGCGGTCTCGTGATGGACAATTACGTGCTGGAGAAGCTCTCAGGCTGGACGCCGGAGCTGTCGCCGCCGACGAACTCGCCGCTGTTCCAGTGGCGCGTGCTGGCTTTCTTCTCCCCGCAAGCGTGGGACGGCAAACAGAACGCTACTCCTCCTCATCCTTCTTCCGCAGCAGATCCGTCGCGAGATCCGACAGCTTCGGCGGCGGCAGTGCCGCGAACGGCAGCGGCCGTGTGACGTCGATCGCGGCGAGGCCCAGCCGCGCCGTCAGCAATCCATTCAGCATGCCTTCGCCCAGCCGCTGCGATAGCTTCGCCGCGATGCCGTGGCCGAGCATCTGCTGCACCAGGCTGTCGCTCGCCGCCATGCCGCCGGTGATGGCGAGATGGGCGACGACGTGGCGGAGCAGGCGGATCATGCCGAGTGCGCCGGGACGGCCGCCGTAGAGAAAAGCGAGCTGGCGGATCAATCTCAGCGAGGCCACGAAGACGAACAACACGTCGATCAGCGCGCGGGGCGAAACCGCTGTCACGATCGAGACCTTTTGCGCGGCTGACGACACCAGCCGCCGCGCCTCAATGTCCAGCGGCGACATCAATTCGCGCTCGGCGAGCCGGATCATGTCGGCGCCGTCGATGATCTCGCCGGCATGGCTTTCCAGCGCGGCGCGGGCGCGCGCGAGCTGCGGGTTCTGGTGCGCGATCTTGAGCAGATCCTGCACGATGATACGGCTCTCCTTGCGGTCGTCGCTGGCAAGAACAGCGGCTGCACGCTGATGCAGCTTTTCGATCGTTGCCAACCGCGCCAGCCCGAACGCCTCGCGTCCGGTCACCACCGCGAGCGCAAGGGCGGTGACGGAGGCAAGCGCCAGTCCGACAAAGCCGAGGCTTTCGCTGCGCGCAAACAGATCCTCGATCAGACGGACGACGCCGAGCCCGACGCCGAGCAGAGTCAGCCCGGCGACGCCGGACCAGAACAGCGCGCCCCAGGGAAAGCCGCGTCGCGCCGGAAGCGACGATGCGATCGGCACCGGCAAGTTCGCCGGATCGGGCTCCGGCGTGATCTGGATGGTGGTGCGGCCGAGCCGGGTCGTCTCGTCGGCCTCGGTGACGACGACGCCGGGGTCGTCGAGCCGGAACGTCGCCGGCCGCCGTGGCTTCGATCGGTCGTTCATGACAACTTGTCTCCGATCAGGAACTGCAAGGCATGGTCGAGGCGGATGTGAGGCAGCGCCGGCTGGTCGGCCCCCTCGCGTTCGAGCTTTGGCGGACGGAAACGCAGAAAGCGAAAATCGCTCTTGCCGGCGGCCGCGGTCGAGAGCCCGCGGAATGCGTCGGTGCCGTTGAACAGGGGTTCGGGATCCAGCGGCAGATCGCCCGGAAAAGCCGCGACCTCGGTGTTGCCGTCGAAGAACTCGCCGCCGGCGCTTTCGCCCGCGGCCGGCGTTCCCAGGATCGACGGCAATTTGTCACGGCCATGCGCGACCTGCGCCTCGCGCGTGGCGCGGACGGCGGCGAGTGCGACGACGTCGATCTCCGCGCCGGTAGTTTCCGCGCGCGCAACCGCGCGGGTGACGGCGCGGCGCAACACGGCCTCGAGCCGGTCATGGCTGGAATGATGCAGGTGATCCGCCTTGGTCGCCGCGAACAGCACGCGGTCGATCCGCGGCCGAAACAGGCCGCTGAGGAACGTGCTGCGGCCGATGTTGAAGCAGTCGAGAATGCCCGCGAGTGCGGCTTCGAGATCGTGCAGCGCTTCGGGGCCGGCGTTGAACGCGGCGAGCGCATCGGCCAGCACGATCTGGCGATCGAGCCGGGCAAAATGATCACGGAAGAATGGCCGCACCACGACGTCCTTGTAGGCCTCATACCGCCGCACCATCATGGCCCATAGCGATCCCTCCGGCGCCTGACCGCCCGCGGGTACGTCGAGCGGCGCAAAGGTCAGCGCCGGTGTGTCGGCGAGATTGCCCGGCATCAGGAAGCGGCCGGGCGGCAGCAGGCTCATCGCAAACCGCTCGTCGCGGCAGCCTTGCAGATAGCCCCTGAAGAGCTTCGCGGCCGTCAGCGTCGCCTGTTCATCCTCGCGGGCTTCGGGCTTGAGCGTTGCGAGATGCGCGTGCCAGTCCGCGGCCAGATGCGCGCGGGGCGCCTCGCGTGACAGCGCAAGGCTTTCGGCTGACCATTGCTCAAAACTCTTCTGAAGCAGCGGCAGGTCGAGCAGCCACTCGCCGGGATAGTCGACGATGTCGAGCGTCAGCGTGCGGTCGGCGCCGTTCTGGCGCTGGTAGTCGATGACGAGCCTGAGCTCGCTGATGTCGACAGTCGAGCTCGGCCAGCGCCGCTCCTCGATCAGCGCGCGCAGATGGCTCTCATAGGCAAAGCGCGGCACCGCGTCGTCCGGCTGCGGCGCCAGATGCGCCCGGGCGATCCGCCCGGATGAATAGGCCTCGAACACCGGAAACCGCCCGCCACGGGTGAGGCCGTGGATCAGCGCGGTGATGAACACGGTCTTGCCGGCCCGCGACAGGCCGGTAACCCCCAATCGTACCGTCGGATTGAAGAAATGCTCGCCGTAGTCGATCAGCGCCCGAGCCGACAGGCGCGCCTCCTCGAGCATATCCTGGAAACTAAATGCCATATGAACGTTGGGAATCCCGGGCGGGGGCGGATACGCAAAAAGGACTAGTCACAAAAGTGGCAACTGCCTGAGGAAAATCAAGCTTCATACTTCCACCGTCTTTGTCGGCAAATCAGCCGTTTGAACGACGCGCCGATCCCGAAACACCCATACAAGAGGGTATTGTCTCACTTTGCGGATTGCCATGACCGTCTTCCAACTGAAACAGCTCGCATCCTCCTCCGTCCACGCAGCCGCCGACGCGATCGGCTGGCATTACGACCGCGCCGAGCTGATCGCCGACGGCGTGATCCACGCGATCGGCGTGCTCTGCGGCATCGTCGCCGCGACCGTGTTGGTGGTGCTGACGGTGCTCTATGCCGACCCAACCGACATCGTCGGGGTCTCGATCTACGTCGCCGGCCTGCTCTCGATGCTGGTGTTGTCGGCGACCTATAATCTGTGGCCGATCTCGCCGGCCAAATGGCTGTTGCGGCGATTCGACCATTCGGCGATCTACCTCCTGATCGCGGCGACCTACACGCCGTTCATCCTGGAGGTGAAGGACAGCGGCTTCGCGCTGGTGTTGCTCACCGGTGTCTGGTGTGTGGCGATCCTTGGCATCGTGCTGAAACTTCTCTATCCCGGCCGGTTCGACCGCGTCGCGGTCGGCATCTATCTCGCCATGGGCTGGAGCGGCATCATGCTCTACGATTCCGTGGTCAAGGCGCTGCCCGCGCTGGTGCTGGGCTTCATCCTTGCGGGCGGACTGCTCTACAGCTTCGGCGTGATCTTCCATGCCTGGCGGCGGCTGCGCTTCCAGAATGCGATCTGGCACGGCTTTGTCTTGGCCGGGGCGGCGTGCCATTATACCGCGGTGCTCGACCTCGTGTTGAGCTGAGCGCTCCGCGAAGCGGAATAAGCCAAAACGGTATAAGACAAGAGGAGACGTCGCATGCAGGTGACCGGCAAGGTCGTGGTCGTCACGGGCGGCGCCAACGGCATCGGCAAGGCGCTGTGCGAGGCGTTTCACAAGGCTGGTGCGGCCAAGGTCGTCGTCGCCGACATGGACGCGGACAACGCAAGGACCGTCGCTGCCACGGTGGATGGCGCCGCGTTCAAATGCGATGTCGCGCAGGAAAAGGATATTTCCCACGTCATCGAGGAGACCGAGCGGCAGTTCGGCCCGATCGAATTATTCTGCTCCAATGCCGGCATCGGCGGCGGTTTCGATCCGATGTCGGTCAATGCCGGCGGCGCCTCGGATGAGCCGTGGCAGCGCAGCTGGGCTATTCACGTCATGGCGCACGTCTATGCGGCGCGGCACCTGATCCCGCGCATGAAGGCGCGAGGCGGCGGCTATTTCCTCAACACGATCTCGGCAGCGGGCCTGCTGTCGCAGGTCGGCAGCCCGGCTTATTCCACCACCAAGCACGCCGCGGTCGGCTTTGCCGAAAATCTCGCGATCTCGCACAAGGCGCACAACATCCGCGTCTCGATCCTCTGCCCGCAGGGCGTCGACACCAACATGCTGCGTTCGATCCCCAAGGGCCCACAATCCGGCGACGGCGACCTCACGCCCGAGCAGGTCGCCGAGGACGTGCTCGCGGGCCTCGAGCAGGAGACGTTCTTGATCCTGCCGCACCCGCAGGTGCTCGGCTACATGCGCAAGAAGACCGAGAATTACGACCGCTGGATCGGCGGCATGGCCAAGATCCAGGCCAGGATGCGGGAAGATTTCGGGACGTAGGGAAGGCGGGCCCACAATTTCGGAGTCGTCCTGGCGAAAGCCAGGACCCATACCGCGAGGTCTACCGATCTTGCCGTAGTAGCAGTACCGAACGACAAGTCTTCGCCAAACTACTCCCTGGGGTAATGGGTCCTGGCTTTCGCCAGGACGACCACATGAAATGTAGTGCGCCGCTAATGCTTCTGCCCGTACAGCACCGGCACCGCCGAATCCACGATGACCTCCACGAGGCTGGTCCCTTCGAATGCCATTCCGCGCTTGAGCGCCTCGCCCAGTTCGGCTGCCTTGCTCACCCGCACCGCATGGCAACCCAGGCCCTCGGCGAGCCGGACGAAATCGATCCCCGGCAGTTCGAGTCCCGGCACGTTCCTCACCTGCATCACCTGGCTGAACGAGCGCATCGCGCCGTAGCCGGAATTGTTGATGACGACGATGGTGAGCGGCAGCTTGCGCTGCGCGGCGGTCCACAGCGCCTGGATCGAATACATCGCCGAGCCATCGCCGATCAGGCACACCGTGCGGCTCTTTGGTTTGCCGAGCGCCATGCCAACCGCGGCCGGCAGCGAGTAGCCGAGGCCGCCGCTTGCCATGGTGTAGAAACTGTCCTGGCCGCGCATCGGCATGAACTTTTGCATCGCCGGCCGGTGCGAGGGAATTTCCTCGACCAGCGACGCGCCGTCCGGCATCGCCTGCGACAGCGAATGCAGCAGGAATTCGACCGGCAGCGGATCGGCGGCCTGCGGGGCCGGTGGCAGCGTTCGCCCCTTCGGTGCGGCTCGCTGGCTCTCCGGCAGGAGGTCGAGCAGCATTGTGAGCGCCGGCTTCATCGTCGCGATGATGCTGGTTCCGACCGGCGTCACCGCTGCGGCATCCGGGTCGTCCGTGATCTGGAAGATCGTCGCGCCGCCGTCGAAGATCGCGGCGTGGCCTTCGACATGGAAGGTGAACACCGGCGCGCCGATCACGACGACGAGATCGTGCTCGCGCAGGGCGTCCGACAATTGCGCCGGCGAGGCATGCAGGAAGCCCGCGAACTGGGGATGGCGTTCCGGGAACGAGCAGCGCGCCGAAAACGGGCTGACCCAGACGCTGGCCCTGGCCTTCTCGGCGACGCGCACCATCAAATCGACCGCCCCCGCGCGATCGACGCCGGGGCCGACGACGAGGGCAGGGTGCTTGGCCGAACCGAGCGCGGTGACCAGCGCCTTCATCGCGTCAGCCTCGGGCGCTATCTCGCGGCTGACCTTGCGGGCTTCGATGGGAGCTGCGGCATGCGCCCAGTCGTCGACCGGGATCGATACGAAGGTGGGCCCGCATGGCGGCTGCATCGCGGTGTAATAGGCGCGCGCGATCGCGGCCGGCACGTCCTCGGGCCGCGCCGGCTCCACGCTGTACTTCACATAAGGCCGCGGGAATTCGGACGCACGCTCCGCATAAAGGAACGCCTGCAACGGGAGGATCGAGCGCGCCTGCTGGCCCGCGGTGATCACCAGCGGGGTCTGGTTGCGATGCGCGGTATAGATGTTGCCGAGTGCGTTGCCGACGCCGGCGGCCGAATGCAGATTGACGAAGCCGGCATTGCGTGTGGCCTGCGCGTAACCATCGGCCATGCCGACCGCGGAGGCCTCCTGAAGCGCCAGCACATAGTCGATGTCGTCGGGCCAGTCGCTCAGGAACGGCAGCTCGGTCGAGCCGGGGTTGCCGAAGACGCGTCTGATGCCGAAGGAGCGCAGCAGGTCGAGTGTCGCCTGCTTGACGGTGACGGATTTGCTGCCGCTCTTGCCGTTTTTGGACATGGTTTCCGTTCCCTGATGTTTATCGGCTATCAGCCCCACCGTCATTGCGAGGAGCCCTTGCGACGAAGCAATCCAGACTGTTACCGCCGAGGGACTCTGGATTGCTTCGCTACGCTCGCAATGACGAGGAGGAAGCAGCAGTGTATCACCACACCGCGGTCCCCTTCATCGTCGGCTGCCCCTCCGCGTTTGCCGTCCACAGCTCCATGCCCGCCTCGGTCTCATTGGCGTTGATGGAGAGCTCGCTGCCCTCGAACAGCGGCTGCACCCCGCGATAGATAAACTTCTTCGGCGGCTTGCCGCCGCGCAGCTTCGCGGCCATCTCGATGATGAACGTGGCCTGCAACGGCCCATGGAAGATCAGGCCCGGATAGCCCTCGACCTTGGTCACGTAGTCGCGGTCGTAATGGATGCGGTGGCCGTTGAAGGTCAGCGCGGAATACCGAAACAGCAGCACGGGATCCGACACATGCGTCTCGCGATGCTGCGCCTTGGGCGGCGGAGGCGGGGCCTTTGCCGTCGCGTACGTCGTCGTCATCTCGCGATAAACGATGTCCTGCCGCTCGCGGATGGCGATGCCGCGCGGCGAGGAGATGCTGTGCTCGACCGAGACGAAGCACAACGTGCCGGTCGAGCCTGATTTCACCTGCACGTCCGCAATGCGCGATGTCCGCGTCGATTCGTCGCCGACGCGCAGCGGCTGCAAAAATTCGATCTCGCCGCCGGCCCACATCCGGCGCGGCAGCGGCACCGGCGGCAGGAAGCCGCCGCGGGTGGGGTGGCCGTCGGGCCCGAGCATCGACATCGGAAACACCGGCTGCGCCAGGCACCAATGCACCGTGAACGGCGCCGCGTCGCCCGGCTTGGGCGCGCCGACCTCCTGGAACAGCGTCGCGCGCAGACCCTTGACGAGCTGCGCGGTGATGGTGTCGGTGGCCTCTTCGCTGCGGCCGATCCACTGCCTGAGATGGTCGATGTCGAGCTTCTCGGTCATGACGCCTCGCTCTTGTTATTTCCTGGATTGGGGATTTTCGCCGATCCCCGGCACCGCACCATAGCTGCGCGTCTCGCCGACAATGATCGGCGCCGGCGCGGGATAGCTGATGCGTCCCTGCGGCGTGTCGACCTCGATGCGGCGCAGATGCGGATGATTGGTGAGGTCGGCCATTGTGTTGACCTCGGCAAAGGCGATGTCAGCATCGGACAGCCGCTTCAGGAGCTCGTCGCGCGTCATCTTGCCGAAGGCATCCGCCACCGTCTTGTCGGTGAAGTCGCGGTGGCGCACGCGCTCGACCATATTGGCAACGCGGGGATCGGCGGGCAGATCCGGCTGCTCCAGCACTTTTGCGCAAAGCGTCTTCCACTCGCGCTCGCTCTGGATCGAGATCAGAATATCCTTGCCGTCGCTGGACGTGAACACGCCATAGGGCGCGATCGAGGGATGGCGGAGTCCCATGCGCTTGGGCGGATTGCCGGCTTCGGAGTTGAGCAGCGGCACGGTGCACCAGTCCGCCATCACGTCGAACATGGAGATGCGGATGTCGGCGCCCTTGCCGGTGCGTCCGCGCCCGATCAGCGCCTCCAGGATTGCCGCATGCGCAGTGGCGCCGGTCGCGACGTCGACGATCGACATGCCGACCCGTGAGGCACCGTCGGGATTGCCTGTGATCGAGGCAAGGCCGCTCTCGGCCTGGATCAGCAGATCATAGGCCTTGCGGTGCGCGTAGGGACCGTCGTCGCCGTAGCCGGTGATCGTGCACGAGATCAGTTTGGGATAATCCTTCAGCAGCCGCTCGCGCGAAAAGCCGAGCTTGTCCATCGAGCCGGGCTTGAGGTTCTGGATCAGCACGTCGGCGCTGGCGATCAGTCTTTCCAGTTCGGCGCAGCCTTCCTTGGTGGCGAGATCGACCACGGCCGATTGCTTGCCGCGGTTGAGCCACACAAAGTAGCTGCTCTGCCCCTTGGCCGCCGCGTCATAGCCGCGGGCGAAATCGCCTTCCGGCCGCTCGATCTTGATGACTTCCGCGCCGGCATCCGCCAGCCGCGACGAGCAGAATGGCGCCGCCACCGCCTGCTCGACCGCAATCACCCTGATCCCGTCAAGTGCTCCCATGATGGCTGCCTCAGTACGAGCGGGGCATGCCGAGGACGTGCTCGGCGATGAAGGACAGCACGAGGTTGGTCGAGATCGGCGCCACCTGATAGAGCCGCGTCTCGCGGAATTTGCGCTCGACGTCGTACTCCTCGGCAAATCCGAAGCCGCCATGGGTCTGGACGCAGGCGTTGGCCGCTTCCCAGGACGCATCGGCCGCGAGCATTTTTGCCATGTTGGCCTCCGCGCCGCAGTCGAGCCCGGCTTCGTATTTGCGCGTCGCTTCCTTCACCATCAGTTCGGCCGCGCGCATCGCGGCGTAGGCCTTGGCGATCGGAAACTGGATGCCTTGGTTCTGGCCAATCGGCCGGCCGAAAACGCTGCGCTCCTTGGCGTAGTTGGTGGCCTTGGCGATGAACCATTTGGCATCGCCGACGCATTCGGCCGCGATCAAAATGCGCTCGGCATTCATGCCGGAGAGGATGTAGCGAAAGCCCTTGCCCTCCTCGCCGATCAGATTCTCCGCCGGCACCTTCATGTCGGTGAAGAACACTTCGGTGGTGGCGTGGTTCATCATGGTGCGGATCGGGCGGATCTCGAGGCCCTTGTTCTTGGCCTCGCGCATGTCGACGATGAACACCGAAAGGCCATCGGTGCGCTTCTTGACCTGGTCCTTCGGCGTGGTCCGCGCCAGCAGGAGCATCAGGTCCGAATGTTCGGCGCGGCTGGTCCAGATTTTCTGGCCGTTGACGATGTAGCCGGCATTGCCGTCCTTGCGCGCAAAAGTCTTCAGCGAGGTAGTGTCGGTGCCGCTGGTCGGCTCGGTGACGCCGAAGGCCTGCAGGCGCAATTCACCGCTCGCGACCTTCGGCAGATATTTTGCCTTCTGCTCGTCATTGCCGTGCCGCAGCACGGTGCCCATCGTGTACATCTGGGCGTGGCAGCCGCCGCCGTTGCAGCCCGCGCGCTGGATCTCTTCGAGGATCGCGGCGGCCGCTGAAAGCTTCAAGCCCGCGCCGCCATATTCCTCGGGGATCAGCACCGAGAGATAACCGGCCTCGGTCAGCGCGTCGACGAAGGCCTTGGGGTAGCCCATCTCGCGGTCGAGCTTGCGCCAGTATTCGCCGGGAAACTGCGCGCAGAGCTTTGCGACGGCTTCGCGGATGTCGGCGTGATCTTCGGTGTGGTGTTCTTCACTCATGGGGTTTTCCCGTATGTGCGGCAGTTAGGATAACGCCGGCCGATCCTCTGGCGTTGTGAAAACAATGCCAGCCCCCTATGCTCATTTGCTATAGCGTATGGAGTAGCCTTCCAGGATTGGCAAGCATGGATTTCCGTCAGCTCAGGACCTTCAGTTGCGTGGCGGAGCTCGGCAGCCTCTCCAAGGCGTCCGACACGTTGCGTGTGGCGCAGCCGGCGCTCTCCAGGCAGATCAAGCTCCTGGAACACGAGCTGCGCACCGAATTGTTCACCCGCAACGGCCGCGGCATGGTGCTCACGGATGCCGGCCGCCTGTTGCTGGCGCGCACCTCGGGCATCGTGCGGCAGATCGACCAGATCCGCGACGATATCCAGTCGTCCAAGGGGCCGCCGTCCGGCCAGGTCGTGCTCGGCCTGGTCCCGACCGTGAGCTGCGTGCTGTCGGCGCGCTTCGCGCGGCGCTGCGTCGAAAAATTCCCGGGCATTTCGCTGCGCATCGTCGAGAGCTACAGCGGCCATCTGGTCGAATGGCTGCATCGCGGCGAGATGGATCTCGCCATCCTCTACGGCCGCTCCGCCGATCTGCATCTCAACGTCGAGAGCTTGGGGCGCGACAACATCGTCGCGGTGGGTCCGCGCGGTTGTGGCCTCGCGCGCAAGAAGAGCGTCGATATCGGCTGGCTGCTGCGGCAGCGGCTGGTGCTGCCCAGTCATTCCCACGGTCTCCGTGCGCTGATCGAGCACGCGGCGGCGCAACGCAAGATCAAGCTCAACGTCCAGCTCGAGGCGGATTCATTCCGCGTGCTCACGAGCCTCGTCGAGGAAGGCCTCGGCTTCGCGCTGCTGCCGCCCTCGTCGGTCCACGCCGAGGTCGCGGACGGGCGGCTGGAAACGGCCGTCGTCTCGAAGCCGATGACGCGCGAGCTCATATTCGCCTCTCCGATCGATCGTCCGGTCTCGACGGCCTCGGTTGCCGTCACCGCCCTCCTGCGCGAGGAGGTCGCCGCCTGCCGCAAGGACGGCGTGTGGGACATCAAATTGAGTTAGATGTGCCGGTGCGGTTTAGGACAGAAGGCCGTGTGCGACCCATCGCATGTTGTGCGAGCTGTCATGCCGGAATTTTATAGCTGGGTTCGTGCGTCGCCAGTTTGGCGCGCACGTGCCGCCAAAACCTCGTCATTGCGAGCGCAGCGAAGCAATCCAGCAATCTCTCCGCCGCGGCGGTCTGGATTGCTTCGTCGCAAGGGCTCCTCGCAATGACGGAGGATAGAGCTCAGGCCGGAATCCTCACCGGCAACGACTCATACCCCTTGATGAAGCTCGAATAGATCCGCTTGGGCTCGCCGACCACCTCGATGCGGTCGAAACGCTTCAGCATCTCTTCCCAGACGATCTTGAGCTGGAGCTCGGCGAGGCGCATGCCGACGCAGCGGTGGATGCCGAAGCCGAAGGAGAGGTGGGTGCGCGGCCGCGGGCGGTCGATGATGAATTCGTTCGGCCTCTCGAACATCTCCTCGTCGCGGTTGCCGGAGACGTACCACATCACGACGCGGTCGCCCTTCTTGATGTGTCTGCCGCCAACGTCAGTGTCCTGCAGCGCGGTGCGCCGCATATGCGCGAGCGGGGTCTGCCAGCGGATCACTTCGGGCACCATGGAATCGATCAGTTCCGGGTTGGCGCGCAGCCTGTCGTACTGCTCCGGGTTCTCGTTCAATGCCAGCACCGAGCCGGTCATGGTGTTGCGCGTGGTGTCGTTGCCGCCGACGATGAGCAGGATGATGTTGCCCATGAGATTGTCGGGATCCATGAACCGCGTGGCGTCGTTGTGCGCCATCAGCGACAGCAAATCGTTGCGCGGCGCGGAGTTGACGCGCTCGTTCCAGAGCTTGGACATGTAGGCGTAGCATTCGTCCATCTCGCGGCGGCGCTCTTCGGCCGAGGCAACAATGCCGCTCTTGGGTAGCGCGGTCGCGACATCTGACCAGCGCGTCAGCTTGCGCCGTTCTTCCCAGGGGAAGTCGAACAGGGTGGCCAGCATCTGCGTCGTCAGCTCGATCGAGACGCGCTCGACGAAATTGAAGGTCTCGTTGCGCGGCAGATTGTCGAGCACGGTCTGCGAGCGCTGGCGGATCAGTTTCGCCAGTTCGTCCAGATGAGTCGGCGTGAACATCGGCGACACCGTCTTGCGCTGCGACGAATGACGCGGCTGGTCCATGGCGATGAAGCTCGGCCAGTCATAACCTTCCGGCACGTCGCGGATGCCGATGCCGCCGAGCGTCGAGTCAGAGGAGAACAGGCCGTGGTTGGTGTCGACATGCATGATGTCGTCGTACTTCACCACCGACCAATACGGCTCGATCGGCGCGTTGGTGCAGTAATGCACCGGCTCTTCCTTGCGCAGCCGCTCGAACCACGGCCACAGGGTGTCATCCTGGAACAGCCTGGGCGCGCCCGGGTGGAACTGCGCCAGCGGCGTCGCATAGGCCTCCTCGCGGGCCCTGCGCATGCGTTCGGCCTTGTCCACTTGAACCGGCGCTTGGATGTTCATGGTCGTAGCTCCAGTGTTTCTCTTTCTTCGCCTCTCCCCGCTTGCGGGGAGAGGCCGGAATTCGCGCACCGCGCGGATTCCGGGTGAGGGGGACTCTCCGCGAGTCGGCGGCTACTTTTCTCGCGGATAGAGCCCCTCACCCCGACCCTCCCCGTAGAACGGGGAGAGGGAGTAATCTCACGCCGCGATCTTCACCGGCAAGGTTTCGAGACCCTTCACGAAACTCGAATAGACCCGCTTGGGTTCGCCGACCACCTCGATATGGTCGAATCGCTTGAGGATCTCTTCCCAGATAATCTTGAGCTGGAGTTCGGCAAGCCGCAAGCCGACGCAGCGGTGGATGCCGAAGCCGAACGAGAGATGCGTGCGCGGCCGCGCGCGGTCAATGATGAATTCGTAGGGCTTTTCGATCGCGTCGGCGTCGCGGTTGCCCGAGACGTACCACATCACGACCTTGTCACCTTTCTTGATCTGCTTGCCGCGGAACTCGAAGTCCGCAAGCGCGGTGCGCCGCATATGGGCCAGCGGCGTCTGCCAGCGGATCACTTCCGGCACGAAGCTGTCGAGCAGCACGGGGTTTTCGCGCAGCTTGCGATATTGCTCCGGATGCTGGCTCAGCGCGTCAAGCGAGCCGGACATGGTGTTGCGGGTGGTGTCGTTGCCGCCGACGATCAGAAGGATGAGATTGCCGAGGAAGTTTTTCGCGTCCATGTCGCGCGTCGCGGCGCCATGCGCCATCATCGACAACAGGTCGCTCTTCGGCGGCTGCTCGATGCGCTCCTTCCACAGCCGCGCGAAATAGCCGGCGCATTCGGTGAGCTCGGCCTGACGCTCGTCTTCGGTGGCGACGAGGCCGTCGGGTCCGGGAATGGTGGTCGCGATGTCCGACCAGCGCGTCAGCTTGCGGCGGTCCTCCCAGGGGAAGTCGAACAGCACCGCGAGCATCTGCGTGGTGAGCTCGATCGAGACGCGGTCGACCCAGTCGAACACCTCGCCGCGCGGCAGATTGTCCAGGCACTCGGCCGAGCGCTTGCGGATGCTGAGCGCGAGATTGTCCAGATGCGTCGGCGTGAACATCGGCGCCACGGTCTTGCGCTGCGCCGCGTGGCGCGGCGGGTCCATCGAGATGAAGCTCTCGCGACGCAGTTCCGGATCGATGTCGCGGATGGTGATGCCGCCGAGCGAGGAGGCCGAGGAGAATACCGAATGATTGGTCTCGATCTCCATGATGTCGTTGTAGCGCGTCACCGACCAATACGGCCCGAACATCGAGTCCTTGCAATAGTGCACGGGATCTTCGCGGCGCAGGCGATCGAAATAGGGCCAGAACGTATCGGTCCTGAACAGCTCGGGGTCGCCCGGATCGAACTGCTCCAGCGGCAGTGACGTTGCGCGTGCGCGCAACGCGTCGAGCTTCGCCGCGCTTTCGATGGTCCCATGCATGACCGCTCTCCCTGACATAACCGCGCGTTCTCGTTGAATTCTGCGCTGCGGTATTTGATTTGCAATTACAGCCGGTTGTCTGCGCCGGAGCAAGGGCGAGTTTTGCCACATGGGTGTGAAGTAGCCCGGATGGAGCGAAGCGAAATCCGGGATTCGGGCGGCCACTGCCGCTGTCCCGGATTGCGCGGCGCTCCATCCGGGCTACCAGACATTCGCGAACGTGATCTCGCGCACGCCCACGGCTGCGAAAACGCGCCAAAAATTGACCGGAATCGAGCCAAATCGAACCCGCCCATCTTGGGGATCGACTAATCTCTGATCTATAGTTTGATCGAACCAGGTCCGCACCCCGAGGTTGCCACCGTGAACGATATGCAATGGACGCCCATCGGCTCCGAACCCTTACCCCCGCCGCTGCCGCCCACGGGGGTCGATTTCACCGGCAACCGCACCGAGTTTCGCAAATTGGTTACCAAGGGTGCCCTGCTCGAGCTCGTCACCTTTGGCTTCTACCGGTTCTGGCTCGTCACCGACATCCGCCGTCATCTGTGGGCGAACACTGCGGTCGACGGCGACGCCGCCGAATATACCGGGCGGGCCAAGGAGCTCTTGGTCGGCTTCCTGTTCGCGCTCGCGATCCTGGTGCCGATCTACCTCGCTTACTTCCTTGTCGGCATCGAGTTCGAGCGCTGGCAGGGCTTTGCCTCGACGCCGCTGTTCATCAGCTTCTACGCTTTCGGCCAGTTCGCGATCTTTCGCGCGCGGCGCTATCGCCTGACGCGGACGGTCTGGCGCGGCGTGCGATTCTGGATGGATGGATCGGGCTGGGCCTATTCGTTCCGCGCCATGCTGTGGGGCTTGCTGGTGTTTCTGACGCTTGGGCTCGCATTGCCATGGCGCGAGGCCTCGCTCGAACGCTACAAGATGCGGCACACCCATTACGGCGATTTGCGCGGCGATTTCGCGGCTGACGGCTGGACGTTCTTCAAGCGCGGCTGGTGGCTGTGGCTGCTGAGCCCGATCGCGATGGTGATCTTTCCGCTCGCGCCGTTCGTCTATGCCGAGTTCAAGGCGCGCGAGTGGCGCTGGTGGCTCGACGGTATCCGCATCGGCGATGTCAGCGTGTCCTCGCAACTTCCGCGCAACGCATTTTACGGCCTGTACTGGAAGGTGATCGGCTGGTGGATGCTGCTCTCGGTCATCTTCGCCGCTTATGTCGGCGGAGCCACCATGCTCGTCGTCAAGCTGAGCGGTCTTTCGGTCGAGCAGGCGTTGGGGCCCGGCAATGCGGCCAAGAGCATCCCGACACTGGTGATGATGGTCGTCGGCTACCTCGCACTCGCCCTGGCCCTCAACATCGTCATGCGGGTCTATCTCCAGCGCGATCTCTGGGCCAAGGTGCTGGAAACGGTCGATGTGCACAACATCGCCGCCGCCGCGGACGTGCGCGGCAGCGCCGAGCTTGCCAGTGCGCTCGGCGAAGGCTTTGCCGATGGACTCGATGTCGCGGGATTCTGAGCTGTGAGTGACGTATTCGCCGAAGCCCCGGCGCAGTCCGCAAAGCCGACGATCTTCTTCGACGGCGTGTCGAGCCGCAGGCGGCAGGTGACGCTGACGCTCAGTGACGCGCTCGAGATCCTCGAAGAGGGTGCGACGCCCGTTCGCTGGGGCTATGCCGACATCCGCCGCGCCGACAGCCCGCCCGGCATTTTGCGGCTCGCCTGCGGTTCCGCGCCGCCGCTGGCGCGGCTGGAAATCCGCGACGCTCTGCTCGCCTCAGACGTGACCGCGCGCTGCATGCGGCTCGACGACCACCAGACTTCGCGCCGCGGCGTCGCAAAAATCGTCGGCTGGTCGATGGCTGCCGCCGTCTCCATCGTCTGCGTCGTGCTGTTCGGCGTGCCGCTCGCTGCCGACCGCCTGGCGCCGCTGGTGCCGAAACCGATCGAGCGGCGCATTGGCGATGCGTCGGAGGTTCAGGTGAAGACCATCTTCGGCCGCAATGCGTGCGAGGATGCGGCGGGGAAGGCGGCCTTCATCAAACTCGTCAATCGGCTGCGCGATGCCGCCGGCCTCGACGACGATTCCATGACCGCGGGCGTGCTGCCGACCCCGGTGCCGAACGCGTTCGCACTGCCGGGCGGCAAGGTCTTCGTGCTGAAGGGCCTGCTCGACAAGGCCGAAAGCCCGGACGAGCTCGCCGGCATCCTCGCCCACGAGCTCGGTCATCTCAAGCATTACGACAACATGCGCGGCCTGATCTACAACGGCGGCACCTCGTTCCTGATCGGCCTGTTGTTCGGCGACGTCACCGGCTCGAGCGCCGTGATCTTCGCCTCGCGCAGCGTGGTCGAGGCTTCCTATTCACGCGAAGCCGAGACCGCTGCGGATACGTTTGCCATCGAGATCATGCACAAGCTCGGCCGTTCGCCGAAGCCCGCAGCCGAATTGATGTTCCGCATCACCGGCAAGGAAGGCGGCGGCCTCACGTCGATCCTGGCGAGCCATCCGCTGACCGAGGACCGGCTCGCGCGCATGACGAAGGAGGATCGCCCCGCCAGCGGCCCGCCGCTGCTGACGGATGCAGAGTGGCGGTCACTGAAGGGGATCTGCGGCAGCGGCAAGATCTGAATCTCTTGCCGCCGACGCGTCGGCCCCGCGCCAAATCATGAATCGGCGAGGAACGATCCCTCGGGGAGTGGTTATCCCCCGATAGACAGCGGGAATGTTCCTCATGGCTTACGGTCGTTTCGTCACGATGATCGCGGCTTCCACCGTGATCATGTTCGGTCTGATGTATCTCAACACCTTCGCTCTGGATCACGTCTGGTACAGCCAGACCCGGACGTGGATGGCGCTGCTGATGGGCGCCGTCATGGCCGCCGTGATGCTCGCTTTCATGTGGGGCATGTACAGGAACCGCACGGCGAACGTCGCCATTCTGGCCGCCAGCGCCGTCGTGTTTGCGGTTTCGCTCTGGCTCGTTCGAAGCCAGCAGACCGTGACCGACGTCGCCTATATGGAGGCGATGATCCCGCATCATTCCATCGCGGTTCTCACCAGCGAGCGCGCGCACATCAGGGATCCCCGCGTCCGCAAGCTGGCCGACGACATCATCGAAGCCCAAGTGCGGGAGATCGGCGAGATGGAACGGTTGATCGCCGACCTCAAGGAGAAGCCCGCGCCCGCGGATGCGAAGGATCTGCCGCCGCGGCCGCCGACCTGACGGAGCGGCCCTCGTATCACTTTGCCGGGGCGGCCGGATTGGTTGAGCCCGTGGTGACGCTCGGCGCGTTGTTCGGGCTGGTGGTCGTGGTCTGGGGACCGACATCGCGTCCATTGTAGAAGAAGACCGCCGCGACGACGGCGATCACGAAGATCGCGCCGATCGCCCAGCCCACCGGGCTGTTGAGGCGTGCTCTGTCTACTCTGCGGTCGTCATCCTGATAGGTCATCGTGCTCTCCATCCTAGAGCAGGAAAAACCTTGCGCGGGCGAAGCTGTTCCTACCGTGACGCGGTTTGCAGGCCGGCGCCTATCTCGTCCCGTAGGCGCGGTCGCCGGCGTCGCCGATGCCCGGCAGGATAAAGCCGTTCTCGTCGAGACCTTCGTCGACCGCAGCCGTCCAGATCGGGACGTCCGGATGCAGTCCGCGCAGCCGTTCGAGCCCTTCGGGGGCGGCGATCAGGCAGGCGAGGCGAATGTCCTTGGCGCCGCGCTCCTTCAGCCGGTCGATTGCGGCCACAGCCGTATTGGCGGTCGCAACCACCGGCGTTACCACGATCGCCAGGCGTTCGCCGAGATCGGACGGCGATTTGAAGAAGTACTCGACCGCCGCAAAACTGTGCGGCTCACGATAGAGGCCGATATGCGCGACGCGCGCGGTCGGCACCAAATCCATCATGCCGTCGACGAAGGTCGTGCCGGCCCGCAGCATCGGCACGAAGACC
Organism: Bradyrhizobium sp. i1.15.2; assembly: GCF_040548425.1. Classification (NCBI taxonomy): domain Bacteria; kingdom Pseudomonadati; phylum Pseudomonadota; class Alphaproteobacteria; order Hyphomicrobiales; family Nitrobacteraceae; genus Bradyrhizobium; species Bradyrhizobium sp. i1.15.2. The sequence continues at coordinate 56,607 of NZ_JBEPRQ010000029.1, read as the reverse complement.
AGCTTCTTGCCGGCAATCTTGGCCGAATGCATCGTCGCCAGCGGCGTGTCGATAACGGTATCGGCGAGCGGCAGATCGCGCGTCACCTCGTAGCACAGCAGCATGCCGATCTCCTTGATCAGCTCCCGAAACGATTTGGTCGAGATCGATTTGTCCCGCACCAGGGTCAGCTTGTGCTGCACCAGCGGATGATCGACGATCGTGACGCCTTGCATGACGGGATGCTCTTGCTTTTGCCCTTCTCCCCTTGTGGGCGAAGGTGGCGCGAAGCGCCGGATGAGGGGTCTGTTTCCGCGAACTCGAACGAGAGACTAGAACACCGTGCCGTCGCTGATCACCTTGAGCGGCGGCGAACCGTCGGGCCGGCGCGCGAAGGCGATGGCGCGGCCCGCGGCCCAGGTGCCGCCTTCCAGAATGCTGGCGAGCGGCAATGTCTCAGGCGTGCGGCCGAGTTTTGCGCGGACCAGTTCGGCCAGGCGATCGAGCAGCGCCACGGTCAGCGCGCGCCACTCGACGACAAGCAGGGAGTCCACCGCATGCGCACGTTCGGCGTCGGCGGCGTCGCGCAGGCGCAGCACCTCGTGATCGACGAACAGGCCGCCATTGCGATACTCGGCAAGCCCGGTCAGGCCGTCGATGTCGGTCACGTCAATTCCGGCGCGCTGGAGCGGTTCGATCAGCGAATAGCTCAGCCATTGCGACAGCTTGTGCAGGGGCACGAGGCCCGAGGTCGCATCGCTGGCCTTGATCGCCGGATGGCGCCAGCAATCGCCGAGCGGAATTCCGGCAAGCTCCAGTCGAGACGGCCAGATCGGTCCGAGCTGGTTCAGCACTGCGGATAGGATCGCGGGCGCGGGAACCGCGCCGCCATTCGCCTGTGCCGCGATGTGATCGAACAGGCCGCCCGGCCGCGGCGTGTCGTGCGAGCCGAACACGTCGGCGCGCTCCGCCACCAGCTTGCCCAAGCGCCGCAGCAGATCGGTCCGCCCCTCGAGCCCGAGCAGCGGATTGGTGTCGCTCACTTGAAACGCCGAGCTGAGCGCGGCGAGCGGCAGTTGCGCGAGCACGTCGGCATCGGCCCTGAAGGGCGCGCGGGCATCGCGGGAGAAAAGACCGCTCGCATACATGTCGAGACTTGCAATCGCGAGTCCCTCCGACCGGCCGATCTCTTGTCGCGTCACAGCGTCGCGGTATCGCCACGCCGCACCCGCGCCGGCATCGAGCAGCACGCTGACGATGGCAAGGTCGAACTCCGCGCGCGCCCGCGCCGCGCGATCGGGCCACGACGCCGCGTCTGCAAGCCGCGCCCAACGGTCGACGCCGCCAAGCACAAAATGGCGCCACCGCGCATGGAACGGAATCTCCAGCGTCGGATAGGCCTTTCGCGTCACCGCGAGCACGGCATCAGCAACGCCGTCCATGCGATCGAGATCAACAGTGAAATGGGTGAGTCCGCCGGCAAGGCCGATGTCAAGTATCTCCCCGGCACGCGCGCGAACCGCTGCTGCGCTGAGCAGCGAACGGGCCTGCAATTCCAAAGCGTCTGCCATCAATCGATCAGTATTTTTCCAGCGAACGCCCGACAACGCCGTCGACGTCCTTCTCCGGCGCGATGTCGGTGGAGTAATAGCCGGCGGCCTTCTTCGCGGCGATCTCGACATAGGCGTCGGCGGGAATGAGCTCGGGCGGGATCGGCACGCGCTCGACGATGTCGATGCCCTGCGATGTCAGCGCGTCGTGCTTCATGTCGCTCATCGAGAGGAAGCGGTCGATGCGCTTCAGGCCGAGCCAGTGGATGGTATCGGGCATCAATTGTTGGAAGCGGGCATCCTGGACGCCGGCGACGCATTCGGTGCGCTCGAAATAGGCGGCGGCCGCATCGCCGTCCTCCTGGCGCTTGCGCGCATTGTAGACCAGGAATTTCGTGACCTCGCCGAGCGCGCGGCCTTCCTTGCGGTTGTAGATCACGAGCCCGAGCCCGCCCTCCTGCGCGCCGCGCGCGGATTCCTCGATGCCGTGGATGAGGTAGGGACGGCAGGTGCAGATGTCGGAGCCGAACACGTCGGAGCCGTTGCACTCGTCATGCACCCGGCAGGTGATCTTGGTGCGATGGTCCGGCAGCTTTGTCACATCGCCGAACATGTACACTGTGGTGCCCCCGATCGGCGGCAAGAACACCTTCATGTCCGGCCGGGTCACCAGCTCGGGGAACATGCCGGCGGTCTGCTCGAACAGCGTGCGCCGCAGCTCGGTCTCGTTGGTCGCAAAGCGTTCCGCAAGGCCCGGCAGATACCAGACCGGATCGATCGCGATCTTCACCACCGACACACTGCCATTGGCATGCACGACGTCGCCGTCGGCGCGCAGGCGCTTGGCGGCGAGCGCCTCGCGGATCTCCGGCAGGTCGAGCCGCGCGCGCGTTACCGCGATGCTCGGCCTGATGTCGATGCCCTCAGCAATGTCCTTGCCGAAATTCTCGGCGACGAGATGCCCCCAGGGATCGAGCGCGACGATTTTTGCGGGATCGCGCCATTGCTCGAACGGCCCGATGGTCGCGGCCGGAAAGGTGTTGGTGAGATCGGGCCTGCGAATCGGATCGAGCGCGCCGGCGGACACCGCGAGCGCGCGGTACATCGCATAGGAGCCGCCATGGCTGCCGATCACGTTGCGATCGGCGGCGCGCGATACCGTGCCGATGATCGGCCCGCGGATACGCGCGTCGGCTGCGCCCCAGTGGATCGGGAAGGCGGCTGTCCTGCCCGGCTCCGGATGGGAGGTGAGGCGGATGTGGTCGGTACGGTTCGCGCGGCTCATGACCAAACTCCCAAAAAGCCAACGGCCCGCCGCTCGGACGGGCCTGGCTCTGCGGCGTTGCCGATGCGGTCACCGGCGACGCAATCCAACATATTGTAGCGGCCAGCCACGACAGACAAGTTAATCGTGCTGCGCAGGGCAGGCGGCTTGCGGCCAAATCCCCATCATCACCGAGCCAGCAGGGGCTGCGTGAGAGCCACGCTACCGCACGGGCCGACCCCGGTGAGATCGCTGTAAGCCGATGAAGTAATTATCTTTTTCGTGCTTTCAAGGGGGCGTGCACGGATGGTGCGGCGGGCGTCGAGTTTCCGGACAAAACGTGTCATCAAACCAAACCTACAGATCGCCTTTGCCTCTGCCTTGGAGACCGCCATGCCCGCCGCCGCCTACATCGACCCTCGCAACGGAAAGCTCTATCCGCTGGACCAGCCGCGCTGGTGTTCGGACGAGCGCACGCCGCTGCTGGTGACGCCGGGGACGGGGATCTCGCGCGAGGACATTGACAGCCGGGCGCGCTCACTCTGGCGCTACCGGGCGGCGCTCCCGGTCGAGATCAAAACTCCGATCACGCTCGGCGAAGGCTGCACACCACTGGTGCAGCAGGCCTGGGGCGAACTGCGCCCGTTCTTCAAGCTCGAATGGTTCAACCCGACCGGCAGCTTCAAGGACCGCGGCTCCGCCGTGATGCTGTCCTTTCTTCGGCAGATTGGCGTCGACGCCATTCTGGAGGACTCGTCCGGCAATGGCGGCTCGTCGATGGCGGGGTTAGGTGCCGCCGGCGGCATGCGCGTGAAGATTCTCGCGCCTGCATCGACGTCACCGGCCAAGATCGCGCAGGTCCGCGCTTATGGCGCGGCGGTGCAGCTCGTCGAGGGCCCGCGCGAGGAATCGGAGGCCGAGGCCATCCAGCAGTCGAGCCAAACCTTCTATGCCAGCCACAATTGGCAGCCGTTCTTTCTCGAAGGCACCAAGTCGCTCGCCTACGAGATCTGGGAAGATCTCGGCTTTCGCGCCCCCGACAACGTCATCGTTCCCGTCGGCGCCGGCAGCAGCCTTTTGGGTTGCGCCTTTGGTTTCCGCGAGTTGCTCAAGGCGGGCCAGATCGCCAGGCTGCCGCGCCTGTTCGCGGCGCAGCCGCTCAATTGCTCGCCGATCGATGCAAGCTTCAAGGCCGGCGTCGACACCCCTGTCGCGCGTGAGGTCAGCAAGACCATCGCCGAAGGTACCGCGATCAAGCATCCGCTGCGCCTGCGCGAGATCATCGCCGTGTTGCGCGAGAGCGGCGGCGGCACGGTAGCGCTCACCGAGGACGAGATCGTCGCCGCGCTGCGGCGTCTTGCGCGGCAGGGCCTGTTCGCCGAGCCGACCAGCGCCAGCGCTGCCGCCGCGCTGGACAAACTATCCGTCGCCGGTGCCATCAAGGCGAACGAGACCACGGTCGCGGTCCTCACCGGCACCGGCCTCAAGGCCGCGACCATCGTTGCCGATCTTGTGCAATAAGGCGGTCTCTTCCGTTCTCCCCTTGCGGGAGAAGGTGGCGCGAAGCGCCGGATGAGGGGTTGCTTCTGCGGATTCGAAAGCCAAAGGTTCGCGCGTGGAGAGAGACCCCTCACCCGTCTCGCCGCTTCGCATCGAGCCACCCTCTCCCGCAAGGGGAGAGGGAAAGCGTCGCCTCATTCCTTCAGATCGTTGACACGCCTCACCCACACGCGCACATCGGCGAGCACGTCGGGCAGCGCCGCCTTGACCTCCTGTACGGTCATGCCGGCCTTGATGCGGGGATCGTAGAGCAGGTTGAGGATGTACTGGTCGTAGACGTCGAAATAGCCCATCGAGACGTTGTCGTTGAACATGGTCCAGGGCACGCTCGCGGTGTCGTTGATCGGGCCGAGCGATTGCAGCAGCTCCTCATAGGCGCAGTCGAGGAAGGTGAAATCGCCGTTGTCGACCGTGAGAATGACGTCGGAATGCTCGATCTCGAAATTGTCGTTCTTGCGGAAGCCGGACAGGCATTGCGGATCGAGCGAGGTGCGGATCTCGCGGGCCTTCTCCGCACCGTAGAAGCTCGAGATGGTGCGGAACAGATCGCGGTCGCGCACGAGCTTCACCCGCACATTCGCCGCCTCGCTGCTGTCGATCATGGCGATGTCGAGATGCTGCACGTGCTTGCCGATGTCGGCCACGACTTTTGCGAGCTGCGCCTTGCGGTCGGCGCGGTCGCTCTCGGCGAACACGCGCACCGGCCCGTCAAACTTGCGGATGCGGTCGACACGACCGGCAAGGTGATATTCGGCGCCGAACGCCGTCTTCAGAAAGCCATCGACGATCTCGCCGTCGGTAAAGCTCTTCTTCTCGGCGCGCTGACGCGAGACGATCGCGGGCAATTCCCCCGCGACGGCGATGGTAGCGGTGTCAGGGGCAAACGCGACGGTGGCGAGCGCCAGCAGGGCGATGCGAAAGCCGGACGAAGGCGGGGCTAATGCGCTCATTGCCAAGCGACGCTGCCGTATTCGCGTCGCGCGCACAAGACCGCATATCCACGCGCCCGTCGGTTCCTGCTAGTTGTTCAGCACGACCACGGTGGTGCCGACTCCGACGCGGCCGTAGAGGTCGGTGACGTCGTCGTTGGTCATGCGGAAGCAGCCCGAGGACACCGCCTGGCCGATCGTCTCCGGCTCGTTGGAGCCGTGGATGCGGTAGAGCGTCGAGCCCAGATACATTGCGCGCGCGCCGAGCGGATTCTCGACACCGCCCTTCATGTGGCGCGGCAGGTCCGGCCGGCGGGCCAGCATCTGCGACGGCGGCGTCCAGTCCGGCCATTCCTTCTTGGCGGTGATCCTGTGCACGCCGCCCCAGCGGAAGCCGTCGCGGCCGACGCCGATGCCGTAGCGCAGGGCCTGGCCGTTCTGGAGCACCAGATAGAGCCGGCGCTCCGAGGTGTTCACCACGATCGTGCCGGGGGCGTAATTGCCGTTGTACATGACGGTGGTGCGGGGGACCGGGCTCGAGCCGCCGCGGAAGAAATTCGGGCCGCCGCCCATGATGTCGCGCGAGTCGAACTCCTCGGCGAAGGCGCCGCCGGCGGTGGCCGACAGCAGTGCGATGGCGGCAATCGGCGCGGCAAAATACCGGATCATTGTTCCCCCAGCAAAAAATCGATTCAACTGAAGTTACAGGCCATATTTGCGGGCTTTCCGCAAGCCACGGCCCCGTGAGGGAGGCATCCTTAATGAAGGAAGTTACCAAATCGGCAACCGCGCCAGTTGGAAGAAAACGTTAGTCAAACCGGCGCATCGCTGCGCGGGGCAGGGCGGCGATGCCGGCTATTGCTTTGACGAGACGAGCGAACAATGATTGATCGGACGGATTGTTGGAACATTGCCGGTTGCGGGAGCTGATGGATGAACGGTGCGGAAAGTCTGGTGCGGACGATGGTCAAGGGCGGGGTCGACGTCTGCTTCTCCAACCCCGGCACCTCCGAGATGCATTTTGTCGCAGCGCTCGACCGCGTGCCCGGCATGCGTTGCGTGCTCGGCCTGTTCGAAGGCGTGGTGACCGGCGCCGCCGACGGCTATTTCCGCATGAAGGGCACGCCGGCCTCGACGCTGCTGCATCTCGGTCCCGGCCTCGCCAACGGCCTTGCCAATCTGCATAACGCCAAGAAGGCGAATTCCGGCATCGTCAACATCGTCGGCCAGCATGCCGTCTACCACATCGGCTACAACGCGCCGCTGACCTCCGACATCGAGGGCCTGGCCCGGCCGATGTCGTCCTGGGTCCGCACCTCGCCGGACTCCAAATCGGTCGCCGCCGACGGCGCCGCGGCGATCGCCGCCGCCAAGAGCGCGCCGCCGCAGATCGCGACCCTGATCCTGCCCGCCGACACCGCCTGGAACGAAGCGGATGGCATCGCGGAGGTTCCGGCCGAGCAGCAGCGCGCGAGCTATTCGCCGCAGGCGGTCGAGCAGGCCGCAAAAATCCTGCACGGCGACGGCGAGGGCACGCTGCTGCTGATGACCGGCAGTGCGCTGAGCGAGCAGGGCCTGGCGCTGGCCGAGCGCATCGCCGCCAGGACCGGCTGCACCGTGATGGGCCCGACCTTCCGTCCGAGAATGGCGCGCGGCCGCGGCCGCTTCTCGATCGATCGCATCCACTACGTGATCGACAACGCGCTGCAGATGCTGGCGAGGTTCCGTCACATCGTGCTGGTCGAGTCCGACGATCCCGTGGCGTTCTTCGCCTATCCGAACAAGCCGAGCATCCTCAAGCCCGAGGGCTGCGACGTGCATCGCATGACCTCCTGGGGTGAGAATTCGGTCGCAGCGCTGGAAGCGCTCGCCGGCGCGGTGAAGGCCAGCGCGAAGGACGTCAAGCCGCAGGCTTCGGCCGAACTGCTCAAGCCGACCGGCGCACTGACCCACGCCTCGATCGCCCAGTCGATCGCCTATGCGATTCCCGAGAACGCAATCCTGGTCGACGAATCCCTCACCACCGGCCGCGCCTTCTTCCCGCCGACGGCGGCGGCTGCTCCGCACGACTGGCTCCAGAACATGGGCGGCTCGATCGGCTTCTCGACGCCGCTCTCGATCGGTGCCGCGATCGCCTGCCCGGACCGCAAGGTGATCTGCATGGTCGGCGACGGCAGCGCGATGTACACGATCCAGTCGCTGTGGACGCAGGCGCGCGAAAACCTCAACATCGTCACCATCGTGTTCGCCAACCGCATCTACCAGATCCTGCGCGGCGAGTTCGACAATGTCGGCGCCGGCGAGCCCGGCCAGCGCGCCAACGACATGCTTCGCCTCGACCGGCCGACGCTGGATTTCGTGGCGCTGGCCAAGGGCATGGGCGTGCCCGGCCGCGCCGTCACCAACGCGGACGAGTTCAACAAGGCGCTGGCCGAAGCCGTCGCCGAGCCCGGGCCGCGGCTAATCGAAGTCCAGATGTAGGTCTGGTCGATCGCGCCGCGAATTCCGGCCTCATCCTGAGGAGCCCGCGTACGCGGGCGTCTCGAAGGATGGTGACAGGCGGGATACGGGCCTTCATGGTTCGAGACGCGCGTTCCGCGCTCCTCACCATGAGGGTCCGGTGACGGCGCATCGGAATGCGGGTGATGAGCCGGGGGCAAGATGCAGACCGAGCTGAACAAGGTGATAGCGGCGCTCCGGGACTTCTACGCCCACGAAGCATTCCTGTTCGAGAAGGACATAGGGGAGCGTGCCATCACGCACCGCTTCGCCGTGCATCTGGAGAAGCAATTCTCCGGCTGGTCGGTCGACTGCAACTACGACCGGCTCGGCGAGCGTACGCTGCATCTGCCGCACGGCACCATCGTCTCGACCGACGATCATCTGGGCAAGTCGATCTACCCTGACGTCGTGGTGCATCAGCGCGAGATCCCGAACAACCTACTCACCGTGGAGATCCGCAAGGCGAGCAATCACACCGCGCTCGACCACGACCAGCACAAGCTGATGGCGCTGACCGATGCGCATGTCTGGTTCGCCTATTGGATCGGCGTGCTGCTGGTGCTGGACAAGCACCATGTGACGATCTCGGAGGTCTATGTCGGCGGCGTCCTCGATCAGCCGCTGTCGCGCTGGTTCGCGACGCGGCTGGAGGAGGTTGGCCTCGGGACGGCGCGGTAAGGCTCGTGCCGAGATTGTCGCCTTCAATTCGGCTATTGGGTCGGGTCATAACCCAAGCGCGATCTCGGCCCATTTCAGCATGCGGTCGCTATTGAGGAATGACAGCACCGCCGGCTCCAGTGACGCGGTCGCGCCCGGTGCGAGCAAGGCCGTCGCGGCGACCATGTCGCAGCGTTGATTGAAGGCGAGTGAGAGCGCGGCCTTGGGGGTCCCCTCGACGCGATAGGCCCTGCTGCGGCCGCGCATCGGACCGACGACGATCTCTCGGCCGGCAGCCGTCGGCGTTGCCTTCCCAATCAGCGCCAGGTCGCCCATCTGTTCGAGGTCGCCGTCGTCGGCAACGCCGGTGGCGCAATTGCAAAAGCCGAGCTTGGGGCGAACGTAGAGCAGGACCTCGCCGCCGCAATCTTCGGCCTTGCAGCGAAACGCCTTTCCTTTCCCCCAGGGATCCGCGCCGAAAGGCCAGTCGATTTCCGTCCACACCGGGCGGACCTCGCCGGAGGCCGCTGTTGCGCGTGCCGGTTCGCCGGATCGCGATATCCAGAGCGCTGCGGCTGCGCAGAGCAGCGCAGTGGCTGCGCTGATTGCAACGAATTTGCTTGTCAGGCGCATGGAAGCTGACGCGGCACCTTTGCTAATTCTGAGCCATCAACTTTCGAGCGGCCGCGAGGTCTTCTCGCGACGAGTCGCCATTTCTCGCCGTTTCGACGATCTTCGCGTAGTACTGGCGGGCCTTCACAGTATCCCCCGCTTTCTCGGCCGCGTGAGCGGCGCCGATCGTCGCGCCAAAGCGGTTCGGCTCCTTGCGCATGGTGCTTTCGAACGCGACCAATGCCTCCGTCGCCATGCCGCGTTCGAGCAGCATGGTCCCGTAAAGCTCGCGTGCGGGGGCGAGCGGACCCGGCGTCACGATGGATTTTTCGGTCTTGTCTTCGGCATCGGCGGCAAGGCGCATCGCTTCCAACGCATCCGCCTGTTTCCCCAAGGCGTTGAGCTGCCAGGCTGTAGCGACCTGCCGCTGAATGTCCACGATTTCGGCCCAATAGGCGTCCTTGTCCTGCTGCAGCTTGTCCCGCAACTCCGCCAGCTTGGCGATGTCCGCCGCTGCAGCGTCTGCATTGCCGGAGCGCGCGGCGCCAAGGGCGCGAGCGAAATAGGTGATCGCATCGACATAGGCAAACCGGCTCGGCTCGACTTTCAGCGCGGCAGCGCCCTGCCAATCACCGCGTTCGACCATATAGCGCGCCTGGCTGGCCGCTATCGCGTAGGGTCCGGCGCGGACAGCCGGCGCATAGCCCGTGGTCGCAATCATATCCGCGATGACCTCGCTGGCTCGGCTGTCCTGCGCAAGCTGGAGCAGGGCGTAGACCATATAGTCGTCGGCATGCAGCTGCTCGCTCGGGTCCTTGCCCTCCTTGGCAGCCTTGGCGGAACGGCTATTGGCGTCGATGGATTCGTTCCAGTAGCCGACGCGCGTGAAAATGTGCGACGGCATATGCAAGGCGTGCGGTGCCGCCGGCGCGATCTCGGAATAACGCTTGGCAGCGTCGAGTCCTTGCTCTGCGATCGCCGGATAGTCATAGAGATGGATCAGGTAATGTGCGACGCCGGGATGCCGCGGCTGGCGCTTGAAGATCGGCTCCAGGATAGCAGCGCCCTTGAGCTGGTTGGCATAGGTCTTGTCGTTTGGCGACGCCGTGACGTTCAGCGTGATGGCGTAGGCGATCTGTGCCTCGTCATCATCGGGATAGCGCGCGGCGACGGCTTCGGTTGCCTTGAGATAGGACTGCGCGCGCTGGCCAAACGTCGTCTTTTCGTCGCCCGAATAGAAGGCCCACAGCGCGTCGATATAGTCACGTTCGCGTTCGCTCTTAACGCCGAGTGCCTTGGCCTTCTGCAGCGCGGCGAGACCTGCGGTGAGGTTTTCCTTCGGCGCGGCAAAATGCGGATTGTACAGCAGGCTCAGGGCAATGCCCCAATAGGCGATCGCGCATTCCGGATCGGCCTGCAGCGTCTCCTCGAAAATTTCCTTTGCGGGCCGGTACCAGAACGAGTGCTGATAACGCATCCCGCGATCGAAGCGGCGCTGCGCCACCTCGTTGCAGGAGGTCTGGAAGTGCACCTTGCCAAATTGCTCATCGGTCCCGTCCTCCGCGCGTGCGGCAGGCGTGCCGGAAATCGAGCCTAGGGCAGCGAGGGCGAGAAGTGAGACGGTTCTCAAGGCGAGCGCGCGCATCGGCCCCTCCGTTTTCTGTTCAGAATAAATCTGGTCAGATGGCGCCGATAAAACCGAGGGCGCCGAAGTTCGTATTGCTGAGATTGGCAATGGCAATTGTTGCTAAAGGATTTCTCCATTCGAGATGCGAGTCAACAGGAAGCGGACAGATTTGCGTTAGGGAAGCACGCCTGCCAGGATCCATCCGCCCGCCCGTCGAGGCGAGTGGGCCACAAGGCCGCTCGCACGACGAGCGGCCTTGCATCATCGTCCGTCACCCGCTCAATGCAGCGGATCGCCCTGGCCGAGCGCGTAGGCGACGAGGTCCTTCAACGCGAAGCCGGAGCCGGTCACCGGCGTCCATTGCGGGTCGAGCGACAGCACGGAGGAATTGTCTCCGAACATCATGCCGAGGAAGACCTCGGCGACGATGCGACCGCCGACCGGTCCGAGCTGCGGTGTCCTGACCGTGGCGGGCCCGCCGGTAGCGGGGATCGCCATGTCCGTCGCGTTTTGCCGCGCCTCGGCCAGGATGTAAGCCCACAGCGGGCAGTTGCCGGCGAACACGCCGTTCGCGATGCTCGCGATCTTGACTTGCGGATCGCCCGTCCCGGGCTCGTCGACGGCCTTGCCGATGATGATCTCGTCGTCGGTCAGCGGCGTCAGGTTCATCGCCCTGGCGACGGCCTGGCCCGACGGCAGTCCGAGCCGCCAGCTGCGCTCGAGATTGCGCAGCGCCAGCGACGCCGGATTGGAGGCGACTTCCGGGGGCAGCTTGCGCAGCGGGTCCACCAGCGAGGCATCGATGCGATAGGCGAACTGCAGACGCCTCTTGTTGTCGGGATTGGTGTCGTCGTCCTCGATGCCGTAGGGGCGCGTGTCGAGATCGATGAAGCGGCCCCAATCCATGGCGCGTCCCGGTCCCATCGCACGGAAGCCGGTCAGTGCGTTTTGGTCGGGATTGTTGGGGTCGGGGAAGATCTGCAGCAGCATGTTGGCCGCGTCGTTCAGCCGGTAGCCGGGGCGGATCATGGAGTGCCCGAGCCGGTAGGCCGCGACCGAGAACTCGACCGGCATGAACGGATAGGTCTTCCAATGGTAGTAAGCGAGCTTGCTGCGGTCGTAGTGACCCGCGGTCTTCAGCTCGTCCAGCACGCTGGCGTGGACGATGCGCGGCAGGAAGTCGTTCAGCACGACATACTGATAGTGGAATCGAACGCGCTGCTGCACGTCTTCGAACGACAGGCTGTCATTGTCGTCGACCATGCGGTTGTGAAAGCGCAGCATCAAGGCCTGGAATTGCGAGACGATGCTGTTCTCGTCGTTGCGGGGATCGCCGATCAGCGCGCGGCCCTTGAAGCGCGGCAGGTCGACGGCATCCGGCACGCCCGCGCCGGTGACCTTCTCGCCGAGCCGGAATTTGATGCCGTCATACATGTAGGGCTGGTCGTTCGGACCGCGGCCGTAGACATTGTCCATGTCGAGCGACGGCGTGCGGAAGTCGACGAGCCCGTCGGGATCCTGCTGCTTGGTCAGAGAGCTGACCGGATCGAAAGTGATGTCGTGATCGACGAACTGGCCGAAATAAGTGTAGAGCGAAGGAATGCCGCTCTCTTCCGCGTCCGGCCCGTCCTTCGGCCCGTCGAAGCCGGCGATCATCTTGTCGGCGAGCGCCGACAGGTTTGCGATCGTGCCGGAATCGTTCGGGCCGAATTTGGCCGGTGCGAGCTTGCGGAACATGCGGCCGAAGCGGCCTTGCGAAAGCGGCGAACGCGTTGCGTTCAGACCGCGCGGAACAATTGCGTGGCGGCTGCTCATTGAAACACCTTCCTGAAAAGTCGAATGAAACAGATCGGGCTAAAGTTTCTCGCGCTGGGGTTTGCAGCCTAGGCGCGATCACGCCTGCCACGAGCGAGATGGATCACAATTGCCCGGCATCGAAATTTTCGGAAGGTGCGCCTTGCCCGCAAGCCGCGGCTGCGCATCGTGAATTTCTCCGTGGCGATGACGGATAACATTCTCGTCATCGACGGACGCAGGCGGCTTCGCACCGTTTCAATTCGCCGGGGCGTCGGCGAAGCGGATCGGCTTCACGTAGAAATTGTGGCGGCGCGCGCGTCATGCGCGCACGCCGCCAATTCGTCAGTAGTCGCGCTGCTGCGAGAACGCGTAGCGCGGGTTGATGCCGCAATAAGACGATGTGCCGGAGGCGGTGGCGAGGCACTGCTGATAGCTGGCGAACTGGCAATTGCCGGGGTAACCCCACGAGCGGCCCTGGATGCAATATCGATCGTTCGCAGGATGTGCCTGGGCGGCCGGGGATGCTACGGCGAGCAGGGCCGCGAGCGATGCGAGAGTGAGGATGGTGCGACGCATGTCAGTCTCCTTCGAGAGCGAGTGGGTGGGAATGTCAGCGAGCCTGGCTCGTCTGTTGCGCAGTCATGCCTGTGTTGGTGTCGCCAGAATGCCTTGCGTTCGCGACAAGGCACATCATGACGCAGCCTGCCGCCGGCAATGTGATCTCGGCCACAGTTCACGGTGGGGTTCGAGCCTATCGTGAACGGACTTGCACGCGTCGATCCCGGAGAACTACGCTTGCCTTATTCGGATCAGGTATTTTGGAGGTTCTAATGCAGAAATCATACTTGCTGGCTGCGACAGCAGCGCTGGCGCTTCTCATGCAGACACCGCTCGCGTTGGCGCAGGGCGCACCAGCCGCCGCCGGAACCGCGGCGCCTGCGACGACAACCGCCGCGCCGGCAGCGACGACGACCGCGCCGGGCGCAACCAATGACGCTTCCAGCCAGCCGACCGACTCCAAAAAGAGTGCGTCGAAAAAGCCGGCGAAGAAGAAGATGACGCGGCAGCAGGAGATCGATCACTCGGTCGACAGCGGCACGGTGCCCGCGCGCTACCGCAGCTCGGTGCCCAAGCAGTACCAGCAATACATTCCGTTCGATAAGCAGTGACGGATCGCACGGCGGCGCGGCGTGATCGGGCATCGCACCGCCGGTGCCATCGCGTCAAAATAGGACCTTGGCCGGGCGGAATCCGGCCATACATCCCCAGTGGCGGTCCGCGCGAGCGGTGCTAGAGTAGGCCGAAGCCTAGGGGGAGTAATGAGTGACGACGTGAAGGATGCTGGCCTCGTGGCCATGATCAGCAGCATCCTGGGAGGCAACAGGCGCGCCGCAGACAGTATTGTGCCGCCGCCGCTCATCGAGGTTCCGCCGCCGACAGCGCCGACGAACGGATTTGAGCTGGCCGAGCCGCCCGCCGCCGATACGCCGCCGGCCAAGGCCGAGAACAACCCAGAGAACAATTCCGAGAACGCGCCCGGTGCGGCGGCGGCTGCCGCGAAGCCGGTCGAGCCGCCCGCGAAGATCGCTACGACGCCTGATGGCAAGCAGTTGCTGCCTGCTGAAGCGATCGCCGATCTCGTCCTGGGCGAGCTGCGCAAGCTGGAGAATTTTCCGGCGACCGGTGCCTCCGTCACGGTCTACGGTTACAGGCACTGGAATGCGATGATCACCTTCGCGCCGTTCTCGACCACATTCCGGGATGCCACGCGGTTCCGCCAGGCCATGCCGGACATCGTCTTCAAGCTGCGCCGTTTCGTCGAACTTGAGATATGATCCTGGCCATGAGCCCGAACAGTTCGACAGGAATTTCGACTTGAGCGTTGCCTTTACCAAAGAAGAGAGCGCGGAAACCGCCGCCGAGACGCTGTTGCCGGATCGGCCGATCTCGCCGCATCCAAACCTCGTGACGGAAGCAGGCTTGCAGGCGCTGCAAAGGCAGCTTCAGGACGCACGCGAAGCCTATGAAGCTGCGCAGGCGATCGAGGACGTCAACGAAAAGCGACGGCAATCGGCGGTGCCCTTGCGTGACGCCCGCTATCTCACCGAACGGCTGCGCACGGCGCAGGTCATTCCCGCCCCGGCCTCGACTGATGTCGTCGCCTTCGGCAGCACGGTGACCTTCAGCCGCGCCGATGGCCGCGTGCAAACCTATCGCATCGTCGGCGAGGACGAAGCCGATCCCAAGGCCGGCACGATCTCGTTCGTGGCGCCGGTGGCAAAGTCGTTGATGGGGAAGGCGGTCGGAGATGTCGTGGGATCGGGTGCGCAGGAGATCGAGATTTTGTCGATTGGGTAGGGGGCGTTTATCGATGGTTTCCGCTGTGTCCGCGCAACAAGGCGCGATAGCTGGATGAGGCGGTTTCTGTCGGGGGCGTTGCCGTTTTACGCGCTGGCCGGATTGGCCATGTGCATGTACCTCGTCCTGTACAAGACTGATCTGTTCGACTTGAACGCCGTCGTCCAGGATGCAACCGGTTCGTCGTGGTTTCCGGTCTTCATATTCGTCTGCGTGCTACTCGAGTCGGTCTTCCCGTATTTTGGCTATTTTCCCGGAACCGCTCTTATCCTGATGTCCGTAGCGCTCAATCCGAAGCCCGCGGACGTCCCCGTCTTCATCGTGGCGTGGTTGGCCATCATCGCGGGCGCCGTCCTGAGTTACGGACAGGCTCGCTTTTTCAGACCGCTGTTGCAGCGGGTTGCCTCAAAGGCGGCACTGAACCGCTGTGAGTCCCTCCTCGACGCCTACGGCCCTTACGCGCGCATTGCCCTGTTCGTTCATCCCAACGCCTGCGCGATGTATTTCACGGCGCTCGGACTCCTCGGCCGCAACCTGACGCGCGAACTCGCTTATCTCGGCGTGGGGGCAGCAGCCTCCGTGGGCGTTCTGTTCGTCGTCGTGAGCAGACTTGTGTCGTCCGTAGGCACCACCGACGACGGGGAATTGCAGCTGCTGCTGGCCGCAGCACTGGTTGCCATCGGAACCCTGGTCGGTCTTTACGCGGCTTGGCGGCCGGCGCGGGCGGCTTGAAGCTCGAGGAGGCGTGCGCGTCAGCCGGCGCGGTCTCACCCCTTGCTCCGTCATTGCGAGCGCAGCGAAGCAATCCAGTCTGTCTCCGCGGAAAGACTCTGGATTGCTTCGCTACGCTCGCAATGACGAGGGGAGATCATGCGCAAAACAAAGAGCTAGTGCCCCAAGGGCGATGGCCCAATACTCCCGCTCAGGCCACCGCGACGATGCCATCATGCCGGTGTTTTGCCCGACGAGTCAAATCCGATTTCGGAAAAATAGCATGGTTGTAACCCATTGATCCGACTGATGCCGGCTACTGTGCATGGGGTTGTTTTCGACATTTTGTGATTGAGACGGTCCCGACACGCCACTGTGTGTCGACGATAGGTCCACAATCAGCAGGGTTCAGGAAGGTGGATGGTGGGCGCACAAGGGATCGAACCTTGGACCTCTCCCGTGTGAACCACAATATGTAGTCCCTAGCCAACCCGAGCCAGCCATAGTAAAAAGTAGATAAGTGTGTGCGTTACGAAGGATTTCGCCATATGCGGCCATAATAGGCCACAACTGACCAAACTACATTTTGTATGCCCCCGCTGTGCCCCCGTGCCATCTTCCCTTGGGGCACACAAATCGGGGAGGGTCTGTGCCCCATCTGTTCTTCTAGGGCCGTCCTTCCACGCTGGTGTGCCCCGAGGCGGAAAAAGCGAAGGAAAGTCAATGATCACTTTCCCTCGCTTCGATGGTCCCGGCGGCTGCGGGGCACACGGCGACAGGGAGCACAGGGAAAATGCCGGAGACGAGCAACCAGCTGACACTCACCGATGCCGTAATCCGCAACGCGACGTTGCCGCCGGGTAAGGCGCAGCATTATCTCCACGACGACAAGTTGCCCGGCCTCGCGCTGCGCATGCGCGCTACCGGTGGCCGGACCTGGGTCTACCTTTTCACCAAGCCGGGGGTGAGGGGAACCCAGCGCAAGACCCTCGGCCCCTGGCCCAAATATAATGAGAAGGCAGCGCGCAAGGCCGCCACCATCGCCGCAGGCGAGGTCTTCAAGGGCGTGGATCCGAACGACGCCAAGCGCGAGGCGAGGCGGCAACAGGCAGCCGAGAAGCTGCGCACCACGCTAACCACCCTCATTGTTGAAGATGGTCCCTACCAGGCGTCCTTGACCGGACGCCAAGTCGTCAACTGGAAGCCAGCAATGTCGGCGCTGCGGCGCGGGCTCAAGCAACACGCCGAGAGCGCCGTCGGAGACCTGACGCGGCGGCAGATCATGGCGGCCGTCGACAAGATTGCCAAGACCGGCAAGCGTGGGGCTGCCAAGGACCTGCGCAAGCACACCCACACCTTCCTCGAATGGTGCGTCGGCGAGGGTTATGTCGACCACAATGTGCTGGCTGGTTATCGCGAGCCGAAGGAAACCCGGGCGCAGCGGATCTTGCGCCGCACCAAGGGACGCGCGCTGAGCGATGACGAGATCATCAAGGTCTGGCAGGCATCCGGCAAGCTCGGGACTTTCGGGCTTCTGGTACGGATGTGCCTACTAGGCGGCCCGCGCCGCAGCGAGCCAACCATGATCGAGTGGTCGAAGCACGTCATGGACGACCGCATCACCTTCGATGCCACATGGACCAAGATGGGCCTGCACCACGACCTGCCGCGCACCCATCTCGTTGACGAGGTGCTCGCGGCCGCGAAATATTTCCAGCGGGCAACTTCCGACTATGTCTTCCCGTCACCAAAGACCGGCGGCCTGATGTCCGGCTTCACCAAGATGGTCGACCGACTGGTCAAGGAAGCGAGCGTCGCCAAGTTCACCATGCATGACTTACGGCGGAGCTTGCGCACCATCATGTCGCGCTGTGGCTACGACAACGAAATCCAGCGGTTGTGTGTTGGGCAAAAGCCAAGCGGAATCGATCAGGTCTACAATCACGACGAACAGTGGATCATCCGCAAGATGGCATTCGAAGCAGCTCACGACTACATTGCGGAGTTGGTCGGCGCGAAAAGGGTCGGCAAAATCGTGCGCCTGCAGCGGACGAATCCGCTTGACCCGATCAAGGCCGAGCTCCTCGGGCGTCTGCGTGAGCATTATGCGGCTGAGGGGCCCTAGTGGTTTTGCCGCACTTGGCCAGATAGTCCCGCACTGCATCGACACGATAGAGTGGCCGGCCATCGACGTAGCGCCATTTCAGGGGGTGGTTCGGATCGCGCCGCCACTGCTCCAGTGCGCCGGGCGTGCGCCGGATAACCGCGGCCGCCTCTAGTGCCGTCAAATTAGAGCTGTTCGGCAATGTATCGACATCGAAGGTCGCGGGCGGCGGCATGCCACGGTTCTTGCGAGGGCGCTTCGTGGCAGGCGGCATCTTGCTGGAATCTGCCGGCCCAAATACCTCGGTCCGTGTCTGTTCGTTCTTGCCCGGCATGCCTCCTCCCCGAACCATGATCGGTCTCTGATGCGATAAGACCGTGGGCTGCTCCAGCAAGAAAGGAATCAAGTGCACAGGTATGGCCGCTGGATAGCTGTGGCGTACAAAAAGGACGCCAATCTTTGCCGAGACCCTGACTGTGAATCGGGGACCGAACGATATCCTAAATGTTCGCTGGAGCTCGCATCTGTGGCATTCCGATCGGAGCACGATTGATTTAGCTGCAGATTCGGAAGGCGCACGACCAGCAACCGGGCCGTTCTGAGCGGCACGATATCGATCAGGTTTGTTGATTGTATAGAGTTTTCGTTTGATTTCGTCGCGTTTTGTTGCGGTTCGTTCAGGTTGTTTCTGGTGCGAAACTGGTGCGGCTCGTCTGCAATCGATACTTGGACTTAGGGCATTGCGTTCTGTTGGTGATAACGTGAGAACGCAAATTAGTCCCGGCGACCGACGGCAAACGAATTCCGTACGCCATCGTGCCGGCTGATCCCCGCGGCCTGTCAAGGTCAGCGTCCCGGTGCTTGCGCTATGGATTGTGCTTTTGGCTTCGCGTGCTCCATTCTTTGACGGCGCGACCATTGTCGATTTCTGAATTTTTCCACTAGGCTTATCGCGATTTTGTTGCAGCCCCTAGTGGCGCCATCGGAGCCGTGCAGCAATTTCAAAGCGGAGGCTTTCATAAAACGTCGTGAATTTCTGGCGCGATCCGCAACGGCCGCACGCGCGAGCTTCCTTCTGGAAAACGGGTCCGACGGTTCTCGCCTCGTTGGATCAGCGATTGCCGCTGACGAGGAGGATCGGCAGAAAGTGACGCTTGAGCAGAAATTTTCCGAATTCGCACTTTCGCTCAAGTATGAAGCTCTGCCCGCCGATGTTATCACCTCTGCCAAGCGCGTGCTTCTCGACACCCTAGGATGCGCATTCGGAGGTAGGATCCGAGCCTTCGAATATTGCTCAAACTACTATTCGCAAGACTTTCGGAGACGGCGATACAGCCGCAGTGATCGGCTATCCGCGGTCAGCTACCATAGAAGGCGCGATATTCGTCAATGGCGTCCTCGTTCGATCCCTCGATCTGAACGATACCTATATTGGCACCGAACCACTTCATCCGAGCGAGGTGCTGCCGACGGCGATTGCTCTATGCGAGGAGAATGGACGATCTGGCCGCGAGCTCATCGAAGCGATAGTCGCAGGCTATGAGGTCAGCATGCGCGTTAATGACGCCATCTCCTTTATTGAGCGCGGCTCCACCCCCTTTGCGCGGCCTCCTACGGCATCCCTCTGATTGCGGGCAAGATCTGGGGGCTTCCAAAAGAGGCCATCGCCAACGCAGTTGGAATTTCCGCCGCCCGCGGCTTCACGAGCTTCGTCATCAACAGCGGCGCGATCAGCATGATGAAAGCCATGGGACTTGCCGCCACAGCCGCAGACGGCGTTTTCGCAGCGCGGCTCGCCGCCCAAGGCTTCACCGGGCCTTCCGGCACGCTGGAATGGCTGACGTCGAAGATGAAGCCGGTCAAGGAGGGGCTTGCCGTCGATCTTGAGCTTGCGCGATACCGGCTGCCGGAGGTGGCCTTCAAACGCTTTCCCATTCAAGTCGAGTTACAGGCCGTAGCGGAGGCCGGCGCATCGCTTTCCTCGAAGGTCAGGGATCGCATACAAGATATCTGGCCCGGAGCAACGCTGCCCGTCTCATCGACCCGCTTCATCCAGCCTATCGCTGTGCTGATCGCCACTCCAAACTGCTTGGCGGCCCGATTGCGGGACATTCCGCCCTCAATCGCCGCCACCACTCGCTTGCGAAGATCCAAAGAATAAGGCTTGCCCATCCATGCTGCCCTCCGCCCAGCCAGCATGGTGAATCAGAAACAGACTGATTTGAGATCTCCAAATCGATTCAGCCTAACCCATCCCGCTTTAGGGTCGAAGCAGACATGATGAGCGTGTGATGGGCTACGCGGCTAGTAGAAATCTTGAACCCGCTCGAATTTACGGCGGCTTTGCCGGAGGCGGCGGAACTGGTGCTGGGCTGGGCGCGACGCCTGTAGCGGGGCTCGAAGATGAGGGCGTTACATCGTGTAGAGTGTGGACACCGGCGGAAACGAGAGCTCCGATCAATAGTCCATAGACAACAAGCAGTACGGCGCGGGTCTCCCGATAGTTCTTCATCGCTTGTTCGATGGGCGTTTCAGCGATTTCTTCCCGCTCGCGAACGGAGATGTAACTAAAAAGACTTTGCATCCAGCTCCGTCGGGACGAGGCTTGGCTTTGGAAGAACGCGCCATTGATCCGCCACTGCAAGGCGAACGACAGGCCGATGAATGCGGCGGCCGCAAAGTAGAATAAGGAAGAGATGAGAGGACCCGGTGTCTTGGCCGCATCACCCAGGATTTTCAGTATGAAAGGCGCTGCCGAGACGGCCAGGTCGCGCCAGAGCGTAGCCGCAAGATCCTGCGCCCGTTGCGCTACCTTCTGAGTTTCATCAATCACGATCTTGCGGAGATCGGCGAGCGCCTTCAGAGTCTCGCGGCTCGATGATTGGACGTGAGCTTCATAGGCAGCTTTGGCCGCCTCAAGCGCCTGCTCCAATGTCGTAGCGAGATCTTGCTGAGGACGGCTCGCCCGAGCCAACTCACCGGAAAAGAGCAGGTGGCGTGCCTCGACATCTGTCCCCGAAAGAAAAACCCAGTTGGCGGATTCAGTCAATCGAGAACGAGCGCCGGGCAGGGCAGGATCATCGGCTCTAATGCGATAGATCGGAGGCGTCGCCGCCGCTTGCAGCCAGACCTGGCCATCCTCGAGCCAGGCGCGGGAGACGAGACCGCCCAACAATCTGCGGGCAGAAACCGTTTCCCAAGCTTGATACGCCGGCGATGAAACCGCTGGCGCGGCCAATAACAGCCAGGGATTGAGATCGGTAACGATTTCACGTTCGGGGATAAAGTCACGAACATAGCGAGTCGGGTCGATAGACCCAAGCAAAGGCTCCGCTGGCGGTGGCGTTTGCGCGAAATCCCATGAAGCGAATTCCAATCCTCGTGCGCGAAATGCCTGATTGGAATTCAAGTCGGCGATCGCGACGCGCGGGAGCAGAGTTCGTTGCACCAAATAATGTGGGATGTCGGACTGGAAGATAAAGAAGGCGCAGCCGTCGGCAGTCGGCTTTCCGAGCGTGATCACGATCTCGCGCGTCGAATCAAAAATATCACCCGTAACGAGATCGCCACCGAGAGCTGGATTATAGACTTGCAATGACGAGAACGGCGTTGGGACGTCGTCGACGAACCCGAGCCAGGCGATCTGCGCATCGACAGACGGCAGCCGCCCTCGCAACACAAGGGCGTCAATACGTTCGTCCGCCACGGCGCCGTTCGCGACAAGCTCACGTACGCGTTCGACCAGATGTGTTGAGCTCGAAGTCATCGAGTGTGATCTTGTCCCTAATGATGATCTCGCCCTTGTCGCGGTTTACCGAAATGACTGAAGACATCAAACCGACAGGGAAGGTCAATTTGACCCCGCTTGCCGTCTCGACGCGACGGTTCTTGGGCGCCTGAATTGCGTTCTTTTGGAGCACGAACGATTCGCCCGCCATTCCTTCGCGCTTCAGCTTTGCCTTGAAGTCTGTCAGCACGGGGCTATCATCAGGCAGCGGCCCGAAAATGCTCTTCAGCCAATTTTCAGCACTTTCGCCGTCGATAGAACCGCCGGACTGGCTGGCGTCGTAGAGGCGTTGCGCCATATTTTTCATCGCGTCCCGCGGAAGTATGTCTTTGTGCTTGTGCGCAATGTTGCGCGTGACCTCGACGATTGTCCTTGTCAACTCCTCTTCCGTTCGCTGGCGTCGTACGAGCAAGAACTGTTCGAAATAGGCTGCAGGCCGCTGCGGATTTTGACGATCGACAACGCAGATTTCGTCGCGCTCTTTGCCCAGCTTGATGAGCGCGGCTTTCTGCAGGGCGTTGCGGTTCTGGACAAAAGTCCGCTCAATCTCGCCGAAGGTCGGCTTCGGCTTCCCCGAACGCCCGCGACTGACGTCGTAGTCGTAACTGAGAACCTTTTCGTCCTCGAATTTCAGAAGCGCAAATACCCGGCCACCTGAACAAGACAGCGAGAAGATCAAGAAGGCACCGACAGCCGTGCTGCCTCCGTGAGCTTCATTGAACGCTGTTGCGAGTTTCTCGCTCTCTTCCTGGAAAGTCGCCCTGTCCCGGCTGATACGAGCCAGTTGCGCCCGCACCGCCGCGTCCGCGAGGAATTCGTATCGGTTTCCGCTGTTGACCGATCGGACGCGGCCCAGGAAAAAGGATGCGTGTCGACCGGCGTCGAACGCCGTTAGTAGCTGAAAATGTTCCTCTCCCGGGCCGACAATATGAAAAACGCTCTGATCAATGCGCAGGCTTTCGAGTTCCTGCTCAGTAAGGAAGGCCATACACCACCATAGAACATAAAGAGAACATTTTCAATCGCGCCGATTTTTATTCCAAAATCTACGTCGTGTTCCGCTAAGAATCCTGCATCTTGTTAAGAATTCCACCCGACTTGTAGTCGTGGGGCCTGCGTATGGACGGTTGAAAGAGGGCCGGTCATGCCACTTGGATTGGTGGTTATCCCCGAGGGTTGCTTTAGACCGACTAGGCGATGTGCGTGAAGACTTTTCATGTTTATCGTATGACGCGAAGGTTTTTCGCTATATATGAGGTGTTTTCGGCTCGAAGGCTAAATTGAGAGTGAAATTCACGACCGAGAACGTTTTTCACGGATTTGGCACAATGGAGACGGATTTTTCAGGGCCCGTGAGTGTTTTTCATGACCGGAGGCTGCCGGAGGTGGCAACTCCTGTTGGCTATGCGGCGCTGATTGACGCCTACAACCTATCCGCCCCGGTCCCGCGCATGCTTTCGGCCATCGGAACAAAGCACCGTATCATTGAGCAAGGGGGATGGCGCATCTATACGCCGCGGCATGCGCCGGACGCGACGCTTGAGGGACATCTCACCTTCGCTCTCAAGAATGAAGGACTCGATCTTGCAATCCTGAAGCGGCTTTTCCTCGCCGTGAACGAGGATCAGATTGCGGACCTTGTAAGACAGAAGCCGACCGGTCTGTACACGCGTCGTATCTGGTTTCTCCATGAATGGCTGTTGGAGCGCCAACTCAATCTGCCTGCGGCAGATAAGGTCTCTTACGTCGATGCCGTCGATACCGAACTCCAATACGCTACCTCCGGGCGGAATTCGGCACGGCACCGCGTCCGCAACAATCTGCCAGGAACCCTGGAGTTCTGCCCGCTTGTTTTCAAGACTGCAGCACTGAGCGAATTTATTGCGCAGGATCTCAAGGAGCGCGCGCGTGTCGTCGTGAGCCAAGTGCCGAAGGATCTGCTCGCGCGAACTGCCGCCTTCCTTCTCCTCAAGGATTCAAAGTCAAGCTACGTCATTGAAGGAGAGAGACCGCCACAGGACCGTATCCAGCGATGGGGCAGGGTCATCGGTGAAGCGGGACGGGCACCGCTCGATGAGGCGGAGTTTCTGCGCCTGCAGCGCATTGTGATTGGCGATGAGCGCTTCGTGAAACTTGGTTTCCGTAACGAAGGTGGTTTCGTCGGCGAGCATGAACGCGAAACGCAAAGACCTATCCCAGATCATATCAGCGCGCGTCACGAAGATATCCCCTCCCTCGTGCGGGGACTGATCGCGTTCGATCATGCGGCGGAAAACGAGCTTGATCCCGTCGTCGCTGCCGCCGTGCTCGCCTTCGGGTTCGTTTACATCCACCCGTTCGAGGACGGCAACGGACGCATTCACCGATACCTGATGCACCATGTTCTGGCACGGCGCGGATTCAATCCCGCGGGGATCCACTTTCCGGTTTCTGCCGCGATTCTCGACAAGATCAGCGAATACAAGAGTGTGTTGGAAAGCTATTCGACTAGATTGCTTCCATGTGTTGAATGGGAGTCGACCCCACAGGGCAACGTCAAGGTCTTGAACGATACAGGTGATTTTTATCGTTTCTTCGACGCGACGCCCCACGCCGAGTTTCTGTACGAATGCGTGCAGAGGACCATCGAACAAGATCTTCCAAAGGAAACGCAATTTCTGCGGAGCTTCGATACCTTCCGCGCGGGCATCGAGAACATGATCGAAATGCCGGAGCGGACGCTCAATAACCTCTTCGGATTCCTGCAACAGAATGGAGGGCAACTCTCAAAGCGCGCTCGCGACAACGAGTTCTCCGAACTAACGCCGGATGAAGTCACGAGGATTGAGGAGCTTTATCAAGCGGCGTTCTCGAAAGACTCTGGAACGGCGAGTTGACTTGTCAGAGTGCCACCTGAATTGGGGCCTGTCGGATCAGATGCTGGTCGAGCCCTTGATAAAAAATAGCGCTCTTTATCGGCGTGGTCGCAGCTAAGACGCGCCGCATCGGTGAGTTTTGACCCTGGGAGGTTATCTTCTTTTTCTTCTTTATCCGCATCCCGCCAGAGTTTCCCCGCAGAGGACTGTACGCGCGCGTCTCGCGCGTGGATTCATTGAGCACGAGCCCTCATCGCCGTGCATCCTTCGAATTTGATTGCATCGATGCCGACTATGTTGATGGCGCCGGACCGCGGCTCTTGGACGGTTTTCGTGCTGAACGGACCAAACCATTCGCGCTCCTGCGCGTAGTGACGACACCAGCCCGATTTGGCCACTTTGCGGGCGCGACACCGGCGCCAGCCGATTGGTTTTATCTCGAGATCGAGCCGGATGCCTCCGGCCTGCCGGCATGGCACGCTCAACTTGAAGGCAACGGCTACTCGGCGCACGCACGCGGAGTCCTCACCTACGCGCGGCAGCTTGATACACCGGACAAGACCCGGGGGCCGCGATCGAGACCCCAGACTCTCGGTGCCGCTGCCACCCCACGGCTAGGGCTGCCGAGTTCGCTCGTCAGTGCCTGTGCGCCATTGCCGAAGCCGGCAACGCGCGCCGCAATATCGACTGTTCTCAAAAGGGTCCCACAAGCGGCATCTGTCCTGGTCAGGGATGTCGGGCAGGCAAACTTTGTCTCCCTATGCGATGATCGCGGCCGCGCCATTCTGCACTTCGATGTCGGATTTCCGATCTCCTTCAATCGCCATACATTCCCCTCCAATTTCGACATCAATCGCAGCGAGACGCCGCCGATCGTTCTCTCGCATTGGGATTGGGATCATCTTCACGGTGCCTTCCACCTTCCGCATCTGCTTGAATGTCGCTGGATTGTTCCCAATCAGCGGCTGGGGCCTGGCGCGGCGCGACTGGCGCGAATACTCGCCGAAAAGGGCAATCTGCTCGTGCGCCCCCCCAACGCAAGAATCCGCTTTCCGTTTGGTGAATTGGTAAGGAGTCAAGGCCCGGCCCGTGATCTCAATAATAGCGGATTGACCATCCTTGCCACGCTCACTAGCGGACGGTCGGCCTTGCTGACCGGAGACGCGGACTATGCGCACCTCATGCATGCCAATGCCACGAAGGTAGATCACCTCGTCGCAACTCATCATGGTGCGCGCTTCAATGCGGACGCGGCGTCGGTGCCGATGCCGAATAACAGGCATGGCCAACTGGTGATTTCCTACGGGTATCGCAACGTCTACCGGCATCCACACGCGGAAGCGCTATCTAAGCACGCAAACTCGGGTTGGACGACGTGTCTGACCACCGCCGGGCGAAGAGGTGTCGCAAGCCGAGGCGATCGCATCATGAATTGACATTGGAAAGCCAAGGTTCTGGCGCTGCACCTTTCAGTGCGGCCGGCACTTCGATGCCTCGTGATCGACGCCGAAGTTCATATTGCGTAATTTGCCGCATTGCGACGGACGCTCTCCAAGCAACATAGACGCCAGGTTAGAAGGTTAGACGGCATTGCACCACCTGTGTCCGCCCGACCAACAGTCAAAAGAAGTATCACCGCCGATCGGCGTTAGAGCGCGAACGTCGCATTTGGAGAGCCTCTTTAGGTGTGGGGCGACTGTTCGGCTGAACTCGAGGGCGTTGATTGCGACTGCGTCACAAGACGAGTCACAAAGCCTATCGCCTGTTGCTCCAATTCGGGCTCTAACGAGGTTGTCTTGATTCTCTCGACAATCAATTCGAGATCAAGCGGGCGTACGGCGTGGTAGGCTTCGACGACTCCTTGTCTTTATCCGCCAATCGGGCGAGTTTCGAAACGACCACGTCTTCAGGGCAGGGCGCGACAGCTAGAACCGGGCGGCCATCCACATCCACCGACTTGTAAATTGCCCTCGTGTTCCAATCAGCAGGAAGACGCGCTGTGTTTTCGTCGACACCATCGATGTAGAAGCCGTGTTTCCGATGGAAGTCTGAGCCTTCGCCAAAGAACGCATTGATCTCTTCCGAAGCTTCAGGAGGACAATCGGGATCCAGCTCCTTATGTGTTATCTCCCATAGCCTGGCATTCTCGGGGTAGGCGTCGATTTCGCCAGACGTCCTCAAAATGATCGGAGCGTCCGGCCAGGAGAGCAGGATGCTTTGGCTGCCAATAATGAAGACCTTGTCCGTTTCAAACAGCCGGGCTATCGCCCTGACCGTCTCGACAAGGTCTTCAAAGGTTCGGACAAACGATTGCTGTGTCACGCGGCGATCCGCGCACCCGCGGATTCGAGCGCAGCCGATTTCACGGCAAGACGTTTTGCCGCCTGCCAGATACGACGCCTTAGCGCAACGTCGCTGAAGTCGATCCGATCGGCAACGACGAACGGAGACGACAGACGCAAACGGGTCATTTCCTGGTCGCGACTTGTCAAACGACGACGTACCGTCGACGCCGGAAGGCGAAGCAAATCAGACCATTCGCCGACAAATGAATAGCCTTCGTAATGCTGGCAAACACTACGATCGAGCGAAATCTTCGCTCTATTGATCAACGAAGGGTCGCGACCGATCGCCCGCGCAATAAGCCGATGAATCATCAGCTTCGCAGTATCGTTCACTTGCTCCTGGTTGACCCGAATGGTCATGTCATGACCTTCCACTGCCTCAGAAGGAGAGATTAAGCATCCGCAGGTAAAAATCCAACTACCGGAGGCTGATCCATTTGCGTTCTTTGTCAATTCTTACTCTACGCCACAACAACCCTAAAGGACCAGCCGCAGCCCCCTTTTAAGCTTTACTTTTTGGTCACGCCGCCCCCTTGAACGGTTCCTTTGGTGTCCTGGCGGTACCGCACCTCTGGTGATTGACGACACCAACTTGTCGCGCGCCTGGGCGTGACTGCTGCTCAAGGTACTCGATGGCGCCGGGACGGAAGTCGCGCCCCTGATCTTGAGCCTTGGCGGCTTCGGCGAGGACGGCGCCATTTTGGTGAGGACCCCGCCATTCGACAAGCGCTTGATCGGCTACTTCAGCGCAAAGGCAAGCTGGTGGTCGACGACGTCGCCTTCACCATCTTCCCGCAGCGCCTGTGGCAGATGTCGCGCGGCGACCGGTCGCGTCTTTTTGCGCTCTATCGCGCGACATTCCCGCGCTGGCAGGCAATGAACCGTGAAGCCAATGGCCGCAGACTGTATTTCGAGCGCATGGTCATGTATGGCCGTGGGCCCTGCAATGGGAATCAACTGGAGTGGATCTTGTCACAATATAATTCGCGGTCCGGCGTACGGCGATCGATGCTGCAGGCCACGACCTTCGATCCCGAACGCGACCACGTCGCCAGCGCCCAGCTCGGATTTCCCTGCCTGCAACAGGTCAGTTTCGAGCTGACGCCGGTTGGTTTGGTCACCAACGCCTTTTAGGCTACACAGTAGATCTTTGATAAGGCCTACGGCAATTATCTCGGCCTTTACTCGGCTCGGCGCATTCATGGCTCATGAGATGGCATGCCATTGGCCGCCTGAATGTGATGGTTGGCGTCGCCAAGCTCGAGCGCATTAAAAAGACAGATCACGAGGTCCGCGCGCAAATGCCCTCTTTCGCAAGGACGTCGTGCTGAAAGCCGATCGCCATCTCGAGCCAGTGATAGTCGCTGACGATTTTCCACCGAAATGGCGATTTATGCTGTTCTGCATCCAGGTGGTCGAGGCGTTTGAAGGATAGCCGACAAGGCCGAGGAAGCGCGGAATGTACTCGGCCAGGGCAGCCAGATTGGAGGGAACGGTGACTTTCATATTAGTTTTGTCCGAGGCGGAAAAAGCGAAGGAAAGTCAATGATCACTTTCCCTCGCTTCGATGGTCCCGGCGGCTGCGGGGCACACCGCGACAGGGAGCACAGGGAAAATGCCGGAGCCGAGCAACCAGCTGACACTCACCGATGCCGTAATCCGCAACGCGACGTTGCCGCCGGGTAAGGCGCAGCATTATTTCCACGACGACAAGTTGCCCGGCCTCGCGCTACGCATGCGCGCTACCGGTGGCCGGACCTGGGTCTACCTTTTCACCAAGCGGGGGTGAGGGGAATCCAGCGCAAGACCCTCGGCCCCTGGCCCAAATATAATGAGAAGGCGGCGCGCAAGGCCGCCACCATCGCCGCAGGCGAGGTCTTTAAGGGCGTGGATCCGAACGACGCCAAGCGCGAGGCGAGGCGGCAACAGGCAGCCGAGAAGCAGCGCACCACGCTAACCACCCTCATTGTTGAAGATGGTCCCTACCAGGCGTCCTTGACCGGACGCCAAGTCGTCAACTGGAAGCCAGCAATGTCGGCGCTGCGGCGCGGGCTCAAGCAACACGCCGAGAGCGCCGTCGGAGACCGATCGACGTCAAACGACGTCGTCGCGAAGCTGGTAGGCCAGCGGCTCGCTCCCTACCCGGAGCAGGAGCGAAGCTATCCTTGGGCACGGTCGCTCTCTCCCCGCCTGCCCGAACCGTCGATCTGCCCGCGAGGACGTCGATTTACTGTCCGAAACGACAATCTGTTCGGATGGTCCGAGGATCTTCCCGAGGCTCTCTCCTTTTTCACGCAATCCGCACTATCGAGCCGGGCAGAAATCGCCGGCGCTTTGGCGGAGACTGGCTTTGCCACATTGAGCGAGGATGGAAGGGGGCAGTCTTAAATATTCCTGTTCTGTACTCACGAGGCGGCCGTCAATTTGGTTTCTTAATCTGATGGCCGTCGGACCGGGCCCCCAATCAGCGAGCCCATGTTGAGGCGCAAGGTTGCACTCGTTAGCCGTGCGGATTTTAAGCTTTCTGAGAAACCTTGTGGCATCTTCAGGCGCCAATATAAGAATTTACGGTAGCTTAAGGCGCCAAACGATTGACACCGCAAGGGAGGAGCGGCTATACCTTTGGGAACCATAAGGCGCCAACAAGCCTTTTTAGGGAGCCTTAAGACTCCATGCCTCCACGTAGCCAATTAATCAGCGCGCCACCCTCAGCCGTTCAGGAGGCGATCAAGCGCTTGGGCAACAATCTCCGGACCGCGCGCCTGCGCCGCAACCTGAGCCATGCAGAGCTGGCAGCTAAGCTGGGCGTAGATCGTCACGTCATTGCTGACGCTGAGAACGGGAAATTGAGCACCAGTGCCGGCGTATATGTCGGCATGCTGTGGTCAATGAATCTGCTCCCGTCGCTTGCCGACGTTGCCAACCCGAAGAACGATGAGGAGGGGCTCGCTCTAAGCGGCGTCGATGAGCGCGAGCGTGCGCGACAGCGGAGAGGACCAAGCAATGCCTTCTGAGGAGTGTTTGGTCTACATCACGCTGCCAGGCCAGACAGAACCGGTTACGGCGGGGCGGTATCAACTCGACACGACACGCCAAGGGGCCGCCGTTGGACAACTCGTCTATGGCCGCAGCTACCTCGAGCGAAAGGATCGCGTCGAGTTCGATCCAGTCGAGCTCAAGATTCAAGTCCCTCCGTTCCGGACAACGAAGCTGCGGGGCAATTTTGGCGCGTTGCGGGACAGCTCTCCGGACGCCAGGGGACGCAAGCTGATCGAAACTCGTCTGGGCAATCCGTCGCCGAGCGAAATTCAATTTCTGCTCAATTCACCCGACGATCGCGCCGGCGCCTTGGGTATTGGACTTTAACGTGCAACCGCCGGCACCTGTTCGTACGTTCAACAACACGCTGGACTTGGCGCGTTTGCTCGAAGTGGCCGTCCAGATCGTCGCCGCTGAAAGGGATCCAGCAGCACGAGTACCAGCAGTGCTGACGCTGAACAGGCTGAGGCGTTGATGCGTGCGGGCACCTCGATGGGGGGCGCGCGGCCGAAGGCTACTGTCGAGGACGAGGATGCGCTTTGGCTCGCAAAATTCCCCCATCGCGACGATCGATGGAACAACCCGCGGGTCGAGCACGCCATGCTGACCCTTGCTCGCGAGTGCGGGATCTCGTGCGCGGAGAGCCGGATGACCACGATCGGCGACAAGGATGTCATCCTGATCAAGCGGTTCGATCGGAATAAGGCCGAGAAGGGTTACCACCGCAGCAGGATGGTGAGCGCCTTGACGCTGCTCGATGCGGATGACACGCCCGACACTGTCGATAAGCGTCAAAAATGGTCATATCTTCTGTTGGCTGACGAAATACGGCGAGCCGCGTCCGGAAGTCAGTCGAAGGATCTGCCAGAGCTGTTTCGGCGGGTGTGCTTTAACGCCCTCATCTCCAATACCGACGATCATCCACGTAACCATGCCATCTTGGCAAAGGACCAGGCGTGGTCTCTGTCGCCGGCATAGGACCTCACACCGAACCCGATGATTGCAATGGAGCGCAGGGACCTGGCGATGGCATTCGGCAACTGGGACGATACGCCAACCGGGTCAACTTGCGGTCGCAGTGCGAACGTTTTCTCTTGTCCAGAGAAGACGCCACGGCAATCGTTGACGGCATGAAAGCTACCATAGATGAGGCCTGGTATCGAGTCTGCCGGCACGTTGGCGTCAGCGAGCGGGATTGCGAACTGATCCGCAGCGCGTTCGTTTACGAAGAGTTTGGTTACAATTTGGAGGATCCGACGATCGCAACCGACGACGTCGAAGAGCTGCCGACCATCCGTCCACGCTAGGCAAGCGGGAAACGAGCGAAAATCGCAGGTGCATAGCCCGAAGGCGATGCCGAATGTCCTCAGGCAAGCGAGCGCGCCGGCGCAGCATGTCAACTATTTTGATATCGCCGAGCTGCCTGCCTCGCGCCTGCACGAGCTGCTTCCTTGGGAATGGAAAAGGCTATGCGCGGTCGAAAAACCTCTGATCCAACCTCTGATCAGCGGTCCGTCGCAACCTGAACGTCTCAACAAGCTAACGACCATCATAGCCCAGACCCGTCTATGCGCGCGCGTAATCGTTGCGCGGCACTCGTCGGATGCGTAACGACTAACTGAAATGACGGGCTCTCGTGAGGCCGCCCCTTGATGTAGGCAGGTCGGACGTCGGCCAAATCACGGCTATAGGACAGCTTGTCCTTAACGCGCGCCGAATGTCACCTCACGAACACAAAGGTCAATTGGTGTTGCCGGCGTTGCGGGTGATGGCGCGGCAGCCGGCTGGGGCTGTGGACAGCGGCGTTGCGGCCCGTGGCGCGGTGGTCGACTGGGCTGCGGCAGCGGGGAGCGGCCGACGATGACGGTGAGCAGGCCCCGGCCCCACAGCCGCTGTGCGACCTTCTTGGCGTCCTCTAGCGTCACCGCGTCGACGAGAGCGCTATGCTTCTCGATATAGTCGATCGGCAGCTTGTCGATCTGGTCTTGCAGCAGCGCCTGCGCGAGTGTTGACGCTGTACCCCGCGCCAGCATCTGCGAGCCCTTCAGGTACGACTTGGCCTCGTCAAGCTCCTGCTGGGTCGGGCCTTCCTCGGCCATGCAGCGGACCTGCTTGTCGATCTCCTCCACGTCTCGCCGGCGCGATCACGCCGCCGAGGATCTGGTTGACGACGTCGGCCGCCATGAAATCCGGCTCGCTGCGGCGGACGCCCGGGACCGCCGAAGCTCACGACCGTCTGCGGCACATCGATCAGAGAGTAGACGCGCTGCGGCGGCTTTGGCGCAACCACATCGGGGACCTCTGTCAACTGCGCCTTTGCCGGCAGGCTGCCAAAGGTCTTGTCGAGCAGATTGCCAAGCGTCTCTCGATCGACGTCGCCGACCACCGCGATTTTGAGCGTGTCCTTGGCGATCAGCCGGCGGACATAGTCCTTCATATCGGCAACGTCGATCTTCGCCACGCTCTCGAACGTTCCTCCGGCCTGGCGGCCATAAGGATGATCGTTCAAGGCGACTTCGAAGAACTTGCGATCGGCGAGCGTTGAAGGATTGGTGGAGTCACGCCGAAGGTTCGCGAGCACCGCCGCACGGATCCGTTCGGCATCGGGCGCATCGAAACGCGGCGAGGTCAGCGCCATCCGCAGCAGGTCGAAAGCCTCATCCTTGTTGTCCTTGAGCATGCGCAAGGAGCCGCGAAACTGTTCGCAGGACGAGGTAAAGCCAGCTTAATGGCGCGGCTGTCGAGCCGCTCGTGAAAGCTCTTGGAATCGAGATCGCCGGAGCCTTCGTCGAGCAGGTCGGGGACCAGGTGGCCGACGCCGGGCTTCTCAGCCGGATCCTGGCTGGCGCCGCCGCCGAAGGGCATATTCCATCGCGATCAGCGGGACGGTGGCCTCCTGAACGAACCAGGCTTCGATGCCGCCCGGCGAGATCAGGCGCTGGATCTTGGTAGCGGCAAATGATGGTGCCGAGCCGAGCGTCGCGATCGCGAGCGAGAGCCAGGTCTGCGCGGCCTCGCGCACCTGCTCGGCGGTGACGGCGCGGATGCGGTCCGGCCAGCTTCGGATATCGTCGATGCTGAGCCCCGTGGTGAGCGCGCGGCCATACCACTCCGCAAGCCTCGCTTGGTCATCCTGGCCATAGATCGCTTGCGTAATCAATTGGGTCTTGACGCGCTCGAGATCTTCGGCGAGCGCGGGATTTTGCGCGAGGTCGGCGATCACCTTATCGATCGCGTCCTCGATCTGGGTGAATTCGACGCCAGGTTTCGGCGTCCCCGAAATCATGAATTGCGAGGCATCAAGCGAGTCACCACCGCCTGCAGGCCGTTGTGCAGCGGGAAGCTCGCAGGTCGCTCCGAGGCGACGGTGATCTGGGCAAGGACGCTCCTGTTTTCAGGAACGTGCCGGAGGCCGGGATTGCTGCTACTATTATCCTTTTTGTATTCGACCTTATATTCGACGGCCAGCGCGGTGCGCGGATCAAGGCCATCGCAACAGTGGCCGCGCCTAGCACGTTGGTTGTCACGGAGCTCCAATTCTTCATAGCATCGCCTTTGGTCGAATTAGAGATCCAGATTCTGCAGCGGTTGATCCCGACAAAACAGGGGAGCCGCACGCCGTGGCAAGCAGGGGAGCAAAAGCCGGGCCAATCGCCTGATGCTTCCGCGCACGGATCGATGGACGCAAAACCAGGCGTGGCGCGCGCTTTCTCTTCCGAAAGCCAACCCGCACTTGTTTGCTATCCGCCAACATGTTGCCAATACAACGTTGCAGACGAAAACGCACGACAACTCGCCGCCTCGCGCTTGCCTAAATCCTGCCACGCCACATACTGCAGCCTTGATCTCGCGCCGGAGGCAATGCTCGGCCGTTTCGCTGCCGCGCCGGCGCCCGCAAGGGAACAACCAAAGCTTGTCGCGGCGCGGCCGCTCTAGGAGTGCCCGGCCGCTTCGACGCCTGCCACCAGCACGGCCAAGCGATCATCGTTCGATCGATTAATAAGCCGAGAGAGCGTCTGGCAAGCGAAACTATTTCTTGGAGCCGCGACCATGTAGCTGGGTCCGCTCCGCCTCTTCCGTGGGGTCATGCAGAAAGCCGCGCTGGAGCAAGCGCGGGACATAAACTGGCGCTTACCAGCCATGAGGAGACCTATCCCAAGCCTAGGTTAGGTCTCGGACGACAAGTGAGCCGTTGTTGCAACCACTGCTGTCGTGTTTACGAGGTATGTCCCAATCGCTTCGACAGTCGATGGTGTTGCAGTTGGATCGGCAGCTGATCGGTGCTCCGAAACTTGTCTTGGCAGGAGAGTTTGCGATCGCCGTCGCGTGGTACGGCATTTGCTGATCTCGTTCCAGGCGTCTCGGCTCCAGGAGAAACACATGGTCGATGGGCAAACCGTTGTGCTGTCCGCACGAGAAAAGCAGTGCTTGCGGTGGGTAGAGGAGGGCAAATCATCCTGGGAAATAGGGGTGATATTGAGAGTCAGCGAGAACACCGTCAATTTTCACATCAAGAACGCTATGCGAAAGCTGGAAGTGACCACCCGAATCCAGGCTGCTATCAAGGCGCGCCGCCTCGGGCTTCTTTGAACTATTGGAGTGCTGCTGCTGTCAATTGTGCCCGGTGTTAGGACTGCTCCATGAGATGGGATCGCATCTGCCGTGAGTAGCGGCCCGTTGTGAGCGCAGCGCTATAGTTAAATATCCGCCGGCTCTTACGAGGAACGACGTGTATCTGTTTCGCACGAAAGTCGTGGGGCGCACCACTATAGGCGGGTTCTGATCGCAAGTAGCAAGTCTCGGGCTGAGGCGAGCAACCTTCATGCCAACCAGCGTCGCGGCGCGCAGCCAGATCTGCTTGGCCACAGAGGATCTGATCCATAATAGGATGCAGCGAAAGAGATTATGGAGATGCTTGTTGAAGCTATAATGAAGGTAACCAGCTTTGCTGTCGTCCCGCGGCAGCAGCGTCATTCTGCCGCGCACTTCCATCCTGTTTGCCGCGCCGCAGTGACTACATGATTGACGTGAAGGCGCGCCCGCTCTTGAGTTTTCGCCGCGGCGGCGCGCCCGACAAGCTCATCCTCGCTCGCCGCGGTGGCGAGTTCTTCGAGTTCCAATTCCAATTGTTCGATCAGCCGCGCCGTGCGCTCGGAGCGCGGCCCATACAGTTCGCGTTTGAGCTTCTCGATCCGCAGTTCGAGATGCGCGATCAGCGCCGCGTTATCCGACAGCTCCGCCTGCGCGCTGGCAGCCATCGCCTCGGCTCGCAGCCGGGCCTCACGCGCGGCCTGCAGCGCTGCCAGGGCACTGACAAGATCCGATGGAAGGTCCTCCGGCTTCGACATCATGAAGCGATTGAATCAGATCAAGCAGCAGATTCAAACCCAAAACAGCTATCCGACCCGCGTCGGACGCTGGGTTTCTTGCGGGTTGCGCCAATCGATTCCGGACAACGCGACTTAGCGCGTCTCCATCAACGTCGCCATCGACCCGGATGCGGTGCCCGCTACCAAGATCTATCTCGATGATGCCCAGGCTCTTCCGTCGACGCGCCGCCGTCGTCGTCAGTGGCGCTTCGGCCACCTCCCGCGGCGGCACAGACGGCCCAATCTCGACCGGCACGAACGGCGCTATACTCGCTTCACCGTGCTTGCAAAGCTCTTTGCGCCACCTGAACAGCTGGCTTACATGAAGGCCAGCCATGCGAGCCACCTCGGAAACACTGGCTCCGGGCTCGAGCGATGCTGCAACGAGCCGTTCCTTCTCATCCTGCGACCACCGGCGCTGGCCGCTCGACCGATGTGATAACTTCCGCCGTCTCCTAAGGAGTTGGTGTAGCGTCTTGTCGGCTCGTCGGACCCATCATGAGGTATGAGTCAGCCGATGCATCGGCCGGACAAAACTGCATGCACATGTACTACCAGGTGGCCGCTTTCGCAGGGGGACTTTTCGCCGGCAATCCCGCAGCCGTTCTCGTTCCTTGACGGATGGCGAAGCTGCTCATTGCTTGTCGGCTGTGGCGAGGCGTTGATATCGAAGCCGCCTGTAGGGGCAGGCCGGCATGGAACAGGAATTACGAGCGACGGTTGAGCGGGCGAGTTGTCGCGGCGGTTCGCGTTTACGAACCGCCTCGCTGCTCATCAATCATAGACGCGTCGTCGACACCCGGCGCATGCGGGAGTTGGCGCAGTCCTTGGCGGGTGATCCTCCCTTCGCCTTCATTCAGACCCCGCAACCATCGCTCCGGCCCCACCCAAGAGCTTCACGTTGAGGCGGCCGCCGGTGAACAGCATGTCGTCGAGCGCTTCCTCGATGTCAGCTGTGGTCACTGAGTTTCCGCCGTCACGAGCGATGCATGATTGCGCAATGCGTCGCATCAGCTCCTTAATGAAAGCGGCGCTGACGCCCTCAGTGCGGCGCACCGTCTCGGCTACGATCTCCGCCTCAAGCGGCAGGCCCGTGCCGTAAAGTCGGATCAGCTTGTCGCGGCCGGTCGTATCAGGCAGCGGCATCTCGATCGCCTGGTCGATGCGGCCGGGGCGACCGGCCAGGGCGCCCTCGAGTTGCTCGGGGCGGTTGGTGGTGAGCACGAAGAGGATGTCAGCGTCTTCCTTCAAGCCGTCCATTTCATTCAGGAGTTTGTTCAGCGCGACCTCCTCACATGTTGTCAAGTCGTCGCGCTTGCTGGCGATCAGATCGACATCCTCGATCACCACCATGGTAGGCTGCAGCAGGCGCGCGAGCGCCATATAGGCGCTCAGCTGACCGACCTCTTCGGCGGTGATGATTAGCGTGGTGTGTCCTGGTAGGTTGGTGGCGAGATAGCGGATGGTGTGGGTCTTACCGGTGCCGGGCGGGCCATAGAGCAGGATGCCCTTGCGGGTCGACTGGCCGAATCGGCGGAGTGCGCCACGCGTGGCGACAAAACTCAACACGTTGCGATCGAGCAATTTGATAGCCTGTTCCCGCAGGATCACGTCTTCGCGCCTCACTGGTGCCAATCGATGCACCATGATGCCTCTTGAGCGGCCGCTGTAGTTCGCACCTTTCTCGAATGAGAGAATCTTGCCGCGATAAGAACGTGCCGCGTGTACCGCCCGTTCCAGTTCGTCAAAGCTGCGCTGAACAAAGGCTTCGCCGCCAGTCCCCGCGGGGGCAACGATTTCAATCCGGATCCTCGGCTCTTGCTCGAACTCGAACTCAGTAGAGAGCACGACGGCATAGAAAAAGTCGCTCGCTCGGCAGAGCCACAGTCCATTGTACAGGCATTTGACCGGCGCCGTCTCGCCAGTATCAACCTGGTGATATTGCGGCGGCACCAGCGAAATCGCATTCTGTCCACGCGTTTTCATCCGAGCGAATGAAAGCGTCTCGTACCTATGTTCTGCATAGGCGCCGAAGAAGCGGACCGGATCGGCGAATAGCTTATCGACCGCGACCTGAACATCGGCCTGCATGTGGCCCGGGAATTGCCTCACAGTAGTGGCGAGTTCGCTCGGCGGTATATTGGTGAAGTGCCACTCAAGGGCTTCGTAGGCATATTCGAATTGCACGTCGGGCAGGTCGGGGCCGTCCGCTTCGCCCGCGGCTTCGCCCGTAATCAGCAGGGGACATCCTTCAGCTCGGATACGCTCTTGCGCCGCCTCGAGGAGCGCATTTGCGACCGAGGGAGGATAGCGTCCGCAGACGGCCTTGCCATGCTGCAGGACGAGTTTGGCGAGCGCAATGGCATCCCGCTCCTGTTTGTCGAATACCTCGCGCAGCAGGCGTACCACGAGACCGAGAGTCGTCTTGCCGTCATTGTGCAAAAGAAGCTGAATGGGCGCACCGCCTGCGCAGATCTTGTCCACAAAGACCCCCGGTGCGTGTTCTAGTTGTTCGGCAGTGTTCGCCATGTGGTTTCCGATCTAAGCTCATCACCGGACACTTCGGCCGGCTTAGACACGTTATGCAAATTGCTTGCCGCCGCGTTCCTTACGCTTCATCGGCGGAATCCATAAAGAAGACACGCAAAGCCGCCGCAATCCCTCGAAGACCTTTGTCAGCAACCCTACACGCGCCGCAAAGCCAACAGGCGCGATCTCGGACAATGTCAAGCTAGGGCGCGCTGGCATGCGACTTGCCAATTCTTATCCAAACGACCCAGGCAAAAAGGATCGCCATGATCAATCTGACGGATAGCGCAGTGAATGCGCTCAAGAGCGTGATCTCGGGTTCGGCGCAGCCGACGAGCGGCCTGCGCATCATGGTCGAGACCGGTGGCTGCGACGGGTTCAAATACCGGATGAGCCTGGCCGACGAGGCTAAGCCTGACGACATCGTGACAGAGCGCGACGGCGTCAAGGTGTTCGTCGTCGACAATAAGGGCCCGTCCATAAACAACTGAGTCACAGTTGCCACAGATCGCGAGGATTGTTTGCGAAGGATTCACAATGATGACTCGCGCGACGTGGCGTCGTGGGATGATTCGAGCCGCTCAGGCGCGCGCCGCGCGGAAGCGCTATCAGGAGATGGCCCCTGTTCTGAATGAACAGAGCCTCCGGCGCTTTGTCGCCCTGGGCGCGAAAGCGCTGGGACACGGCGGGGTCAGCTTGATGTCCGGATCAGCGGATTGGCGCGGTCGACGATTTTCACGGACTTTCTGACACTCGCGACAACGTGGCGGTTCCGGCTGGACGCGTCCGTAAGGCGGGCTGCGGGCACAAGAAGAAGTCATCCCGGGATCCAACCCTCGCGGCCAATCTCAAGCGCCTGGTCGAACCGGTGACGCGGGGCGATCCGATGCAGCCATTGTTGTGGACGACCCGCAGCCTGCGTAACCTCGTGACCGAGCTGGCGAAGGAGGGTCATAAGGTTTGCACGACGGTTGTCAGCGAGCTTCTGCGCGGCATAGGCTACAGCCTGCAAGCGAACAACAAGGCCCGAGAAGGCGGCCAGCACATCGATCGCGACGCGCAGTTTCAATACATCAACACGCAGGCCACGACTTCCTGGCGGCGAACGAACCGGTCATATCGGTCGACACGAAGAAGAAGGAATTGGTAGGCAATTTCAAGAACAACGGCCGGGAATGGCGTCGCCAAGCCAGGCCTGAGCTCGTCAACATTCAAGCCTTTATCGATCCCAAGCTAAGCCGCGCCGTGCCGTACCGCATGTACGACATCACCAATAATGTCGGCTGGGTCAGCGTCGGCACGGACCACGACACCGCCAGCTTCGCGGTCAATGCGATCCGCCGATGGTGGCGGACGATGGGGACGAAGCGTCATCCGACAGCCAAACGCCCGATGATCACGGCCGACGGCGGCGGCAGCAACGGGTCTCGTGTGCGCCTGTGGCAGGTCGAGCTTCAAAAACTGGCGGACGAGCTCAAGTTGCCGATCAGGGTTTGCCACCTGCCGCCCGGCACCAGCAAGTGGAACAAGATCAAGCATCGTCTCTTCTCCTTCATCACCATCAACTGGAGGGGAAAGCCACTGCGTAGCTATCGCACGATCGTCCAGCTGATCGCCGTGACGACAACAGATGCCGGCTTCAAGGCGCGCTCCGAGCTGGACGAAAGGAAATATCTCGCCGATTGGGGCTATCTTTATCCCACCGATGACCTGGGGAAGTCGCAGCGTACGTCGCTGCAGGGGCCAGAATACATGCGCCTGATGCGCAAGAGGACCAAGCAGGCTGGCGTCACCATTTTAAATCATAGTCCTGCGCTCGAACTGCTCGTGGACGACAATGGCGCCGTTGCTGGCGCCAGCGGCCTGCGCCGGCGCAAGCATGATCGCTGGACCGTGCGCGCCGAGGCGGTCGTAATTGCGACCGGCGGCTGTGCGCTCCTTAGCAAGATCCCGGGATCGAATGTTCTGACCGGCGATGGCTATCTGATGACCGCGCAGGTCGAGCGGATGATGCAACGACACGGTATCTGCGCCATCATGGCGCCGCCGCGCCGGGTGCGCACCACCGACAGCCGTCACGACCTGCCGATCGCACCGAACCTGATCGCACGCGACGTCACGGCGGATGCTCCGAACCGGGTCTGGCTCGCTGATATCACCTACATCCCGACCGCGGAGGGGTGGCTGTACCTCGCGGCCGTCATGGACCTGTTCGGCCGAACGATCGTCGGCTGGGCCATGCGGGATCATATGCAGGTCGAACTCGCATCCGCAGCCTTGACGATGGCGACCCAGCAGCAACGGCCCCAGGCCGGGTTTGATCCATCACTCCGATCGCGGCATCCAAGGCGGAGTCAAACGGTCGTCGCAACGATCGGAGGTTGGAGGTTGCGATGAACGTTGTAATGCGACGGCTGTCTGTTGCAGGACGCAATGAGCAGAATAGATTTTGGCGGGCGATTGCCGCGGGGCTGAGCAGCGAAGCTGCTGCACTCGAAGCCGGATCGACACAACCTGTCGGAAGCAGATTATTCCGAAAGGCAGGCGGCATGCC
This sequence comes from Bradyrhizobium sp. i1.15.2, assembly GCF_040548425.1. Lineage (NCBI taxonomy): Bacteria > Pseudomonadati > Pseudomonadota > Alphaproteobacteria > Hyphomicrobiales > Nitrobacteraceae > Bradyrhizobium > Bradyrhizobium sp. i1.15.2. The sequence goes on along the minus strand of NZ_JBEPRQ010000029.1, from coordinate 16,479 downwards.
ACCAGCGATGTTCAGAACTTCGGCAAAAGGCGCTCTCCGGGCGGTACTCTCGTTGATTGAGCGCGAGGAGATCGCACTTCTCAAGGTGCAGGGCCATTCCATACAGGAGATTGGACGTCGCTTGGGGCGCGCTGCTTCGACAGTCTTCTGTGAACTGCGGCGCATGCGGCGCGGCGGCGGGTTGGAGTATCGGGCAAGAACTGCCCAGTGGCATGCAGATCGATCCGCCCGCCGGTCCAAGCCGACCAAGGTTACGCTGAATGCAACCTTGCGCACTTATGTGGAGGAGAGACTTGCTGGCGGCGTCGTTGCCCCGACCGGCGCTCCCGTTCCTGGTCCCGCCGGTCCGCGGAAGGAGGGCCGGCATGGCCCGCGCAAGGATCGGCGGTGGGCGCAAAGCCTGGAGCCCTGAGCAGATTGCCCGACGCTTGCCGATCGACTTCCCGGACGACAAGACGATGCGCATCAGCCACGAAGCTATCTATCAAGCTCTCTTCGTTCAGGCCGCGGCGCGCTGCGCCGAGAGCTGACGGCGTGCTTGCAAACCGCGCGTGCGTTACGGATGCCTAGGGTACGCGTACGCAGGCGAGGCAAGGCAAGGCAAGGCAAGGCAAGGCAAGGCAAGGCAAGGCAAGGCAAGGCAAGGCAAGGCAAGGCAAGGCAAGGCAAGGCAAGGCAAGGGCTTTGTCTGCCCGGAGATCATGATCAGTGAGCGCCCGGCTGAAGCTGCCGATCGAGCAGTGCCGGGACATTGGGAGGGAGATCTCATCCTCGGTCTTGGCAGCTCGGCAATCGGCACGCTGGTCGAGCGCACGACGCGCTTCACGATGCTATTGCACCTTCCTCTGTTGGCGGGGCATGGCGAAGCTCCGCGCGCGAAGAACGGACCTGCGCTCGCGGGGCACGGGGCCGAAGCCGTGCGCGACGCGATCACGCGCACCGTCATCACCTTGCCCGAAGAACTGCGTCGTTCGCTGACCTGGGATCAGGGAGCCGAAATGGCTCAGCACGATCGTCTCAAGATCGATGCGGGTATCCCGCCGTAACGGTTCGGCCGTCATCGGCCGCCTCGGCGAATCTTCTGAGCAGCAAAAATGCATCCGATCAATCAGCCGCCGCGCCCGCCAGGGCAAGCGAGTCGGTATTGGCTCCGCCGATTGTGTCTGCAGTGCCGAGAAGCGACTCATGATCTTCTTCTACAGGTCCTCTCAATTCATGGGCTCTCTTTTGTCCCGTTCTTGGTCTTTTCGATCATGCCGCGCCGGCTGTTGAAGGTCCGGTGTTAGAAGCGAAGCGAACGTTAGGATTCCGATTCCGTTGTAAATATATGACTATTGGTAAGTCCCGGCAGGACTGCGACCCAACGGTCATGAGCCCCGGAAAGTATCTTCGTTCGCCTGGTAAAATCCCTTATATTGAGGGCTTCCCCGGTCTTCACAGTTCCAGTTTGCGCGTTACAGTTGCATCACGCCGTCGACTACATTTATAGCTTCTTTTTCCAACATTCGCCTTGATTCGGGGTTGACAGAATATAAGGAATTCCATATATGCTTGTTTCATTCGAGGATCCCGGATTGGGAGACGCGGCTGATGAGTTGGAGCAGCTTGGGCACAATTTCGCTTGCGAGATCCTGCTCTACCTGCAGAAAGTCCACAGCGGATCGGTGGATAGCAGGGATCTGTTGCCCTTCTATACGTATAGGGGCGTCGAGATGTTCCATGCTTCCGCGGCGGCTAAGTTTGCGATCTTTGCTGTCGAAATTGATGATGATGGCGATGTGACGGTAACGCTAATGCTCGCGGCTGAGCATGGCGTGCTGATGTACGCTGGAGGGTCTTCCTGGAATGGCGGCGATTATAACGCTTTGAAGGCCGGAATACTGAATGCGCGAGCTTCAGTTTGGTTCGTATGAAGAGTGGAGGCTGCAATGGTCAAACTCAAAGTCGACAAAAGTCACAAACGTAGAGTGCGAGCCGTTGCTGAGGTTAGCAGTAAGGGGCGTGGTCGTTCGCTTGCTGATCTGGTCGAAAGAATCGAAAGAGCTGATGCAAGCCTTGCAGCTGAAAAGGAACTGTCGAGTGCGGCAATGCGTGCTGGCGAACTAGTTCGGGCCATGCGCAAGGATGCCAGATTCTCTCAGTCACAATTGGCGGATAAGTTGGGTATTAGCCAGGCTCGAATTAGCGAAATCGAATCGGGAGTCGGGACCCAGGGGCCAACTTGGGATCTGATGGAACGAATTTCGGTTGCATGCGGCAAGACGCTTGGCGTTGCTGCCTCTAGCGATGACCTAGAACTCGCGGCGCACATGCCAATGGCTGTGTAGTCTGATCCGTCGATGAGAGCCTGAGATACATGGCGTACTCTTGGTGGGACGCTCTCAAAGACGTGCTCGGCGCCGCGAGTCCGGTATGTATCGCCGTGCCGTGGTTCAGAGATTTTTGGCTGCGCGCTCGCAGATCGAAACTCGAGCGAGTCGAGGCAACAGGACGGCTTGGCAGGCTGAAGGTGTCTGTCGAAGGTTCAATCCGTCAGAAAATTGAGTCCCCCAAGCTGGCCGACATAGTGTGGACCACACTTGGGCTAGTGTTAATGTTCATAAGCTTCTTGATTGCCATTATTCAAGGCCTCGCTGATCTCTTGGGCGGAACTTAATGCGGCGTTCCCCAATGAAGCGTGCGTTCAGAACACTGGTCGGCATCTGCGCGCGGTAGTTGTTGCGGCATGTTTCTCACCAAAGCCAGAACGCGCTAAGCCGATGATAGCTCCGTGGGCCAGGCTGACGCGAACCTGCAACCAGAAGGCCGTGTGGTGTAGATCGCCAATCAGATGCGCCAGGAAGAACAGCGCTTCAGCTTTGGTGGCGACATTGAAGGCCGACGGGGAGGGGCGGTTTAACAGCACGGCGACCGCAGCATTAATTGCGGCTACGATGTCATGCTAGTTGGTGCCTTGATAGTTACGGTCGAAACGGCCGCGCTGGATCGCGACGTCATCAAAATGATGGGTGGTTGTGACATCCCATCTCTTCATCAAACTCATGACCGTGATCGTTGCGGTGCGTCGTATAGCTGCACTGCACGAAATCCGCGAAACGCACGCTTCCATCAGGCCATGATGGTCCTCGAAGGCTTTGCAAGGCGCCTCAAACGCGTCCTCGACAATGTATTTAAAACTGATGTCCGCCCGTTTGTGGACGCTCTTCACGCAATCTAGCCAGGGCCTGCCGTCCGCAGGTCAGCGCCCAAGATCGAGGCGACCTGAGCTTTGGCGTTAGTCAGCAGCATCTCGTCCGCAATAGCGCCCACGATCTGGTGACCGTCGGCATTCCAGGCCTGTGCCGCAACGTAGGTGTCAGCAACTACCGATCCGATCTTCCTGCGGTTGGATGCCCCGATGGCCTCGAAGTAACGCCCCACGACCCGGGGGCGAACGCAAGGTCTGTCCAAGGAGCTGGGCAAATCCCGAGGACGGCCAGCATGCCCGGCTTTGCGGTCTGCCGGAATGCATAAGACCGTTTATGGTTCCTGTACATGAGACCAACAGGTCAAAAAAAACGGCCCAATGGCCGGGGCTTTCGATCCGTCGTTTGAACGATAGATCAGTATTTGAGAAGAATCGGACCGCCGGACTTATAGTTGAGCCGCGCAGTCATAACATCGAAATCCTGGCGGATGCGATCGCCGCCCAGTGAACCACCAGCAACGGTGAAGTTCACGTCGGCATCCGCATAAACAAGTGGTCGTATTCGACGCTCACCGACCAGTTCGGCGCGAAGCCGAATAGAGGCGCCGATCGCCAGCGAAGCGGTACGTCGTATCGAAATGCTCTTCGAGATCGAGCGCATTAACAGCCAAACGCCGGAGCAACGGCTTGCCGCGCGCCGTGAACAATCGCGGCCGCTCATTGCCGAGCTTGAAATCTGGATGCGCCAGCAGCGAGCGTTACTCTCCGCCAAGAACGATACCGCCAACTGCACTTATCTATGTGAATGGAAACGGCCACGTGGCCCCAGCGGACTTCGCCTTGCGAGCGCCAGGGCCACGCCCTCCAATCCAGTGGCAAACAGGGTACCACAAAGCAGTCGGGACTGTGCCGGGCCAGCTTATTGGCGATTGATGCCTCAGTGTCTATCTTGCCTCTCACAGTTGCATGGCGCGTGACCGTGGTACGTTTGGTCGCAAGGCCGCGCCATTGTGGGTCTACCAATGCGACTCTAGAGGGACCGATTTGCCCGACCTTGACGGCGAAATCCGGGACGGCGGGCACCACACGCAAGTCCGCGTTTATTTCGAGGACACAGATTTCAGCCAGATCGTATATCACGCGAACTATCTACGCTTCATGGAGCGCAGCCGAACGAACTACCTTCGGCTTCTGGGACAGATCATCGCAGATTGTTCGAGGCTAGCGGCGAGGAGCTGAGCGGCTTCGCCTTCGTGGTGCGTTCTATGAAACTGGACTTCTTCAAACCTGGCTATATGGATGACGTGATTGATGTGATCGCGGCTCCTGAGGTGAAGCGGGCTTCGATCGCGCTGCACCAACAGTGCAGGCGTGGAGCCGACTTGCTAGTCGAGACGCGTGTGCGTGTGGCCTTCGTCTCGGCTGGCAAAGCTCAACGCATCCCCGAGGGATGCCACGGAAGCAAGCGTTAAGGGTGCTTCTCAGGCAGGCTGATTCTTGGCTGTGGTAAGACGCCCCCAAGGATCGGCGCAGCCAGCTGGAAAACGGCTTTTCGCGTCCGTCGCCTGTGCAATAAGGCGCGCAATTCCGTCCAGCGTTTGCCGGACGTTGATTTGGCGTGACAGCCGTTGATAGCGGGCGATCTTGGCGCCGTAAGGGATGCACTGCTCACACATGGCTTCCGCGCAGAGTCCAATTCCCGCAACCACCGATGCTTGGGATGGCAAGCCATACAGAGCCCCGGCCTCCGATGTTGGGATCTCGGTCGAGACCTTGGTCGTTCGAACTGCTTCATCAAAGTCGAGCGGCGGGATCGGAATTCCGTGGCTCGACAACTTGCTAGCTGTCGCGAACACGATCTCGCGGAGCAATCCTAGCCTGCCATCCGCGGTGCGGGTTGAGGCCCCGCTTATTGTTGCGCGTGCCGAACGACCAGACTCTAGATTCCCGACTTGACCTGATATCCCTACATCTGGTTGGCCTAAACCGTCGACGGAAAATTAGGTTCGGACCTGCTCGATGGACTGCCACATCGCAGGACGGACACTAGCCGACATGCAACGGCGCAGGTAGGTATGTCGCCCCTGGCCGAGTATGTGGATATCGCGCGTTGCCTTTGTCCAAACATGCCAGGCCTGGAAAGAAGATGGCCACTCGCCGGGAGACCATGCCTGAGGAAAACTCGAAACAGCCTGTAAACCAGCACTACGTGTCTACCTGCGCCAGTTCGCCAATGATCATGGGAAGGCTCACCACATCTTCGATCGGCATCCAGCTCGGGACTGTATGGATCCCGACGCGCTCGAGGCGGCATTGCGCAAGATTTCGGTGAGTCGATCCTCGACGTTTCCTGGCTGACTCAGCTTGATGTTGTTATCGTTGGACATGGCATATCGCTCCTTCGGTGGAGAAGTGGAGGCCTCAAGCACCCCCACATGCCGCCTTCCCGATTCCCACCGTCACCAACTTTCAGCGATAGCGCGCGGGCGGAAACATGACCGGCTATTCCAAGGAGATCGATCATCTGCTTCAATGCGTTGGCATGATCGACGCACCTCTCCGGAAGCTGCGAACGTCAGACCGTTCGGGCTGAAAGGCCTCAACTAGAATTGGCACGGCGCCCGCAGGATCGCTGTCGCCACATACGAAAACATCAGCGGCCGCGTAGGACCTCTCAGGCCAAGTATGCAAGGTAATGTGCGATTCAGCCAACAAGGCTATTGCGGAGACGCCGTGACCCGGACAAAACTTATGAACGTGAAGGTGGAGTAATGTCGCACTCGCCGCACGGATGGCTTTTCGAATTGCGTCTTCCGCAATGGCCGGGTCGTCGAGGTTCTTCGCTCCCCATAGTTCGATGAGTATATGCGTCGCACCGGTAGACAGAGCCGGTGGGGCGTCCTTCTCGTCATCAATAGTCATTAAGAAATCTCCATTGAATTATCGGCCCAATGAGCTGAGCTATTCGGGATTTAGGTGACGAGGTGATCAGGCGCTTGGCTTGCCGGCACTTGCATGCTCTCAATGACGCGTTGAATCCGAATTGCGACGACCTTGGGCCGATTTGTGCCTTTGAGCCGCCGCCAGGTCCTTGATGCGGCGATCACCAGCTTGAATACCATCAGCTTAGCGGTGGTTGGCGACAAGGAGGCCTTCGGCCGCACGGTCCTGTATCGCCCGCTGGCGAACACGCGCTCGATGAGTTTGGTGGTGCGCAAGTGATCCCAGTGTTCGGCAAGAAAATCGTAGAAGGCCGGCAGCGCTTCGCGATCCTTGACCAGGCATTCGACCGCCCGGCCGTACTTGGCGCAATCGGCGAAAACGTCGGTCGCCGCTTCGGCGGACGCTCGGTTCGCGCCCAGTAGACCTCGCGCAAATCCTTCCTCATGGGGGCCTGCACCGAGACTGAGAGCTTGTCCAGGACGTTCACGGTCTTGTGCACCCAGCCGCGGCATCGCCGACATTGGCCAAACTCGTTGTCATTGATGACGGCGCCCTCAATTGTTTTGCCAAGCCACACCTCCCTTGAGGGCGTGTGGCGCTGCGCGCCAAAGGCGTAACCGAGGCGACCGGCTCCGGTGACAAAGACGTTTGGACTCGCCTTGGGCTCAGTACTATGCCGGACGCGGCGAGGCGGGTATTTGTGCCGTCGGAGATAGCACTGCTGGCTTCGAGTTTGAGGCCAAGTACCCAGCTATTCTTCTGCCAGTCGTAGCCGATCTGGTCGCCTGCCAGAAAAACAGGAGTATCGCCGCCGCCATAGACTGACGGACCGCAGGGATTAGTGAAGGATTTTTGGCCGTAAGCACGGCCGGCGTGCCCGCCAATGTGTCCTCCGGACCAGCTCCACAGAGCCGATGGCAGTTGTACGTCCGCCGAATTGGCTGTGCCGCTTGCGGTGATCGTCGTCGCTCCCCAAAAACGAACTCCAGATCGCATCAAACACTCCGCGGCGCTTTCCCGATCCACTACCGATCGAGCTGGCACCGGTGATGGCACCACGAATGAAGCAAGCAGCGTGCCGCTTGGAAGTGCGCGGTCTCCAGTTGCTTCGTACCGGGTGGGTACGTCACGTTGTGGACAATGGTCTTAAAGCTGACCGTCCGACAGTATGCTGCGCAGCAGGAAGCCCCTTTCCCGCTGCGGCAGCAGAAGGACACTTTTGTTGCCTTGGACGGATTTTCGATCAATCGAGACACATGCCGTAACGGCGAAAGCCAATGGATATCGTCGGCGAGCGGAGCCGGTTTGGAGCTGGACAGTTCTACCCACACAGGATCGCACGGCTACGCCGCGGTCATCGAAATCCGGCTCGTGGGAAAAACCGTCACGAGGGATCATCACGCAACGCGGCAGGCGCAGGAAAGGCTCATCATCAGCGTCTTCCAGCTTACCACGAATACGAGGACGGTAATAACAGTCTGGCTCCGGCTTCGCCGTAGTGCTAAGCGGCTTGGTCGCAACATTATTCGTATCGGTTCTGCTGTAGGCGCCGAGACGAAGCTTCTGTGACGCGCGAAGAGAACTGCCGAGCATGCATGTCGTGGAGGGTAAGCGAAGGCGCTACGCGCAATTCGATTCCGGTTCGGAAAGCCGTATCGGAACGCCCTTTGGCCTAGACTGGACGTCGCCTGCGGGTCCGCAGCAAACGTTTCTGAGTGAATTTTCGTTTGCACCAAGGCGGACGACTGCGAACATCAACGGATTAAGGAGCTCGCGGCGGATGGTTCTGCACGCCTACGAGTCGTTAGGCTGCCCCTAGCTATCTTGTGATAGCCACGAGCATCAAAATGTTTGAACGCTTAACGACTGTCCTTCAACGGCTATGGCAAACAACGCCGGCCTCGTTGAAAACGGTAACACACCTCTGTGTTCGTTCTTGCACAATCGATGTCATCGCTTAGGCGCCGCAGGCGATCTGCAGCCTGGCGAGCGCCAAGTCCAATTTCATGAGGAAAGCGCAAATGCAAGAAACCACAAGCCGGAACGAGTCTCTGAGCGCGTTGGTTGCGAGTGCCATGCAGGCTATCGCGTGTCTACTACAAGAACCGGGAGATGCCAACGCCAACTTGAGGCGCTAGCGTCCGGTCGTGTTCCCTGCCGATCATCGAGGAAATCGAAGCGAACGCAAAGGACGAGAAGCTGAGAATGGGAGAAACGACACACTATGACTGGCAGAACCAGGGCGGCTACGCAATGCACACCTCAATCAGGATCCCCGGTGTTCTGATTTGAGGGCCGCAGACGGCGACGAATGGCGAGACGCGTATGCCCACGGAAGATCGATCAGGCAAAAATCGGCTTGTGGAACGTCAGCCGGTCGACGCGATCACGGCGATCGATCGCCTTGCAAGATCGGATCCGGAGAGGGTTGCGCTGAGGTACGGCGCAGACGAACTTACGTACAAGGCGCTGCGAGTAAGATCGGAATCCCTCGCGAGGACGTTACGAGAGCGGTGCGCTCGCGGCACAGTGATTGGCTATTGGGGTGAGCGGGACCTCGACTGGGCGACGGCGGTGGTCGCAATTTTGAAGGCTGGATCAACGTACCTGCCGCTCGATCCATCGTTACCGGCTCCGCGTACATCATTCATGATCGAGCAGAGTCGCTGTGCTCTGATTATGGGGCCAGGCCAGCTGGATTCGGCCAGCCCAATCCGGGCGAGCAGCAAAGGCGCCACGCAATTCATGACGATAGAGGCGGCGCTGCGCGAGGGCCAGACTTCGTCTGTTGTGCCATCATGGAGCAAGGATGGACTCGCTTACATTCTGTTTACCTCTGGTTCAACGGGCCGTCCTAAGGGGGCAATGATCGAACGTGCAGCCCTAAACAATCATCTGGCGGCAAAGATTGATGCCCTGACCCTCACTCGGACGGATTGCATCGCGCAGACGGCATCGCACTGCTTTGACATCTCGTTATGGCAGCTTTTGGCGGGGCTTTGCGTCGGAGGCTGTACCGCGCTCATTGATGATGCGACACTGAAATCGCCAGTGTCGCTTCTCAAAGCGATTCAGGGACACGGCGTGACGGTAGTTCAACTCGTTCCGTCGATGCTTGCAGTATTTGTTGAATATTTGCAGCCGCTTGCGGCGGCTGATCGAGCTCTGGACGGTTTGCGGATTATTTCGACGGTCGGAGAACCTTTGACACCCGCACTGGCGCGCGCGTGGCTTGCCTTATATCCGCGGGTCCCTATTCTCAACCACTACGGGCCGACCGAGTGCGCGGACGGCGTCACGCATCATCTGGTTTCCGCGCCGCCTGCGCTGGCTGACGCTTATGTGCCGATCGGCAAGCCGATTTCTAATCTTGAGGTTTATATCGCCGACGGGCCCCGGCTGTGCAAGGCGGGAGAGGTCGGTGAAATCTGCGTTAGCGGCGTTGGCGTCGCTGCTGGTTACGTCAATGACGACGTCCGCACCAAGGATGCCTTTGGGCCAAACTGGTTCTCAAACGTTCCGTCCTTCCAGCGCCTATACAGGACGGGCGATCTCGGGCGCGTTCGTTCCGATGGTCTTTTGGAATGTCTCGGTCGACGGGACCGTCAGGTCAAAATCCGCGGACACAGAATTGAGCTAGGAGAAATCGAGGCTCGCCTCTCCGCTCATCATTCGGTGCGTGGCGCCGTCGCGGTCGCGTCCGTCTGCGCAGGCGTAAAGCTTATGGCGAGAGACATAACCAGGGCCGAGGGGGAAAGCGGGACGAGACGACTCATCTCGTATGTGTCCGCTCCAGCTGAGGTAACGGAAGGCGAGCTTCAGCACTTCCTTGCTGAAGCGCTGCCTATCTACATGCTCCCAGACAGAATCATCCACGTCGACGGTATTCCACTGACCAGTAATGGAAAGGTCGATTTTGGAGCTTTGCCCGACCCGACCAGTCTTCGCCCTCCATTGCCGACGCCATTCGAGGAGCCGCAAACCGACCTCGAAGCCCAGCTGTGCCAAATTTGGTCCGGTGTTCTGCGCATTGAGAACATTGGTGTGAATGATCAGTTCATAAGCCTGGGCGGAGACTCGCTCCGGGCAATGCTCATATTAGGCCGTTTGCAGACCCAGCTCGGAGTGAGAACGGATTTCAGGCTGGTCCTGAATGGAACGATCCGATCTCTTGCGGCTTCGATCTCGGCGCGAGCCGAATCTAGGCCGTGCACAGCACCGGCCGGCGGAAAGCTTACACGATCGCCTCTGACGCGAGTTCAAGAGCACCTGTGGTTTCTTTCGCAGCTCGATCCGTCTGCCAGGAACTACGTCATTCAGGGCGGCCTGCGAATGCGGGGCATCATCGATCTGGCCGCGTTCAATCGCGCCTGGATTGATGTCGTTCATTCCCATCAGGCACTTTCGGCACGCTTTATCGACGAGGACGGTCCGGTTCAGCTTTTTGATGCTCCGCATTGCGCAAGTCTCGAATTGACTGATGCATCTCATCTCACGTCGCAGGGGGCTGAGAAGCTGATCGCAGAGCTAAGGCGAACAGAGCTGAACGGCAGCTTTGATCTCAGCCAAGGTCATCTCTTTCGCGCGCGTATGATCAGTTTTGGCCCTGACAACCATCTCATACTGATCACCGCTCACGAAATTATCATCGATGCCTGGTCGATCTCTGTTCTGCTCAGGGACCTTCGACAAAGGTACGTCGATGCCGCGGCGTTTCTGCCAGAGAACCGAGTGTCACTCTCGACCTACGCGGTCTGGGAAACACAACACGCTACTCCGGAGGCGCTTGCCAACCAATGTAGCTATTGGCGTCGTCAGATTGGTGATGATCCGCCGGTGCTTTCGCTTGGAACGGCACGGGCGCGGCCGCAGACAAATTCGTCTCGCGGCGCATCGCATGCGGTGCTACTTGGCAGCGATCTATCCCATCAGATAAGGGAGTTTGCGCGCCGACATAGGTGCACCACGTCGACAGCACTCCTCGCATGTTTTAAGCTTCTGCTGCGGATGTATAGCGGTCAGGATGATATCATCGTTGGCATACCGCACGTCGTACGGGATCAACCTGGCAGTGCCGAAATTGTTGGTTTCTTCCTGAACATGCTGCCCATCCGCACCGCGATCGATGTGGGCCAGTCCTTTGCGGTTCATGCCTTGCGCATCCAGGCTGTGGTCAGCGATGCCATCGCAAATTCGGCATATCCGTTCGGCTGGATAGTAAGGGATACCAGGCTACATCGCGAAGCGGGACAATCACCGATCTTCCAGGTTATGTTCAACATGTACTCCGAGGCGGCGGAGCCACGTGGCCAACATGAGTTGGATCTGACATTCCGCGAATACGAGACCGGCTACGTAAAATTCGATCTGACATTGTACGCACAAGATCAGGGCGAGGAAATTGCCCTCCAGCTAGCGTACGCGGAAGACATATTTTCCAGTGATCTGATTATCCGCATGGCCGACAATCTGCGCCGTCTGATTGCAGCGTGCATTGAGAAGCCGCTTACGCCCATTCAAGATCTGAGCTGCCTCAGTGAGTCAGACGTCACTATGCTGGACGCGCTAGAGGGCTCGGCGCAGTCATATGAGACCGAATGTCCGCTTGTCCGAGCGTTCGAGCAAATCAGCGTCTCTAATCGCAGCGAGGTGGCGTATTGTGGTGATTTTGGTGAGATCACATTCGGCCAGTTGCGTGAGCGCGTAACAGCTATCAGGTCGTTACTGCAGACTTCTGACGTGGGGGCTGGCGACATGGTCGCCATGCTGGTCGACCGGTCGCCTGACGTTGCCGCTGTTATTCTTGCCGCACGAGCTTTGCAGTCCATTGTTGTCCCTATATCGCCGGATTATCCGCGTGATCGGATCGAACATATCCTGCGAGATAGTCAAGCAAAGCTTTTGGTTCACGCAAATACCTCCGAGCCTGCTTTTGGAGTGACGTCGAGATCTTTATTGACTCTAGAAGCGTGCGGCGCGCCCGCGCGCGATTTTGAGTGCAGCGACAAACCACCAGATCAGGGAATTGCGAGCCTTATATACACTTCGTCCTCAACCGGGAAGGCGAAGGGAGTTCTTATACCGGAATCGGCAATTCTCAATCGACTGAACTGGATGTGGCGACGCTTTCCGTTCGATAGTACCGACGTGATGGTTGTCCAGAAGTCCGCATCAATTGTTGCGTCCGCTTGGGAGTACTTTGGGGGCCTTTTGAGAGGCGTGCCCGCGCTGATCCTAACCCAAGAGCAGTTGCTGGATCCAGATCTGTTGTTGTGTACGTTGGCGAGACATCGCGTGACACACTTGTTTGCCTCGCCGCCACTCCTGTCCGGGCTCATTGCTTCCCAAGAACGGCGCTCGCGACCGACCGCCTTGCGCTTGGTCACAAGCAGCGCCGAACCGATGCCGTCCTCGCTCCCTGTTCGCTGGCGTGAGTATTTCCCGGACGTGCCGTTGTGGAACTTCTATGGTGCTACGGAATGTGCATCCAATGCGGCAGTCTACGAAACATCGAATGCCTGCGACGGCACGTCGCACGTCCCCGTTGGACGCCCAATCGATAACGTCAAACTCTACGTGCTCGATGCCCAGTTGAAGAGAGTCCCGGTCGGAGCCGCCGGCGAACTCTGCATCGCGGGACGCTGCGTGAGCGCTGGGTACTGGCGGGATCAAGATCGGACCAACCGCTGTTTCGTGCCGAATCCGTACGACGGCGGGCAATACGGCGTTCTTTATCGAAGTGGCGATATCGCGCGCATCTCAACAAACGGCCTTCTCGAGATTTGCGGCCGATCGGACAACCAGATCAAAGTACGGGGCTTTCGCATCGAGCTGGAGGAGGTCGAAGCGGCCCTTGAGTCTCATCCGGCAATCGCAAAGGCCGCGGTCGTCGCAGAAGACATCGATGACCATCGTCGCTTGACGGCCAGCTTGGTTCCGGCTCGCGACGGTCTAAGCTCTGCAGATATTGTCACCTATTTGCGCCACACATTGCCATCCTACATGATTCCAGCCGCCTTTCGTTTGGTTGATAGTATCCCCCTTACGGCGAGCGGAAAGATAGATCGTGCTCGCCTGTCGTCCGTTCCTTACTGCGAGGTCGGGCCTGTTCCATCTGCTGAGCTCTGCACGAGGAAGGAGCGTATTCTTGCTGGGATCTGGCAGGATCTATTAGGCGCCAAGTGGGTCGGACTCGATCAAAACTTCTTTGATATCGGCGGCGACTCTCTTCTGAGTGTGCGCTGCGTCACGCTGGCGCGCAAAGCCGGGCTGAATCTCACTGTCGACCAACTCTATCGAACACCGACCATCAGGGAATTGGCGACAGACGGAGCGGCAGTTACACTCGATACCTTCCTTTCCGGGGATGGCTCATTGCCAGTTACCCCCGCAATCTCATCTTGGAACCGTCTTGTCGGCTTCGATGAGCATTTCAACATCGGCGATCTGTTCTTCTTGCCCGGCGCCATCCTGAATATCCGAACGCTGGAACGCGCTCTTGCCCATGTCATGGATAGGCACGAAGGCCTCAGACTCCGTATTGCGCGAACCGGCGATGGTCTACGTCTGACAATCGGGCCTTCCGTGGCCGAACGCCTCGTGGAGGAGATCGATCTTGTCGGAATGACCGACCCACAGCAGCGTAAGGCAATCGAGAGCATCTCAGCAAGACGTCAGCACATGTTTCGGTTTGACGGCCAGACGCCTCTTGTTAACGTCACGGTGTTCCGCACATCGGAAAGCGGCGATTACTATCTGCTGGTCCTGATGCATCATTTTGTAGCGGACGGGATAGGCTATCGACTGTTCCTGGAAGCATTGGATGCGGCGTACGCCCTTGCCTCAGGCCACGCCGTGAGTGTTCCCGAGAACATACAAATGCTCTCTGCATGGTTGAAGCGCCTTGAGCACTACGCGAACAGCGAAGCGCCAGCCGAACTCAACTACTGGGAGAGGATTGACTACCATCAGTTCAATTTGCACGTCAGCGCCACCTCATCGGGCGGCGCGAGCGTTTCGAAAGTGACCGCGAGAGAGCTTCACTATGCACGCCTTGAAGGTCGCATGGATGAAGCGAATCGCCGATCCCTTTGGGAAGATCAGGGCAATTACCATCTTGAGATTGACGAAGAAGCGACAGCTGATCTCCTCAATATTTCAGCCAGATTGGCGCATTGTCAGGACTTTGATGTGTTTCTTGCCGCCATTTCTGGCGCCTTTGGACGCGTTTTCGGCAACTATTCGCTCTGGATTGATAGCCTTACCTCAACCCGAGGTCGGCTGTTTGACGATCTCGATCCATCTCAGATCATCGGCCATATCAGCGAGCTCGTTCCGCTTCCCTTGAGTCTCACCGGAACGGAGCCCCGTCCCGATCGTGCTCGTTCAATATACCGCCAGCGCAATGCCCTGCCGCGCGGAGGAATAGGCTTTCGGGCCATGAAATTCCTAAACCGAGATCCAGCCGTGCGGAGCCGGATCGATCGCCTGCCCTTACCCAGGCTTGGATTGAATTATCGAGCGGGTTTGCAGCGCCATTTTCCACGCCGTCTCCTAGCCAAGAATCCTTCTCCACTTTGGATCGGCGAAGACATGGATGAAGGGGCCGTGATTCACCTCTTCTGGTTCGATGTCGGATATCAAGCCGGCCATCTACAGATCGAAACGAGGTATGATCCAACCCAGGTCGGTTATGAGGTGACCCGTAATCTTTGCATGGTGTTGCAACAGGAGCTGTTGCAGACGATCAGCGAATTCGGAAGAGCTGGGGACACGTTCATCCATGAATGAGCCGGATGCGAAATTGGCCGTCGAGAGCGATCGCGATGTGATGCCAAAGAAAAAGCAGCACATCGATCTATCGGATCCCAATCTCTCGAGCCTTATCCTGCGGCTCGCCATTCCGTCTGTTGTTGGCTTATCGATCCACGCGTTACAGCAGGTCGTCAACGCGATCTTTGTTGGCGCACTTGGCGCGCAGGCGATCGCAGCTGTCAGCATGACCTTGCCGATCGTGGTCCTGCTCGCGGCAGCCGGACAGGGGATCGGTGTTGGAACAGCGTCGTTCATATCTCGTCATCTTGGCGCTGGTGAGTACCTGGAGGCGAGTCGAGGCGCGAGTACTGCACTCGCGCTCGCCGCCCCGATCGGTATCATTGTTACCGTCGCTCTGCTTCTAAACCTGCGAGGGATCTTCGTAACGCTCGGGGCAAGTCCAACCATCATGCCCGTGGCGCTCGACTACGCGGCGACGCTTTTGTTCGGGTACACCCTGATGCTTCTAAACATTGTCAACGGCTTCATCGTCAGAGCCGAAGGCAACACACGATTCAGCATGTGGACGATGATTACAGCCTTCATACTGAACGCTGTGCTTGATCCCGTCTTCATATTCTTGCTGGACTTCGGTGTGCGAGGCGCAGCCCTCGCGACGCTGGTATCTCAAATCGCTGCTATTAGCCTCTATATCGCGTATTTTGCGAAGCTTCGCGGGATAGTCCTCATCGGGATAACTCACATCTCGTTGCGAGCAGATCGCATCAGACAGCTCGCGTTCATAGGGGCGCCGTCGACCATGACCAGTATTTTATCTGCTATTGCCGTTATGCTCTTGTACGGAGCTGCTGCGCCGTTCGGCGACGATTCCATCGCGGCCGTGGGAATAGCAGTGCGAATCTTGACGATGGGTGCACTGCCTATCACCGGCTTCTGCATAGGCTCTCAAGCTGTCCTGGGTTTCGCTTGGGGCGCACGCGACTTTGCTCGTGTATTGAAGGCTGCGAAGTTCATGCTCTCCATGACTGTCGCTCTTTCCGTTGCGTATTCTGTGGCCGTTGTGACTTTTGCGCGGCCTTTGGTCAGACTGTTCAGCGATAGCGATAAGGTCACGGAAATTGCCGTCTCGACCTGCATCGTCTTCCATCTCTTTTTTGGATTTTTTGGTGTTGAGAGTTTCGTTGCGACGATGCTTCAGTCGTTCGGGAGAGCGCGCCTCAGTGCGGTTGTGTCCTTGGCAAGGCAGGGCTATCTCTTCATACCGGCCGTACTGTTATTCCCGGTCATATCGGGTTTCAACGGACTGTTGGCCAGTCAAGCAATCGCTGAGCTGGGCGCCGGAATGATCGCGCTGTTTGTCACGTTCCACCAGTTCGCTGAGTTCAGACGAGCGCTCAGGCATCCTACTTCAAGAGCGATCGAGATCGCGGGTTGACCTGACAAGGGACATCATCGGAGCTCAGAGCATTAGGCCTACATAGTCGTCCGTGAAGAGCGGCTAAGCGATTGAGCTAGGATCGCATTTGACTTTGTGGACTGTTTTTGGAATGCAGGATTTTGATGCTTGGGGCATC
>NZ_JBEPRQ010000028.1:0-96074 GCF_040548425.1 Bradyrhizobium sp. i1.15.2 | reverse complement strand
GACTCGCAACCGCGACACTGAGGCGGGCGGTGTTGGCCATCTCTTCCCGCTGGTGCTTGGGAAAGCCTCCAAGAGACCCGTCAAGCAACAGTGGCGGCCGTTCTCTCAGAACTCCGCAACGAAATCGCAACGAATTGGGTGAAGGGACCGTGAACAAAGCGGGACGGAAACGCCTGTCATCTCAATAAAAATCAATAACTTAGGAGATGTTCACTGCGTTCGGGACGCCGGGTTCGCAGGACGATGCCGACCTTCCGCCCATATCCACAAACAATGTCGTCGCTGGCGGTTCGGTTCTCGTATTGCCGACGGATCGGCCGACCGATCCGCCCGTTCAGGCCACCTAGCGATTTGAGATGGTTGCGGGTCCGTGGTTGTGCTGTCCGGCCCCTCGTATCGAGTGCTTGAAACCGGCCCTACCGAAGAATGTGGAGCCGAAAAGCGGTGGAGTCCAAAGAATGTGGCCCTCGATTCCATTGCCTCAGCGACGGCTCGGCATTTGGGGAAACCGTGGTAGAGCTTTTCACGTAGGGCGTGATCGCGTCCCTGATATTAGGATGACGACTACTTCTCGGTCAGCGTTTCGCTCAGGAATAGCGCGATCGCGCTTTCAAGATCCGTGGTGCTTCCATCTTCTTGCGTAACGGGCGACGTTCGGGGATAGAAATGCGTGGCGCCGGGCAAGTGCACGATCCGATGTGCAGGGACATGGCAGCATCTTGCCATTACGCTGACGGCATTTTGTTGAGCAGCGGTGGTCGCCTGGTCGATGCCGTGTCCGCGGCAGCGGAAAACTGCCCTCGCTCGACGTGGGCATCGGCGACGAGGTGCGCCGCGATCAGGTGATCGCCCGGGTCGTGCAGACCGAGACCGAGCAGCGCCTTCAGCAGGCGAGGGATGTTCTTCGCGAGCGCGAGCATGTCGAGCTCACCGGGGCGATCTCGCGCGAGATCGATGCCATGCTCCTTGTCTTTGGAGCCCCTGGCCAGCTTATCGCTGGCGGGGCAGGAGCACGGCCGGACCATCCCATTAGCGGACTTCCCTCCGTTCACCGACTCGACCGGCGGCAACAAAGTGACGGCCGACTCGCGAGAGAACAACGAAAGTTGCTTGGACTGGAAATTCCGCGATCCGAAGCACATATCATCGGCATGGTGACAATTGTGCAATGCACTTGCGGTGCTGAGTACAGACGCACCGAAGAGAAGTTCCTGGTACCGCATACAGGTGACGCGGTCTGCGCAATCTGCGGAGCTGCTCTGGAATCGTGGCAGGAAAGCACCCACGTTCCCAGTTACCAACTTATTGAACGTCCGAAGACGAAGACGGAGTGACAGAATGAAGCGGACTCCAGATGAAACCGATCTCAAGCAGCGATCGGCGTGAGGTCCCTTATTGGCCCGAATCTGAGAAACTCGACACTTACCTCTGGCTTGGCTGACAGGGATAACCGGACCTCGTCCGCGCCGGCCGCCAACTCCGTGTCTGCCCCGCCAAAAAAGGGGTAAAGTGCTCCAGGGTCACATCTGAGGAGTAACAACATGACCCTACTCCCCAAGTTAATTCGTGCGATCGACCGGCGTGCCTTCGCGATCATGGGCAACACGATGCCGCCCCAAGATCCTGATGATGACGAAGAGGAAGACGACGAAGAGGAAGAGGAAGAGGAAGAGGAAGAGGAAGAGGAAGAGGAAGAGGAAGAGGAAGAGGAAGAGGAAGAGGAAGAGGAAGAGGAAGACAAAACCGACGAACCGCCGGTCGTGCGCGAGCCGGATGAAGACTAAGCAGGGTCCTTATACGTAGCCTGAGCTTCGGAGAGCGTGATCCCCAGCCTGCGTGCCGGCGCGCTCGTGCGTCCGGCGGCTTTCAAGGTCGGTCTAATTCCGAGAGAGCAGCGGACAGGCGCTGAATGGACCACGGGTTCTCGGCGCACACTCTCGGCGTTCGCGGGTAGAGGAGGCGAGCATGACCCTCATATGGCTTGGTGTGCTCCTTGTTTTCGGCGGCGTGCTCCAAATGGCGTTTCAGCCCATTTGGCGAGGCCGACTCAGCGGTGGAAGGCGGCTTCGCTCCGGGCGTGATACGCTGGAGCCTGAAAGACCGGGTAGCGGCTTCGGCATCAAATCGAACTGGCCTGGACTTGTGATGGTCGCGCTTGGCGGCGCTTTTTTGCTGGCCGGTGCTGCCATCTGAGTTGAAACGAATGTCTCAGGCGTTGCCCGTTATCTGGCCAGGCCAATGTGCCAGAGCCATGTCTCCTCCTGGCCCGTGGCTGCCTTGATCCCACGCTGCCAAATGTCGGCTGATAGGGACAGACCGGAAATTTGCGGATGAGAATTGGCACTTTTGACGAAGCGGATATTGAAGGCGCCTAGTTCGCGCATCATCCCTCCGGCACGTCGGCTAGGCAGCTCTGCATTTGGGGTTTATCCGACGTTCCGCCGTCTTCATGAAGGATGGCTTCCCTGGTGGGCGAGGACCTACGCCGATTTGACCTACCGTTTAAGCGGAAGATCGGAGGAAATATCGCAGATTTGCGCCATGTGAGGAAAAGCGGTAGCGGTCTCCCGCTACCATGTATCCCCCACTATTGTGGTGGGCCTGAGGAAAGACCTCGCCGCCTATCAGGCCTAGGCACCGACAAAGCGCGGCGAGGCTGCCATCGCGAACGCGGTTTATCACGCGATTGGCAAACGAGTTCGCAGCCTCCCCATTCCTATCGAGAGCATTATCGACCAAGGCATGGGCAAGCCCAGGTTAGGCTAAGTCAACGGACACCAACTTCGGCAAACCAAGCTAAGGTGCAGAAAAGGGATACCACCTGATACCCGTTGAAGCCCTTCCATTCTCGAATGGCTGCTTCTGGCGCAAAGTGGTCGATGGGATATACGAACTTAGATTTCGATAGCGATCACTGGATGGACTAGCTCAAACTTCGCCATGATGGATTGGATCGAGAGTTCAAGCTTTACAAGCGGTTAGAAGGCCACGTGTGCACGATGTGTGCACCGGGAGATCAAGAAATATCTCATTAAAAGCTATGTGGGCCTCTCCTGACGAGCCTCGCACGTTGACGCAACCGCAGACATCGAAATACCGGCGCGTAGGCGAGCGCTGACGAGCAGCCTCAGAGTGCGGAGGCGGGATGCGTCACAGCCATTCTGAGCATTGGCGCAACCCCCAGTACCATCGCGAGTGCGACTTGCACGAGACTAGTCGAGGTGGGCACGTCACGTTTTGTTGGCTTTATCTTCCGGTCTCTTTTGGTGCGCACAGCCTCGTCGTGTGGCTTACACCGATCTCTGTTGCGCATCGCATGCTCCAGAGCTTGTCGGACCGGTAAACCTTACCGCGGACGATTGCATTCCAACGCCAACTACATTGGTTGCCGGCCGCGCGACGCCGCGGATACCACAATCGAGGACAGCTGCGCGGGCACCGCGTAGCCGCAGCCCCAAGTGGCAGCAGGCGGCGGTACACCGGTTTCTCTCACGAGGTCGAGCCCTTTCGGAACTCGCTTGGATCCAACGCGACCGGAATCCTTTTTGTGCCTTCAAAATCGATAACACATCCCGTCGGCAGTGCCAGCAGCACCGGCATCCTAGGAGTGCAAGGAAACCATCACGGGTTCGCACGTTCATTATCGTCTTCCTTTGCTTGCGCGATCTCCGGATGGATTTGGATGCGTGCCATGGACTGAATGATGCTGGATGCGAACAGAACCGTGCCCTTGAAGTAGCCAGGATGAGGAGCCCGGTACCAGCTGCATGGGGATCCGCGCTTCTGGAGCTTGCTGCGGCATGTCAATGGCCAAGGGCGCCCGTCTTCACGCGCTCGCGCAGGCGCTGGAACGTCACGTAGAGCATCGGCACCAGGAAGATCCCAACAGAGCTCGCTGCAAGCATGCCTGCGAACACGGCTGTGCCGACGGCCCTGCGGCTGAGCTCGGCGGCGCCGGTCGCAATCACAAGCGGCAGGAGACCAAGGATGAAGGCAACGGAAGTCATCATCACTGCGCGGAAACGCATATATGCGCCCTGGATCGCGGCTTGCTCGAGCGCCACGCCCGCCTCACGCTGCTCCTTCGCAAACTCGACGATCAGGATGCCGTTTTTGGCGGCGAGTGCGATCAGCACCACGAGTCCGATCTGACCGTACAGATCGAGATTGACGCCAGCGACCTTGATGCCGACATAGGAGCCGAGCACGCCGACCAGGACCGACAACAGGACCGGGATCGGGATAATCGTGCTCTCATAGAGCGCGACCAGGAACAAATACGCGAACAGCACGGCAAGCGTGAGCACAATGCCGGTCTGGCCAGCGGCCTGTTGCTCCTGATAGGCGGTACCGGTCCACTCAAAACTGTAGCCCGCAGGCAGTACGGCATGAGAAACGTCGGCCATCGCTGTGAGCGCGGTGCCTGATGAGACACCGGGCGCCGGGCTACCGTTCACCGTCACTGAGCGATAATTGTTGTAGCGGGTGATCACCTGAGGTCCGGTCACGATCTTGATCCCGGCGAGCGATCTGATCGGCACCATTTGGCCGTTGGCGTTGCGCACGAAGATTTGCCAGATGTCCGAAATATCGGCGCGATCGAGCGCTTCGCCCTGAACGTTGACCTGCCAGGTGCGGCCAAACCGATTGAAGTTGTTGACGTAGATGCCGCCGAGCGTCGCTTGTAGGGCCGTGAAGATGTCGCTGATTGTCACTCCGAGCGCCTGAGACTTGCGGCGGTCGATATCGAGATAGATCGACGGATTGGTTGCAGTGAAGGTCGAAAAGACGCGCGAGAGCCGTGGGTCGGCGTTGGCGGCGCCGATCAGCGCACCCGTGACACTGGAGATTTCGGCCGGGTTCTGTCCTTCCAATGCTTGGAGTTGGTATTCGAACCCGCCGCCGGTGGAGAGCCCGATGATCGGCGGCAGATTGAACGGCAGGACATTGGCTTGGCGGATCTGCGCGCCAGCGGCGAAGGTTTGGCCGATCAGCGCTCGCGCAGAATCTGTTGCTGCCTTGCGATCGGCAAACGGCTTCAGGCGCGTGACCACCAGCGCGCTGTTCGGTTCGGATGCGCCGTCGAGCAGGGAAAAGCCGATGATGGCAAGAACATGATCGACCGCGGGCATCTGCTTCAGGATGCGTTCGACCTGTTGGGTGATTTCGCTGGTTCGTGCCACCGACGCGCCGTCCGGCAGTTGTACCGAGGTGAAGAAGGCTCCCTGATCTTCCTCGGGCAAGAAACCCGTCGGCGTGATCAGCGACATGCCGAAGATGCCGGCGCCGAATAGGGCAATCAGCAGGAGCGAGAGCCCCGCCTTCCGCACCAAGCGGCGCACGCCGCTGCTGTAGCGGTCCCGCAACCAGTCGATGCCGCCAAGCACACGACCGATCAGGCCACGCCGCGGCCCGGTGTGGCGCAGGAACAGCGCGCATAGCGCCGGCGACATCGTCAGTGCATTCAGTGCCGAAATCATCATCGCGGCGCTGATTGTCACTGCAAACTGGCGAAACAGCGTGCCGGATATGCCGGGAATGAAAGCGATCGGCACGAAGACGGAGAGCAGTACCAGCGTGATCGCGATGATCGGCGCCGTGATCTGTACCATAGCCTTCTTGCTGGCCTCGGCGGGAGAAAGCGAGGGCTCCTCCTCCATGATCCGCTCAACATTCTCAACGACGACGATGGCGTCATCGACCACGATGCCGATGGCGAGCACCATGGCGAGCAGGGACACCGTGTTGGCCGAATATCCGAGCACCAGCAGCACGGCGAAGGTGCCGATCAGGCTCACCGGAACGGCAACGGCCGGGATCACGGTGGCCCGGAGATTGCCGAGGAACAGGTACACCACGATCACGACCAGCAGGAAGGCCTCGCCTAGCGTCTGTAACACTTCCGCGATGGTGGCACGCACGAAGCTCGTTGAGTCGTATTGGACGAGGTAGCTCAGCCCGGTGGGAAAATGCTGCGACAGCCGCTGCATCGTCGCTGTCACCGCCTGTGCGGTGGTCACCGCATTGGCACCTGGTGACAGATAGATCGCGATCGGCACGGCCGCACGTCCGTCGATCCGCGCTTCGCTGTCGAGATTTTGCGCGCCCATCTCGACGCGGGCAACGTCGCCCACGAGCAGCGATGAACCGTCCGGATTGGCGCGCAGCACGATTTGGGTGAATTGATCGACGGTGGCGAGCCTGCCCAGGGTCTGCACATTGAACTGGAACTGCTGGTCGTCGCTGATCGGGCGCGCGCCGATGCGGCCGACCGGGGCCTGGACGCTTTGCGTACGGATCGCGGCAATGACGTCCGACGGCGTGAGATTGAGGCTGGTGAGCCGCTGCGTGTCAAACCAGATCCGCATCGAGTAGTTCATCTTCGCGAACAGGTTCGCCTGGCCGACCCCCGGCGTGCTGGCGATCGCATCAAGCACGTTGATGATTGCATAGTTGGTGATGAAGAGCGGGTCCTGTTGGCCATTTCCGCTGTAGAGTACGAGGAACTGCAGGATCGACGAGGAGCGCTTGTGCACCGTCACGCCCTGCTGCTGTACTTCGGTGGGCAATTGCGACAGAGCACTCTGCACGCGGTTGTTGACGTTGACGGTGTTGATGTCGGGGTTGGTACCGAGCGCGAACGAAACCGTCAGTGTGTAGCTGCCGTCATTGGCGCTAGTCGACTTCATGTAGAGTGCGCGGTCGCTTCCAATGATCTGCGCCTCCAGCGGCTGGGCGACACTGCTCTCTACAACCTCGGCGGACGCGCCAGGGAAGATGCCGGCGACCGTGACCTGTGGCGGCACGATGTCTGGAAATTGTGCCACCGGGATTTGCGCCAGCGCCAGTGCGCCGGCAATCGTGATGATGAATGCGATCACCATCGAAAGCCGCGGACGATCGATGAAGAGGGCGGACATCATGGTTTGTTATCCGCCGGACCAGCCTTGCCGGAGGGGCCGTGATCCGTTTGCGGAGCCGTGCCATCTGCGGCGGCTTTCATGCTCGACAGGATCCGCGCGCTGGCTGGTCCTGGCGACACGGTCTGGCCGGGACGAACCCGCTGCAGGCCTTCGACAATCACCTTGTCGCCGGCCGCAAGTCCGGCGATCACCGCCGCGACAGTCGGGGTCGATTGCCCGAGCTGGATGCGACGCTGTTCGGCTTCGTTGTCGGCGCCGACAGCGAGAACATAGTTGCCCTGCTGATCGGAGAGCACGGCCGAGCGAGGGATCACCAGCACCTCGACCGGCTGAACGCCCTCAAGCACTACGGTCACGAACTCGCCATCGGTCAACTCGTGAACGGAGACGCCGGCCGCCGAGGGCGCCCGCAGGATCGGATTGGCGATCTCGCCACGCACGGTGATCGTATCAGTGCTCTGGGCGATGGTATTGTCGACAAAGTTCAGCTTGCCGGTTTTTCCGTACATTCGCCCGTTCGGCAGTCGCAGCCTGATGACCACGGCTTCCAGACCGCCTTGCGGCGCGTATCGTTCGCGCAGCTCCAGTCCCTGACGCACCGGCACGGGAAAGGTGACATACATCGGGTCTTGGCTGACGATGCTGGTCAGTACCCCCGAGCTTGGACTGACGACGTTGCCCACCGTCACCGCCGTTCGTCCGATCTTGCCGGCGATCGGCGCGCTGATCACTGTGTAATCGAGATTGATCTGAGAGGCCTGGACCCCGGCTTGCGCGGCTCGCACCTGGGCTTCGAGGCTGCGCTGGTTCGCGATTGCTGCGTCGTAGGTGGACTGTTGCCCGGCAGGGCCTCCGAGCAAGGTCCGCGCGCGTTCGGTCGTCAGCTTGGCATTCTCGAGTGTGGCCTCAAGCTGGGACACCTGCGCCTGTTTCGATGCGAGATCCGATTCGAAAGGGCCACGCTCGAGCCGATAGAGCTCATCGCCTTTGCTGATTTCGGCGCCTTCCTCGAACAGGCGCCGTTCCAGAAATGCAGTGACGCGAGCAACGAGGTTGACCCGATTAATCGCCTCGACGCCAGCAAAGGTCATTGTCCGCTCCTTGCAACGGATCCGGAGCCGGGTCAGTGCTTCACCGGCGCCTCGCTACTCCCGCCGCATGCGATTGCTGCGCGCGGGTTCGTCGTAGCCCTTGCGGCGGCTGTGGAACATCAGCCCGATCAGTCCGCAGCCGGTGACCAGCATCAGGATTGCAGCGCCTCCCAGGATGACGTTGCGGTAAAGCGGCATGGACGGCGTTGCCTGCCATACCGCCACGCAATACCAGGTTGCCGCAACGAGAAGAGCTGCCAGGAAGGTCCCAACGACCCATCGTTTCGTGATGCGCAAGGCTGCCTCCTTCGTCTGATTGGGACTGGTGCCGGCTTCGCGGAGTATCTGTCGACCGCGGATTGCGCGAGGACGCGTTGTTAGCGCCACCGCCATCCGCAACGGCGACGACCGCGATGCCACCAGCACACCCAGCGACGCCGGCGCGGCCGGCCCCATCCCCGACGACGAGACGGCGGTCCCCATTGTGCTTGCGTCGGGAGGTCTGGTTGCTCGCTCGGCCGGCCGAGATCGTGAGCAATAGGCATTGCTTCCGCGGCCTCAATGAAACGAACCCCGATGGCGCCGATCGCCACGGCAGCGACGGCATTCTGAGCAAAGCCAAGGAAAGCCCGACGGCTCGGTGTGTCCATCATGTTTCTTCTCCTTTGTTAGGCGGTTCGCCGCGCCGCCTGAAGCGCGTAAAGCAGCCAGGCGAGGCCGTGCGAAATCAGGTCGACGCCAAGCAGAAATCCGAGGGCCCAGACGCTGATGGCCGGAAAGCCGAATAGAATCAGCACGCCGGCGAGCAGCCCAAAAATGCCCGAGATCAGCATCATCCATCCGTTCTGCCGCCAATGGGCGAAGCTCAGCACGCATCGAATGACGCCTGAGGCGAACAGCACCGCGCCGAGGAGGTAGGTGAGGATCAGGGCACCCGAGGCGGGCTGGGTAAGCAGCACAAGGCCGAAGGCGGCGTAGAGCGCGCCGAGCAGGATCTGCCATAGGAACCCACCCCATCCCTTGGTCCAGAATGCATGGATGATCTCGAACGCGCCGGCCGCGATGGCCATCAGCCCGATGAACTTGACGCTGATGATGGTTGCGAACGCCACGTCGCTGAGAGCTGCGAAACCGGCGGCGATCATCACGATTCCGAGAAGGGCACAGACCCACAGCGGAGGGCCGCCCAAAGCCTCGATATCGGAGCGGTCGTCATAAACTGTCATCCCATCCTCCTGGTCTGCGTGATGGTCGGCACGCTTGGGACGCTAGCGTCGAACCTCCGCTATCGACATCCGACGAAACCCTGAGCGATGGGGCGGGAATGTTCTCGTGGGCCACGAGCGGAGCGATTGTGTGCTCGATCGCCTTTGCAAGCTATCGCGGGCCGCGCGGACCCAGCGTCAGGTTAGTGACGCCGGCGGCCAGGTTGATCCCGATCGATCGCTCGATCGACAGGGGTTGCAACATCACGCTCCGTCGCGAGCCACCGATCAGGACGTTCGCGCCGAGCCCGGGGCCGAACGCAAAGCTGCCGCTCGCGCCGACATAGTTGCCGCGCAAGGTGGCGGATCCGATCCGCGAGTTTTTGGCGAGCACGGCCCAAGACAAGGTGCCTGCGCTGGTCACGCCGATATCAAGGCCGACACGCCGGATTCGTCCCTCATAGATGAACTGCCTCGGCGGATTTCTTGCAAAGAATGTGCAGCGCAACGACTGCACCGATCCGAGCACAAGCCCGACGCGCGGGTTGCTGAAGCACAGGAGCCGGCCGACCCTGAACGTTTCGGCGCGCGCCGGCAGGGCTGCGACGCATAGCAACGCGGACGTGCCGAAGACTGCCACAAACCGCATCATTCGCATTCAGGCCTCCACTTGACTGTTGGTATCGGAGAGCGCGCTCCTCGGTCGGCTGTCCTGGCGGAACCAGAATGTGATGCCGAGTCCGATCAGCAGCACTGCGCCCAGCAGGAAGAAAAAGACGGACTGCTTCAGCCAGGATATCGCCGGGACGGCAATGCCCATGGCAAGGCCGAGGAAAGAGATCTGCAGCGATAGAAGGTTGACGCCCGCGAGGAACGTGCCGAGCGCAAGCAAAGTCAGCAGGACAAGGCCGGTCGCCGGGGTCGGAAGCAATTGCTGAACGCCCGAGACCAGAATGATGTTCATCGTGACCAGCACGGCGACCCAGTGCAGCGCCTGGGTCCAGATCAAGCGGAGCCGGGCCTCCTTGCCTTGGGTTTCCGGCCATTTGGTGACGACGCACACGATGCAGATGGCAAGCGCCAGGAATTCCCAGTAGCCGACGAGAGGTTGGTGGGAAACGTTAGTATAGGCGACGCCCGCGATGGCAAGCACCAGCGCCACGACATAAGGAAGCTGCTGCCACAGGAATTGAGCCATTGTCGATTGAGGCGAGGGAGGATCGGTACCCTCCTGCCGTGGCGCCCCGCTCTGGTTCATGGGGTCCTCACTCACGATTCACCGCTGTTGAACGTCTGCTTGAACTCGTCGCCGAGGTAGTCCTCGACATAGAATCGGATGATTGCGACACGGCCGATCGCCACCAGCGGCATGGCGAGCGCGATGCCCAGGACGCCGAACAGCGCACCGAGCAGGACGATGGCGACCAACGTCCAGGCAGGAGGGATCTCGACGGCCTGGCGCTGGATCAGCGGACCGATCACATAGCCTTCGACAGACTGGATGATCGAGTAAATGAGGACGGCCCAGATCAGCAGGGAACTGCCGAGCGGCATTGCGACCAGCGCGATCGGTATTGCGGCTACGATTGGTCCGACATAGGGAATGAAATTCGACAGGCCCGCCTGCAGTCCGAGCACGAAGGGTCCAGGCAACCCAATGAGGTAGAGCGCGGCCCAGACCCACAACGTCATGAGTATGACGCGGATGAACTGCCCGACGAGCCACAGCCGCATGACATTGCCCATCTCGTCCATGACCGTTCTCGCCCGCTGGCGCTGGGAGGGCTTCACCAGCATGACCAGGCTTTCACGGTGGCTGGTTGGGTCTAGACCAAAGAGGATCCCGAGGAACAGGACCACTAGGACACCGGTCAGAAGGCTCGACGCTCCGCCAAGCAGGAACTGAGCATGGCTGAGAAACCGGCCTTGGTCCGAGAACAGCCACTGCGCAAAGTCGCGGCCCCATTCCGGACCGAGCAGATCCACGCCATATGACAGAAGATGCTCCTGCAGGATGTCGAGCTGGTTGTCCATGACCTTCAGCAAGAGGCGCGTCTGCTCCGGCAGCTTGCCCGCGCCCCAGATCAGTCCAAATCCCGACAGAGCGGAGAACAGCAACAGAACCAGCGTCAGCCGCGAGGCGCGATTGAGCGGGAGGACGGCCGCCAGGGCCCTTGCGCAAGCATCCAGAAACGCGGCGAATAACACGCCTGCAAAGATCAGCAGGAGACTCGAGACCGTCTGCCACACCAGAAACAGCAAGACGCAGGCAGCCACCAGGCCGAGCCCGGTTGCGAGAATGCCGCGTCGTGTGCCGTTCTCCGGCACGACGGCGGAGCCATCGCGTGGAGCGATCTCGCAGAGTCTCTCCGGTGCTGTCCTGGACTCGTTCATGGTATCGGTTCAATCGCCGTCGCCTGTGGTACCTAGGCCCGGACGCGCCGGCTGCCAAAGTGCGGATGCTTTCCTCCGCGATGACGCCAGTAGCGGTGCTTCGTCGGGTTCGTATTGGTGTTTGGAGCTGCTTTCTCCGGTGGCGACGCGCCGGCGCCGCTTTGGGCAGACACGCCGGTCTCAGTCGATTGGGCCAGCGACACGGTTGGAAAGGCGCAGACCGCCATCGATCCGTATATGATCAAGGCGCCACAGATGGCCCGTGTGCTCATATTCGCCTCCATGCAACTAGGGACAAAGATTCAAATCGATATGGCTCCGGTTGCGAGTGCGTAAACGCCGGCGCACGCGGCAATCGTGATCGCTGCAAAAAGCATAGCTTCGAATGGCCCGAAGATCGTTTCCTTGCGCTCGCGTTTCGCAAGCAGGAACAGCAGAGTGCCGGGTGCATAGAGGATGGACGACAGCAAGAGAAATTTCGGTCCGCCGGCGTAGATCATGCCAGCTGCATAGATCGTTGCGATAGCCGATCGGATCCAGTCGGTGGTGCGAGCGCGCTCGCCCGCGCGGTAGGTCTCGCCCGACCAGGCAAGCTTTAAGCCGTACGCCGCGACAATGAAATACGGGATCAGCGTCATCGCGCTCGTCATCTTCAACGCGAGTGTGAACGCGTACTCCGCAAACCAGGCGACCAGCAGAAAGATCTGGATGACGCAATTTGTGAGCCAGAGCGCGCCGGCAGGGACCTTGTGCGCATTCACCCTGG
Organism: Bradyrhizobium sp. i1.15.2; assembly: GCF_040548425.1. Lineage (NCBI taxonomy): Bacteria > Pseudomonadati > Pseudomonadota > Alphaproteobacteria > Hyphomicrobiales > Nitrobacteraceae > Bradyrhizobium > Bradyrhizobium sp. i1.15.2. The sequence continues at coordinate 83,695 of NZ_JBEPRQ010000028.1, read as the reverse complement.
CAAGAAAGGAAGGCATGGTGCGGTGGATCGCCGCGGAATGCAGGATCTCGGCCGCCAGCAGTGACCAAGATAGGTAGTTGCCGAGAACCGAGATCAGGAGCGCCAGGCTGATGAATACGCCGCCCCAGCGGCCGACAATCGCTTCCATCACGCCAGCCATGGATGGCGTCGGAAGATCCGCCAGTTCAGCCCTCGGCAACACGCCGTAGGACAAGAGCGTCACGAGAACGAGCAGGCCGAGCACCGTCAGAAATCCGGCAATGGTTGCGAAGCCGATGTCGGCACGGCTCCGGGCGTAGCGGGAGTAGACGCTCGCGCCTTCAATTCCGACGAACACGAACACGGTTAGCAGCATCGTGCCGCGAACCTGAGAAGACACACTCGACGCATCCGACTGCTCCGTTCCGTGGAAATTAACGGCGAACAGATCGCCGTTAAAAGCAATGACGGCGGTGCCAATGAACAGCAAAATCGGGATGATCTTTGTGTAGGTCGCAATCGTATTGAGGGTGGCTGCGCTCTTGATGCCGCGCAGCAGCAAAATGTGCACTCCCCACAGCAGGACAGACGCCGAAGCGATCGCCACCGGAGTTGTCCCGTCGCCGAACACGGGAAAAAACTGCCCGAGCGTTGCCTTGATCAAGACGAGACAGGCGACGTCTGCAAGACAGCAACCGATCCAGTACCCGACGGCTGAAGCAAAGCCGATGTAGTCGCCAAATCCGGCTCTGGCATAGGCATAGATCCCGGCATCAAGGTCGGGCTTGCGGTGTGACAACGTCTGGAACACGAAAGCCAGCATCAGCATGCCGCTGCCCGCGATAGCCCAGGCGATCATTGCTCCAAGCGCACCCGTGGTTCGTCCGAACGCCGCAGGTAGTGCGAAAATGCCGGACCCCACCATCGAGCCGATCACGAGCGCGATGAGAGCATTCCGCGAGAGTTTCTGGTCGGCCGCATTCGGCGGGGGAGCCATGACGGGATGGCCTTCCAATCCGGGATGCGACGGGCATTGATGCCCGCCGCATTGGAGAGGACATTAGACGTGGCTTTCCCCTTCGCACATCCGGGATTCTCTGTAGGCAGCGAGGGCAGGAAATTGACGTACTGTAAGGTTGGGCATCGCCCTCAAGTTTTTGGGGGAGGGGCAGTCGCGATTTGACCGGGACCGGATGATGGCCCGGAAGCGGCCGCCAAAAGCACGACGCTGAAACGGCAGAACTCGCCGGCCTTCGCGAGCTCAGCCGCTATGCATCGGGCGTGCAGGGACGCTGCGTCCTGATTGGCGAGCTCGCATCCGGTCCCATCGGGCGAGAGACCGTATTTGTCGACGATATGAAAGTAGAAGCGCATACCGGCCGGATTAGGCCGGATCGCGGCCGTTTTCCCCAAACGCGTAATGCGTCTCCGCCCAAAGGAGGACACTTCCGGCGGTTTCGATTACCGGTTCGTAATCACCGTGCTCAGGTGCGCAGTAAAAAGCTGTGCGATAGGGTGATTGTCCTTGCCAACTCTCGGGTGATTGTCCGATGCCGTCTACTGATACCCAGAGATAGCATGACCTGATTAGCGAGCTCTGGCAGGAGACAGGCAATGTCGAACTATGATCCGAACGTGACGACGGCGGGAGCGGGCGGCGGCGAGGCAATCGCGGTCAATGCTGGACTGCGTAGCTACATGCTGCGCATCTACAACTATATGGCTGCCGGCATCGGCCTAACGGCCGTTGTTGCGTGGCTCACCTATCAGCTCACTAGTCCTGCACTGCTGCAGAGCCCGTTGATGTGGGTCTTCATACTGGCGCCGCTGGGTTTGGTCTTCTTCATCGGCTCGCGGATCAATACGCTGTCGGTGTCGACCGCGCGTCTGCTGTTCTTCATCTATGCGGCGCTGGTCGGCGTGTCGCTCTCGACGCTGCTCCACATCTACACCAGCGCCTCGATTTCGCGCGTCTTCTTCATCACCGCGGCGACGTTCGGGGCGCTCAGCGTCTTTGGCTATACCACAAGGCGCGACCTATCCGGTCTCGGCACCTTCCTGTTCATGGGCCTTATCGGGATCATCATCGCCACCCTGGTGAATCTGTTCCTGCAATCCAGCGGGCTTGACTGGCTGATCTCGATTGTGGGCGTCGGCGTGTTTGCCGGGCTGACGGCCTACGACACGCAACGGATCAAGGCGATGCATGACAGCCGGGACGACGAAACAACCAGAGACCGCAAGTCGGTGATTTCAGCGCTGTCGCTGTATCTCAACTTTATCAACCTGTTCATGATGCTGCTGCGTCTGGTCGGCAACCGCCGCTAAGTGGCTTCAGGCCGCCGGCCGCTCCGCGGCGCTTGCGAGTGCGTCGCGCAGAGCCTGTTCTTTGGCGTCGTCCAGGGACGTCTTCAGCACGGTCCCTCCGGCGTCCTTGATCTCCTTCAAGACCTTGTCCGCAGTCATATTCTTGATCAGCACGAACAAGGCGGCGTTGCCCGTGTGAAGTGATACTGATAATTCCTTCATGAAGGAGTCGTCGATGCCGAAATCGGACAGTGCGCCGCCAAGTGCGCCGGAAGCTGCTCCGACGGCGACACCGAGGATCGGATTGAGGAAGATCATGCCGATCAGAAGTCCCCAGAAACCGCCGGTCACCGCCCCCATCGACGTCGTGTTGACGAGCTGATTGAGCTTGATGCCGCCGGAATCCGTCTTCACGGCGATCACTGCGTCGCTGATTGTGATCAGATATTCCTTCTGCAGCTTGAGCAGCCGCTGACGCACTTCCTCGGCCTTCGCCTCGGATGGATACACGATCGCTACTAGATCGGACATGCAAACCTCCTGCTGGATCAAGCTCCGCCGCGACCAAGACGATGCGCCGACCGGTGCAACCGTGCCACTGGCGGAACGCGCTGTCGAACACTAGCTTTCGATCGGTCGGCTTGGGATCGGAGAAAACCCTGAGGCGTGGGGATGAATGTTCCTGATCGTTGTTGCTGGAGGGTCGCCTGAGGCTGACCTTATCCCGGCCGAGAGGTATGCGCCCCAGCCATCAGCGCGCCAAACAGCAGCGCCAGGATGAGGAGGAACATGCTGGCCGCAGGCCACTGGCAGAGAACGCGATTGGCCTTCTCTAGGCAGCCAACGGACCTATGGCAGCTGCGTTGAAAAAGACCGAGTATGCTGGCGACCATTTTCCAGCGCGTCGAATAGGCATCCGGATGCGGCCAGGGAGCGACCAGGATCGCCAGCACAACGCCACCCAGGACGGAGGAGAGTGTTTTGGTGAGAGTCTCGACCGCAAAGAAACCGGACACCGAACCGTGCGAGACGGCTAGATAGGAATCCCAAGGCAACAGGCCGAGCGATAGCGAGCACAGGGCCAGCACAAGCGCCGCGATGTTCCGGACGTGTAGTGCAGGACCGGTCGATGCAATCCGCTCGACCGTAGGCACCAGCGCGTGAGCCAGGACCAAGATAACGTAGGCCGCTGTAAGCATTCCGCCCGCCTCGAGCACGACCGCCCACCACCACTGCCCCCTTTCGGCTGCGGCACGAAGCAACAGCTCTTTTGCCAGCGACGCACCGCTCGGCTGTACGCCTACCAACGCGATGCCGGCGAGAGCAAAAGCTAAGACGCTCAATGGCATCGTTCTCACCAGACCACGCAAGTCTGTGAGGCGATCATGACCCAGCCTCGCATAGATCGATCCGGCAGCCATGAACATTGCTGCTTTGGCCGTGGCATGGGAGACGGCAGCATCGCCAGGATGAAGCCGACTGCGGCCGTCAGGAACTCAGTCATTGTACAGCGCTCGGACCAGAGCAGCCTCCTCTTCGGCAAGCTCGGCGACCGCGGGATTTTCGATATTCAGACAGTGATAGAGGATATGCGCGTCATCCTCTGCGGCCGGCACGGTGCCTGGTAGCAGGCTCGTCAGCGTTGCAAACACGTTACGACGAAAGCCGCGGGGAAGACGGGTTGAATATGCGATAAACCCCGAGTGCAGCGGCAGCCGGGGGGTCGAGTGCCCGCCTCGCGACGTCCACTCCGGCAACAATGGAGTGATATAAGAAGAGCAATGTCAGTCGCGAGATGGCGCCAGGTGAGCGCCGCGATCTGCCAGGTTCCAGCCAATGCAAGCTCGTCCACGTTGCCGCCGCGACGGCGACTGCCGCGGCAGGAACGTCATCGAGAGCGGCGCCGGAAAGTACCAACCAGAGGCAGAGGAACGAAGCCGCGCGGGACGTCGCGCTCCACCAGGACGCGCCGGCTGTGGCGCCCGTGAGCGCATCTGGCTTTCCCGCGGACCCTCTCACAGGCGATTCCTCGATTGGCGACGGATGGCGCCGTCCCGTGCGGTGCTTCGAAAATCCGGCATCGTGTATTGACTGGCGGGTGTCCGGCGGCACGACTGTCGGTGTCTGCAGCCGGGTATCCTTCGACGTGCGGATGCGTGAGTTGGCGTAGCGATACAGCAGCATCCACACCGGCTCGAATGGCGTCCACGAGCGGATCGTTCGACGCCATCGTTTTGGATGGCCCTTCGCTGCCCTGCTACGCAACTAGCGCGACGCCTGCCGGGGGAAGCAGGTGCCGCCCCTCCCGCTTCGGGACGCCTGGCACTGATCTTGGGTGGAGTACCTGCAGTTCACATGCCCCTTGAACTTGGAGCACCATTGGTTTTGCTCGGTCTGCGCTGATGCAGTCTGTGGCATGATGGCCAGCATTCCCGAGACCGCCATTGCAACTAGGATAAATCTCCGCATTCGAAAATCCTCCGGGTTCATCGGTCTGACAGGCCCGATCGCTTTAGCTGACCCTGACGATGCGCTCTTGATACGACCTGCGATATTGGGTCTTTGCCCGATTAGGCGGCAGGAATTCCCCGGAGCGCTCCATGAGGCGCCGTTTCATATATCGCCGGCGTTTCGCCTGCGACTGCGGCCCGCGGTCGCGATTGCATCCGGACGCACCAAGTAGATTTGCCGATGTGTGTGGCCCCTCCTTTGGGCAAGAATACCAGGGACGATACCGTAGATCGCGAGATGTGAAAGGGCGACCTGCCTGATCTAACGTCTGGAATCGAGGAGGGCATGGCGATGCGCGGTAGGCGAACCACATCTCGGCAAGTCTTCGCAGTGACGTTGATCGCCTCCGTGTTCGCACCGTTTCTGGTAGCCTGCGGCCGCCAAGCGGAAACGAAGGAGCTGCCCCCGCGTCCGGTTCGGACCACGACCATCGAGAAGCGCGATAGCCTGGTGCCGTTGATTTTTACAGGCCGCATCGAGGCCGAGGACGAAGTGGCCGTCGCCTTTCGGATATCCGGACGCTTGCGGGCGAGCCATGCGAAACTCGGAGACAGGGTCGAGGCCGGACAGTTGCTGGCACAACTGGAGTCCCAGAACGAGCTGAGCACATTGCGGCAGGCAAAAGCGGCTCTTTCCGCTGCGCAGGGCCAGTTGACGCAGGCACGCAACCACTACGAACGTCAGGAAACGCTGTTGGCGCAGGGGTGGACCACGCGTGCCAATTTCGAGGCGGCGACGCAGGCACGACAGGCCGCGCAGTCGCAGGTCGAGGCGGCGGAGGCGCAAGTCGACTCCGCGCACGACCTCGTCAGCTTTACGGAGCTGCGGGCCGATGCGCCCGGCAAAATCACCGCGACAGGTCCCTCTGATGGCGAGGTCGTTCAGGCCGGGCAAATGATCGCGAGGATCGCGAGGCAGGACGGCCGTGACGCAGTCTTCGACGTTCCGGCTCAAATGATCAGATCGACGCCGGCCGACGTGCAGGTCATGGTCAGCCTGACAGATGACGCGAAGATCACGGCACAGGGCCGCGTCCGCCAGGTCGCGGCGCAGGCCGACCCCGTCACCCGCACGTTCGAGGTCAAGGTCGGTCTAACGGATCCGCCACCAGCCATGCGGCTCGGCGCCACCGTAAACGGCCGCGTCGAGTTGGGTTCCGGACCGGTGATCGATGTACCCGCTACCGCCTTAACAAGAATAAATCAGCAGCCGGCCGTCTGGATCCTCGATCCCCAGACGAACATCATATCGGCGCGTAATGTCGACATCCTGCGTTTCGACCAGACCGACGTCATCGTCTCGCAGGGACTGAATGCCGGCGACATCGTTGTCACCGCGGGCGTCCAAGCGCTCCATCCGGGCCAGAAGGTGCGCGTGCTCGGATCAGAGCCATGACCGGGTTTAACCTCTCCGGATGGGCGCTCAGGCACCGCTCGCTCGTCGTCTATGTGATGATCGTTGCCGCGATCGCAGGTTATCTCGCGTTTTTCCGCCTTGGCCGGAGCGAGGATCCTTCGTTTACGATCAAGACGATGGTCGTGCAGGCTGCCTGGCCGGGGGCAACGGCCGAAGAGACGATGAAACAGGTGACCGAGCGACTCGAGCGGCGATTGCAGGAAACGCCCCATCTTGAGTTCCTGCGCAGCTTCACTCGCGCCGGTCTCGTCACTATCTTCGTCAACCTGAAGGGAAGCGCGAACAGCAGGGAGGTCGCCGATACCTGGTATGAGGTGAGGAAGAACATCGGCGACATGCGCCACACGCTTCCCGCTGGCGTTGTCGGCCCCGGCTTCAACGACGATTTTGGTGACACGTTCGGGATCGTCTACGGCTTTAGCAGCGACGGCTTCACGCAGCGAGAGTTGCGAGATTACGTCGAGAATGTCCGTGCGCGCTTGCTTCAGGTTCCTGACGTGTCGAAGATCGAGCTACTGGGTGCCCAGGACGAGGTGATCTTCGTCGAGTTCTCCAAGCAGGACCTTGCGACCTTGCAGGTCGATCGGGCGGCTCTGCTCGGTGCGCTGCAAGCTCAGAATATTGTCCGGCCGGCGGGGACAATCCAGACGGGCAAGGAAACCATTTCCGTTCGAGTGTCCGGCGGCTTTGGGTCGGAGCAGGACATCGCCGGTGTCAATTTCGTCGCAGGCGGTCGCACGATCCGGCTGAGCGACATTGCGAAAGTGCGGCGTGGCTACGTGGATCCGCCGCAGCCGATGTTCCGGGTCAACGGCCAGCCGGCAATCGGGCTTGCTATCGCAATGCGTGATGGCGGCGACATTCTTGCGCTTGGCAGAAATATCAAGGCGGCGATGGCCCAGATGACCGCCAATCTCCCGATTGGAATCGAGCCCGCGCTCGTCGCCGACCAGGCTACGGTGGTCGATAGTGCGATCAGCGAATTCATGACCTCGCTACTACAGGCCGTCGCAATCATTCTAGTGGTGAGTTTCATCAGCCTCGGAATTCGTCCAGGCCTCATCATCGCGCTTGCCATTCCGCTGACCCTAACCGTCGTGTTCCCGATCATGGAGATCGCCCGCATCGACATGCAACGAATATCGTTGGGCGCGCTGATCATCGCGCTCGCACTCTTGGTCGATGATGCGATGACGACCACGGACGCCACCCTCAACCGGCTGGCCCAAGGCGACAGCAAAATCGATGCAGCGACCTTCGCCTACCGCAGCCACGCCTTTGCTATGCTTGCAGGGACTCTGGTGACGATCGCAGGCTTCATCCCGGTTGGCTTCGCCGCGAGTTCGGCCGGCGAGTATACATTTTCGCTGTTTGCGGTAGTCGCGATCGCTCTCCTGGTGTCATGGCTCGTTGCTGTGATCTTTACGCCATTGCTGGGTGTGATCATTCTCGTTCCGCCGGGACAGGAGAGCTCGGACGCGCCAGGCAGGATATTCCGCTTCTATCGCACGTTTCTTACGCTGGCGATGCGCGCCAAGTGGCTCACGATCGCCACCTCGCTGGTGCTCTTTATCGCGTCGGTTCTTGCGCTTCCGCTGATTCCGCAGCAGTTCTTCCCATCGTCAGATCGACCTGAACTGCTGGTGGACCTCAGTTTGCCCCAGAATGCATCGATCCATGCGAGCGAGCTGGCAGCCAGGCGCTTGGATGCCGCATTGACCGGCGATCCGGACGTCGATCATTGGAGTACCAACGTGGGGCGCGGTGCCATCCGTTTCTATCTTCCGCTCAATGTCGAGCTTCCAAACGATTCGTTCACGCAGGCGGTTGTCGTGGCGAAGGACGTCGCGGCGCGCGAGCGTCTGCGCGTGAGGCTGGAACGTTTGCTCGCGGAGGAAGTTCCCGCCGCCGTCTCGTCGGTTTCGCCGCTCGGTCTTGGCCCACCTGTGGGATGGCCGCTGCAATATCGCGTCAGCGGACCGGATGTCGAACGGGTACGTGAGATTGCGCTCAAGCTTGGGCAAATCATTGCCTCCGAGCCCAGGGCCAAGGGCGTCAATTTCGATTGGATGGAGCCGGAACGCCAGCTCCGCATCCAGGTCGATCAGGACGAAGCGCGACGTCTCGGACTGAGCTCGCAAGCGATATCGAGCGTGCTGAACACGGTGATATCCGGCGCAATCGTCACGCAGGTCCGCGACGACATCTATCTGGTCAATGTGGTGGCCCGGGCGGTCGATGAGCAGCGCATCTCGCTGTCCAACCTGCGTACGCTTCAGGTGCCTTTGCCCAGCGGCAGGACGGTATCTCTCAGTCAGTTTGCGACATTCGCGTATCACCAGGAGCATCCGCTGATCTGGCGGCGCGACCGCATTCCAACGCTGACGGTGCGCGCCGATATTGGCGGCGGATCACTGCCGGCTGCGCTGGTGGACGCTCTGTCGCCCGCAATAGGCGAGTTGAGGAAGACGCTACCGGCGTCCTACGAGGTGGCCGTGGGCGGAACCGTTGAAGAGAGCCGGAACTCGCAGGCGTCGGTGCTTGCTGTGGTGCCGATGATGCTGTTCGTCATGCTCACGGTCCTGATGATCCAGTTGCAGAGCTTTCCGAGACTGCTGATGGTCATAAGCGTGGCGCCACTCGGGATGATCGGTGTTGTCGCCGCACTGTTGCTTTCCGGCAGACCGATGGGCTTTGTCACTATCCTCGGAATTCTCGCGTTGCTCGGCATGATCAGCAAGAACGCGGTGATTCTGATCAGCCAGATCGACGCCGAACGGGCACAGGGCAAGAGCCCGTGGGACGCAGCGGTCGATGCCAGCAGCTCCCGGTTTCGTCCCATCATGTTGACGGCGGTGTCGACCGTGCTCGGCATGATCCCGATCGCTCCCACCGTATTCTGGGGCCCGATGGCCGTCGCAATCATGGGCGGTCTGCTGGTTGCAACCGTTTTGACGCTGGTCTTGCTGCCGACATTGTATGTGAGCTGGTTCGGAGAGAAGGGGCGGGTAGGGACTTCCGCTCAATCGGTCGGCTAAGCCGCTGGTTTCCGGCGAGGGGAATCCTGTCTCGGGATTAGGAGTTCACCTGATATTCCGGGCGCCGCCCGAGGTGCATGGTGAAGTGCCGGCAAGTCGATCGGCCAGGATGTTGCGCACCCGCGCTATCGCGAGGTCTTCACATGACTGGGACGCCGTCAGTCCAGAAGCTCTCCCTGTTCGCGTTGACCGCGATGGTGGTCGGATCGATGGTCGGCTCGGGCATCTTCTCGCTCCCGAGAACATTCGGCATCGCCACTGGTCCGTTCGGAGCGGTCTTCGCCTGGTGTATAGCCGGCGGCGGCATGTACGCGCTCGCCCGGGTGTTCCAAACGCTGGCTGAACGAAAGCCAGAGCTCGATGCTGGTGTCTACGCCTATGCGAAGGAGGGATTTGGTGATTATCCTGGTTTTCTATCGGCGTTCGGGTACTGGATCGGCAGCTGCATCGGCAACGTATCCTATTGGGTCCTTATCAAGTCGACCTTGGGCGCCTTCTTTCCTGTCTTTGGAGACGGGAACACGGTCACAGCCATCATCGTCGCCTCGATAGGAATCTGGCTGTTTCACTTCATGATTCTTCGCGGCGTGCAGCAGGCCGCGGCGATCAACACCATCGTCACGATTGCGAAGATCGTGCCGATCCTGGTCTTCATTGCTATCCTGATTTTTGCGTTCAAAGCCGATCTTTTCCGCGCCAATTTCTGGGGCGGCGAGGGGATGCCGGACAAGAGTCTGTTCGACCAGATTCGCGCGACCATGCTGGTGACGGTGTTTGTCTTTCTCGGCATCGAGGGCGCCAGCGTCTATTCGCGCTATGCCAAGGAACGGGCGCATGTCGGCGCGGCGACCATTTTGGGGTTTGCGATCGTTACGACCCTGATGGTGCTCGTGACCATGCTGCCATATGCCGCGTTGCCCCGCGCCGAGATCGCCGGCATGCGACAGCCGTCCATGGCAACGGTATTGGAGGCGGTGGTCGGGCATTGGGGCGCGATCTTCGTCAGCATCGGACTCCTGGTTTCGGTATTGGGGGCCTATCTCGCCTGGTCGCTAATCTGCGCTGAGGTGCTCTCCGCCGCCGGACGAACGAAGGATATGCCAGCTTTGTTCGGCACCGAAAATGCGAACAAGGTGCCGGCTGCGGCGCTCTGGCTCACCAATGTGATCGTTCAGCTCTTCGTCATCAGCACCTATTGGTCGCAGGATGCATTCGCGCTGATGCTCAATCTCACGAGCGTGATGTCACTCATTCCGTTCTTCCTCGTCGCAGCCTACGGGCTCCTGCTCGTCCGTCGCGGCGAGACCTATGAGAAAAGCAGCCGTGATCGCAAGCGCGACATGATCTTTGCCGGCGTCGCCTTGGTCTATACGCTGTTCCTGATCTATGCCGCCGGGATGAAGTTCCTGCTGCTGTCCTTGATCCTCTACGCGCCAGGCACTGCACTCTATTTCTGGGCGCGCCTGGAACAGAAGGCGCGGGTCTTTACAGCCATCGAGTGGGGCCTCTTCATTGCAGCCGCCCTCGGCGCTGCTGTTGGAATACACGGACTGGCCACCGGCTACATCACCATCTAGGCAGGCAACTCCCGGGAGAACTCCCATGGCAAAGCAGACATCGGACACCTCGGCTCCCTTCGGCGTCCATTCAGAGGTCGGCCAGCTGAGGAAGGTGATGGTCTGCTCGCCAGGGCGGGCTCATCAGCGCCTTACGCCCTCCAATTGCGATACTCTGTTGTTCGATGACGTGCTGTGGGTGGACAATGCCAAGCGCGACCATTTCGACTTTGTTCAAAAAATGCGTGACCGCGGGATCGAAGTCGTCGAGATGCACAATCTGCTCGCCGAGACGGTCGCGATCCCCGAGGCCAGGAAGTGGATCCTGGACAACCAGGTTGTTGCCGATCAGGTCGGTCTCGGTCTGATCGACGAGCTGCGCGGTTATTTGGAAGGTCTCAATCCGCGCGAGTTGGCGGAAACGCTGATCGGCGGAGTATCGACTCACGACTTTCCGGATGCCCATGGCGGCGAGATGCTCAAGCTGGTGCGCGAAGCAGCCGGGATGACCGAGTATTTGCTACCGCCGCTTCCCAACACCTTGTACACGCGGGACACCACATGCTGGATCTACGGCGGCGTCACGCTGAATTCGCTCTACTGGCCAGCGCGGCACGAAGAGCCGATCCTCGCCACAGCCATCTACAAGTTCCATCCGGATTTCGCCGGCAAGGTCAACGTCTGGTGGGGCGATCCGACGCGCGATCACGGCCTCGCGACGCTGGAAGGCGGCGACGTGATGCCGATCGGCAAGGGCAACGTTCTGATCGGATTGAGTGAGCGCACCTCGCGGCAGGCGATCAGCCAGGTTGCCGCAGCCTTGTTCAAGAGAAAAGCGGCCGAACGTGTGATTGTGGCGGCTATGCCGAAGCTGCGCGCGGCGATGCATCTCGATACTGTCTTCACGTTCGCAGATCGGGATTGTGTCCTGCTCTATCCGGACATCGTCAACAACATCGCGGCCTTTTCCTACCGGCCGGCCGACAATTCCGCCGGCCTCGATCTACGCAGGGATGAAAAGCCGTTCGTGGATGTCGTGGCCGAAGCGCTCGGCCTGAAGAAGTTGCGCGTGATTGAGACCGGCGGCAACGCGTATATGCGCGAGCGGACCCAGTGGGATAGCGGCGCGAACCTGGTCTGCGCCTCTCCGGGCGTGGTGTTCGCTTATGACCGCAACACATACACCAACACCTTGCTGCGCAAGGAGGGGATCGAGGTGATCACCATTGTCGGTGCAGAGCTGGGACGCGGCCGGGGAGGCGGTCATTGCATGACCTGCCCGATCACTAGGGACGCGGTGGATTATTAGCCGACCTGCGGGCGCTCCGGCCCTGAAGGAGGGCGTTCACGGCCGCGTGGCATTCGGCCGTTGCTGGGTAGCATCCGGGGAGTTCCAGCCAGACGGCGTCTGCCGCCTCAATCACAGATTTAATTCCTGACCATTAACACGCCATAATCAGCACCCACGCTCAGCTGATTCCAGGTGTACGCAGAAGCCATCGGGGGACACCATGCGCGCGCTGACGATTCTTTGGCTGGTCGTTGGATGGTTTGGAGCAGACACCGCTTGGGCGGCGGATGTTGATCTCACCGAACTGAAGGCGAGCGGTCCTGTGCCGTATTATTCCGCTCCGTCATGGAGTGTCGTTGGCTCCGTCGCGCCAACCTTCACTGACAATGCTTTGTTCAGCCGGAACAACCGCAGGTCGGATTTTTATTATGAGCCCGACGTCAGTCTCAGGTTGGATGGGAACCTCACAAGCGACCTGTCGTACCGGCTCTATGCTCGCGCCCAATACGAGGCCTTTGCGACCGAGAAGGACGGCAACGCCGCAGTGGCGCGAATGGGAGCGCGCTTGACCGAGAATTGGGACGGCTGGCGCTTCTCCGCTATTTACGAGAACCGGTACGATTTCGACGGTGTCTATCGCGATCTTGCTTTCACGTCCCACGACGTGATGGGCTCGGTAGCGCGCGACTTCCGCGTGAACAATGTCACGCTGTCGCCACTGTTGCTCCTGACCTACCGGTTTTCCGATCTTGCGGAAGCCCGCCGCTGGCGCTTTGACGCGGTGCTGGGTATCGAAGTCAAGCTGGACCCGAAATGGTCGATTGTGAGCACGCCATTGTTAGAAGCCTTTTGGTTCACGGACGGGCTGAACAGGGGCCGACAGGATCAGATCTACTCAGCGGACGTCGGGCTGAGGTATAGTTTCGCCAGCAACGTGTCGATCACGACCAGCGTATTGTACGAGGCGCGAACATCGAACGTTCCGGAGCGGCGATACAGGGATCTCAGGGTTGGTCCCCGACTTGATTTCGCGTTTTGAAGGGCTTGGAAGATGACGAGATGCGGGTGTGTATTGGTGGGAATCATCGTTGGTCTAACGGCCGCCTCCGTGGCTTCTGCGGATCCCCGCGATTCTGCTGACCGGAGCCAGCGCCTGGATACCGATGCACTGAGGGATGATGTCGGCGTTAACCGCCTCCAGGTGCCGTCTCATCCGCTGGTGCTTTCGCCGCCTCAACAACCCGCTCCGAGCGCGAAGGCAGGAAAGAAAAAGAAATCCAGCGCGAGCGGAGTTGGAGCCCGGTAGCGCACGGACGCAGGTGCGGCCGGATTGCCGTGGCGGTACCCGAGAACGACTTCACGAGTCTCGGAAGCCGCTGATTGCGCATTGGGGAGCTGTTGTCGACACAAGCAGCTCGTGAAGGCTTTCTACGATACTTTAGCATCTGTTGCATTTCATTTGAATCCAGTGCTGCCCAGTCTGGCACAAGTTGCATACTGCACCCCTTATTGAGATCCACGCACGGATTCGCGATTTCAATCTGAGGAGAATACTACTTGTGGTGCTATCAACCAGACAGTGTATAATTGGAAGACCCTTAGGGCATCCGCACTCTGAACCAGCAATGGAACTCGCCCGAAGGGCAGGACGGCGACTCCCGATATTGATCTTCAATGTCGGAGGCCCCGCAGCAGAGTGAGCGCGTACCGTGAAGCCCCATAGTTTTCCCGCCTCCGACTCAGTTCGAACCAGCGGCACGGGGTGGTTGCAGCTAGGTTTCGAAGAAGCCAGCGACCGCCTTTACTGGATGTGCTCAGCCGAGTTTCTCTTCGTGGTGCGCGCTTCGCTTGGCGGACGCTTCGTCTATGAGACGGTTAATCCGGCTTTCGAGTCGCGTCTCGGCATCTCGGCCGACGCTATCCGGGAGCTGGATGTCTCTGATTGCTTGAGCAGCGACGACATCGAACCCGTCTGCCAAGCCCTACGCGCCTGTCTCGCCGAAGAGAAGGAGGTCAGGGTTCGCCATCGTCTGGCGTTTGGTGGCCAACGTCAGAATATGGAGACGACGATCGTTCCCGTCATGGACCCCGCGGCCGGTCGTGCGGTCCGGCTAGTCGGCAGCCATCGTATGGCCCACACTGGTCCGTTCGAGGAAGCGTCTAGACCGCTGGACGATACCCACGCCCACGTCGACTTGGCATCCATTCAGGAGGAAATCCAGCAGCGGATTGCGTCTGATCTCCATGATTCGACGTGTCAGCATTTGATTGCGGCGAGCCTCGGCCTCATGCGGATCCGACGCAGCATGAGCGACCCGCCCAGCGCCGAGCGGCTCTGCGATGAGATCGATGCGTCGATTGACGAGGCGCTTAGGGAAATTCGTGCCTTTTCCTATCTGCTGCATCCCCGCAATCTGACGCACGATAAGCTCAAAGCCGCAATTGAGAATTACGCGGATGGATTTGCGGCTCGCACTTCGTTGCACGTAGCGACGAGGATCGTGCCCGAGGTCGATCTGCTGCCTTACGAGAAGCAGCGCACCTTGCTCCGGATCGTCCAGGAAGCGCTCACGAACGTATTTCGTCATGCGCAAGCGACCAAAGTCAGCATCGTCATTGACGCGACCGACAGCCAGTTTCGGCTCACGGTCAACGACAATGGGCGGGGGCTCCGCGCTGACTATGGCAAACATCGTGCAAAGGCAACATCGATCGGCGTTGGAATTCCGGCGATGAGGGCAAGGCTCGAGCAGATTGGAGGAGCGCTGGACATCAGCTCCGATCAGGCAACATGGCCCTCGGGCACCATCCTGCGCGCAGTGCTTCCGCGTGGGCTGGCGAAGAGCGCGCGCAGCCGGCGTAAGGTGACGACCTCCGTGAGGCCCCCAGCAGGCACCCACTGAGGAAGAAGAAGAAGAGGTTACCGGTGGCGGGTGGCTGCCGCGTAACGATATTGGAGTGCTCTGCCATGAAACACATTCTTATCGCGGATGATCACGAAGCGGTGCGATCGGGCCTGCGAGCGGTCCTCGAACAGCGGGCGGATTGGGAAGTCGTTGCCGAGGCGAACGACGGCAGCAAGGCACTTACGGCGGCAATCGAAAGCCGGCCGCATGTGGCTATCATCGACTTCTCCATGCCGCGGATGACCGGCGTGGAGGTCGCGCGGCAGATCAGGGATTATCCGTTGCAGACGGAGGTGTTGATCTTCACGGTCTACAAGTCGGGTCTGCTGGCGCAGCAGGCGTTTGAGGCAGGCGCCCGCGCGTTTCTGGCGAAATCGGATGCTAACAGATTGCTGTTGGCGGCCGTCGACGCACTTCTGGCGCACAAGCGGTTCTGCAGCGAAAGCTGTCGAGACGAGCTCGATCACGGCGGCGAGGGCGCAGATGGGCGCCGGAGGCTTACGCCACGCGAGCAGCTTGTGGTCAAATTGGTGGCGGAGGGTTACAGCAACAAAGGCATTGGCGCGATCCTGAACCTCAGCGTCAAGACGACTGAAGCTCATCGAGCGGCCGCGATGCGCAAGCTGGAGGTGAACTCAACCGCAGGTTTGGTTCGGTACGCTGTTCGTTCGCATCTGGTCGAGGCATGACAGCATATGATGTTCTTGAGGACCGCCACGTCGGTACATTCGCGGTGGCAGGCTCAGGGTTTTGCAGGATGGCGCTTAGAACCATGAGTGGCATGATCGTCTGACCTTGCCGCACTGAGCGTCTCCAGGGGTGCGGCCGGAATCGAGAACGGCGCCATGAAACGCATCTTGATTGCGGATGATCATGCGGTCGTACGTTCGGGACTTCGCGCGATCGTCGAAACGCAGTCCAACTGGATCGTCGCCGGCGAAGCGATCAATGGTGAACAAGCCATCGGATTGGCTCTGGAAACGAGGTCGGACGTCGTCATCGTCGACTACTCGATGCCCCTGATGAACGGGTTGGAGGTCAGCCGTCGGCTAAAGGCACTTGATCAGCATACGGAAGTACTGATCCTGACGATGCATGAAGACGAGGAACTGCTGAGGGACGCTATTCTGGCGGGTGTCCGCGGCTTCCTGTTCAAGTCGGATGCCAAGAAGCATCTGATTTCGGCGATCGAGGCGCTGCTCGACGGCAGGCCTTATTTCACCAGCGCCTTGATAGAGAAGCTGCTGAGTGATTACCAGCTCAACAAGCAGGGCAGGTCGGAGATGCTGCTGACGTCACGCGAGCAGAGCGTCGTCCAGCTGATTGCGGAGGGGCATACCAACAGATCGATATGTAATCTCTTGAACTTGAGTGTGAAGACGGTGGAGACCCATCGGGCGTCGGCCATGCGCAAGCTCGGGATGTCATCCACCGCCGAACTGGTCCGCTATGCCATTCGGAAGAAGCTCGTGGCGCCCTGAGGGATTCCGCCGTTGTCCTGAATGCCCGAGCGGTGGGTGGCTGTCGGCTTGGGCTGCCTTGTGCTGTTCCATTCGCGGGCTAATCCAATGTGAGCCGGCCAGCGGCCGTGGCCTGAGCACGGCGCCTGCGCGGGCAACGCAACCTGCTGGATATCAACTTACTGGCAGTACACGCCCCGCCTTTGCTGGCGTGGGATTGAATGCGAGACCCGCAAGCTCCAACAGGACGCCAGTGGCAATCCCGGCAACTGTCGCTGACTTGATCCAAAGACGCTTCCTCGGATGCATGGCGAACCTCCTCGGCGCTGCCGATAACGGGAGCCGCATCAGGCGCAGCTGAACAATTGCATGAGCCTCGTGGACCGCTGACGTTGACTTCAGATCGGGGAAGATCCTGCCCATTAAACAAGAGGAAGTCTGATCGTGAACGTTGCGCCGCCGTGATCTCGATTTTTTGCGGCTATCGTCCCTTGGTGCGCTTCAACAATAGTGTGGGCGATGGACAGGCCCATGCCCATGCCTTCCGCTTTGCTAGTAAAGAAGGGTTCGAAGACTTCCTTTAATTGGTCTTTTGGAATGCCCGATCCGCAATCCGACACGGACAGCTCGGCAGAGCCCTCGGCGCGCGAGGTCTGGATGCTGATGATGCGGCTTTCGCTCGGAGTGTCCTTCATCGCCTCGATCGCGTTCACGACAAGGTTCAGAATGACTTGTTGAAGTTGGATGCGGTCGCCCAGGATCGGAAGCGCCTCCGGCATGATCTGTTCAATCAGCTCCACTTTTCGTCCAACGGCCAGCATCGAAAGAAATTCGATGGTCTCACGAACAAGATCATTGAGATCCAGTTTTTTCAGCTCGAAAGGTGCCTTCTTAAGGAGGCTCCTCATCCTCCGGATGACTTCGCTGGCGCGCCGGTCATCCCGCAAGATATCGTCAACAATCTCGGCCAGCCCCGCAATGTCAGGGTTCTGAGATTTTAAGATTAACTGCGCGGTCTCGGCATTAGTCAGAATGGACCCGAGCGGCTGGTTGATTTCATGCGCGATTGTTGCGGTCAGTTCGCCAGCTGTCGAGAAGCGATTAACATGGGCCAGTTCGGCCATGCGTTGCCGGGACTGCACTTCCGCCAAATGACGTCGATGATGCTCCCGAAGCAGGGTCGATATCAGCCCGCCTTGCAAAAGTATAACGCCGGTGATCAACGAGATCTGCCACCAATACCGTTCCCACACTGACGGCTCGCGGAAGTAGATGGTGCTGCCAGGCGGCAGACGGCTCTCGGAAATTCCCCAGCGCTGCATTTGTCGCCAGTCGAACATGGGCGCTGCCGGGACGACGAATGTCGGCTTAATGTCGCCGGCCCTTTCGCCGTCAAGAATGCGCAGGGCGACCTCCGCGGCCTTCTTGCCCTGTCCGGCAATGACCTGCATTGGACCGCCGACGATGCCTCTACCGAAAAAGGTCGCGTCGTGGAAAAAGATCGGTGCATTGGCCGCGTCAAAAAGCCGTGAGAACGCGCTGTTGCCTTCATGGGTCACTCCCGCCGCATCGACGGTCAATCCAAGCCAAAAAATGGCGCTGTGTGGCGGGAGGTTGGCCGCGTCTTTGAGCATATCCTCAAAGGAAAGCTCATCGTACCACCGAAACTGCACGCGGTCGGCAAACAGCGCGGTGGATTTGGCCAATTCGTTCCGCCAAAATGTTTCGCCCGGCGAAGCTCCCACAACAATGGCGATAGTCTTTGTTTGGGGCAGGACGCGCACGACGTTATCAAAAAAAGCGACGTCATTGTTGGCAACCGCCACCACCGTGTCGTATTCGGTCAGTTTGTCGAGGTCCACCCGGCGACGCTCTACCAACGTGAAGAGCATAGGGGTTGTTGGAAAAAGGTCCTTCCGGTGCGCCTGCACGAAATTCGCGGCGGGCGAGCCGATAGCGATGATAAGGTCGGGCTGCTGATCATGGTTGAGCGCACGAAGGTAGTCGACAAATGCTGCGTCTGATTTGTCGCTGGCCGCCCGGGCATTCAGAAGCGAATGGTCCTGAAAGGTCACGAAAGGACGTTGGCTTATTCCGGCGCGAAGGGCCTCGGAATAGTCGGTCCACGGTTGGAAGCGAAGACCGTATGAATGCAGCATCAGAATCCGTTTCGGCGTTGGACCAGCCGCTTGACTTTGACACGGGGTCGCCAGCAACCATGCAATGGCCAGCGCAGCGGTGAATATCCGCGCAAAAAAAGGTCGCCATGGTACCGCCAAGCGCATAGTGCTCCGTTCTCCGACTGAACAGGAACCGTAACGGCTCGACCAGACGATTGACAGACGAAAGAGCGCTACCAGAAAGTCGGATCTGGAAAAGCACTGGAGCGGCTTCGAAGCGCAGATCAAGGCCCATTTCGCGAGCGCCGGCAAGCAGATCCAGCAGCAGCAGGCTACGCGTAAGGACACCGCAGTGGCGCAGGGCGAGGCGTGGCGCGTGGCCGCGGATCGGATCCGTGAGGCGGCCGGCAAAGTGGCGGGAGCGCGGACCACCGATCTCGATGCCGTGCTCAAGCAACTGAAGTCGGACGGCGTCCCAAGCTGGAGCACGCCTCCAGAAGCGGAAGCTGGCGGGCAGCGAGTCCTCGTCTTGTCTGCGATTAACCAGCGATTCTCAGGTGCCGATCGGCCAGTGTGGGCCGAAGGTGCGCAGGCGTGGTTGTCGGCACTGTGAGCATGGACCGTATTAGCCGGAGCTAGCTCAAACTTGCCCATGATGGATTGGACCGATTGATCAGCCAGCATAGAAGCTCGAATGTTCAACGCGGCGAACTCTAGATTGATCATTGTGCAACCGGCAGGCCTACGCTTCTGTCGGAATCGACCGTTGATTGCGCGTGCGCATCTTTCGGCGCGGAAGCACCTCGAATTCCAAAATGCTGAACCCACCCTCGAATGACGCGAACGATAGCGGGGTGATGCGCCACCCCAAGCGCACTCGCGGTTGGGGTTTTCGCTGTAAGCCGTTGATCTGCAATGATCGGATATTGGGCCAGTTGGAAAAATTCGCTTGAGAAACCAATGGCGGTAGCGTGTCTCTTAATCAGCGGGTCCCAGGTTCGAGCCCTGGTGCGCCCACCATTTAAATCAAGACCTTAGCGAGAGAAACCGTTTGAGAAGGCCGAACTAAAACGGTTTTTCAAACGGTGTTTTTTGACGGCCGGGCGGCGACTCTCGGCATTGTGATGTGCTCTCCTCGTCTCCGCGGAGGCCAAAGGCGTCTCGAAGGCCGCCCGACAGAACTGCTCCATCAATGTTGCATCTGGGTCAGAGCCGCCCGAGACATGGGCGGCATCTTCCCACTTCCTTTCAATGTCATCGGCGGCGCATTGGGGCAGCTGCGCCGCGCTCCCATCGAAGTAGTGGTTGAAGTCGACGTGCACCCTCATGTTGTCCGGGCGGTAGGCCGCCATGCGATCGTAGAGAAGAACGGACGCTGCTCCGAACGCCGATAGACCGATTTGTGCATCGGTGATCTCGAGTCTTCCGTCTCCGGGTCGATCGGCAGGTCACGAACCCGGCCTTGAGGAAGCCTCCCGCCTGCTCATTGTGCACCCGCCGGATTGGGCGGACAGCCGTAGCATACTGCCGTCGCGTTTCAGGCCGCCAGGGATGAGCGAAGCTCCGGCGAGCAACCAGTTGAGCGCGACGTCTGAGAGCCGAGCCTCGTTCTCGAGATAGCCGCCGCCGACATCGGCGTGCACGCCCGAAAACCAGACCTGTTCGAAGAAAAGGTTGTCGTGCACGTCTCGTTTGTCCTGCTTCTCGGCCGTGGGCGACCAGGTGACACGCTTGAAATCGGCGCGGCTCTCGTCGATCGAGATCGCATGTTTAGCGTAGCCCACCCTCGGATTGAGGGTCGTGTCGTAGAATTTGTGATTCGGCGGAGCGAAATGCACCGTCTGCAGGCGCTTCCAGAATCCATAACCGGGCAAGATGGCGCGATCTTCAGATAGTTCATGAAAAAAGCAATCAGCGCTGTGGCGATGCCGAGGTAGCTCAGAATCCAGGCCGACCATGGAAAGACCGGCTGAAGGAAGCCACCTAGCCAGTGCAACCCGATCAGTAGCGCAATGCCGGAGGTCACGAGCGCCGCGCCCAGATATTTGTGGCCGAGGGCGGCGGGATCAACTTGGCGCCTTCCGCGGGCGTCAAGGCGAAGCTGCTTGGCAGCAACTGGATCGGTCGCTTTGAGTACCAGCACTACGACTTCGGTAGCGCACACCTCCAGTTCACTGCCATCTCCACCAGCCCTCCTAGTTCGGCGGACAGGGGCGGAAGTCAGACACTGGATGTGGTACGCGCCCGTCTATCGTACAAATTTGGTGGGGATGCGGTCGTCGCTCGTTATTGAGGCGCAGTGCGGGCCAGCGAGGCAGCCTTCACTTGGCTTCGTCCTTGACGATGTCTGTCAGGCTCTCAAGCTGGTGGGCCAGCGCTGTCCAGCTACGGGCGACATTCATTAGTACCGAGCACCGGCGGGCAGAAATCCGCCCCTCCTTTGCTTTGGCGTTGCATTCGGCAGCATACTCTCGGCACTTTTCTGCGCTTGGCACTGCTGTTGCTCCTGTCAAGAAGCTTAGCTTACGTCCGATAGCCAGAAGAGAATTGAAGCAGATCAAGCAGGCAGCTCGCAAATCGATTTTTGCCATTACCGGCTACATTAGGCCAGTTACCGCCGGCGAATGAGAACAGATCGCAATTGTCGTCGCATCGCGAGAAAAGCCGCTCCCTGGGCGGTGGACAGAGCCACCGCGCACGGACAAACGCGGCCTAACGCGGCATGCTTATGTTTAGCAAAGCCCCTTGCAAAACCGATCGCCAAGTCAATGTCCGATCGGCAAATATCAATGAGCGACCTGCACATGCCGCGGGGACCCGCTGGCAGGGAGCACACCGAAGCACAGCATTGCAACGTGTTTGGCAAGACGGTATTCCACGTGACATCAGTCACAACGGTGACACGATTTGCAGTTTATCGCGTCCCGCGCAGCGGGCTGACTCTCCTCCTTACCTGGTGGGTTGATCTAGATCAAATCGGGCACTTGCCACTATGGGTGATTACTCTTTGGAGCCGCGGGATGCAGGTCCTGTGACAGCAAATCGCGATTAGTCTGTCGGTCACTCGTTACGGGAGTCATCACAATGAGGTGCAGGTTCAGTATCGTTACGTTCGTCCTAATCGCCCCAACGTTCGCCAGTGAGGCGCTTGGCACAACGACGGACATTCGCAGCATCACCTGTAGCGAATATCTCGCCATGCCGGCTACACCGTCGGGCAAATTTTCGGCTTGGATGACCGGCTGGTTTAGTTATGAAAGTCGGAGGACGTTTGTTGATTTTGACCTGCATCGGGCAAATGTCACAAACGTAAGAGGGTGGTGCCAGTCCAACCCGAATGCCAGTGTGATGGTAGGGCTGGAAAAATCGATAGGCGTAACTGCGGTGCCTAACGCTACGCTGGATTTTAACAAGATCACCTGCGGAACTTGGTTGGCATACGGTCCAGCGGATCAAGATTTTGTAAGATACTTCATGAGCGGCTACTACAACGCAGCAGCAAGCAACAGTGTATTGGACTACGAGCGCCTGCAGAGGAACTCCAGTGCGGTCGTCGCATACTGCAAGAAGAACAAATCCCGCACTTTACCAACGGCCATTCAGAATAGAGCTAGTTAGCTGGACCAGTCTCCCGCCGCTTGCGAGCAACAGAGCGCGCCGTGTATTAGTTTGACTCCTGTTGATGGCCGTCAGCCAAGTAGCGGCGCATTTCATCGAGGTTCGCTCAGTGACGCATGTCGGACAAGATTTGCGAAGCTTGGAGTTCTTCGCAGTTTGACTCATTTGAGACCTCGGCCGACCGCAGCCGACCTTCCAGTTCGGAACCGATTTATTTCACAACCAAATGCTTCCTGGCGGCTACGGCGGCGGGAGCGGACGGGGAAATAGTGAACGTTAGCCAGGTGTTCCATCCCGACGGACGGTTCGCTGCACCAAATTCGCCGTATCCCCTCAGACCAAGGAAGCCCTGCATGTCTGCGACCGGGAAGCTGTACCCGATTTGCGGACCGACACCGAAAACGCGTGACCTGAAACTACCGAGGATCGGGTTCTGGCCGGAATCGTCGGTGACTTGCTGGTAGGCGTATCCGACAATGCCGACGAAAAGCTGCTTAGTGAGGGAGTGCGATGCGCCCCAGTCGAAGTGGAAATCGATGCCGCTCCGGTACTGGGTGTCGGGATTCCTGAAATTGTAGGTCAGGCCGGCGACGCCCGAGATTTCGTTTCCTGCCGCCGGGTCGAAATAGGTGTAGCCGCCCCCAATGTCGATCGCGCCGTGCCCGAGCCCGATATTGGGAATCCGCGTCGGATCATAGTCGCCGACGGGAACATTGCCTGTGACGTAAGCCATGTAATTGTCGACGCCAAGGTTCCATAGTAGTTGCGCGAAGGGCGCGAGGTCGCCGTAGGAGGTAAGCGAGCCTTCGAGCATTCCGGTACGCGTCACCACAATCGGTCCGGCTATCGCTGTCAGTGTTCCGGCGATACTAGTGGCGGCTCTGCCGTACTGGCCCGATATACCTACGACCAACTGACCGCCAAGCTCCGCCGTAGCGAAAGTATACGATGGCGTAAGGGCGACCAGATCGGCCCGCCCGTTCAGACGCAGATTCAAATTAACGTTGACGTTCGCGGGGATTTTGCCGGCCAGGATCTCTTTGGCCGCAGCAGCACTCCCCGCGGCGGCGACGCTGGAATGGTAATCGATGACACTGAGCGCCCAGCCCGGTGTCTGCTGCACCGCGGAGAGACTTGCAAACTGACCCGGAAACCAGAATGAGCTACCGCCCTGGTCGGCATGCGAAACATCAGCGCAAAGCACGAGAGCGGCCACCGCCAGATAGTCGATGACGCAGCTTCCCTGTTTGTTTGATCCCATTTGCAAACCTCTGGGCAGTACTTGCAGCAAGCGCTGTTACAGCAAAGCGCTCCGCGAACTGCAGGACCCAGGTTACGACGGCCTTCACTACTAGGCACAAGCAACGTCAAAATGCGTCACAGAATGGTAACAGCTCGAGACAATTGTCTTGGGCGATGACGCAGTTGCAGCCCTCAAGGTGCTTGCGCTGGAGATGCTCGGCTTCTCGAGCGCCAAGATTCATAAGCACAAAAAAAGCCCCGGCATGCCGGGGCTTTGGTTTGCCAAGGTGGGTGCGATCAATATCTTGCCGCGACCGGTGCGCCGTATCCACCGAAGCGGTAGTTCAACCGAAGCGTGACCATATCCACATCTTGGCTGACGCCGCTGCCGGTGAGGACGAACCCTCCGGGAGTGACTACGCCTGCGAAGCCGGCATTATCACGGCCCATCCAGAGATGGTCGTATTCGATACCGAACGACCAATTGGGCGTGAAGCCGTACTCCCAGCCCACGCCAAGGGCGCCGCCCCAGCGCGTGTGGCCCGCCGATGCCAGGCCGACCCCGGTGACGTTGTTGAATATATCGAATCGGTTGCGCGTCACGGCGGCGCCGCCCTTCACGTAAAACAGCGAGGCATTCCACGCCCAGCCGAGCTGCGCCGTGAAGAGGCCGATGGCGTCAATCTTACCGGTTGTCGAAATCAGCGGGTCGATCAGACTGACGCGCGTATTCTTGATTTCTGCCCAATCTCCCTGCGCTTCCAGGCCGAGCACAAACTGATTGGTTTGCCAGCGGTACCCGATCTGTCCGCCAGCGAGGCCGCCGGAGCGATCGGCGCAACCACCTGCGACCGTCCCTGCTGGCGTCACGAAATCCACACAGCCGTGGCTTTGTCCCCAACCGCCGTTGGCGCCGATGTAGAACCCGGTCCAATCATAGATCGGCGCGATCACCGGGGGCGGGGCCTTGACATAAGGTTTAGCAGCCAGATCAGCCGCTGACGCGGGTGCCGCCATGCTCACGGCCAGCAAGGCCATGCCACTCAACCAAATCTTCTTCATTCTTTTTGCTCCATCCACGTTTCACCCTAACGATGCCGGCTCTTTTCTTGGCAGTCCCGCATTCCAGCTCGAAGCTAGCTGAGCCGCCTGGAATTCGGTGTGCTTACGTGGCAACAGTTGGGAAAATTGAGCAATTTGCGCGTTTGAGTTGTGTCAGGAATGTTGACCAGTCAACTGGCCGCCTGGAATTTTCCGCGATGGGGGGCAAGGGCGCTTGGTCTCATCTCCGCACCCTTATGCTGAGATCCTAGGCCCCGCGCAGACGTGCAACACGCCTTCGCGGAAGCCGCCGACGAACTCATCAGATGCGTCCGCTGGCAGAATTTCGCTGAGATCATCAAACGACCCGCTCACCATGGTGGCAAGCTCGTGCGCCGAAGCATGCTCTGCCCAGCGGCGACCCAACTCCAAACCTCGTTGCCGATCTGTCTCTGTGTCCATAGTCCTGGACCATCCCGGCGTCCGTGGCCCCGGCGAAGCTGATGCCGCGCCGGGGCCTGTACGATCTTGCCAATCCTGGAAGCTTGGGGGCTGGAAAGAATCGGCAAGGCGCACTCTAGACAAGCAGATGCGCAGTGGTTGGCCAGTGCACTTTGTGCCAATGGATGAACGCCCCGGCCGGAAATAGCTTTTCGGGCTGTCGGCATACAAGACGGACCGCTGACCCTTACGCGCTAGCCGGCACACTCTGGCGCCATGACCATCTCACCCCGACATCGGGTGCAGCGCGCGCTAGTCCCCACGATCTCGCAAGCTGGGTCAGCTGGCACAATGCCCCGGCAGCACTTCGGGCACGTATATCCCGCGATGTTTGGCGTGAAGTCATACTCCGGACCAACATAGGCGCACATCATGTGGTGGAATACTGGAAACAATTCTAGCGTGGAGGAGCCGCAAGCCGGGCAACCCGTTTGGTTCGCTTCGACCTGCATGCTGCACCTCGCTCACTCTCACAGCTCGTCGAGCCCGAATAATCTCACCAGCACTGAAGCGATCCGCGCGCTCAGTTGTGTGTAGTGCATGTGAACGTCGACGGCCGAGTTCAGCGCCGGGCGATGAGCGCCTGGGTTGAACCGAATTCGCGCGATTTGCGAGGCGGTACGCTCGCGCGCCGCCGACGAACCCGCCCCGGGGTACACATCTGACACCGGGAGGATTTCCGCGATCTTGCCCAGAATTCGTCGGTTGCCGAACAGCACAAAGACTTCGTTGCCGACTTTTGGATCGGACAGGCGTTCGTTAGGAACGTACCAGTCGACAAAGACATCCGTGGGGTCGAGAATTTCTGCAATCGGCGTGCCCGCCACCAGGGATTGGCCGGCGCGCGCAGGATTGTTCGCGACTATGCCAGCTATGGGCGCGAAGACTCTCCCGTCTGCAAAGCTGCTTTCAACCTTTTCGAGGCGATCACCGAGTTGCCGGCTGAATTCGTCGAGAGCGGCCAATTGAGTGCTGGCTTCGGCGGCTTCCGCCTCCTGCGAGACCACGGCTTTGTTCGCCAAGGCGCGCTCCCGGGACATGTCTATGCGGTAATTCAGGCTCGCGGCCGATGAGTTTGCGATAAGTTCGACAGCTTCCTCAGCAAGCCGCAGATGTGAGCGCGCCGCGTCGAGAGATTCGCGCGCAACCCGGGGCTTAACACGCAGTTCCGCTTTGCGACCGGCGATGTCCGCGAGCGAGCGCATATAGGTGGCGACAATCTCATCGTGCTGCGGAGACCGAACCCTTCCGATTTCGTCGCCGGCCTTGACCGATGCACCTCTCAGCACGGTGATGCTGTTGATCTGCACGATGTAAGGCAGTGAAACCAAATATCTCGGTGAGGACACGCTGCCCGGGCCGCCGAGATAAAGAATTGGCCTCCCGAAATAGACGACAAAGAATGCGAGTATGCCGAATACGATTGTCGCATAGGCGGCGCGGACGGCCCGTCCGGCCGCACGCCGACGGCTCTCGATGGGATCGGGGATATGGGGATCGAGTCGTGTTAGGGTGACGGTCATTTGGCCACTTCCTTCGTCCGATCGCCGAATAGTGCACGGCGAACGCGCGGCGGCACGAAATCATCGTTCCGCGACGAGGCAAAGATGATTTCCGAAGAGTAGGAAAAGAACCGCGCGCACTTCAGATAGACACCCTGGTAAAAGGGAAAGATCAGAGCCATCTTCCAGCCAAACGTTCCGACGGATCGATGGAACAGGGCGAACACAAGTGCCATATTGAAGACCGAGATCCAGAGCAACAACAGGTAGACCGCCGACAGAAACAGCACGGCATCCGAGCCGAACAACAGCACAATGTAGGCCAAGTAGAACGGCAGGCTGAGCGTCGGGACGAGATCAAAGACGATGAAGTCAAGCCGTTGGATCGTGTCCGGTAAACGCTCCAGCGGATGGCGAAAACTCAGCTCGCCATACATCATGAAGCGGATGCGCAGAGCATCGCGATCCCAGCGCGCGCGCTGTCGCAATAGACTTACGCCGCTTGCGGGGCCGGCTGTTTCCGCCCAGGCGTCGGACACGAACCGAATGACATAGCCGAGTCTGCGGAGCCGCAAGGTGTACTCCATATCCTCTCCCGGGCCGACGTCGAGCCCGCCCTGCTGCGCGAAAATATCCCGGCGATACATGGAACAGGCTCCGGACAGACACGCGATCGCATCCACCACGTCGAGGATCGACCGCCCCGCGGTGATCGACATCAGGTATTCGACGCTTTGAAGTCCTGTCCATATCGAGTCGCGCTCGTTACTGATCGCGATGTTGCAACTTGCGCCGGCGACGAGCGGATCGTCGAAGGCAGCCGCGAGGCGCTCAACCGCGTTCGGTTCGAAGACAGTGTCGGCATCTACGGTCAAAAGAAGATCGCCGCGGGCAAACCGTGCTGCAGCGTTGATGGCAGCGCTGCGGCCGCAGCGGGTCCCATGGCAGATGACCATGTCAACCAGGCCCTGCGCTTTCGCCCGCTCCGCGACCGCGCGTGTTGCGTCGGTGGAGCCGTCGTCGACGACGATGATTTCGACAGGTCGGAGGGTTTGCCGGCGCAGCGAGCTGATCGAAGGAGCAAGCCCGGAGCCGCCGTTGAATGTCGGGATAATCACGCTTACCGTCGCCTGGCAAACCGTCCCGCCGACGCTTCGCCGCTTCGAGCTGAACAGAGCAAGAGACACCAGCGACAAGGTGTAGCGGGGGATGTCGAATATCAGCAGCGAGAAGGCGAGTAGAAATAAACTCGTTCCGGCGAGCACTTCCATCATTTCGGACATGCCGGCCACCTCCGCTACGACAGCACCATTCCGAGCATCCGACCAAACAAGGCGCGCAAGGCAATTATCAGACGGGAAAATGAAGACCATCACGTTGATGGTCGAGTGGTAAATTGCGTAAACATTTGCTTTTTGTGTCTGCGCTATTCAACTGCAGCGTTGGCTTCGTCAGTTGACGATGACAGCTTGCTCTTGAGGCTGATTGTTGGCGTGCCGGCATCAGCGTTGCGGTTGGAGTTGTTCGCCGCGTCGCTAAATCCCACAAGGTGACCGGTCCGTCCAACCTTTCAGGCGCAAGACGGCCTCAGTCTGGAAAGGCTGAGGCCGGTGGGGGCGTCGGTGTACCGTTGGGGTCGGTACTTGCTAAATCTAATCACGACGAACCACTTTGCGTATTGTCCTTGAGGACAACCAATCAGCACGTTGTCCCTCTAACACATCTGCGGACCGCCCGACGGGTTTGACGGACCGTCGTCCGTGCGACGCACACGCCGTTGATACGTGTTCTACCGACGCCGCAGGCAGCAGCAACTTCCGTAATCAGGCTTTCGGGCTGTGCAATCGGGGCAGGTGTCATCGCCTGAGCGGATACTGCGAAGAAGAAGGCGAACGTGGCAATTCCGAGCGACTTGATCATATCGAGCTCCCTGGAAGCGCCCAACCGCCCGGCCGGCGCGGCGGAGCGATGGACGCGACTCCCTCAAACTGAGGCCCGCTGCTGTCAGAGAATTGAGATAGATCAAAGCGTCTTTTTCGACTTCCCATGCGGCAATCGCTGTACATAGCAGGCCAGACGCCGGCGAAGGACTATGACCGCAGGAAGACTGCAGAGTCCAAATAGCAGCGCGCAAATATCGTCTGCAACTGCGCACCGCGAAGGAAGATTGTGTGAGGCGACAAACCACCCCGGCCTGAGATCCAACTCCGAACTGGAGCCGGGTACATGGAATAGATCATCCGTGTAGCTTCTCGATTTGTAATATGGCGTCCACCAGGGCCGAGATCCCAAGCTGCGTGGAAAGCAAGGTTTGCCCTTTCCGTCACGCAAACTCTATCTGTTGGGAGTTTTGCTAGTACGATCGTGCAGGCGGACGCGCAGAGGCCATCGATTACCACGGTTTGGCCAGTCTCATTCAACTCCTCATATCGATCAAGGTAACGTTGAATCAAGCCACCGCGGTCATTGGCAATTCTCACGACTGCGTGGCTATCGTCAGCGCATGCGAACATAGATGCTGAAGCGAGCAGCAGAGTAAAGGGTTTCATAATGTGCCTCTTCGACTGCGACATCAGCAAGGTTCATGACGGCTCGTGCGCGAGAGAACTCGCGGCTTGGCGATGCGCGAGAGCGTGTTCTCTGGTGGTAAGTCCGGCATTCTCGGATCGGCCTTACAGCAACACGTTGCTCGTACGTGCGGCCCACGCTTTCCGTAACGCCGACGGATGCACCTCGCGGCATAATCCTGCTGGAGTTCTTGTGGTCAATGAACCAGCGTTGAGTTTGAGCGCGCGGGCCCGAACCATTTACCGCTCATTGATCACCGCCCCTCATTGTCCAGGCGTAGCGCCAAATGCATCGTGTGGGGGTCGCGGTTCCCGTCCCGCCTGAAGCCAAACTTGCCGAGCACCGCCAGCATTGACTTGTTTTCGGGCAGGACCTCCGCAGTCAGCTCACGCAATCCGTTATTGGAGGCGATCTCGCCAAGGTGGCGCATCAAGATGGAGCCGATGCCTCGGCCCTGCCAAGCGTCGATGACGACGAACGCCAACTCGGCTCGTCCGGGCTCAAACACGACATATCGAGCGCCTCCGACAATCATTGTACGCTCGGATTGCCCGACCTCGCACACCAGCGCGACGTGATTCATGAAGTCGACATCCATGAAGAACGCGCGCTCCTTGTCCGAGAAATGACGCTTGATCCCAAAAAAACGGCGCTGCAACGACTGCTTGCTGGTCTGATCCAGCGCGTCGAGGACGGCCGTCTCGTCGGCCGGCCGCAGCGCTCGGATTTCGGACATGCTGCCGTCCCGCAAGGGTTCCGTCGCGCTGTATTTAGCGATGTCCGGCATGCGAGGTCTCGGCTCAGGCGGCCGGAAAACACGTCGGCCTGAGGCTCGTCTATGAATGGGGCGGTCGGCTGCCCGTTTGATTTGTATCAAGGGACCTCGCAAAAAAGCGGGCGGCCTGAATCTCGGCAGTCAGCTCGACACATTCCGGCGGGAGGACCGACGTGACACGACTGGGTCGGCGTACTCGCCGTCCAGCATTGACCTATATCAAAGGCCTGCAGTTGCGGCGGGCTTTGGATGCATTCATACGACATTGAGGTCGGAGCATGCAGATGGAAGTGCCTGGAACGCCCGGCGGTTCGATGTCCGGTCTCGTCGCCTCGGCCGTTGAATACATGGTCGATGCGGGGCAACGGAGCATACTCTTTCTCGATGTGATGCGCCGGCGCGGCGACCAATATCGGGAGCACGTCGCCCAAACCGCGCCACACGTTCTGCAATATGCGGCCGAACTGATCATTGATGGCCGCAAGTTGGACGAACCCGTCAATTACGCGCTTGTCCGCATTATCCCGCCAGCCGGCGTCGAGATCGATTCCACACGGCGGCCGTTCATCGTGATTGATCCACGCGCCGGGCACGGTCCAGGGATCGGCGGGTTCAAGGCCGACAGCGAGATCGGCGTCGCGATGAAGGCGGGACATCCCTGCTACTTCATCGGCTTCCTGCCGGAGCCGGTGCCGGGCCAGACGATCGAGCGTATCGCGCGTGCCGAGGCACTGTTCATCGAAAAGGTGATCAGTCTCCATCCGGACGCTGACGGGAAACCCTGCGTCATAGGCAATTGCCAAGCCGGATGGGCGGTCATGATCCTGGCTTCGGTTCGGCCGGATCTGTTCGGTCCACTGATCATCGCCGGAGCCCCGCTCGCGTACTGGGCCGGCGTGCATGGTAAAAATCCGATGCGATATTCGGGCGGCCTGCTGGGCGGAAGCTGGCTAACTGCGCTTGTTAGCGATCTCGGCGGTGGGAAGTTCGATGGTGCCTGGCTGGTCCAGAACTTCGAAGGCCAAAATCCGTCGAACACGCTCTGGACCAAGCAGTACAATGTCTATTCGAAGGTGGATACCGAAGCCGATCGCTACCTCGAGTTCGAGCGCTGGTGGGGTGGGCACGTCAATCTCAACGCCGAGGAGATTCAGTTCATTGTCGACGAACTCTTCGTTGGCAACAACTTGGCCGCTGGCAATATCACCCTATCCGACGGGCAGAAGGTAGACCTGCGCAACATCAGTTCGCCGATCGTGGTGTTCTGCTCCAAGGGCGACAACATCACTCCGCCGCAGCAGGCGCTGGGTTGGATCCTCGAATGCTACGCCGACGTGGATGACATCAGGGCCTATGGGCAAACGATCGTCTATACCGTTCACGAGAGCGTCGGCCATCTCGGCATCTTCGTCTCGGGCGGCGTCGCCAAGAAGGAGCACGCTGAATTTTCCAGCAACATCGATCTGATCGATGTACTACCGCCCGGCCTTTACGAAGCGACGTTCGAAGCCAAGGACGAGGAAACCACCAGTTCCGATCTCGTTGTTGGCCAATGGGTGATGCGCTGCGAGGCCCGAACGCTCGAGGATATTCGTGCCATGGGCGGCAATTCGCCTGAGGACGAGCGGCGCTTTGCCGCGGCCAAACGCGTCTCGGAGCTTAATCTTGCCGCCTATCGCAAGTTCGTGCAGCCCTGGATCAAGGGCATGGTGGCGCCGCAGACGGCAGATTTGATGCGTAACCTGCACCCGCTGCGGACGCAGTATGAGGCCTTCAGCAGTCAGAATCCATGGATGACGGCGGTGAAATCGGCAGCGGAAGGGCTAGAAGAGAACCGCAAGCCGGTTTCGAACGACAATCCGTTCCTGGCATTTCAGGAGCAGGTCTCTAAGCAGATCGTTCATGCGCTGGACAGCTGGCGCGATTCGCAGGAAGCGATGAGCGAGGCGATCTTCCTCAACGTCTACGGCTCCCCGGCGCTACAGGCGGCGGTCGGCATAGATCCGAAAGCTGAACCGTCGCGCGGGCGCGAGATGCCGGCCGAACACCGTGCCATGCTCGACAAACGGATCGCCGAGCTCCGATCCAGGATTGGCGAAGGCGGGCTTCGCGAGGCGGCCATCCGTGCCCTGCTTTATATCGGCTCGGCGAGAGGAATGGTGGATGAACGCAGCATCGAGGCGTTGCGTCAGGCTCGTCACGACAACAGCGGAGCGCGATTAGCGCTTGCCGAATTTAAGATGCTGGTTCGCGAGCAGTTCTTCATGCTGCTGCTCGATCGCGAGGCGGCGCTGGCCGTTATCCCGAAGTTGCTTCCCGACGATGTCAATCAGCGCCGCGCGGCTTTCACGACGATGAGCGAGGTGCTGTCGGCCAGCGAGGACATCACAGGCGAGCGCGCCAGCCGCCTGCAGCGTGTCGCGCAGCTGTTCGGTCTCGACGCCGAAACGTCGGGGAGGGCGTCGAACGTTGCCCCTTTCGACCCCAAGGCGAAGGCATCGTAACGCTGTCTGGAAGGAACCGGCTCATGTCAGCCGACACATCGCAGGCACAGTCCCCGAGCAAGTACGACCGTCTGATAGCGGCCGCGCAGGCCGTGCCGCCGGCCCCAACCATCGTCGTGCATCCCTGCGATGAAAGCTCATTGCGCGGCGCTGTCGATAGTGCACAGGCCGGCATCATCCGGCCGCTCCTGGTCGGACCTGAAAGGAAGATCCGGGATACGGCCGCCAGGCATGGTCTCGACATCGCGGCCTTCGAGCTCGTTGACGCAGCGCATAGCGATGAAGCCGCTGCAAAGGCGGTAGAGCTGATCCACGCCGGCCGAGGTGAGCTGTTGATGAAAGGCAGCTTGCACACCGACGAATTGATGCGCGCGGTCACCGCGAAGGCCGGAGGCCTGCGCACCGACCGCCGTATCAGCCACGTCTTCGTGATGGACGTGCCGGCCTATGCCGAGACCATCTTCGTGACGGACGCGGCCATCAACATCTTCCCTGATCTGGACGCCAAACGCGACATCATCCAGAACGCGATCGATCTTTACGTGGAAGCTGGATTCGGCAAGTCACCGCGCGTGGCAATCCTGTCAGCGGTTGAAACCGTGACCTCGAAAATTCCGTCTACGATCGAGGCGGCAGCACTCTGCAAGATGGCGGATCGCGGGCAGATCACCGGAGGGATCCTCGACGGACCGCTGGCTTTCGACAACGCCATCGACCTGGAGGCGGCGCGCATCAAGGGGATCAAGTCCGAGGTCGCCGGTCGCGCGCAGATCCTCGTCGTTCCCGACCTGGAGGCCGGCAACATGCTGGCAAAGAACCTCGCCTATTTCGCCAAGGCGGACGGCGCGGGCATCGTGCTCGGAGCCCGGGTCCCGGTCGTCCTGACCTCACGCGCGGATTCGGCGCGTGCGCGGATGGCCTCGTGCGCGGTCGCAGCGCTGTATGCCCATGCCCGGCGCCGGCGTGCTCCAACGATTGCCGCGTGAACGCCATGGACACCATCCTTGTGGTCAATGCCGGCTCCTCCAGCGTCAAGTTCCAGGTCTACTCGATCGAGGGGGACGGAATATTGCGGCGACAGCTGAAAGGGCAGATGGATGGGATCGGCAGCCGCCCGCGTTTGCGCGCGAGTGGCTCCACCGGCGATCCGGTTGCGGATCGCGCCTATCCGATCGAGGCGGTGCCGGATGTTCCGGCCGCGATGGACATTGCCGGCGCCTGGTTGCGGGACGAGCAACGCATTCACCCGATCGCGGTCGGTCATCGCGTCGTTCACGGTGGCCCGGACTACGATCGGCCGATCCAGCTCGATCATGGTGTCGTGACCCGGCTGGAGCGGTACATCGCGCTCGCGCCGCTGCATCAACCCCATAATCTGGCGCCGATCCGCTCGATTCTCGGCAATTTCCCGGAGCTTCCGCAGGTCGCCTGTTTCGATACCGCATTTCATCGCACACATAGCGCGGTGGCCGATCATTATGCGATTCCACATCATCTTTATGCCGAGGGCGTGCGCCGCTACGGCTTTCACGGTCTCTCTTACGAGTACATTGCGAAGACCTTGCCAAAGGTCGCGCCGAAAGTTGCGAATGGGCGGATTATCGTCGCTCACCTCGGAAGCGGCGCCTCGATGTGCGCTCTCAGCGTGGGACGAAGCGTCGAAAGCACTATGGGCTTCACCGCTCTCGACGGGCTTCCGATGGGAACCCGCCCTGGTCAGATCGACCCTGGGGTGGTGCTCTATCTCATTTCCGAGAAGGGGATGTCTGCCTCCAACATCCAGAACTTCCTTTACCGCGATTGCGGCTTGAAGGGGTTATCCGGCGTCAGCAACGATATGCGCGTGCTGGAGAGCAGTGACGATCCGAGAGCCAGACTGGCCGTCGAATATTTCTGCTATCGCATAGGCCTCAGTGCCGGCATGCTTGCCGCAGCGCTGCAGGGGCTGGACGCCTTTGTGTTTACGGCTGGTATCGGCGAAAACTCCGCAACAATTCGCGCGCATGTCGCTGGCCAGCTTGCGTGGCTGGGCGTCACCCTCAATCAAGCCGAGAATACGCGCCACTCACAGCTGATCTCGGGTCCCGACAGTCGCATTCCAGTCTATGTGGTGCCGACCGACGAGGAGCTGATGATCGCGCAGCACACTCTCTCAGTGCTGATGAACAGAACATCGACCAATCAAAGACAGGAGAGGGCATCATGATTCCCGTATTTCCGGATACCAAGATTGCCCTGAAGGGGAAAAAAGGCCTCGTCGTGGGCATCGCCAACGACCAGTCGATCGCATGGGGATGCGCCAAGGCCTTTCGTGCGCTTGGTGCCGATCTAGCCGTCACTTACCTGAACGACCGCGCGAAGAAGCACGTCGAGCCTCTTGCCCAGGCACTTGAGGCGTCTATTTTCATGCCACTCGATGTAATGACGGAGGGGCAGACCGAAGAAGTATTTGCCCGGGTCGAGAGGGACTGGGGCCAGCTCGATTTCCTGCTGCACTCGATCGCATTCTCACCGAAGGAAGCCTTGCACGGACGTGTGGTGGACGTCGGTCGCGACGGCTTCCTGAAGACGATGGAGGTCTCCTGCTGGTCCTTCATGCGCATGGCGCATTTGGCCGAGCCGCTGATGAAGAACGGCGGCACCATGTTCACGATGACCTATTACGGCAGCCAGATGGTGGTCGAAAACTACAATGTGATGGGTGTGGCCAAGGCGGCGCTCGAAGCCTCCGTCCGCTACATCGCCGCCGAGCTTGGGCCGAAGGGCATCCGCGTGCACGCGATTTCGCCCGGGCCGCTGGCTACGCGAGCGGCATCAGGCATTCCAGAGTTCGACGAACTGATGGACAAGGCGCAATCCAAGGCCCCGTCGCGCAGCCTGGTCAGCATTGAAGACGTCGGCAACGCCACGGCATTTCTCGCGCTCGACGGCGCCAAGCTCATTACAGGAAGCGTTCTTTATATTGATGGTGGTTATCACATCATCGACTGAAGGGGACGGGATGCGACTCAGCGATAGTGCAGGGCGATTAGCTCGGCCACGCAGGCCGGTCGATTGCCGCCTTCGATCTCGATGACCAGATGATAGTTCACGCGCAGCCCGTCGGGAGGGACATCCTCCGTCTCAGCAACGCTGACGCGGCCACGCAGCTTTGAGCCCGCCGGGACCGGCGAAAGGTACCTGATCCTGTCGGCGCCGTAGTTCAGGGTGTTTCGGAGGCCTTTTAACCCCATCACCGAGCGGATGAACATCGGTGCCAGCGCCAGGGACAGCATGCCATGGGCGATGGTGGTGCCGCCGGGCATTTCTTTCCTCGCGCGCTCCTGGTCGACATGGATCCACTGTTCATCGCAGGTCGCTTCCGCAAACTTGTTGATCCGGTCCTGCGTTACCTCGATCCAGTCGCTAGCGCCGATTTCGGTACCGACCGCAGATCTTATCTCATCAAAATTGCCGAATATCCGCATGTCCTTCACCTTCAGATCATCATCTCCGGGACATGGTCGCCGACGAGAAGGTCGGCTTCAGTCGCAGCCATCACTTCGCCGATCGTGACGCCCGGCGCGGTCTCAAGAAGCGTCGCCGTGCCATCGGCAAAGCCGATCACAGCCATGTCGGTGACGACTAGATTCACTGGCCGCGCCGAGGTGAGCGGCAAGCTGCATTTCGCAACAATCTTCGACTTGCCCTTTGCTGCGTGCTGCATGGCGACGATGACCCGCTTCGCGCCGCTCACGAGATCCATGGCGCCGCCCATGCCGGGAACCATCTTGCCCGGGATCATCCAGTTGGCGAGATGGCCATGGGCATCGACTTGAAGGCCGCCAAGCACCGTGACGTCGACATGGCCGCCGCGGATCAGTCCGAACGACATCGCGCTGTCGAAGGTCGAGGCCCCGGGCAGCGCGCTAATCGGGCGCCCCCCTGCGTCCGTTAGCGTCGGATGCGCCAGGCCTTGCTCGGGGATAGGCCCCGTTCCGATCAGGCCGTTTTCCGACTGGAAGAATACCTTCAGGTCCGTTGGAACGTAGTTCGCGACGAGCGTCGGGATACCGATGCCGAGATTGACGAGGTCGCCGCTCCGAAGCTCCTTGGCGACGCGCCGGGCGATGATGATCTGCGGATCCATGTCGTCACCCGTTTGTAATGAGGTAGTCGACGAGCGGCGCCGGGGTCACGACGTGGTCGGGCGCGATCACGCCGATTGGCACAATGTTCTCCGCGGTGACGATCACGGTGTCGGCGGCCATCGCCATGACTGGATTGAAGTTGCGCGAGGTCAGTGCGTACGCCAAGTTGCCGAGGTAGTCGGCAAGGAAGGCGTGCACTAGCGCAAACTGTGCACGCAAGGCTGTCTCCAGCAGAAAAGGCTTTCCGTCGACTTCGATCTCGCGCTTGCCCTGCGCAACCAGCGTGCCGACGCCGGTTGGCGTCAGAACTCCACCTAGCCCGCATCCACCCGCACGAATGCGCTCGACGAAGGTTCCCTGGGGTACCAGATCGACGGTGATCTGGTTTGCCAGCATCTGCTGCTGTGCCTTCGCATTGAGACCGATATGCGTTGCGGTCAATCGCGCGACCAGCGCAGCATCGAACAGCTTGCCGACGCCCTTGCCGGGGATCGCCGCATCATTGCAGATCAGCGACAGACCGCCCTTCTTCTGCCGCACCACCTCGTCGAGCAGGCGCTCCGGTGTTCCGACACCCATGAATCCGCCGACCATGACACTCGCGCCGACCGGGATCATTGCGACGGCTTCTTCGAGGGAGATGGCCTTCATGAGGGAGAACTCCGGTCGGCGCGTGCAGGGCGTCGATGAATGCTGGAGGGCGGAAATCGCGCTGCTTTGATCTGCGTCAAGGCTCCGCATCATTCGCGGACGATTCCCACGCTCGCGAGCGCGTCGTGCCAGAGCTTGCGCAGTTCGGTGTGTCGGCTTTCCAGGACTGTGCTGACGGTGCCACGGAAGGGTAACAGGTCGGGACCTTTCAGGAACAGGATTTGCGCCTGCAACAGACGTCCGCTCTCGAACTCGATGCGGCGTAGCGCCATCACGAAGGGGTCATTCGGGTTTGCCTCAAGCGGTAGTAACGCCGCTGGCCGGATCCCGGCGTGGACGGCATGCGCGAGCGTGGCGAGGTGGACTGCTTGCCAAAGAATGCGATCGGCAATGCCTTCGTTCGGCGTCGGAAGCCAGGCGGCCTCCCAGGATATGGCCATATAGCCAAGGGCGAGGTCCGGCACCCATGTGGTTGCGCGCATCAGAAGCGACACGATCTCGCTCTCTCGGTAGAACTGAGCGTTCAATTCTGTCTGCCAGCCGGCCTCGAACTTCGCCGGCAGGGCGAGGGCGAATTGCCTTGCGAGAGCGCCATGGGCCGAGATCAGGAAAGCGGCGACGCGAGTCTGCTGGCTGTGCGGCACTCGGCCTTCGGAGTCGAGTGGTCCGAGAAGTCCGCTCATGCCCGGGTCCTCTGGACGGGGATGGCACGCAGATGGTCGTAGCTGGCGGGAAATGGAGTGAGCTCACCACCAGGGTCTTCGGGCGCAATCCAGACCGCTTTGTTACCTTGCCAGCGTCCGGCCAGCACGTCATCGGCGAAGCGCGCGAGCAGGTCGGCTGTGAGCGCACCCTTTTCCAACGTGAAAGCGTGATAGGCGCCCGGGATGATCACGAGCGCGCTGTTGGGGATTCCGACTCGCAGCGTCTCGTGGAGGGCACGCGGCGTCAGGAAGTCGAACTCTCCGTTCAGGATCATGGTTGGGACGGCGATCGAGGCGAGTTGCGGCGTCAGCGGCTGGAAGTCGAGGAACGACTCCATCAGGTTCTGCAGCGCGTAGAGGTCATTGACCAGCCAGCCCTGCCGCTTGACACCGTCGAGCTTATCCAACAGCGGCTTCAACCATTCATCGGACAGATTCATCGGCAGCAGCAGATCCTGGAGATAGCCGGTTCCACCCA
This sequence comes from Bradyrhizobium sp. i1.15.2, assembly GCF_040548425.1. NCBI lineage: Bacteria > Pseudomonadati > Pseudomonadota > Alphaproteobacteria > Hyphomicrobiales > Nitrobacteraceae > Bradyrhizobium > Bradyrhizobium sp. i1.15.2. Next base: position 45,397 of record NZ_JBEPRQ010000028.1, on the reverse strand, counting down.
GAATTAGGCCGGTGCGTAGTGCGTTGCCGATCAGGAGAAGTTGAGGCGAAAGCTCGGCAAAGCAACTCATTGGCACCAGACCCGAGAGGCGCCTCCAATGCTCGATCGCGTAGCGCAGCGCGATCAGGCCACCGAAGCTGATTCCACTGAGGAAGACCGGACCTTCACCGAGCATTTCGATCAGGCGATGCAGCGCAAGGACATGGTCGTCCTGATTGATGAAGAGCGTCGGCTTGTCGGAGGCGCCCTGGCCGAGCAGATCGAATGTCGCAACGCGAAATCCCCGTGCGATGAGCGCGTCTCGGTAAGCGGTCCACAGTTCGGAGTATTGAGTCAGTCCATTGACCAGCACGTAGGCCGGCGCCGTCACAGGACCGTCGAGCTCATACCGGATCCGGTAGGAGCCGTGCGTGAGGAAAGGCATTGCGGCGTCCGGCATGTAATTCGGTGCCAAGACACTCGCGCGGGCAGTGCGAATTCCCTTGCGCTAGATCAAGGGTCGCGCCGCGTCCTCTCCTAGCGTTTGGCAAAATCAAAGCCTGCCGGAGGAATTCGCCATGGTCGGGAGACATGTCATGCGGCGATATCTCATCAGCCTGCTGTTGCTGTTGATCGGGACATCGCTCGCGGTTGCGCAGCCCTTCACGCGCCGCTCGTCGCAGATGCAGCATGACGGGCTGAAGAAGACCTACGAGATCGCGAATTTTCGACTTGGGGGCAAGTACGATCTGGCCGATCCCTCGAAGTGGGAGAATGGCGGCGAGGGCGGCGTCACGCTCGAATCTTTGGGCGTCGGGAAATTGCACACCGCCTATATCGCGGTCGGTACGCCGCGGCGCAACGCCGCCGGTGAGATCACCAATGCCGTCGTCATCAACTCATATTATTCCGGCGATGCCACCGACATGTACGAGCAGTGGGTCAAAGGAGCAGCCTTGTCAGGCACCGTGCCAATTATTGGTCCCGGCCGTCCCATCGATACGGATCGTTATTATGTCATCATGGTCGATCCGCTCGGAACCTGGGGCGCCAGCAAACCTTCGGACGGTCTCGGCGTAAAGTTTCCGCAGTACAGCTACTATGACATGGTCCAGGCCAATTATCGCATGCTGCGCGACGGGCTGAAGGTCGCGCGCGTGGCCCTAGTGTCCGGCGTTTCCATGGGCGGCACGCAGACCTATGTCTGGGGCGTGATGCATCCCGAATATATCGGCGCAATGATGCCGATCGGTGGCACCACGCAGTCGGATGGGGAAGATCCTGTCGGCAACTGGACATTCCAGATGATGACCGCGGCGATCGAATCCGATCCGGTGTGGCAGGAAACGAATGGTGATTATTACAAGCTGCCCAAAGAGAAGCATCCGATGCCGGGCGTGGCGTTCGGCTGGTCGATCCTCGGCATGACCGGCTATGACTTTGCGTTCCGTACGACCCAGAATTGGGGCGCCGTCCAGCCCGAAATTTTTTATTGGGACCCCCCGAACGAAAAGGCGGCTTTGAACGTCGTCAACCGTGCCAAGCTTTACGATGCGGTCGACCTGGTCTGGCGCAACCGTGTCGGCGAGACCCACAACATCAATGCTTATCTCGGCCGGATCCAGGCGCGCACGTTGGTGATGCACATTACCAACGACCTGTGGCTGAACTTCAAGTTGGCTCAGAAGGCTGTCGACCGTGTACCCGGTGCGGACCTTATCGCTCAGGAAAGCCCGGTCGCACATTATGGTGTGTTTCCGATCATCAACCAGCGCAAGAACGACCCGAAGTTCGTTGCCTTCATGGATGATGTGGCGAGCCTCGACCGCGCGCAGAAATTCGTTGACAAGAATTATCGCGTGCCCGGCGTCGCCGAGAACATCGACCCCAAAAAGTCGTTCTGGAAAGAGTTCGTGACCTATCCCTATCCGGTCAAATACGCCAATGCCAAAGACAAGGGCGGAAATTCCTGGCAGATCGGCTACATGGATGAATACGCCGGCACGGAGAAGGATCCGAAGATCCTTGTGATCGTCCATGGCAAAGGCGCGTTCGGCGGGCACTACGGCAACATCATGCAGTATGCGCTGCGTAGCGGCTTGCGCGTGATCGTGCCCGACCTGCCGCATTACGGTATGTCCGGACCCGGCAATCTCGACAAGAGTCCGGCGCGCACCATGCAGGACATGCGCGAGGTCATCTACGATCTCGTCGTCAACCAGCTCGGCGTCAAGAAGGCGTATTATCTCGGCCATTCGCTCGGCGGTCAGTTCGTGATGGGTTATGCCCTGACCTGGCCGGATGCAGTGCAGGGTCTCGCGCTGGAGGCGCCATCAGGTCTCGAGGAATATCCTCGCGAGATCACCATCGCCAAGGGCAAAAAGGCGCCGCTGTTCGACCCGGCCTTCGATCATGACTTCGACAAGTGGAGGGCGACCTGGGACCAGACCGGCATTCTGGCCGCCGAGAAGGCGCGTGACGAGCAGAACATCCGCGACTTCTTCTATTTCAAGAAACGCGATCCGGAGACTGGCGCGGTGTCTGCGGCGAAGAGCGGCTATTTCTTCAGCGACAGCGAATATGCCCGCTTCCACACCGAGCAGCGCGTTGGGCTGACTAAAGGCAATCCGAAGGAGCTCGAGCAGTGGTGCAACGTGTTCATCTACGACGTCTACACGATCGGAGCGGAGCTCCAGCAGGATGATCCGAAAAACCTGTACGAGCGGCTCACGCAGATCAAGGCTCCGATCTTTCTCGTCTTCGGCGACAAGGAGCCGTTCATCCCGACGCCGGCGTTCAATGGACTGACGGATCTCGGACGCGATGCCATCACGCCCTTCATGACACGCATGACCAATGCGGGCAACCGGCCGATCCTCAAGATTTATCCGGAGACCGGGCACTTCATCCACACGGACAACCCGGTTGAATACCCGGTAGATGTAGTGGATTTCGTGACGCGCGGAAGCGTCGACACGTCGTCGCCGGTTGGAACCGATCGTATGATCAAGGGCTCGGTGGCTTCTGCTTTGCCGGTGGCACCGACGCCGGCCGGCGCCGCGCCCACCGCCGGCCTGAACAAGTAGGACCGGTCCATGCCGATGGTGCAAGCGGGCGAAGTCCAGCTGGGCTGGCGAGAGTGGGGCAAAGGCGACATTACCGTCGTCTTCATCCACGGCAATCTCGCCAGCAAGGACTGGATCGAACTCGCTGCGCCGCTGTTTCCTTCTGGTCTTCGCGTCATCGGCATTGACTGGCGCGGCTGCGGCGACAGCGACCGGCCGAAACCTGCGGTTGACTACACCAACTACACGATGCAGCAGCACGCAAAGGACATGCTGGCTGCGCTCGATACCCTGGACATCAACTACTGCCATCTTGCAACGCATTCAACCGGCGGCATCATCGCGGCCCGCATGCTCCTGATGCAGCCACGGCGATTCGGGCGGGTATTTGCGCTTGATCCGGTCACGCCGCTCGGCATGGCTTTTAATGCCGACCAGATCGGGCTGTTCCGCGCCATGATGGCGAGCAAGGAGGTGACCCGGTCGGTGATGGCGACCGCGGCCTCATCGCTGTTCGTGCCGGAAAGCATGGCGCCGAATAAGGTCCCGCAATTCCGTCCAGGGGGCGCGGACATCCAGGCGCTGTTCGACCGGATCATCGAACAAACCTTCGGCGTCTCCGAAGGGATCTGGATCGGGACGCCCGTCAATCTCACGCGCGAGCGGGAGAGTCGGGAATTGGAGAGCCGCATGCCGGAGATCGGGCATTCGCACCTGGTATTGTGGGGCGAACGGGACGGCTGGATCCCTCCCGCGGATCTTCATGCGATGGCCGCGGCAATGCCGGACTGCCGCCTCGTCGTCGTGCCCGGTATCGGACATTCGATGAATCTCGAAATGCCCGCGCTCTACGCCGGCTATTTTGGTGCGTGGTTCGGGGGACTTGCGGCATAACAAGGAGGAATGACACCATGGCCGATATCAATCCATCCGCAGCGGATATCCGCACCATGCTCGCCGAGACGCTTCTTCGCCTGCGTAAGGCCAACGCGGAGTATTTCGAGCAGCTGGAAATGGGACTGAACGCCTCGAAGCTGCCGATAGCAAACCACGCCAAGGAGTTCTGCGGCTACATGCAACGCAACGTCACGGCGACGTTCGGCCTCGGCGACAAACTCATGCAGGCCAAGGACATGCATGACGCGCTCGAGATTCAATCTGATTTTTTCCAGGCGCAAATGCGATTGCTCACCGAGCAAAGCAAAAGCATGAGCGAGTCTGCCATGAAGGCGGCGACCGAAGCGTTTGCACCAAAGAATTGAGCCACGCTCGTCGCGGACGCTGTCGCTTGCAAAGCTGGGAATCGTTTATTGAGCAACTAGGATCAATGAGTGACGTGATGAAACCCCACCAGGCAGCTCTGCATTTGGGGTTTTCCGAGGTTCCGCCGTCTCATGACGGAAGGCCTTGCCCGTGCGCGAGCACCTACCCTGATCTAACCCACCGTTTAGGCGGACGATCGGAGGAAATATCGCAGATTGGCGTCATGTGGGGAAAAGCGGTAGCGGCCTCCTGACTCGAACCCCCGACGCATCGCAACGCCACCGATCTGGCGCGGCGGTAAATCCGCTGGCGCGATTGCGATTCCAGCCGAACCGGATCAGCTCTTAGGTTCGTCAAGGGATCTCGACCGGCTCCAATCCTGTAGGTGGGAGTGGAATGTGGTGTGCGACGAATGCCCATTTGCGGTCGGATAAGGGCAGCAGTGCGATCCATAAGTCATTGATTGTATTTGACCCGTGGCTGACTCTTAATCAGCGGGTCCCAGGTTCGAGCCCTGGTGCGTCCACCAAATAAGAGTTCTTGCTTCCCAATACCTTCGCGAAATGGTGGCCGAGAATAGAACGGGTCTCGCGCGATATCTTTCGTGGCGGGACGGTGCACGGGCAGATCGCTGCGGGTGAAGTTTCCTTTGTCCTGTATCTCACCCCATTCGACATGGTGCGCAGAGCCGGGCGTTAAGCTTCGGTCGTAGGGCAAGTTACCCGAAAGCCGATCTCAACAAGCTCATTGCGACTGCAAATCGCGAGGCACTCGTTTCTTCGGCCGACCGGAACGATGCAGACCGCGTACTTCCTGCTGTTGAAAAAGCTCCGCGCAGAGGCCACGCAGCCATTGGCTTGCCGGGTCGTGATGGAAGCGGGCGTGCCAATATTGCTTCACCGTGAAGCCGGCAATCGGCAGCGGGCAGTTGAGCACGCGCAGTCCGTAATAGTGAGCCAGGGTTTCGCCGATGTGCCTTGGCAGGGTAGCAAGCAGGTCAGTCGTTCCGACGATTGCGGGTAGCCCCAAAAAGCCGGGCAACTCCAGTGCAACGTCGAGGACTATCTTCTGCTCCTGCAGCGCGCCCGCGAGCAACTGATGTCCAGTGCCGGAGCGAATGAGGACGTGAGCCTCACGCCTGAAATCCTTTGCCGTGATGCGGTCGCGGATCCGAGCATGTTTTGCGTTCGCGAGGCAGACCCAATCCTGCGGAAACAGCGCCTGTTGGAAGTGTCCAGCATCGAGATCCGAGATGTAGCCGAGCGCCATGTCGGCTTCACCGGATTGCAGCATGCGTGGAGTGTCGGCGCCAATCTGTGTCGCCTCGATACGAACGCCTGGGGCAACGCGGCGGACGTGGGCGAGAATGGACGGAAGCAGCGTGACGTGGCTTCCGTCCGTCATGCAGATGGCAAAACGGCGCTTTGCGGTTGTCGGATCGAAATCGGTGCGAAGCTCGGCAAGGCGACGCAGCATTTCCAGCGCCTGCCTCGCGGTGCCGATGAGAGCCTCGGCGCGCGGCGTCGGCAGCATGCCCTTCGCTGACCGGATGAAGAGCGGATCGTCCAGTTCCGCACGCAGGCGGGCCAGCCAGATCGAGATGGTCGGCTGACTTTGGCCGAGCTTTTCGGCTGCCCTGGTGACGCTGCCAGTGGTGAACAATGCATCGAAGAGCCTGAGAAGGCGCGGGTCCAGCAGGTTGGTCTCGGTGTGATCCTGGTGCTTCATTGCAATTCACAATAACGGATATAAGAATCATAACATATATAAATATCGAGCCGCCAGCTACGATGCTTCCAACGCCGAGAATGGCGCGGGAGAAGCGTTCGGATGAGGATCTGCTTTATCGGAGCGGGAGCCTTGGGCTCGACCATCGGCGGTACGTTGGCGCGCGGCGGGGCCGAGGTCTGGCTGATCGATCCGTTCCAGGCTCATGTCGGCGCAATCAATGCCGGTGGCCTGCGAATACTCGAAGATGGCGCCGAGACCGTCGTGAAGGTCACTGCTTGCACCTCCGCGGCTCAGGTCGGCGTAGAAGCGGACCTCGTCATTATCCTCGTCAAATCCTACCACACGCGGGATGCCATCCGTGCCGCGGCGCCGATCATCGGGCCGCGGACGGTCGTGATGTCGCTTCAGAACGGTCTTGGTCACGAGGACATCCTGTCGGAGGAGGTTGGTCGTGACCGGGTCGTGGCGGGCAAGACCTACGTCGGCGGTGTGCTGCTCGGCCCTGGTCATGTTCGTTCCGGGGTCATCGGCAAGGAGACCATCATCGGCGAGCTTGATGGGCGCTTGACAGAACGTGCGCAGCGAATCTCCGAGACCTTTAATCGCGCCGGCATTCTCACGCTGCTCAGCGACAACATCTTGGGCACGATGTGGGACAAGTTGTTCATCAACGTCGCCGGAGGAGGAATTACCGCCGTGACCGGGCTGACTTATGGCGGCCTGTATTCGCTGCCGGTTCTGGAAGATTGCGCGCTGGCCGCAATCTCGGAGGGCATCTCGGTCGCGCAAGCTGCTGGCGTGAAGATCTCGATTACCGATCCGCGACGCGCCTGGTCGATGGCGTCCGCTGGACTGCCGCCCGAGTTCAAGACGTCGATGTTGCAGAGTTTGCAGTCCGGCAATCTCACCGAGGTTGACTACATCCACGGCTCCGTCGTGCGCTGGGGCGCCAAGCTCAGCGTGCCGACCCCCGTCAATTCCACCCTCGTCGCGCTGGTCAAGGGCATCGAATACGCCCGCAGCGACTATCCTGGAAAGTCCTGAGATGTCATTGCCCCGCGCTTATGTCGAACACGTCGCGATCCGCGTGCCGGACGTTGATCGTCACGTCGACTTCTTTCGTGAGGTGCTTGGTCTCGCCATTCGCGATGAGCAACCCGCCGATGGTACGCGCCCGCGTCAGGTTTGGGTGCTCGGAAGCGTGCAACTCATCGAAGATCCGAATTTCGTCGGACCAGAGGGGCGTCTCGCCCATCTCGGCATCATGGTCGACGATTACGAGGGTGTGCTCACCCGTGCCGCCGCCTGGGCCGCCAAAGCGTTGCCCGCCGGGCCGAACTGGCTCGAGCTGCCGGGCGGGCTCAACGTCGAAATCTTGCAAGCCAGCGCAGGCGCCGTGGAAGCCGCCCTGGCGATCAATCCCCGTGCCTAGAGGAAGACGCGACATGACAGATGAGCGCTACTGGGACGATGCCAAGGTCGGCGATGAATGCGTAACCCCCTCGGTGACGGTCACCGAAGCAATGGTGAATGCCTATGCCGAACTGACGGGCGATTTCACGCCGGTCCATGTCGACGAGGAGTACGCGAAGACAACGCCGTTCGGCACCCGCGTCGCGCATGGGTTGTTTGGTCTGTCGCTCGCTGACGGATTGAAAACGCGTGCCGCCTACCGGTTCCTCCCGGGAATGTCGCTGGGCTGGACATGGGATTTCAAGCTGCCGATCAAGCTCGGGGACACCGTGCATGTGAAGTTCCGCGTTGGTTCAATGCGCGGCACAAAGAGGGATGGGTGGGGCATCGTTGTGCTGCCTTCGGAACTCATCAATCAGCGCGGCGAGGTCGTTCAGCTAGGTGAGCATCGGCTGATGATCCCGATGCGCCCGAAGACCAGCGCTGCAGGAGAGCAGGCATGACCGCGCAAGATCTGCCGCTCAAAGGCATTCGCGTCATCGACTACAGCCATTTCCTGGCCGGCCCGTTCATGGGCCGTTGCCTCGCCGCGATGGGCGCGGAGGTCATCAAGGTGGAGCGCCCAAAGGGGGGCGACGCAGGCCGGGCCCATGGATATTTCAAGGACGGACAATCCGGCTACTTCCTGCAGCAGAATATGGGGAAGCAGGGACTTTGCATCGACCTGCGCGACGAGCGTGGTCTCGACATGATGATGAAGCTGGTCGACACGGCCGATGTCTTCATCGAGAATTACCGACCCGGCGCACTCGAACGTCTCGGTCTCGGTTACAAAGCACTATCAGCGCGGAATCCGAGGCTGATCTATTGCTCGGTCTCCGCCTATGGCCATACCGGTCCCTATGCCGATCGTCCGGGCTTCGGCCTGATCGCAGAGGCGATGTCGGGTGCGCTGGCGCAACTGGGCAATCCCGGCGAACCGCCGCCGCTGCTGCGGATGCCGCTGGCCGATATGTACACTGGCATTCATGGCGTCGCTGCTATCAATGCGGCGCTGGTTGGCCGTGCGTCGTCCGGGCGCGGCCAACATATCGATCTGGCGCTGTACGATTGCATGGTCTCGATGCACGACTATGCGGTTCAGCGTTACTTCCTCTCGGGCGGCGCTGACCTGCCGAAGCAAACCGGCAGCGGACAGCCGGATTCGACAGTTTACGGCGTCTTTCCGGCCAAGGACGGCAATCTTGTCATCGCTGCGCAAGTCGATGATGCGTGGCGACGATTGGCGAGCCTGATTGGAGGAGACACGCTGGCATTGGACGAGCGTTTCGCCAAGCCCGCCGCGCGGAACGCCCATTATGCTGAAGCCATGGAGATTGTGCGCAATTGGACGCTATCGCAGCCGTCTCGAGATGCGTGTCTTGCGGCACTCGAGGAAGCAGGTGTGCCGTCCGCTCCCGTGCAGACCATCGAAGAGGTCGTGAGGGATCCGCAGATCCATGCGCGCGGCATGCTGGTCGAGCAGGAGCATCCGGTGCTCGGCAAGGTAACGCTGCCGAACCTGCCGTTCCGGTTTTCCGATTGCGACACCACGGTGCGCACTCCGGCGCCACTGCTTGGACAGGACAATCGTCGCATTGCTGTCTCGCTGGGACTGTCGGCCGAAGCCGTCGACGCGATGGTGCGCGACGGCGTGCTCTACAACGAAGCTGCAGTGCAGGAGTGAGCGATGAGCGATCGCTATGCGGTGATTGGCAATCCGATCGGCTTCAGCAAGTCACCTTTCATCCATGGCACTTTCGCCAAAATGATGGGACAGGATCTCGTCTATGAGGCGATCGAGGGGCCCATCGATGGCTTCAGCGCACGGGTTGATCAATTCCGGACGGAGGGCGCCAAGGGGCTGAACATCACCGCCCCGTTCAAGCTCGATGCCTTCGCTTATGCAAATGAGCTCTCAGAGAGCGCCCAACGCGCAGGTGCCGCAAACTGCCTGAAGTTCGAGGGCGATCGGATCATTGCCGAGAATTTCGACGGAATCGGCCTGGCGCGTGACATCACTGCCAATCTCGGCGTCAAAATGGTTGGCCGGCGCGTCCTGATGCTCGGCGCTGGGGGAGCGGCACGTGGCGCGTTACTGCCGTTTCTGCGCCAGCAACCGTCCGAGCTGGTTCTCGTCAATCGAACGCTGTCCAAAGCCGTGGCATTGGCCGAAGAGTTTGCCGGCTGTGGTCCCCTGATCGTGAGCGGCTACGCTGAACTGGCCGACCTTGCCGAGGGCTATGACGTCGTGGTCAACGCGACTTCTGCCAGCCTGCGAGGTGAAATGCCGCCGCTTCCGAGCAATGTCTTCCAGGGCGCGGAGCTGGCGTACGAACTTGCCTATGGCAAAGGATTGACTCCCTTTCTGCAAGCGGCCCGCACTGAAGGCGTGGCCAAGTTGGCTGACGGCGTCGGCATGCTGGTCGAGCAGGCGGCGGAAGCCTTTGTCTGGTGGCGTGGCGTCCGACCGAGCACGGCCCAGATCATCGCCGAATTGACTGTCCCATTGAGCTGACGGACGACGCCGACAATGCATCCCAAACCCAGTTTTCTCGTCGGCCTGATCGGCAGCGGCATCTCGGCGTCTCGCACGCCGCCCATGCACGAAGCGGCCGCAGACGCCGCTGGCATCCGCTATCTCTACAAGAAGATCGATCTGGTCGAGTTGAACCTCGGGGTCGAAGCGTTACCGGAATTGCTCACGGCCGCAAGGCGGATGGGCTTTGACGGATTGAACGTGACCCATCCCTGTAAGCAGGCGATCCTTCCACTGTTGGACGAGCTTTCGCCCGACGCGGAGGCGCTTGCCGCTGTGAACACCGTGGTCGTCAGAAAGGGCCGGATGACCGGCCATAACACGGACTGGTTCGGCTTTGCCGAGAATTTTCGCCGCAGCATGCAAGGTGCACCACTCGGTCGTGTCGTGCAATTCGGCGCAGGCGGCGCGGGCGCGGCGGTTGCTTTCGCGCTCATGAAGCTTGGCGTGCAGGAACTGACCATCATAGACGTCGACTTGGCCAAGGCGCAGAGCGTGGTCGACGGCTTGTCCTCTCGATTTGTCAAAGGGCGCTTGAGGGTCGGCCGGGATGTCGCAGCGGCCGTGGCTGCCGCAGACGGAATTGTAAACGCGACGCCCATTGGCATGGACAAGTATCCGGGAACGCCGCTGCCGCTGGCAATGCTCTGTTCCGGTCTCTGGGTCGCTGAGATCATCTACTTCCCGCTGGAGACCGCGCTGCTGCGCGCGGCGCGTACCCTCGGCTGCCGCACCGTCGATGGTGGCGGAATGGCAATCTTCCAGGGCACCGAAGCATTCCGCCTGTTCACGGGCGTCTCGCCTGATCCAGACGTCTTCTTCGCAACTTTCGCATCCCTGGGAGGATGACATCCGGCCGATGGGCGAGCGGTACGCACAACGCCCGAGAGGAAACGCAAGATGGGCTACACGCTCGATTTCTCGGTGGTTTGGCACGCAATGCCCGCGTTGCTGTGGGGTTGCGTGGGGACGTTGGGGTTGGCGCTTGCTGGCATGACGCTCGCAATGATCATCGGCGTCGCGGGCGTCGCAGCCCGCGATGCGAAGGCGGCCTGGTTGCGCGCCATCGTGATCGGCTTCGTCGAAATCGTGCGCAACACGCCGTTCCTGGTGCAGATCTTCTTTCTGTTCTTTGCACTGCCACTCGTCGGGGTAAAGCTCAATCCGACTGCCACCGCCATTATTGCGCTCGGTGTGAACGGAGGGGCATACGCCATCGAGATCATCCGCGGCGGCGTGCAATCGATTCACAAAGGGCAAATCGAGGCCGGCTACGCGCTCGGACTGCACAAAGGGCAGGTATTCCGTTCCATCGTACTCAAGCCCGCGCTTCGCGCGATCTATCCCTCGCTCACGGGACAGTTCATCATGCTGACGCTGACCTCGTCGATCTGTTCGGCTGTGTCCGCCTATGAATTGACGTCGGTGGCGCAGCGCATCGAAAGCGACACATTCCGCAGCTTCGAGGTCTATTTCTTCGTCACTTTCCTCTACCTCGCGATCTCCTGGCTGCTGATGGCGGGCTTCGCAATCATCTCTCACCGCTTCTTCTCATATCCGACGCGCTGAGGAGCACAGATCATGACACCGCATTTCGGCCTTCCCGAGTTCGGCTTCCTCCTGCGTGGTCTGCAATGGACGGTACTCCTGACGCTGGTTGCATTCGTCGGTGGCTGTACCGCCGGCCTGGTCGTCGCACTGTTGCGCACCTGCGGTCGCACGAGTGTGGAATGGATAGTCCGGATCTATATCGGAATCTTCCAGGGGACACCGCTGCTGCTGCAACTGTTCGTGGTGTACTACGGCTTGGCGCTCCTCGGATTGAAGCTGTCGGCATTCGTTGCGGTCGCGATCGGGTTCACCGTCAACGCCTCGGCTTTTCTCGGCGAGATCTGGCGCGGCGCAATCCAGGCCGTGCCTCGCGGTCAGACCGAGGCCGCAATGGCGCTCGGTCTGCATTATTCCGCGCGCATGCGCGACATCGTGCTGCCGCAAGCCATTCGCATCGCGCTGCCGGCGACCATCGGCTATCTCGTGCAGCTCATCAAGGGCACCTCGCTCGCTGCCATCGTCGGCTTCATCGAACTCGCCCGCGCCGGTCAAATCGTATCGAACCAGACCTACCAGCCGTTGCTCGTCTTCGGTGTGGTCGGCGCAATGTATTTCATCCTCTGCTGGCCACTCTCATGGTGGGGCAGTCGGGTGGAGGCCAGGCTCGCCCTGGCCGGTCAAAGGTAGGTTCGGCGCACCTACTCAATCAAACACAGCCATCACCAGGAGGAGATACTCATGTTGTTTTCGCTCAATCGTCGCCAGCTCGGCATTGCGCTGCTGACGCTCGCGGCCATCGTTGTCGCAGGCGGCTCGCAGGCGGGCACGCTGGAGGACGTGAAGAAGAAGGGCGTCGTCGTCATCGGCATTCAGGGCGATAATCCGCCCTGGGGCTATGTCGATAGCTCGGGAAAGCAGGATGGGATCGATGCCGACATGGGGCGCGCCTTCGCTGAATATCTCGGCGTGAAGGCCGAGTTCGTCCCGCTGGCGGTGGCCAACCGTATTCCGGCGCTGACCACAGGCCGGGTGGACATTCTGTTCGCGACCATGGCCATGCTGCCCGAGCGCGCGAAGGCGGTACAATATTCCAAACCGTATGTTGCCAATGAGATTACACTGGTCGCTGCCCAGGCAACTCCGATCAACAGTAATGCCGATATGGGGAAGTACGTTATCGGCGTCCCACGCTCCTCCACGCAGGACACCCAAGTCACCAATAATGCTCCTGCGGGCGCCGAAATCCGCAGGTTTGATGATGACGCGGCCACGATCCAGGCGCTGCTCTCGGGTCAGGTGCAGGCGGTCGGCGCAAACAGTTTCTACCCGCAGCGTCTGAACGCTGCAAAGCCGGAACTTGGGTTCGAGCCCAAGCTTCACTTCACCGCCTTGTACAACGGGGCCTGCACGCGCCTGGGAGAGAAGGAGTGGAACGAGACGGCGAACAAATTCATCGACCAGATCAAGTCCAATGGCAAATTGGCCGGTTTCTACGCCAAGTGGATGAAGGCGCCCGTGCCAATCTTCCCCGACTCAGTCCCCGGAGTTCCGTTCACAGTTCAATAGTCACTGCAAGCGGCCGACGCGCTGGGCGCGTTGGCCGTCGTCCGATAACGGAGGTCGAATCCATGCAGGACCAGATCCTGATCGAAATGAAGGGCGTGCAGAAATGGTACGGCGGGTACCAGGCTCTCCGCAACGTTGATCTCACTGTGCGCCGAGGTGAAAAGATCGTGCTCTGCGGTCCTTCCGGTTCGGGCAAGTCGACGCTGATACGCTGTATCAACCGCCTGGAGGCGATCCAGCAGGGCAGTATCGTGGTGAACGGTCATCGGCTGGACGACAGCATCAAGGCCATCGATGTCGTGCGTCAGGATGTCGGCATGGTCTTTCAGAGCTTCAACCTTTTTCCGCATATGACGGTCTTGCAGAACTGCATGCTCGCGCCCATTCGCGCGCGCCGCATCGGCAAGACCGATGCGGAGGCGACCGCGCGAAAATATCTCGAGCGGGTGCGCATTGGTGAGCAGGCCGAGAAGTATCCGGCTCAACTCTCGGGCGGTCAGCAGCAACGTGTTGCGATCGCGCGTGCTCTCTGCATGCAGCCCAAGGTCATGCTGTTTGATGAACCGACCTCGGCTCTCGATCCGGAAATGGTCAAGGAAGTGCTCGACACGATGATCGGTCTCGCCAACGACGGCATGACCATGATTTGCGTCACCCACGAGATGGGTTTTGCCCGCCAGGTCGCCGACCGCGTCATCTTCATGGCTGAAGGGCAGATCATCGAAGAAGGTGTGCCCGACGCTTTCTTCCGCAATCCGCAGCACGCTCGCACCAAGCAGTTCCTTGGCGAGATCCTAGCCCATCACTGAACGGAGTTATTCCATGAGTCGTCTTGTCTACGTCCTCAACGGGCCAAATCTCAATTTGCTCGGCAAGCGTCAGCCCCACATCTATGGCCACGAGACGCTTGCGGATGTGGAGCGAGATTGTCGGGGGCTAGCCACGGAGCTCGCTCTGGAGCTACGCTTTCACCAGTCGAACAGAGAATACGAGTTGATCGATTGGATCCACGAGGCACGCGAGACGGCTGTCGGCGTCGTGATGAATCCCGCGGCTTTCACCCATACGTCAGTCGCCATCCTGGATGCTTTGAACACGTTCGAGGGGACAGTGATCGAGGTGCACATTTCCAATGTGCACAAGCGCGAGGAATTCCGCCACCACTCGTTCGTTTCCAAACGAGCTGATGGCGTTATTGCAGGCTTCGGCACTCAGGGTTATCTGCTCGGCTTGCGTCGCGTGGCCAAGCTGCTCGATGAGAAGAAGGTATAGAATCGCATGAGTGCACCCATCCGCCTGACGGTCATGGGAGCGGGTCTCATCGGCAAGCGACATATTGAACATATTCTCGCGCGGCCGGAGGCGGTGCTGTCGTCGATCGTCGATCCGACGCCGGCAGCACGAGAGTTGGCGGTTTCGCTGAACGTGAACTGGTTTCCGTCCTTTCGGGACATGCTCTCCGAAAGTCGGCCCGACGGGGTGGTCGTCGCCACCCCCAACCAGATGCACGTGGCGAACGGCATGGATTGTATCGCTGCGGGCATCCCGGCGCTGATCGAGAAACCGTTAGCGGATGATGTCGTTGCTGCACAGGCGTTGGTCGAAGCCTCCGACCGGGCGGGCGTGCCGTTGCTAACCGGCCACCACCGCCGCCACAGCCCGATGATCCAACGCGCCAAGGCGGAGATCGATAGTGGCGGGCTCGGTCAGATCGTATCGGTGCATGGCATGTTCTGGTTGATCAAGCCGGACGATTATTTTGAAGTGTCCTGGCGCCGCGAGAAAGGAGCGGGCCCCATTTTCCTGAATCTCATCCACGATATCGACCTGTTGCGGTATCTGTGCGGCGATATCGTCGCGGTGCAGGCTGCCCAATCCAATCGGCTGCGCGGAAATGGCGTTGAAGAGACCGCGGTGGTGATCCTGCATTTCGCCTCCGGCGCGCTGGGAACGGTCAATGTCTCCGATACCATCCAGTCGCCTTGGAGCTGGGAATTCACCGCCGGTGAGAACCCAGCCTACAGTCGTACGCAGGAGGCGTGTTACCAGATCGGCGGCACGCGGGCATCGCTGGCTATTCCGCAACTCGATTTATGGCATCATCCGAGCAAGGCCAGTTGGTGGGCGCCGATTGAGCGCGAGCAGCTAAGATATGAGAAGGAAGACCCGCTTGGCCTGCAGATCGCAAATTTCTGTGGTGTTATCTGCGGCACGGCCACGCCTGTGGTGAGTGGGCACGAAGGGCTAAAAACGCTCAGGGTGATCGACGCGGTCAAGCGCGCAGCGGAAACCGGAGATCTCGTGTCGGTTTGATTCGGGCGAGGCACCTGTGTTCTCGCGGCGGGATCCGCGCGAAGATCGCGCTAGTCATGCTCATACTGTTCCGAGAGAAACTGGTTGATCGCGTCGAACGCCTGCAACCGGTTCTTCTCCAGCAGAACCATGTGCGTGCCTTCGCCGATCTCGACCCATCGCCGATATCGCGCCTGTTTCAGTGAGAGGAAGAGGTCCTGTGCCGAGCCGATGGGCACGTCGCGGTCCCATTCGGCGTGGACCAGAAACACCGGCACGCGAATCTCGCTGGGCTCGTAAAGGGCCTTGCCGGCGGCCCAGTACTCGCGGATGTCCAGGATCGGGCCGTTCACGGCACGCATGAGCGGACGAGCTCCTGCGCTGGCCTGTGGGTCTGTTGCGAGCGAGATGTCCGCCCAGAGTTCGAACCCACCTTCCGGGATGAGACTTGATCGCGCTGCTTCCGGTGCTGCCGAAAGCCAGCGCTCCCTGAAGTCCAGAACAGGGACGTGGCGATAGGCCCCGAGGCGGCCGCCCGCATCGATCGGAGCCGGGCCCTTCAGCAACCACAGTGGCGCGACGAGCGCCAGCTTTACGATCTTATCGTTATTGCTTACCGTGTAGGCACCGGCCACAGAGCCGCCCCAGGACATCGCGACCAGATTGAGCCGCGTGATGTTGCGCTGCTTCAGGATGTATTGGACTGCGCTGGCGAGGTCACGCACGCCGACTTCCGTGCGCACAATCGGCTCAGAATCCTCCGGCGGCGCGTCCATTTGGGGCGGACGCGTCGATCCGCCATAGCCGCGCACGTCGAGTGCAAAGACGTCGTAGCCGTGCCCGGCGAGATAATCCATGAAGGAGATGCCATCGAGCGGCACATCGAACAGGCTTTCCGACGAATAGGTCGCGCCGTGCATCATCAGGATGGTTCGCTCGGCGGAAAACGTCTTGAGCGCCGCTGTTCGCTTGTTGCGCAAGTGAAGCGAGATGCCGGCCGTGTCGCTCGGGATCATGAGATCCTCGACCACGATGTCGGATCCGTCTGCCTGCGCGTAAGTTTGCTGGTCCATGATCGGTCTCCTTTATCAGACGAATTGCCAGGCGAAGCGATCGCCGCGGCAGTCGATGCGCCCGACGGACGATTGTGCGAAATGGGTGGTGAAGACGGTTGCGCCAAGCTCGGCTGCGTCCTCGAGGACGGCGGCGCGAGAGCGCGAGGCGGCCTCAGGGAATTCGCAGAAGCAGGAATTGAGCGAAGGCTCATACACCTGCAGTGGATGGTGCATCACGTCGCCGGCAAAAAGCGCCTGCTCGCCGCGGGATACGAGACGGATCGACGCGTGATCGATGCTGTGGCCGGGAGTCGGGATGAAAGAGATGCCCTCAAGGAGCTCGTCGCCATTCACTGCGATGAGCTTGGCAAGGCCGGCCTCGATCACCGGCCGCACACTGTCGTCATAGACGCGGTCGGCCGGCTTGCGCGCCGCCGGGCCGAGCGCCGGGTCGGGGCGGGCTGCCCCTGTGGGCTCCGTGCCCGCCGCGAGGCTCTCGCCATAGGCCTGCTCGATCCCGGAGAAGACGTAGGTTGCGTTCGGGAATGTCGGAATCCAGCGACCGTTGACCAGGCGCGTGTTCCAGCCGACGTGGTCGGCATGGACGTGCGTGAGCAGAACGTAGTCCACCTGTTCCGGGGTGACGCCCGCCGCCGCCAGCCGCGCCAGGAACGGCTCGTTCAGACGATGCAGCGGCGGGATGTCGGGCCTGTTCTTGTCGTTGCCGGTCGCCGTGTCGATCAGGATCGTGTGGTGCGGGGTTTTGACCAGCCAGCTGTGAATGCTTTGAATGAAGGTGCCGGTTGCAGGATCGAACGAGCCCGCCTCGAGCCGGTCGCGATGGCGCTCAAGCGCATCCGGTTCGGCGTCAGGATAGAGGGCGCCGAACTTGAATGCGGCAAGCCGCAATTCATCGATCCGCGTGACGGCTGCATCGCCAACGCGATAGGTTTTCGTCGCTTGCGTCATCAAGGTCCTCCACTCCAGGTCGTGGCTGAGCCGGCCTGATTGCCAGCGCCGCGGTGACCGGGAAGTACGAAGCGCACCACGCCGCCGGGAGGGCCGTGGGCTCGATAGGTCCCATCGACGACGTCGATATCGAAAGGCGGTCAGCCCAGCTTTTCAGACCGCCATTTTGGCTCTACCTCTCTCATCGCGGCTCGTTCGGCCGCGATCATGTGCTTTGAACGGAGGAGGACCGATGCCGGATGCGGAACACGGTCCAGGTCGGCTGGCCGACGACACCGATCTCGCCGAGATCGACCTCGGCCTATTGCTCGCCCTGGAGGCTCTGCTGCGCGAGCGGAACGTCACGCGCGCGGCGTCGCGCCTGAACATCGGTCAGCCCGCGCTATCGGCTCGATTGAACCGGCTGCGACAGGTCTTTGCCGACCCCTTGTTCGTGCCCGCGGCGGCGGGCCGCGGCGTGGTGCCGACGACGAGAGCGGTGGAGCTGCAGGCGGAGCTGGCAGACGTGCTCGGCAAGCTCCGTCGCATGGTCGAGGGACCGGCCGTATTCGACCCGGTCCACAGCCAGCGCACCTTTGTCGTTGCCATCCACGAGAATCCAGCCGTGACGCTGGCGCCCGGATTCGTCGCGCGGTTGACCTCCACGGCCGCACGGGCGCGGCTAGCCTTCGTCCATCCGACGCGCGACGTTGTCGATCGGCTTGAACGGGGCGAGATCGACATTCTGGTGACGGGGGCTGATGGGGCACACGGCGATCTGATGCAGCGCCCGCTTTTCGAGGACAGCTTCCTCTCCGCGCAGCGCAAAGGTCACCCGCGCGGCCACGGGCCGCTTGATCTCGATCGTTTTTGCGCGCTCGACCATCTGTTGATCTCCGCCGACGGTGGCGGCTTTTCTGGTCTGGTCGACGACGCACTCGCCGGGCTAGGCCGTTCCCGACGCGTCGCCGTCTCGATTCAAACCTATGCGCTGGCGCCGGTCATCCTTGCCCACAGCGACTGCATCTGCACCCTTCCGCGACGCTTTCTGATGCGATTTTCCCACGAGCTCGATCTTACATCGCCGCCGCTCGATCTGCCGCCGGCGCGCATCGTTGCGCTGTGGCATCCGCGCAATCAGGAGGACGGAGCTCATGCTTGGTTACGTGAGTGCCTGTACCAAGCGGCCGCCTCCTGATTCGACTTGCCTCAACCGCACCACGTCGCGCATCTAGGCTTGATGATCGTCGGGACCTCTCGATCAGCGGATTCCGTGCCACTATTGTCGAGCGGCGATGGCCGTGATCTCGAGTTTGACGCCAGGACCGAGATCGGCCACGCCGATTGCCGCGCGCGCCGGCAGATGAGCCTCTGCAAAATGCGCCTTCCAGGCCGCATTGAACTCTGCCTTTTCCTTGAGGCTCGCCATGTAGATGGTCACCTGCAAGACGTTGCTCAGATCGGATCCGAGGGTCTTGAGTAACTGCGCCAACTGCCCGAGGACGTCGTTGGCCTGGCCCGACATGTCGAGGCTCGTGTCCTCGGGGACGATTCCACCGATGTAAAGCACGCCATTGTGCTCGACCACTTCGTGGAGCAGACCTTCGTAGGGCAATTCGCGCTTGATCATGACGGGACCGATGTTGTGTGTGACGGGCGGCATATCGCACATTTCAATGTCAGTGTCGTTGCAAGAGATCTCGCGCCAAGTCTTACCGGAAAACGGACCGCACGGCCCCGAATGCAGACGGCTAAGACGTTGAAAATAAAAGCACAAATTGGTCGAAAAATCGCCGCCGGTCGTCCCTGCGAACGTTCGCCAATCTATCTTTGCACGAGCGCCCGGCATTTTCGCCGGCCCTGACCCGACGACATCGAAGCGCGGATCGCTATACTGCGACCCGGGTTATCGGTGCGGCCGGGACAGTGCCGCGACCGGAACAAGGAATGCGACGATGGACGATACGATTGGCTTCCCCGACCCCGGCCTCGACCTGTCCGACGGCTTCAAGCCGCACACCTCGCATTGGGGCGTGTTCTCGGCACGTCAAGGCGAGGCCGGGCTCGAGGTCAGGGCCTATGCGGGCGATCCCGATCCGAACGGCATCATCGGCAATTTTCCCGGCGCGCTGCGCCATCAGGCGCGCATCACCCAACCTGCGATCCGCCGCGGCTGGCTCGAACGCGGTCCCGGTCCGGACGATCGCCGCGGCCGCGACGAATTCGTCTCCGTCAGCTGGGAGAAGGCGCTCGATCTGCTCGGCGACGAGCTGGCACGCATCCGTGAGACGCGCGGCCCCGGCGCGGTGTTCGGCGGCTCCTATGGCTGGTCGAGCGCGGGCCGCTTCCACCACGCCCAGAGCCAGGTGCATCGCTTCCTCAACATCGCTTTGGGCGGCTATGTGCGCTCGGTGAACTCCTATTCCTCCGGCGCGTCCTCGGTGCTGCTGCCGCAGATCCTGGCGGGCTACGAGGACATCACCAAGCGTAACGTCACCTGGGAGCAGATCGCGGCCGATACCGACATCGTGCTGGCGTTCGGCGGCATGGCGCTGAAGAACTCGATGGTCGCAGGCGGCTCGATCAGCAAGCATGTCGAGCGCGGCGCGATGGAAGCTGCGCGCCGCCGCGGCTGCGAGTTCGTCCTGGTCAGCCCACTGCGCGAAGACCTGCCCGTCGAGGCCGGCGCCGAATGGATGACGTGCGTGCCCGGCACCGACACCGCGCTGATGCTCGGCATCGTTCATACGCTGGTCGCGGAAAACCTGCACGACCAGGCTTTCCTCGATCGCTACACCGAGGGATGGCCCGTCTTCCTGCGCTATCTCACAGGCGAGAGCGACGGCCAACCCAAGCACGCCGAATGGGCCGCAGCGATCTGCGGCGTCGACGCAAATACGATCCGCACACTTGCGCGCCGGCTCGCCGGCAAGCGTGCGCTCATTACTGTCTCCCATTCGCTCCAGCGCGCCGAGCATGGCGAGCAGCCGGTGTGGATGGGCATGGTGCTGGCGGCAGCGCTCGGCCAGATCGGCCTCTCCGGCGGCGGCTACGCCTATTCGTTGGGGGCGATCGGCTATTACGGCCGCCGCGTCAACGACGTGCCGGGGCCGACATTGGGGCAGGGCCGCAACGCTGTCCGCGATTTCATTCCGGTGGCGCGCATCGCCGACATGCTGCTCAAGCCCTGCGGCACCTATCGCTACAACGGCGAGACGCGCACCTATCCGGATATCCGCCTCGTCTACTGGGCCGGCGGCAATCCCTTCCATCACCACCAGGACATCAATCGCCTGCGCAAGGCGTTTGCGAAAGTCGACACGCTGGTCGTGCACGAACTCGCATGGACTGCTACGGCCCGGCATGCCGACATCGTGCTGCCCTCGACGATGACGCTCGAACGCGAAGACATCGGCTATTCCAGCAACGATCCCCTCATGGTCGCCATGCACCGGATCGCCGAGCCGTTCGGCCTTGCGCGCGACGACTACGAGATCTTTGCCGATCTCGCCGACCGTCTCGGCGCGCGCGAACCCTTCACCGAGGGGCGGACGTCACGGCAGTGGCTGGAACATCTTTATGAGCCGACCCGCGCCTCGCTCGAAGCGCGCGGTTTGGAGGCGCCGAGCTTCGAAGAGTTCTGGCGGCGCGGCAGCCTGGTCGTGCCGCAGCAGCCTGACGACGGCGGCCGGCTGCGCCGCTTCCGCGACGATCCCGTCAATCACGCTTTGCCGACGCCGAGCGGTCGCATCGAGATATTCTCCGCCAAGATCGCAGGTCATGGCGATGCGGATTGTCCGGGCCATCCGGTCTGGCTGGAGAAGTCCGACATGCCCAAGCCGGGGGCGCCGTGCTTCCTGGTCGCAAACCAGCCGGTGACGCGTCTGCATAGCCAGCTCGATTTCGGTGGACATTCGCTCGCCGCCAAGCATCGCGGCCGCGAGGTCGCGCGCATGAACCCGCGGGATGCTGACGCGCGCGGGATCAAGGACGGCGACATCATCCGGCTGTTCAACGCGCGCGGTGCCTGTCTTGCCGCGGTCCACGTCACCGACGGTATCGCGCCCGGCGTGGTCCAGCTCCCGACCGGCGCCTGGTACGACCCGATGGACCCCGAAGACGACGCGCCGCTCTGCGTGCACGGCAATCCGAACGTGCTGACCCGCGACGTCGGCACCTCGTCCTTTGCGCAGGGCTGCACCGGCCAGCTCACGACAGTCGAGGTCGAGAAGTTCACCGGCAATCTGCCGCCGATCCGGGCTTTCGATCCGGTGTAGAAAAAAAGGGGCCGTCCTGTGTGGGGGCAGGGACGGCCCCGAGTGGCTCGCAGGCCCGGGAGGATGAGGGCGCGAGCGGATGCTTACGCGGCTGCGCTGATCCAGTCCCTCTCCGTCAAAGGATGACGCGGCGGGAGTGCTTGCACCTCTCGCCGTTCGCCCTTGCTGGCGAGGCGCCAGCGTGCCGGGGATTGATCGCTGATGCGCTTGAAGACGGTCGAAAAATGCGCCTGCGTGCTGAAGCCGACCGCAAGCGCAATCTCCGCCAGCGGCCGTTCGGTGGTGGCCAGCAGCGTCTTGGCGTGCTCGATCCGGTGATTGAGCAGATATTCTCGGGGCCGGTAACCGGTCGCGGCGCGGAATTGCGCCGCAAAGTGCATTCTGGACAGGCCGGCGACATTGGCGAGTTCGGACAGGCTAATGCAGCGGTGGAAATGATCGGCGACATATTGCTCGACCCGCCGCAGCCGCCATTTCGGCAAGGCATTGACCCTGGCGCGTGGCAATTCCAGACGTGCGAGATGCATCGCAAGGGTCTGGCCGATGCAGCGCGTGAACTCGTGGTCCGCGGCGTCGCCAAGTTCGATCAGCGCCTTGGCAAGCTCGGCTGCGAGCGGATCGCGCAACAGGACGAGGTCATTCAATCCCTCGGTCCCGGAAAATTGTGCCGGAAATTGATCCGCGGAGATGTAAAAGTGCAAGAAGGCGCATGGCGACTGGAATTGCACGGCGAGGGGCTTCGACGGCGCGGTGAGATACAGTGTGCCCGCGGGCATGGTCCCGTCGAAAATGACCTGGCGATCCCGGGTCAGTTTCGCGCGCGTGGTCTTGAGGGCGATGCCGACGAAATAGCGATCCTCAGGGGTCGTCGCTTCGTGCGACGAGGTGCTCCGCGGGTCTTCCCATCGCGAGATCGCGATGTCCTTGGCGGCCACCCCCGCGCGCGGATCGACCTGACGCCATTGACGCTCGCGAATGATCGCTTGTGTTGCCTGAGGTATCTCGCAATCCCCCGAGGCGCCCGGAAATTCAATCCAGGCATCACTTGCCTGCAAATTGGTCAACATCGTTCGTCCTCTCCGGGCGTTCTCCGCTGTTTGCAACCAGCAAACGCACAAAGCCCTGCTTTCCATGTTGAGAGGATAGGCGTGAGCTGACCTGCAAGCTCGTTAGTGGTGATTAGGATGTGTTAGTTTTTGTGGGAGCGCATCAGGTGCGGCATCCCGTCTCAGGAAGCGTCCTTTTTGTACAATTTATCAGATATTTGCGCATCCCCGGCCCGACATAGGAGAGCGCCGGACATCGCGTGGAGATCGACGCGGCGGCGTGAGTTCCGTGGTTTGCCCTCGCTGGACCTCGCACTGGCGCGGGGTATAGTCGCGCCGCATTTCGATGGAGCGGCCGTCAGGATGAGTCAGAAGTGACCGAGCTCTCGGCAGGACATGGCCCCCGCAGCAGCGACACCGCGGCGATTCTGGATCTCGATGCCGTCGCGTTCGGGCCATTTTCGCTTCGGTCGCGGCTGCTGGAGAAGGATGGCTTGCCGGTCAGGCTCGGCAGCCGCGCGACGGATATTTTGCGCCTGCTGGTCAGTCGCGCCGGCGAAGTGGTCCCGAAGGACGAAATTCTCGGCTATGCGTGGTCCGGACTTTCCGTCGAGGAGGTCAGCCTGCGGGTCCATGTCGCGGAGCTGCGCAAGGTGCTCGGCGATGGAAAGGATGGTGCCCGCTACATCACCAACATCCCGGGCCGGGGCTATTGCTTTGTGGCGCCCGTGCGGCGTGGCGAGCGCGCGGAGGTGGCTACACCGGCGTCGCGTGTGCCTGAAAGGGCCGCGCCGCCACCGTCGCTGCCGCGCCGATTGGACCGGATGGTGGGGCGGGAGGACGCCGTGGCCGAGTTGGCGGCGCGCTTGCTCCGCGATCGCTTCGTCACGCTGCGGGGGCCGGGCGGCATCGGCAAGACCACTGTTGCGACCGCGCTCGCGCACGAGATGTGCGATAGCTTCGACGGCAATGTCCATTTTCTCGAATTCGGTCCGCTCAAGGACGCGGCCCTGGTCGCGAGCACGGTTGCCGCCGCCTTGGGCCTCGTCGTGCACCATGATGATCCCTCGGCCAGCATCGTCAATTTCCTGCGGGGCCGCCGGCTGCTTCTCGTGCTCGACAGCTGCGAGCACGTCATCGAGGAGGTCGCGCGTCTTGCAGAAAACATCTACCGGGCGGCGCCCGGCATCGTCATCCTCGCAACCAGCCGCGAGTCGCTGCTGGTGGAAGGCGAGCAGATTTTCGAGCTCGTTTCGCTTCCTGGTCCGCCGCAGGGCACCCGCCTCAGCGCCGGCGAGGTGCTGGCTTATCCCGCTGTGCGCCTGTTCGTCGATCGCGCCGTCGCGGCCGGGCATCGCGACGACATCACCGACGAGGATGCCGAAGTCCTGGCCCGGATTTGCGGCAAGCTCGATGGCATCGCGCTGGCGATTGAGCTGGCTGCCGCGCGCGTCGGTCTCTATGGACTGCGCGAGATGGCGGCACTGCTCGACAACCGGTTGCAGCTCGAATGGCGCGGGCGGCGAACGGCGCCGCCGCGGCAGCAGACGCTCGGCGCTACGCTCGACTGGAGTTTCGGTCTGATCGGCGAGAGCGAGCGGATCGTATTTCAGCGCCTCGCCGTCTTCGCAGGTCACTTCACGTTGAGGGGCGCGATAGCGATCGCGGCCGGGGCGGCGATGCCGGAGGACCGCGTAGTCGAGGCGCTGGAGCAGCTCGTGGTGAAGTCGCTGGTTTCCACCCAGCCGGACGGCGCATCGCGGCGCTATCGGCTGCTCGACGCAACGCGCGCCTATGCCCTGCAGAAACTGGCCGACGGCGGACAGCTGGCCGAGATCGCGCACCGTCACGCTCTCTATGTTCAATGCACGCTCGAAGCGGGCATGAGGGATAAGGAGGGCAGCAATCATGCCTCACGTTTGCAGGAACGCGCGAGCCTGCTCGCCGATGCCCGCGCGGCGCTGCAATGGGCTTATGCCAACGACGAGGGCGCCGGCTTGCGCGTGCCGCTCGCCGGCAGCTGCACAAGGCTCTTCGTCGAACTCAATTTGCTCAACGAGGCGCGCATCTGGTCCGATCGCGCCCTCGCAATGCTCGACGAGGCCGACCGGGGCGGCGCATGGGAGCTCGAACTTCAGTCGACGCTCGGTCACGCCTTGATGTTCACCGAGCGCAACAGCGAGCAGGCGGAAGCGGCGCTCAGGCGCGGGCTGGAAATAGCGGAAGCGCTTTCCGATCACGCCAACACATTCAGGTTGTTGTCCCGGCTCAACATGTTCTACCGCCGGACCGGTCGCTATCGGCATCTGTTGCCGACTGCGCTTCACGCCGAGCGGATTGCCCGCGTCATCGGCGATACCGCGGGGATCGCCGGGAGCAAAGCGCTGCTCGGCGTGTCATATCACCTCGCCGGAGACCAGGCCGCGGCGCAAGCCCATCTCGACCAGGGCCTGCGCGACGACGCTGCGCTCCGCGGGACCCAACCCGGGCATTTCGCCTATTCACGCACACCGCAGATTCCGCTTGCGCGCGTGCTATGGCTGCGCGGCTTTCCCGATCGTGCGCTTGAATGCATCCGGCCGCTGGTCGGCGCTTCAGCGCCGCATGACGTGGTCATGCATTGTATCGCATTATGCTGGTCCGCTTCGGTGTTCGGCTGGCTTGGCGATTGGTCGTCGGTCGAGGCCATGATCGGTCGTCTGGCCGCGCATGCGAGCATGCACGGACTCGGGCCCTACGAAGCCGTCGCGACGGGTTTTCGAGCGCAGAGCATGATCGCTCGGGGCGAGATCGCCGACGGCGTCGACCTGTTGCGGAGCGCGCTTCCCCGCCTGCGTGCCGATCGCTACGAGCTCTACGCCTCAGCGTTCGCCGCGGACCTGTCTCGAGGCTTGGTCACGTTGGGACAATTGACGGAAGGCATTCAGGTTCTTCACGAAACCATTCTGCGGGTCGAGCAGGAAGGCGGCGCCTTCGACATGCCCGAGCTGCTCCGTCTGCGGGGAGAGCTGGAGGCCCATGGCGGCAATCCCGACGCGGCCGAGGCGGATCTTGTCGCATCGATCTCGCTCTCCGAACAGCAGGGCGCGTTGTCCTGGCGGCTGCGAGCCGAGATGTCGCTGGCGCGGCTTCGAGTCCGGCAGCGTGTGCAAAATCCGCTCGAACAGCTCGCTCAAACCTATGCCCGGTTCACGGAGGGGTTCGAGACCGCCGATCTCATTGCAGCACGGCGCATGCTGAACGAGCCGGCGGCCCGGTGAAGTTCGAAGCGAATCGCGCGGGCCGCTACTCGAAGACGGCGTCAAAGATCTCGACGTCCATCAGTACGGGCTTGGCGACCACTGTTCCGTCGGGCCGCAGCGTCTGCGCGCGTCGGAGCGTCGGCACCACGATGCCGCCGAAGCTGTCATGGGCCCAGGAGTAGTGTGCGACCTTCATCCCGAACAGATCGTGATCGGCCCGCCGTTGCAACGCGTTGTCGTCGAAATAAAAGATCTGCTCGGGCGCGAGCGTGATCAGGCCCGGCGGGAACTG
Organism: Bradyrhizobium sp. i1.15.2; assembly: GCF_040548425.1. Classification (NCBI taxonomy): domain Bacteria; kingdom Pseudomonadati; phylum Pseudomonadota; class Alphaproteobacteria; order Hyphomicrobiales; family Nitrobacteraceae; genus Bradyrhizobium; species Bradyrhizobium sp. i1.15.2. Next base: position 19,099 of record NZ_JBEPRQ010000028.1, on the reverse strand, counting down.
CGCCCGCAACCGCCGCCATGACTCGTTGTTCTCCTGCCACGGCGGCAGTTCCTCCACCACCACGTCGGGATGGGCGAGCAGGAATGGATTGGTCAGATAATTCCAGATCGCGACGCCGCAGAAGAAGACGAGATGCAGTTCGTCCGCCAGCGTAGGCGAACCGGCCTCGGTGAACGCAAGGCTTGGATTGCGCCAGGTCCTGAGGACCTCACCCTCGAGGCTTTCGATCGTGATCGCGTCCGGCTGAAACGAGCCGGAATGTTCCCCTCCGGTGATGCCGGTGAAGCGGACCGACTGCGTGCGGGTCGAGCCCTCCGCCGTCACGTCCTTGAATTCGCTGGCATGTCCGGTGCTGGAGAACAGCGTTCCGGCAACGGAGAGGTGAAGCGTGAACCGGCTCAAGCTATTCCAGCGGGCCATTCCGCCGCTGGCATCAATTACATCGTCAAGAAGCGCCATGTCCCGCCATATCCACCGTGAAGTGCCAGCACCATGGCGGGGCGGATGCGGCTTGGCGTGTTAGAAGTTGTTAGGAGTTGCGAGCGGAAATTCTTGCGGTATCCCGTTGAAGATACACTCAATTCAGCGCCGCAAGGAGCTCCCTGGCTGCGACGAGATCACGGGTCTGGAAGCCCTCCTGGTACCGCGCGACGAGAGGGGCGATCAGGGCGCGCGCGTCTCCGGCTTTTCCGGCCTGGCGCCAGAACCGGCCGAGACTGATTGCCCCCCGCAGCTCCCAGCCGAGCGCACATTGGCGGCGTGACAGATCAAGCGAGTCCCGGAAGCAGCTTTCGGCCTCCGCGGCATTGCCCGATCGGGCGAGGATATCGCCCTTGACCCTCAGCATCTCGGGCATGTCGAAGGATTCGCCATGATCGGGGATCTCTGCGATGGCATCATTGATGGTCTGCAAGGCTTCGTCGGCCTGGTTCTGCGCCACGAGTCCCTCCGCGAGCGCGGTCGCAAACACCGTCGTCATGATCCGGTGTCGCGTTGCGTACAGCGTGGCCTGGCTGCGGCGGAGGTGCTCGATGCTGGCGGTGACGTCGCCGCGGCGAAGCAGCAGCTCACCCTTCTGGCCGATGCCGACCGCATGATAGGGGCCGAGGAAGTGCCGCGCCGAATGATCGATCAGCCGCTCGATCAGGATTTCCGCATTCGCCAGGTCGCCGACCCAGAGGAACACGTAGATGGTCCAGATCAAGGAAATACCGAGAGTGAGCGGTTGCTCGAGCAGCTCGGCTTCGCGAATGGTGTATCGGGACGCCTCGATCGCACGATCGGGCCGGCCGGTGAGCCAAAGCCCGCGCGCGAGCGCCACCAGTGCGACGATGCGGTCGTCATAGCCGAGATGCCCGATATTCAGCCGCTGCGAGCCGGGATTATGCAACATCGCGCTCTCGCAGAGCTGCACCGCCTTGTCCTGGTTGCCGATTAAATGATGGGCGACGCCCAGCATCCATTCGACGTTCAGCGTGCTGGCGGGATCGTTCAGCTTCCGCGCGACGCTCTCGCCCTGTTCGCCGGTTCCGAGTGCTCCGTGAAAATCCCCGACCCTGGTCAGGTAGATGTGTAATCCGCGCAGCAGCCAGAGCTGCCAGTGCAGATCCTGGAGCTCTCGGGCAAGCTGGAGACTGCGCGTGAACGCCGAGCGGACCGCTTCGGTATTGCCCTGCGTGAACATCGCGGAGACGCCGAGCGCGGCGTGCAGGATCATTTCATTGCGGCCATCCACCGCGCTCGCGTCGAGGGACGCCAGCGCCTGCTGGGTCCAGCGGTAGCATTCCGTCAGCAATGTCAGCTCAAGGAAGAACTGGGCTGCCGAAGCCGCGAGATCCACGCCGATCGTTCGGTCCCCGCCGTCCGAAAAGCTCCAGGTCAGCGCGGCCCGAACATTGGGCAGGTGGTCGGCATAGGGAAGAAAGCCGCCGGCACTCTGCATGCCCGTGGATTTGAGCGCAATGTCGCGCAGGAAATCGCGGAAATATTCGGCGTGGGCGCGTGCGACGCGGTCCGCTTCGCCGTTCTCGACGAGCTTGTCCGCGACGAAGGCACGTGTGGTGTCGAGCAGGCGATAGCGCAGCCGCCGCTCCGCAGGCGAGGTCGCGATCAGCGATTTGGAAAGCAGATTGGAGATCGCCTCGGCGGCTTCTGCCTCGCCAATTCCCTGACAGGACGCGACCGCTAGCGCGGCTTCCAGGGTGAACGGCCCGACGAACGTTGATAATCCGCGCAGCGTTGCGCTTTCGTTTGCCGGCAGCAAATCATAGCTCCAGGCGAGCGCCGCACTCAGGGTGTGGTGCCGCGGCACAGCGGTGCGCCGACCGCGCCATAGCAGCGAGAAACGGCTGTCGAGCAGCGAGGCGGTCCCGGCAATGCCGTAGGCGTTCACACGCCCGGCCGCGAGCTCGATCGCGAGCGCGATGCCGTCCAGCCGACGGCAGATCTCGGCGACGAGCGGCGCATCCTCTTCGCTGAGCTCGAATTCGCTCAGGCTCTCTGCAATGCGTTCCACGAAGAGCTGAGTTGCGGGATAGGCAAGGATGTCGGCGATGCCGAGCCCGTCGCGCTGTGGCGGGCAATCCAGTGGAAACAGCCGATGGACACGCTCACCGTCGGCGCGGAAGGATTCGCGGCTGGTGGCGAGAATATGCAGCCCGCCCGCTTCCCGGACGATGCGTTCGGCCAGGGGGGCGAGATCGTCGAGGATGTGCTCGCAACTGTCGAAGACCAGCAGCATCCGCCGGCTGCGCAGGAATGTCAGCAACCCCGGCATCGGGTCGTCGGAATTGACTGTAAGGCCCAGCGCGGCCGCAATCGTTCCCGCAACGAGCCGCGTCTCCCTGAGTGCGCCGAAATCGACAAAACACACCTGGCCGTCGAAGGCCTGGAGTTCGCCATGCGCCACCGCCAGTGCGACCGAAGTCTTGCCGATCCCGCCGGGGCCGACGATCGTGACGAAGCGATGCAAGGCAAGCTCGGCGGAAATTCTCGCGACCGCATCGTCCCGCCCGATCATCTTCGCGAGCGGCGAGGGCAGCGAGCGCGGCGCAGCGACGGGCAGGCTGGTCCGGTTCTCCGATGGGGCAGCCCGGAGCAGCGCGGCCGTGAAGCAATAACCCCGCCCGGGGACGTTGACGACGTAGCGGGAGCCTTCGCCCGGATCGCCCAAGGCCTTGCGCAGTGTCGTGATGTGAAAGCGCAGGCTGCCTTCGTCCACATTCACGTCGGCCCAGACGCGCCGGATCAACTCACGCTTGTCCACGACCTCCCCGGCGCGCTCGGCCAGAAAAACGAGAATATCGAGCGCACGGCCGCCGAGGTGAACCGGGGCGCCGTCCTTCTCGAGCAGCCGCGTCTTTGCGAACAGCCGGAATGGCCCGAAAGCAATGGCCGACTCCTGGTCGTTAGTGTCCGGCACGGGCCAATCATTCCAGTGAGAGCTGAACTCTGCACTTTGATTTAGCAGAAGGGAACCCCGAGTAAACTGGCCGAAAGTGGCGAAATCGCGTGGGGCGCCGGCAATTGGCCGTCGCGCGCGACGATCCGTCGCAAATTGTACTCAAACGCGAGCATCTTGCGAAGCGATAGGGGCAGCCCGGCGGCGTGCTTGACCGCCCAGCTCACGGCTTGGAGTCCCGGTCGTCGCACCCTCATCATAACAAAATCTTGCAACGTCTAACGAGCAATGCACGCGAACTGCATCCAGTATCCGTTCCGAGTTTGACGTTAATTCCAACGGGGAGGCGACGATGTCCGGTATCAACGCTCGGCCGAATGACGACGTCGTTCGATCTCAGCTTGTGGCCAGTTTAGACGATCAGTCGCGTGACTGGCAGCTCGTGCTGCGGGAATCCCACCATCGGATGAAGAACACGCTGACGATACTGGGTGCGTCAGTCCGCCGCGATTTCACCCGGGCAGGCACCAGGGACGTGTCGCTTGCCGCGGACCGGCTCGAGCGGCGCATCGTCGCCTTCGGCAGGCTCTATCAACTCTTGTCCGACAATGACGATCATACGGCGATCCCGGTGGCGGCCTTCTTCGAAAATTTGTGCGGAGCGATTTCCGAGGCCGTGCTGGAGCCCGCGGGCATCCGCTGCGAGGCGGCGATCGAAAACGGGACCCTACCGGCATCGCAATGCCATCGGCTCGCGCTGATGCTGACGGAGCTGGTGACGAATGCGGCCAAGCACGCCTTCCCGAACAGGAATGATGCAATGATCCGCATCGAGATAGCCAATCGTGACGGCGCCTGGTTCTGCACGGTATTAGACAACGGGATCGGCGCGACCGGGCCGCTTCAGGGCACAGGCAGCCGGATTCTCGAAGGACTCGCACGCAGCATTCGCGCCCGGCTGCAGGGCGAGGCGGGAGACGACGGCACACGTGTAACGATCGTGATGCCGATCGCAGCTGCTTGAAGTTCGTCTTCGATCCAACCCAGGGAGTTCGACATGGCCACTACCGAAATCGACCGCGACGCCGCGGCCAAGTCTTCTAAGAACCCTTCCAACAAGTCTGCGAGCAAGCCTTCGACATCGCCTAGAATTGATCAGAGGCTCGAGGTGATCGTGATCCCCGTGTCCGATGTCGATCGCGCCAAGGCCTTCTACGCGCGTCTCGGTTGGCGACTTGACGCCGATTTTGCCTCCGGCAATGACTGGCGCGTGATCCAGTTCACGCCGCCAGGCTCGGCCTGCTCGGTGATCTTCGGCAGGAACGTGACCGCGGCAGCGCCGGGCTCGGCGCGAGGCTTGTACCTGATCGTCTCCGATCTGGAGGCGGCGCGAAAGGATCTGCTCGGCCGCGGCATCGAGGTCAGCGCTCCATTCCATGGTGCCGGCGATGTCCACGCCGGAACCGACGAGCCTTATCTCTCCGGCAGCGTTCGGGTTAGCGGTGCTGACCCGAAGCGTGGCAGCTACGGCTCATTTGCCTCGTTCAGCGATCCCGACGGCAATGGCTGGCTGTTCCAGGAGGTCACGACGCGATTGCCGGGACGGATCGCGGGCGACGGCACGACATTCGCTTCGCAGGCCGCGCTGGCCGCAGCACTGCGCCGTGCGGCGGTGGCACATGGCGAGCACGAAAAGGGGACCGGCGGGCACGATGAGAACTGGGCCGATTGGTATGCCGACTATATCGTCCGCGAGCAAGCGGGCCAGCCGCTGCCATCCTGAGCTGGACGGCGGCTTCTCGACTGATGCAAGCCGACGCGGCGCGCGATGACTGAGCTGATCGCGCGCCGTGTTGCTTTGGCGGCGACCATCGTGGATCGCCGCTTGCTCTGCTCGGCGTCGCGCGGCTCGCAACGGCTAACGCGGTCTAACAACCCATAACGAGCAAATTGCCAGGGCCTGCGCCAATCTCTCTGCATGACGAACCGAGGCGTTGATGTCGAATTCGGTCAGCGTCACCGACCAAAGCCAGGGAGATCGAACATGACCACGCAAGCACGTATCGACATTCTCAATCCAGACCGCCGTCAACTGTTGAGCCAGGCCGCGATGACCGCGGTTGCCGCAAGCGTATCGAGCCTGTTGCCGCTGCATTCCGCCAAGGCTGGCGTGAGTGGGGCGGTTCGCCCGTTCCACGTCAGCGTGCCCGAGCAGGATCTGGTCGATCTTCGCCGCCGCCTCGGGGCGACGCGCTGGCCGGATCGTGAGATCGTTGTCGATCAATCGCAGGGCGTGCAGCTGACGACGGTGCAGCAACTCGTGAACTACTGGCAGAACGACTACGACTGGCGCAAGATGGAGGCGCGGCTGAATGCCTTGCCGCAATTCGTCACCGAGATCGACGGCGTCGACATCCACTTCATTCACGTTCGCTCGCGTCACGAAAACGCGCTGCCGATGATCGTCACGCATGGCTGGCCCGGTTCGATCATCGAGCAGATGAAAATCGTCGGCCCGCTCACCGACCCCACCGCACACGGCGCGACGGCGGCGGACGCCTTTGATCTCGTGATCCCGTCGCTGCCCGGCCACGGCTTCTCCGGCAAGCCGACGGAGCTGGGCTGGGACCCCCAGCGCGTCGCGCGCGCCTGGATCGTGCTGATGAAGCGGCTCGGCTACAACCGCTATGTCGCGCAAGGCGGCGATTGGGGCAATGCCGTGACGGAGCAGATGGCAGTGATTGCGCCGCCCGAGCTGCTCGGCATCCATACCAACATGCCCGCGACCGTTCCGGACGACATCGCCAAGGCGCTTCAGCCCGGCGGATCGCGGCCGTCGAACCTCTCGGCCGACGAGCGCTACGCTTACGATCAGCTCGATGATTTCTACAAGCACGGTCTCGGCTACGCCATCGAGATGTCGAACCGGCCGCAGACGCTCTATGGCCTGGTGGATTCGCCGGCGGGCCTCACGTCCTGGATGCTCGACCACGATGCGCGCAGCACCGCGATGATCGCCCGGGTGTTCGACGGCAAGACGGAAGGGCTGTCGCGCGATGACGTGATCGACAACATCACGCTCTATTGGCTCACCAACACCGCGGTGTCCTCGGCGCGGCTGTACTGGGAGAACAAGCTGGTGTTCTTCGAGCCCAAGCACATCAAGATCCCGGTCGCCGTCAGCGTCTTCCCGGACGAGATCTACGCCGCGCCGCGCAGCTGGACCGAGAAGGCCTATCCGAAGCTGATGCACTACAATCGCCTCGACAAGGGCGGCCACTTCGCCGCCTGGGAGCAGCCCGCGCTGTTCTGCGCGGAAATGCGCACCGCCTTCCGACCGCTGCGTCAGTCGATCTGAGACCTGCGGGGACGCGCACTTCCGCGCGTTCTCTTTTTTCCCCACAGACAGGAATGCAATCATGAACCGCCCCGAACGCACCTTCACGACCGACCAAATCCGCCTGGAACGTCGGCTGCCGTCGTATTGGCGTGTCACCTTCGACATGCCCCCGGTCAATATCTTCGGCCCCAAGCAGCTTCCGCTTCTCGACGACGTCGTCACGGCGATCGAGACCGATCCTGAGGTGAAGGTCGTGGTGTTCGACAGCGCCGTGGAAGGCTTCTTCATCACGCATTACGACTTCCTCGCGCCGCTGGAGGATTCGCTTCGTATCCCGCCCGGGCCGACCGGCCTGCAGGCACTGCCCGACATGCTGGTGCGTCTCAGCCGCGCGCCGGTTGTCTCGATTGCCTCGATCCGGGGCCGCGCGACCGGCGTCGGCAGCGAGCTGGCGCTCGCGAGCGACATGCGCTTTGCCAGCCGCGAAAAGGCGATACTGTCGCAATGGGAAGTCGGTGCGGGCCTGGTGCCCGGCGGCGGGCCGATGGCGCGGTTGCCGCGCCTGATGGGCCGCGGCCGCGCGCTCGAAGTTCTGCTCGGCGCCGATGACATCCACGGTGATCTCGCCGAACGTTACGGCTATGTGAACCGGTCGCTGCCGGATGCCGAGCTCGACGGCTTCGTCGAGGCGCTGGCCATGCGCATCGCGTCCTTCGACAAGGAGGCGATTGCCGAGACCAAGCGCCTCGTCGACGTCGCGAGCCTGCCGCCGGATGTCGAGATCAAGCCGGAATGGGACGCGTTCCTGGCCTCGCTCAGCCGCCCCGCGAGCCAGACCCGCATCAAGGCGCTGATGTCGCGCGGCTTCCACCGCGCCGGTGACGTCGAGAACCGGCTCGGCTTCCACGTCGGACAGATCGGTAACTAGAGCGTTTTCGAGCGAAGTGGATACCGGTTCGCGTGAAGAAAACGCGTCAAAGCAAGAATCAAGTCCCGTTCGGAACGGGACTTGACGGAACCGCTGCGGCGCTCGGCCGGTTGGAATTGGCGACAAGCGGTCGTGCCAATGTCGCTTTCCTTCGGTACCGAGCGCCGGTGCCAAAAAATCAACCAGGAGAATTGAGATGATCCGCAAGGCAACAGCAGTCTGGAAGGGCACCGGTCGGGACGGGACCGGTCAGCTATCGAGCGAATCCGGCGTGCTCGCTGCGACGCCCTATTCCTTCAAGACCCGCTTCGAGAACGAGAAGGGCACCAATCCCGAGGAGTTGATCGCGGCGGCCCATGCCGGTTGCTTTACCATGGCGCTGGCCTTCGGCCTGCAGCTCGCCGGCTTCACTCCTGACGAACTCTCGACGGAAGCCGCGGTCACGCTCGAGCCGGAAGGCAAGGGTTTCAAGATCAGCAAATCGGCGCTGACCTTGCGTGCCAAGGTGCCGAACCTCGACGATGCCGGCTTTGCCCGCATCGCGGGCGAGGCCGAGAAGAACTGCCCGGTGTCGAAAGTGCTCAACGCCGCAATCACGCTCGACGCTAAACTGACGTAGGGCGCGCTCTCATTGTGTCTCCATCCGGTTCTGGAAGCTTGCGTCTCGCGAGAGGAGCTGGATGGACAAATGCCTGGCTTTCGGCTGAGCCGCCAAAAGCATAGGATGCGACGGATTCAGAACGGACAGACGGATCAATTGGGAGTGGAGATATGACAACGGAACGCGCAGTTTTAGCCGGAGGCTGCTTCTGGGGCATGCAGGATCTGATCCGCAGGCAGCCGGGCGTGATCTCGACCCGCGTCGGCTACACCGGCGGCGCTGTGAAGAATGCCACCTACCGCAATCATGAAGGTCATGCCGAAGCGATCGAGATCACCTTCGATCCCGCCAAGACCAGCTTTCGGACCATGCTGGAGTTCTTCTTCCAGATCCACGATCCGACCACGCTCAACCGCCAGGGCAATGATTTGGGCACGAGCTATCGCTCGGCGATCTTTTATACCAGCGACGAACAGAAGCGCATCGCAAAGGATACGATTGCAGACGTCGAGGCGTCCGGTCTCTGGCCTGGCAAGGTCGTGACCGAGGTCGCGCCCGCGGGCGAGTTCTGGGAAGCCGAGCCGGAGCACCAGGATTATCTCGAACGCTATCCGGACGGGTACACCTGCCACTTCATCCGCCCCGACTGGAAACTGCCGCGGCGCGGGGCTGCAGCGGCAGGCTAGAGCTGGTCGTCGTTATTGTCGGGGAGAGCCATGCCCGAAATCCGCGAGATCACCGCCGGCATCCGCAGAGCACATCGACCGCTTTTCGGGCCATCTCCCTCAGCTCGGAGCGGCGGGCGCCGGCACGGGCGCGAATGGCGATGGTGTGCATCGTGGCTGAAGCGAGAATGGCAAGCGCCGCTGGATCGGCGTCGCGCTTCAACTCGCCCTTGTCCTGCGCAAGGCGGAAGCGGGCTTCGAAATCGGCATCTATCATCCGCAGTCCCGCCGCGACGCTGCTCCGGATCGCGGCATCTTCGGCGACTTCGGTCACCGCCGTCCCCACCACGAAGCAGCCGCGCGCGGCTCCCTTGCCGGAAAAGTAAATCGACAGCGCCGCGTCATAGGCCAGCATCAGCGCTTCGTCCAAGGGATGGTCCCCGGCGAGAGCCTCACGCGTCGCGGCAAGGCTGATCTCCCAATAACGCGCGAGCGCCTCGAGGTAGAGCGCATGCTTGTTGCCGAACACCGCGTAGAGGCTCGGCGGACTCATCCCGGTCGCGGCAGCGACCTTGTCCAGGGAGGTACCGGAATAGCCCGTCCTCCAGAACGTCTCCGTTGCCCGCTTCAAGGCGGTCTCTGCGTCGTAGGCCGGTGGCCGTCCCCGGCGCGCCGGGCTCGTTTCGCTCTTTTTCCGTGCCATATCGTCAGAACCCCGGTTGCCCTGTTCTACACGTATATTTGTATGGATCGTTATAAAAATCAAGGGTCGCAGCCTTGATCGCCGCGTTGGAGTGCAATATTTGTAACGATCGTTATTAAATAGATTGAACCCGAGGATCTTCCGATGCGTTTCGATTTCGCGCCAATCGCCGGCGGGCTCGGCGATGGCAGCAGCTTCCGCCCGAGCGAGGCTGCCGCGCAATGGTTTGGGGCAGGGCTCGGCAAGCGGCTGCCGCTGATGCTCGCGCTGCCGATGGCGGTGGCCGTGGTTGGCGCCTTCATCTATCTGGCGCAGGAGCAATATGTCTCGACCGACGACGCCTTCGTGCGTGCCGCCAAGGTGACCGTCAACGCGCGCGTTTCCGGCCAGGCGGTCGAGATAGCCGTGCGCGACAACGAGCGCGTCCGGCGGGGGCAGGTGCTGTTTCGCATCGACCCGGAGCCTTATCAAATTGCCGTCGACCAGGCCGAGGCGCGCCTCGGAAGTGCGCGGCTCCAGATCGAGTCCCTCAAGGCGACCCATCGTCAGCAGCAGGCGGAGCTGCAGTCGGCCAAAGAGACGGCTACCTTCGACGAGCGCGAGTTCGATCGCAAGAAGATGCTGGTTGCCTCCGACTTCACGCCACGCGCGGTGTATGAGCGGGCCGAGACGGACATGAAGGTCGCTCGCCACCGCATGGCGTCGATCGAACAGCAGATCGCCAACACGATCGTTGCCCTCAACGGCGATGCCGATATCGATGTCGACCGTCATCCGACCGTTCGCGCGGCCAGGGCACAGCTCGACCGTGCGCGGCTGGATCTCTCCTACGCCACCGTGACGGCGCCGGACGACGGCATCGTGACCAAGGTGGACGATCTCCAGATCGGCGGCTTCGTCAATGCCGGGGCAACGACGTTCTCGCTGCTGTCGAGCCGGCACGTCTGGGTCGAGGCGAATTTCCGCGAGACCGGCTTGACCCACATGCGCCCGGGCCAGGAGGCGACGATCGACGTCGATGCCTATCCGGATCGCAAGTTCAAGGCGCACATCGTCAGCATGAGTCCGGGGACCGGCTCTGACTTCTCGCTCCTGCCGCCCGAGAATGCGACGGGAAACTGGGTCAAGGTCGTGCAGCGATTGCCGGTGCGCCTGGAACTCGACGATCTCGATCCGAACCGGCCATTGTTCTCGGGCATCAGCGTGACGGCGCGGGTCGATACAGGCCATCGCCGCAGCTGGCCGCATCTGCTCCAACCGGCGCCTGCAACGGAGGGCAAATGAGTACGCCCCTTCCATCGACCACGGCGCCCGGCGGTCATCACGCGATCGCCGCGGCCGCACTCATGGCGACCTACATGCAGGCCGTCAACATTTCGATACCGAACGCGGCGCTACCCCATATTCAAGCGACGCTCTCGATGGCGAATGACGAGGTCGGCTGGGTGTTTTCCTCCTATATCGCGGCGAGCGCCGTGACCATGTCGATCACGCAATGGCTGGCGGGACGCTACGGCCGGAAAGTGGTCTATCAGGCCGCTGTCACGATCTTCGTGTTGGGTCTCGCCCTCGACACGCTGGCGACGACGTCGATCCACTTCGTGCTGGCGCGAATCCTCCAGGGCGCGGCGAGCGGACCGCTGGCGCCGCTCTCGCTGGCGATCCTGCTCGAGGCGACACCGCCGGCGCGACATGCGCGCATGAACTTGGCCTGGACCGTCTGCTCCCTGCTCGGCATCAGCAGCGGCCCGGCCATTGGCGGCTGGCTCAGCGAATATTACGGCTGGCCCGCGATCTTCTATTTCAGCCTGCCGATGACGGGCTTCATTTTCCTGACGATGGCTCAGCTGCTCGGCGAGAAGCGGGCGGAGCGGAGCCAGCCCTTCGACTTCTTCGGCCTGACGACGTTCTCCGTCGGCATGATAGGGTTGCAGATGTTGCTCGACCGCGGGGAGCGCCTCGAATGGTTTGCCTCGACGGAAATCTGGATCGAGGCGGGCGCCTCCGTGCTCGGCTTCTATCTCTTCGTCGTGCACGTCATGACGACAAAGGAGCACTTTCTCCGCACGGCGCTGTTCAGGGACCGCAATCTCGTGCTCTCGACGGTCATCTCCTTCGCGGTTGGCTTCGTGCTGCTGCCGACCTTGGCCCTGACGTCCCCGATGCTGGAGGAATTGCTCAACTACCCCGTTGACACCACCGGATACATGACCGTTCCGCGCGGCGTCGCGCTGGTGGGAGCGCTGGTGCTGACGAGCCTGGTCCCGGCGCAGATCGACTACCGGCCGTTCCTCGTGGGTGGAATGACGCTGGTGGTCTATGCCAACTGGCTGATGCTTGGCTATTCACCGGCGATGGATTGGCGGCCGGTGGTCGAGGCCGGCCTGCTCCAGGGAGCGGGCCTCGGCATGTTGCTGCCCGCGCTCGCCAGGGCCGCGTTCGGCACGCTCGATCCGAAGCTCCGCCCGGAAGGCAGCGCGCTGATCAACCTGTCGCGCCTCTATGGCAGCACCATCGGCATCGCGGTGGTCCAGCTCTTCTTCTACGCCAACACGCAGGCTGTGCACGTCGCACTCGCAAAGAACCTCACGCCCTACCGAGTCGCTGCATTCGTCGGGGGGCCGATCGCGAAGCCAAGCCTTGCCGCCCTCAACGGCATGGTCACGCGTCAGGCGGCGACCGTCGCGGTCATCGACCAGTTCGAGATCCTGATGCTCGCCATGCTCGTCGTGATTCCGCTCGTGTTTTTTCTCCGTAAGCCGCGGCCGACCGGTTAACGCCTGGAGCCGTGGAATGACATCGCATCGAATACCTCGTCCCTCGCTTTTGAGGGAGCCGAGGACAAACAAAGGAGTATGAGCATGACTTCGTCAGATACGCTTCGTTATACGAGGATTCCAACTCATCAATCCGGGACGATTCCCGCGGTGGGATTTGGCACGCTCATTCCGGATCCGCTCGTGACCAGGCAGGCCACCAAGGCTGCATTGGAGGCCGGATTTCGACACCTTGATTGCGCGGAGCGCTATCGCAACGAGGAAGCGGTCGGCGATGCGCTGCAGGAGACGTTCAAGGAGGGAACGCTTCAGCGCAAGGACCTGTTCGTTACGACGAAGCTATGGAACACCAATCATCGACCGGAACGGGTCAGGCCTGCCTTCGACGCCAGTCGCCGGCGGCTGCAAGTCGACGAGATCGATTGCTACATCATCCATACGCCCTTTGCCTTTCAACCCGGCGACGAACAGGATCCGAGAGATGAGCACGGTCGGGTCATCTATGATTCAGGGGTTACGCTGGCGGAGACGTGGGGGGCGCTGGAGCGCCTGGTCGACGAGGGGCACTGCAAGTCGATCGGTCTGTCGGACATCACCCTGGACAAGCTGCGCGAGATCGTTTCGGTCGCGCGGATCAGGCCCGCCATGGTGCAAGTCGAATCGCATCCGTATCTTCCCGAGTGGGACCTGCTCGACTTCTGTCGAGAGCACGGGATCGTCTTGCAGGCGTTTGCAGCGCTGGGGCACGCGATGAAGCCGAACGTCCTGGCCGATCCGGTGATCACTGCCATCGCGGAGCGTTTGCACAAGACACCGGCCCAAATTGCGCTGGCGTGGGCCGTCCAGCGCGGCACCGCTTTCCTGACGACTTCGACCAATCCCCGGCGCATCCAGGAGAACTTCGATATTTCGGCTTTGCCCAAAGACGCCATGCGAGAGATGAGGGACGAGATCACGACAAACATCAGGTTCAACACGGTCGTCGAGACCGGCGTGCCCGGATTCATTCCGCGCGCCGGATGAATCGGCGCCGGCCAGCCGACTCGTCAAGCTCGGAGCTGCTCGATCAAATCGTGGGCGCTGCGGATTTCGGCGATGCCGGCACCTTCGGTGAACGGCCGGCATGCGCGTTCCAGAATTGCCAAGGCCTCCTTGGTCTGGCCAGCGCCGATCATGTACCGCGCCAGGCTGACCGCGCTTCGCAGCTCCCAGAAGCGCGCGCCTTGCTGGCCGGCAATGTCCATGGCCTCGCGAAAGCGCGGCTCGGCGTCTCCTGAATGCCGGGTGCTCCTGAGCATCAACTCTCCCTTGATGCGGATCAGCTCCGGCAGATACCAGAGCTCCTGCCGGTCGTTGCAGCGGGTCAGGACATCCTCGATCACGTCGAGGCCGCGATCGACCTGGTCGGCCTCTCCGGAACACGCGGCGAGCTCGCCGAGCAGGGGCAGAAAACGCGGCAGGAAGCGCGCATCGCCGGCGCGATTGAGCTCCTCGCGCAGCAGCGGAAGGCCGGTCGAGTCGCCGCGTTTGACCATGACAGCGGCGTTGAAGGCCCTAGCCCACAGGCCCCACAGCCGGATCGCGTGGCGCTCGGTGTGTTCGAGCAGCTCGGCGCCGTGACGCTGCGCGGCGTCGAAATCGCCGGACCAGAAGGCGATCGGACAGGCGGCTTGTCCGAGTACGCTGCAGAAGGTCAGCGCGTGGCCATTGGCGCGGCCTTCCTCGATGTTCCTGGCGGTGAGGGCCTGAGCCTGATCGGCCAGGCCCTGAAGCCACAGGATGCGAGCTCGAAAATATTGGGTCGAGATTCTCAGATCGAGCGGGAAGATCTTCGGCTTCTCCGCCAACACATGCAGCGATGCATTGACCCGGTCGATGCGCAGCCGAGCCTCGTTCTGATCCCCGAGATAGTGCAGCGCCACGGCCATTAGCCGGTCGCCCAGCATGACGTCGGTCCTGTCGGACGAGTTCGCCGCTGCGTTCGCAAAGCGATCGGCGAGCGCACGGGCCTTGCCGAACTGTCCGTTGTTGAACTGGTCGATGCACAAGCCCCAGAGCGCGCGCAGCCGGAAATCCTTGTCGTCGAGCCTGTCAGCCAGCTCGAGGGTCGTCTCGAGGATCGGCCGCGCCTCGCGCGCGCGGCCCTCGCCATACATCAGCGACCAGCCGAGTGCCGACAGGAGCTGCATGCGGATGCGGTCATCGTCGGCGGTGTCTCCGAGCGCTGCGAGTGCCGTTCTGCTGCGCTCACGGCATTCCGCGAACAGTGAAAGACGTACCCACAGCGTGATCGCGGCCGCCGTCAGCGCGATGCCGAGTGTCGCCTCGCCGTCGGGCCCGAAGGCCCAGTCCAACGCCGCGCGCACATTGTCCAGCTCCGCGCCATAGATGCTCAGCCATTCGGGCAGCGGCGTCGAAATATCCGCCTCCGCGCGCTGGAATAAATCGCGAAAATGCTCGGCATGACGCCGCGCGAACTGCCTGGCTTCGCCGAGCTCGTTGAGTTTTCCGTATGCATAGGTGCGCGTGGTGTCGAGCAGCCGATAGCGCAGCGTCCGCGAGCCGGACGGCGAGATCAGCGACTTGGTCACCAGGCTGTCGATTGCTTCGAGGGTCTCGGATGCGTTGAGGCCGTCACCGGACGCGACCGCTGCCGCCGCCTCCGGCGCGAAAGGCCCGGCAAAGACCGACAAGCGTCGCAGCGTGGCGCTCTCCACGGGAGGCAGAAGGTCGTAGCTCCAGTCGAGCGCCGCAGCGAGCGTCTGGTGCCGCGGCACGGCGGTGCGCCGGCCGCGCCATTGCAGCGAAAAGCGGCTGTCGAGCAGGGATGCCGTGCCGGCGATGCCGTAAGCATTGACGCGGCCCGCCGCGAGCTCGATAGCCAGCGCGATGCCGTCGAGGCGCCGGCAGATGCTCGCGACGAGGGGCGCCTCTTCTGCGCTGAGCTGAAACGGTCCCGAGCTCTGCGCAATGCGGTCCACAAAGAGTTGAGCCGCGGGATAGGCAAGAACCTCGTCGACAGCAAGCCCTTCGCGCTCGGGCGGACAATCCAGTGGGAACAGCCGGAAAATCCGCTCGCCTTCGCTCCGGAACGACTCGCGGCTGGTTGCGAGAACACGAAGCTGCGGTGCTTCGCGAACGATGTGCTCGACGAGAGGCGCCAATTGATCCAGCACATGTTCGCAACTGTCGAAGATCAGCAGGGCCGGGCCGATCTTGAGGAAAGTCAGAAGGGCCGGCGTCGGATCTTCCGCGCTGATGGTCAGTCCGAGCGCCGAAGCAATGGTGGTCGCGATGTGACTGGCATCCCTCAGCGGACCGAAATCGACAAAGAAGACTCGCCCGCCGAAATCCTGGGAGCGGCGATGCCCGACGGTGACGGCGACCGAGGTCTTGCCGATGCCGCCCGGGCCGACGACCGTCATGAAGCGATAGAGGGAAAGTCCGTTCGAGATCTTCTCGATGACATCTTCCCGGCCGACCATCCTGGTTAGCTGAGCGGGCAGGGAGCGGGGAGGGGCGGTTTCGGCCGCGAGCGGGGCGGCTGGCGCAGCTGCTTGAGCGAACGAGGCGACAAAGCAATAGCCGCGGCCCGGCACGTTAACGACGTAACGGGCCGACTTGCCGGTATCGCCGAGCGCTTTGCGCAGCGCCGCGACATGGAAGCGCAGACTGCCCTCGTCGACATTGACGCCGGCCCAGATGCGCTTGACCAGCTCTCTCTTGTCGACGACTTCTCCGGGGCGTCCGGCAAGGAAGATGAGAATGTCGAGCGCGCGGCCGCCGACATGAAGCGGCGCCCCCTCCTTCTCCAAGAGCCGGGACTTCGGAAACAGTCGAAATGGCCCAAAGGAAATGGCCGAGTCTTCGCTACGATCTGGCACGCGCCATCGCCCCCTCGAAGGGAGTCAAAAGGTATTACTTTTTGGTCTACCAGAACGAGGCGTACAGTAAACTGGCCGAAAGCAGTGGGCAGGGCTGGCAGCCCTGCGTGGACGGCTTGGGTCGGCTCGCTCGCGAAATTGTGCTTGGAAAGTAAAGAGTTAGGCCGATGTGACAATGCGATGACGCCGAGGCTCGCCCGGATGGAGCATTGACTGTGATGCCGGATTGCTGCGATGGCATCGTCCGGGAGCCGGTCCCGCCACCACATCGACTGCCGACTTCCGGAATTTCCAGCATGGCCTCTTTCACGCGGCGACAATTCGTGCACGCGTTGACAAGCGCAGCGGCGCTCGCCGCGCTTCCCCGCAGCGGACAAGCCGCCGACTATCCGTCTCGTCCCATTCGCCTGGTGATTCCCTACGGACCCGGTGGATCGGGTGACCAGATCGCGCGCCCCTGGGTTGACAGGATGCCGTCGCTGCTCGGGCCGACCTTCGTCGAATATATCGGCGGTGCGGGCGGCGCCATCGGGACCGCGGCGGTCGCACGCGAGGAGCCCGACGGCTATTCGCTGCTGCTCGGTAACGGCAGCACGCAGGTCATCATTCCCATGACGTCGGCGAATCCCGGATATTCGGTTGGCGATTTCCGCGCCATCTACCGGCTGATCAACAGCGCGCTGGTTTTCGCCGTCAATCCTTCGGTGCCCGCCGCAAACCTGCGCGAGTTGATCGCCTATGCGAAAGCCAATCCGGGAAAGCTGTCCTATGGCACGCCGGGGATCGCCACCGGAAACCATCTGGTCGGCGAATCCTTCAAGCAGCAGGCCGGCGCGCTGGACATCGTCCACGTGCCCTATCGGGGCATCGCGCAAGCGACCAACGACCTCGTCAGCGGCCAGATATCGCTCGTCATTGCCGTCATGTCCGTTCAATTGCAGCAGCTGACTCAAGCGGGGAAAGTCAGGCTGCTCGCGGTCACCACCGAAACGCGGCTGAGCGGCGCGCCGGAGATCCCGACCGCCGTCGAATCCGGCATGCCCGGCATCCGGTATGAGGGATGGTTCGGTCTGTTCGCGCCCAAGGACACCGACGATGCGATCATCGACCGAATCGCGCAGGCGACGCGGCTCGCCATGGCCGAACCGGCGCTTCTGGCGAGCTATCGCGCCCAGGGCATGGAGCCGGACAACGATTCAAGTCCGGACAAATTCCAGCGCATCGTCGAGGCCACATCCGCAAGCCTCGCGCCCCTGATCAAATCGATCGGGCTGAGCAATTTGTGAGGCCGCTCAGCCGTCGGCGCGCGTAACCATGCGCGCCGTCAGCGTGACGAGGCCCATCAGCGCGGCCAGGAGCCAGAACGCCATCGGCAATCCGCCAAAGCGTGCGACGAAGCCGACACCGGCGGGGCCGACGAGAACGCCAGCATAGCCGGCGGTCGTGATCGCCGCAACGGCGAGCCCCGTGGGCATCACCGTCTGCCTCGCCGCCCGGCGGAACAGCACCGGTACGACGTTCGATGCGCCGAGGCCGATCAGCAGGAAGCCGGCTATGGCGACCGCCACGACGGGAGCCGTGAGCAGGACCACGAAACCCGCGATCGCAATCAGGCTGCCCCAGAACAATGTCGTGCGGTCTCCGACGCGTGCGACGACGGCGTCGCCGCCGAGCCGCCCGATCGTCATGGCTACCGAGAACACGATGTAGCCGATCCCGCCTTGCGCTTCGGAAACGAGACCCGCGCCGATGACGAGCAAGGCGCCCCAATCGAGCATCGCGCCTTCGACCAGGAAGGTGATGGCGCAAAGCAGCGCGAGCAGGAGCACGGCGCCATGCGGCAGCACGAACAACGGCCCCTCCTGTACCTGCACAGAGCGAAGCAGCCGCGGCCACGCCGCCAGCATCGCGATCAGCATCAGGACGGAGCAGATCAGCGTGCAAGCGAGCGCGCCGAGTTGCAGCGAGAGTAGTGCGGTCATCAGCGCGGCCCCGGCGAAGCCGCCGATGCTGAACAGCGCGTGGAAGCCGGACATCAGCGGACGTCCTGCGGCGCGCTCCACCTCAACCGCGTGGATGTTCATGGCGACGTCGACGGAGCCGAGCGCGGCGCCAAATGCGAAGAGTGCCAGCGCGAGCGTCATGGACGAGCTCGCGATTGTCAGCAGAGGCAGGACCAGGGCAAGACCGAGCCCGCCCGCAATGATGATCGGCTTGCTGCCATAGCGCGCGCTCAGCACGCCGGTCAGAACCATCGCGACGACCGAGCCGATGCCGAGGCTGAGCAGGAGCAGTCCGAGGATGCCGTCGTCGACGGCGAGCCGCGCCTTCGCGAACGGCACCAGCGGTGCCCAGCACGCGATGCCGAAGCCCGCGACGAGAAAGGCAAGCCTGGTCGCAAGGCGTGTCGCCGGCCTATCGGCAGAGGACATGGGAACTCCGGGGAGGGGAAGCAGGGCAGGGGCAATCGACAAGCCTCGCAATTGTCGCGTCTTTATGTCCGCGGCGGACTCGGATTGTCGCAGGCGGCCCGTGGGGCGGACGGAACGCCAGTGCGAACCAAGGAGTGAGGCTTCGTAGCCCGGATGGAGCGCAGCGCAATCCGGGGCCGCTAGTGCGGCTAGCTAGCGAAAACCCCGGATTACGCTTGCGCTCCATCCGGGCTACCGGATCTTGCTGTGTCGCTCCCCCTGTCAATCCGCCGCCGCAAAAATATTCCACTTTACCGAAATTCGGTTTTGACGTATGTATCGGCCATCCCGGCTCATCCTTGAGGGGCGATCTTGTGGTCGTCATGTTCG
>NZ_JBEPRQ010000027.1:0-96855 GCF_040548425.1 Bradyrhizobium sp. i1.15.2 | reverse complement strand
GAAGAAAAACAGGTTGAAGTCGCGATTCCAGATTGACCACGCGGCTTGACCGATGCCAGAGAACCAGCCGGCCAGAACGCCTCGCCGCTGGGCGAAATCAAATCGGAAAGGTGGGCGACATCGTCTCGGAATCCACGGGCGACCTCATATCGGTACGCCTGGGCGACTTCGTCGGAATCCGCACCAATCTCCGCTCAAGAGCTTGGATTTGTCGCCCGACCGCCATTCGCGACAGACCAAGCGCCGCGGCTGCCGCCGCCTGACTGCCCAGATCGACGGTTCGAATGAAGGCTTCCAGTTCGGTCAAACGATCCATCAGCGATTGTATCGCTGCCGCGTTACTGTATGTCACAATTTCACGTGATTGTATCAGGCAAGCGCGCGGAATAACTGAGGGAAGCAAAATTCGGAGATCAAAGAGTCATGCAACAGTTCAGCCGTCGCGCCTTTGCGGCAATCTCTCTTGCAGCACCGCTCGTGCTTGCTGCCGCGCGTGCATCGGTCGCCAGACCTCAGTCAGTGCCCCCGGACGTTGAGACGCGCAGCCTGGACGAGCTGCATCGTGCGGCACTCGCGGAAGGCGGAAAGCTTGTGGTGTACGCAGGGGGTGACATTCCGAACGCCTCGGCGGGCCTGGAGCAGGCTTTCAAGAAGCGCTTTCCGGGCATGGACGCCCGCATCATAACAGATCTCAGCAAATTCCATGATGCGCGCATCGACCTGCAACTTGCGCGCGGTCGCCTGGAGGCTGATGTCGCGCACCTGCAGACGCTGCAGGATTTCGAGCGTTGGAAGACACAAGATCAACTCCTCGCCTACAAGCCGCTCGACTGGGACGCCATCGCGCCCGAATATAAGGACCCGGACGCCGCTTTCCACGCAATCAGCGTCGTCGCTTTCAGCAACTCGTTCAATATTGCGCTTGTTCCGGAGGCGGACGCGCCACGCGATGCGCTCGACTATCTCGATCCGAAGCTCAAGGGGCGCATCTGTCTCACTTATCCGCACGATGACGATGCTGTGCTCTATCAGTTCGATCGTATCGTCAACGCCCATGGATGGGAGTACATAGATCGCCTGCTGCAGCAGGACGTATTGTGGGTCCGTGGTACTGTGCCGGCGCGCCTAGCGGTGCAGGAGGGTAAGCGAGCCGCGACCTTCACCGCCTCCGGAGCATTTGCGCCGGCAGCTAATAGCCCGCTACGCTTCGCATTGCCTCGGCACGACGTGTTCCACAGCTGGCCGCAGACAGCGGCAATCTTTCGCGAGGCGCAGCACAAAGCCGCAGCACGGCTTTATCTAAGCTGGATGGCCTCGAAAGATGCCACGATTGCCCGGACCGGCCAGTGGTCGGTGCGTCGCGACGTGCCGGTCCCCGGTGGCTACAAGCCGATTTCGGAGTACAATACGGATCCGCTGCGTTTCCGGCTGTTCATGCAGGATCGGACACGCGTCGAACGGCTGAAGACTCAGTTCGAGGAGATGATCGGGCCTGCACTCGGCCCCAATCCGACTGGAGCCAAAGGCGTGTACCTCGTCGACATCTGAAGGCTCGCCGAGTGGGGCCGCTCCTGCAATCTTCTTTTCGGGTGAAGCGTGGCCGATGCCGAAATGGCAGCTTTGCGCGATCAAACTCTCGGAACGGTGGGTTCGGCATTACGGCGACAGTGCACACAACTCTCGACGCGGGGAGTGCCCCATCCGCAACGCTGCTCAAACCCAGTTTGTCCGCCGTCACCGTAGCTCCCCGGTTCGCAATGCGCTATCGGTAGCAAACTAAGGGCGTTCATGGACAGCAGGCCGGGCAGACATCGTGAGTTTCTTCGAGCGTCTCAAGACAGAAGCATCCGTTGAGTGGCGGGCCTACACCGAGCATCCCTTCACGAACGGATTGGCAGACGGCTCGCTCCCCGAAGCGGCGTTTCGTCACTACCTCGTTCAGGACTATTTGTTCCTCATCGAGTTTGCTCGCGCCTACGCGCTCGCGGTCTACAAGTCGCCAAAACTCGCCGACATGCGTGAAGCAGCGGCCGGACTTTCGGCCATCCTCGATGTCGAGATGAACCTCCACGTGAAGCTCTGTGCCGATTGGGGTCTATCGCCGACCGATCTTGAACATGCTCCTCCGGCGGCCGAGATGCTGGCCTATACACGCTACGTGCTCGACGCGGGAATGCGCGGCGATCTGCTGGCACTCAAGGTGGCGCTTGCCCCCTGCGTGATCGGGTACGCGGAGATCGCAACGCGGCTCGCCTCGCGACCCCTCGCGGACGCCGCGACGAACGCCTATCGCGTTTGGATCGCCGAGTACGCCGGCGCGCCGTACCAGGAGGTCGCTGCCAAAGCGCGGGCGCATATGGAGCATCTCGCCGATCTCTACGCCACGCCGGCGCGAGAGGCAGAACTGATTGCGATCTTCAAGGAAGCCACCAGACTCGAGGCAGACTTCTGGGAGATGGCCTGGCGTGAGGGCCAGCGTGTTCAATAGCCCTTTCAGGCATTGTCTGAGCTTCCCGGCATGAGGTCGCGAGAGCACCGCCGCGCTTGAATCCGGCAGCCCATGCGCTTAAATGCCACTTGGCTGTATTTTTTAGGCGTTTGGCATTACGGCGGACCAATGGCAAAGAACGAGCGGACTGGCAAAGGCGTTGGTTCAACTTCCCGCGGGCTTCGTGCCCCCGGCTCGCTGACCAACAAACAGATCAAGACGATCGCGGCGGCAGCCCTGACCCAGCGACCTGACCGCAAGCCATCATCGAAGCCGACGCACAAATCTCCTCCCGACAAATCGCGCGGGGGGGCGGCAATTGAACGCTTGTTCGCCTCCGAGCAGGACCACACCTATCAACCGCAAGCCGGCGCCATTGTCGTGCAGGGGCATTTCGATGCGGTCACGGGGCTCTCCACCGTCACCGACGCGCCTTCGCTCGGGCTGGGCAGGGGCGGGACGGATGAATCGCAGCCGTCGGCCGAGCTGTTCAATGTCGTTATCGACGCCAACAGCCTGTTTCGCATCGAACCTGCCGCGCTCAAGCGCCTCGCCAATTACAGCGACGACGAAATTCACGCGCTTGTCGTGCCGAAGCGCACACTGGCGCGGCGGCTGTCGGAGGGCGAGCCGCTGACGGTCGAGGAGACCGACAAAGCCGTGCGGCTGGCGCGGGTTGACCGATTGGCCGCCAACGTGTTCGGCGAGCCTGCGAAGGCGCACCGCTGGTTGCGCAAGCCCAAGAAGTTGCTTCGCGGGGAAACGCCACTTGCTTACCTCGCGACGGAGGCGGGCGCGCGCGTCGTCGAAGAGATGCTGCACCGGATCGATCACGGCATCCTTGCGTAAGGATTTGGCGTGAGGATCTGGCGGATCTCCAACTTCGACGATCTGTCTGGCGTGGGCGGCCTCAAGGCCGACGGCCGCTGGCATGATCGCGGCCGGCACGCGGTCTACGCAGCGGATCATCCGGCGTCGGCACTGCTCGAAGTGATGGTGCATCTTGAAATCGATTTCGAGGACCTGCCGACGAGCTACCAACTGCTCGGCATCGACGTGCCGGACGACCTCGCCGTCGAGACGGTGAGCCGGGCCGACATCGAGAGTATATCGCCGGATTGGGCTGACGATCCCAGGGTGAGCCGCGACGTGTTGCGGACCTGGTTCACTGAGGTGCGCACGGCGATGGTGTCGGTGCCATCGGTCATCGTGCCATTCGCGCAAAACTACCTCATCAATCCCAGGCACAAGGACGCGGCGCGCATCCGCGTGGCGCATGTCGCGCGCTATCCCCATGACCTCAGGCTGTTCGGCCAATGGCCGGCCAACGCTACCTAACCCCCGCCACCACCCACACCACCACCGGCAACGTCACCGCCGCCAGCAGCGTCCCCAGCGCCACCGCGCCCGATACCGGGTTCACCAGCCGCTGATACTGAACCGCGAAGATGTACGCATTCGCGCCGGTCGGCATCGCCGCGAACAGCACGACGACGCCGGCCGCGAGCGGCGGCAGGTCGAGCAGCTTTGCCAGCACGAAGGCGGCCGCCGGCATCGCCAGCAGTTTGAGCGCGCTCATGGCGAGGATGCCGAGCTTCTCGCCCTTGACCTCGAAACGAAAGAGATTGATGCCGAGCGCGATCAGGGCAGCGGGCGATCCCGCCTGCGCCGAGAGCTCGACGGTCCGGTCGACGACCGGATGCAGGCCGAGGCCGGTGAGGCGCCAGACGAGGCCGAAGCCGATCGCGAGCATGATCGGGTTGCGGGAGAGATCGCGCAGCACCGGCAGGATCAGCGATGCGGCCGAGGCGGTCTGCTTGCGGTCGACCAGCTCCATCTGCAGCGTGCCGCAGAGCCAGAGCAGCGGCGTGTTCACCGACAGGATCAGCGCCATCGGGCCCGCGGCCTCATTGCCCAGCGCCGAGAGCGTCAGCGGAATGCCGAGCATGACGATGTTGCCGTAGACCGAGCCGATCGCGAACACGACGCCGTCCTCGCGGTCCTCGCGCCGCTTCCGCAGCAGCGCCGAGAGGATGAGCGCCGCGATCCAGGTCAGCGCGAGCGCGCCGTAATAGGCGCCCCACATCCGCCACGGGCTGACGCCGGAGAATTCCGAGACGACGATGGTGCGGAACAGCAGGGCGGGAATGGCGATGCTGAAGGCGAATTCGGAGATGCCCTTATGCGCGGTCTCGGAGACGAAGCGAAACAACACCGCGGCATAGCCGGCCGCGATCAGCGCAAACACCGGCGCGACGATCAGCACGGTGGCCATGCGCGGCTACGACCCCATCTCGATGATCCGGCGCGCCATGCGCACATTGGCATAGTCGATCATCTTGCCGTCGAGCGTCACCGCGCCCTGGCCCTGCGCCTCGGCCTGCTCCATGGCCTCGACCACCCGCCGCGCGTGCGCGAGCTCGGTTTCGGAGGGGACGAACGCCCGCAGCGTGGGCTCGATCTGGTCGGGATGGATCACCTGCTTGCCGTCAAAACCCATCGCCGCCGCCTTGAGCGCGCTGCTTTCGGTCAGTCTGGCGTCCCGGAACGCGCCGCAAGGGCCGTCGATGGCGCGCAGGCCGAACGCGCGCGCGGCCACCAGCAGGCGCATCATCGGATAGGCGAACAGATCGAGCGGGGCGTAGGCATAGCCGCTCTCGGCGGAGCCGACGTGGCGATAGCCGTCCGGCGACGCGCCGATTTCCGAGGAGCGGGCCCCGATCGACGCCGCGAAATCGCCGACACCGAGATGAAGGGCGGCGACGCTGTCGTGCGCGGCGGCGAGCGCGTCGACATTGACGAGACCCAGCGCGGTCTCGATCAGCAGTTCGAGGGCCACAGGCGAGGGGCGACCAGGCGCGGCCGCGCGCAGCTGATCGGCAATGGCGGCGATGTCGCTCGCGCGCTCCGCCTTCGGCACGATCACCGAATCCAGCCGGGGCAGCGCAGCGAGCTTACGGATCTCCTGCGCGATGAAGGGGCTGTCGACGGCGTTGAGCCTGACAGCGACGACCTTGCTGCCCCAATCCAGAGAAGATAACGACCCCGCAGCTTCCTCCAGCGCCGCGCTCTTCTCGGACGGCGGCACCGCGTCTTCGAGATCCATGAACACCGCGTCCGCGGCCGAGCCAGCAGCCTTGGCGACGAGACGGGAGCGATGCGCGGGAACGGCCAGATAGACCCGCGTCGGCCGCTGAGGGGCCATCGTCATGTCTCCTTTGCGAGATCGAGCTCGCTGAGGATGGATTGGTTGTGCTGCCCGACGTCAGGCACCGCATCCATCCGAGGCGACAGGCCGGGAATGGTGAGAGCCGGCAGGAAGCTCATCACCGGGCCGCGCGGAGATCCCACCGTTTGCACCCGGGAGCGGGCGCGGAGCTGCTCGTGCTCCAGGAACGCCTCGACCGAATTCAGATGCGCATTGGCGATCGAGGCCTCGTCGAGCAGCCGCAGCACCTCGTCACTGGTCATCGCGGCAAAACGCTGCTCGATATGGACCTGCAGATCGTCCCTGTTCTGCATGCGCAGCGGATTGGTGCGGAAGCGGGGGTGGTCGGCAAAGGCGGCATCGCCAAGCACGATGGCGCACAGCGATCGCCATTCCCGGTCGTTCTGGATGCCGAAGAAGATCGTGTTGCCGTCGCCGACGCGGAAAGGGCCATACGGCGCTATCGTGGCGTGCTTGGCCCCGGTTCGCGGCAGCGGCCGGCCTGTACTTGCCGTGTAGAAGGCGGGATAGCTCATCCAGTCCGTAATGGAATCGAACAGCGAGGCCTGGAAGGCGGTGCCCTTGCCGGTGCGCTCGCGGCGATACAGCGCCATCAGCACGCCGTTGAGGATGTACATGCCGGTGGCGATATCGACCACCGAAAGCCCGACCTTGGCAGGCTCCGCCTCGGTGCCGTTGATGGCGAGGACGCCGGCCTCGCACTGCACCAGGAGATCGTAGGCCTTCTTGTCGCTGTAGGGTCCGCCCGCGCCATAGCCCGAAACGTCGCAGGCGATGATGCGGGGAAATTTCCGCAGCAGCGATGCGGCATCGAGGCCGAGCCGCTCCGCCGCGCCGGGCGCCAGGTTCTGGATGAAGACGTCGGCCTGCGGCAGCAGGGCGTCGAGCACCTCCTGGCCTTCGGGGCTTTTGATGTCGATGGCGAGGCTCTCCTTCGACCGGTTGGTCCAGACGAACTGGCTCGACATCCCGTTCATCACGTGATCGTAGTCGCGGCAGAAATCGTCATCGCCCGGCCGTTCGATCTTGATGACGCGCGCGCCCCAGTCCGCAAGATGCCGGCTGGCAAGAGGAGCCGCAATCGCCTGCTCGAGCGAGACCACCGTCACGCCGGACAGCGGCAGCTCCGCCTCACTTCGCTCCATGCAATCGTCTCCGCTCCCGCTCACGCTTTTGTCCAGCGCAGGAGACAAGCCGACCACCCCACGCACGTTCTGTGATGATGGCATCATGCTCCTGTTTTGCCCGACGAGTCAAATCTAATTTCGTAAAATCCGCAAATCGCGATCCGCAAAGTTCAATCGCCACATGGACTTGGCTACTGTGCATGGGGTTGTTTTCGCGTTTTTTGTTTTAGGGGCCCTGTTGCCGAGACCGCACACGTCGCGGCTTTCGCATCTCGCCTCGGTTGCCAACGAACGCCCGTTCACCCACTATCGCCTCCGACTCGACATTTGGGGGGATCGATGCCGGCGTTCCGCTTTAAGAAATCTTTCGCTGCTGCGATCACGGGGATCGCCCTGGCCGTCCTGATCCACCCGGGTGAAGGCTTTGCCTACTCCCAGGAGGAGCAGCAGGCCTGCACCCCTGATGCGATGCGGCTGTGCGGCGAGTTCGTTCCGAACGTCGACGCCATCACCGCCTGCATGATCCAGAAGAAGTCGCAGCTCTCGCCGCAGTGCCGGGTGTTCTTCCGGCCGGGGCCGGAGCCGGGCATGGCGGCCGCGCCCCGCGCCGGCAAGCCGACCAGCATTGCGCCCAAGAGCTCGGCCCGGACGGCGAAGAAGAGCACCAAGCCGGCCAAGAAGAAGAAATCCAGCGAAGGCTGAACGCGGACACCGCGTTCCCTCTTTGAAACTCGATCATGCCCGGGCCAAAGCGCGCAGTGCGTTTGAAGTCCCGGGCATTTGCGTGTCCGGCTCCTCGTTCGCTGTCGCCTTGAGTCAAACTGACCCAGGCATCAGCCCCACACCAGCCACCGGACTCGTTTTGTTCGCCTCCGATTGCGGACGCTTGCGACAAGGCGGGATGGAAACGGTTAGCGAAGCGGTTTGCGCGGCGAAGTTGCATTCCCCTTCGTCCCGCAGCGCCGCGCACGCAGCAGTGTGACTCAAAAGCCAACGCGCTTTGTTATTTCATGGCGCCAGCATAACTTATGATAAATTTTTCTTTCCCGAATCACCGCGGTGATTCATTTTCGCCGCCTGGGGTCAATCTGGAGGCAGAGGTATGAACGTTATTGTTTTTGCATCGCGTAAAGGTGGCTCAGGCAAGAGTACGCTGGCCGCGCATCTCGCCGCGCAGATCAAGGCGACCAAGCCGATCCTGCTCGTCGATGCGGATCCGCAAGGCTCGCTCACGCTGTGGCACAAGCTGCGTGGCACCAACGAACCGCCGATCAAGTCCGCGGTGAACTCGGTCAGCGGCATCGTCTCCGCGGCCAAGCGCGACGGTTATGAATGGGTGTTGATCGACACGCCGCCGAACCTCTCGGCCGTCGTCGACGACGCCATCCGCAATGCCACCATGGTGGTGATCCCCGCCCGTCCCGGCGTGTTCGACGTCAACGCGGTGCAGGAAACCATCCAGATGTGCCGCGCGGCGCGCAAGCCCTACGCGGTCGTGCTCAACGGTGCGCCGGCGCGCCGCGACGAGTCCGAAAGCCCGATCGTCACCATTGCCCGCGAGGCACTGGCGAAGTTCCGTGCTCCGGTGTGGGGCGGCCAGATCACCAACCGTTCGGATCTGCTGATGGCGCTGAGCCACGGCGAGGGCGCGCGGGAATATCAGGCCGAGAGTCGTGCGGCTCAGGAAATCGCAAGGCTGTGGGCGGCGATCGAACGTTCGGTAAAGGCTATTCGCGGCACGGCGTCGGCGTCCGGCGCAATGCACAAGCAGGCGGCGTAATTTTTCATAAATCATTCCCCGGACGAAAAACGCGCGGACATCCGCGCGTTTTGCGTTTCTGGAGATCGCTGTGGAGGCTATGCCACCATCAGCATGTAGAACACGATCACCGGCGACAAAGTGAGGATCACTGACCAGATGCCGGCGGCCCAGAGAATGTCCTCGGTGGTGAAGCCCTGCTGTCCAGCGTCGTAATGCGACGCCATTTCGTTATGACTATTCACAAACGCCCCCGCGATTTCTTCGCTTATGGGCATGAACGCTACACGGGATGATTTAAAAATCCGGGTCGCAGTTTCGCGCGCTTTCGAACACAGGTGCTACCACGGGTTAACCATCCCGACCCGCGCTTGCATCACGCCAGCCAGACTCGAAACACCAGCACCGGCATCAGGCCGAGCATCACCGCCCAGAAGCCAAACGACGACACCACCAGAATTCCCCGCAAGAAATCAGCCGACGCGAACATGTCTGCCGCCGTCGGGCGGATGCGCTGCCCCATGATCGTTCCCCCATTTGAAAAGACTTTGAATGAAGACGATAGGCGCGTTTGCGTAAACGAGCCGTGGATGCGCCATGCGGCAGCAGCGAAGGCCGTTGGCGCGCGGTTAACCAAGCACTCCGCTCTCTCACTCCCTCTCCCCGTTCTTACGGGGAGAGGGTGGGGTGAGGGGCTATCAGCTACGCCGCGACTTGCGTCCGCCGTTCGATCTCGCGGTCGAGCTGGACGGCGAGTTCGCTGCCGATCTCGATCATCGGCAGGCGCACTTCGGGGCTGTCGATCAGGCCCGTGCGCCACAGCCAGTATTTTGCCGGTGCGGGACTGGGCTCGGTGAACAACAGCCGCGTCAGGTCCGCGACCTCCTGCCAGCGCGCCAGCGCCGCATCGTGATTGCCGCGCTTCAGCTCGGCATGGACAGCCGCAAATGTCGCGGTCTCGAGATGGGCTGACAGCACGATGCCGCCGTCGGCGCCGTCGCTGAGCGCGTCGAAATAATTCGCATCCTCGCCGGTCAGCACGCGAAAGTCCGCAGGACGGTCGCGCAGCAACGCGATGGATTGCTCGCGGCTTGCGCCGCAATCCTTCAGGCCGATGATGTTCGGATGCCCGGCAAGCCGCAGCAGCGTCTGGTTGGTGATGTTGACCGAGGTGCGATAGGGAATGTTGTAGAGCGCGAGCGGCCAGGCGGCGTGATCGGCGAGCGCCTCGAAATGCGCCAGCAACCCGCGCTGCGACGGCCGCACATAATACGGGCTTGCGATCAGATAACCGTCGATCGGCCAGTCCGCGGTCGCGTCGAGACGCTCCTTCAGCCGCGAGGTGTCTGCGCCTGACAGTCCGAGGCAGATCGGAATCTTGCTGTGGCCGGTGGTCAGCTCGTCGCGCACGATGGCGACGAGGCGTTCGAGCTCGGCGTCGCGCAGCGTCATGCCTTCACCGGAGGTCGCCCCCAGGATGAAGCCGTCGACAGCCTGTCCGCTGTAATGCCGTGTCAGCCGGCGCAGCGACCTCTCGTCGAGGGCGCCGTCGCGAAATGGCGTCACCAGCGGCAGCCAGAGCCCGTGCAAATGTTCCTGTAGTCCGGTCATGTTCCATCTCCTTCTCGGGAAAAATCCTGAGACGAGGGCACATGAAAAAACCCCGTCCAGGCGGCGGGGTTTTCGAAGTTTCGGCTCGCGATGACGAAGGCTGTTAGCGCGTGCAAAAATCCGAGGTCCCCAGATGGGGGCCTTTTTTCGAGGCGATTGCCTGCGACGAGCTTACGCACGACTTCGTGATCATTTGCAAATCATGCGGGGTAAGCATGGAACTGTCAATACACGTGGAGGGCGAAGGCCGAATCCGCCAAAAAAAAGCCGGGCTCGATCGAGCCCGGCTTAAGGTATTGGCCACGTGAGGCCGACACAATCACCTTCCAAGAGGGATTACTGAACTCCCGCGCCACTGGAGGAGGGGGACAAATGCGCAACGCGAAGGCTCAGCGTGAAAAGATTATGGGCTAGCTTCGCGCCATGCATCAAGCGTCCAAGCCGCATGTCAGACATGCGGAAATCAGGACGGCCAACGCTGCGCCTTGCTCACCACGAAGTCGCGGAACACTTGCACGCGCGCGACCGTCTTCAGCTCTTCCGGATAAACAAAATACGTATCGAGCTGGATCGAATCCGATTCGCCGAACAGCTGCACGAGGCGGCTCTGTTCTTCGATCAGATAGTCGGGCAGCGCGGCAATGCCGAGGCCCTGCTGACAGGCGCGGACGAGGCCGAGAATGTTGTTGACCCTGAAATAGGCCTCGCGCGGACCCGAGCCGTTGCGCCCCGCTTCGACCAGCCAGTTGCGGTTCTGAAGATGCGGCGCGAAGTTGCCGTCGGAGAGCGTGATGATGCGGTGGGAGTCGAGCTCCTCCAGCGTGCGCGGCGTGCCGAAGCGCTTGATGTAATCGGGCGAGCAATAGGCGTGGAAGCCCATCGCGAACAGCTTGCGCTGGATGAGATCCGGCTGCGTCGGCTTGCGGGTGCGGATCGCGACATCGGCCTCGCGCATCGACAGGTCGAGCTCCTCGTCTGTGACGATCAGCGAAATCCGGATTTCCGGATAGAGCGCGGTGAATTCGCCGAGCCTGGGGATCAGCCAGTTGATGCCGACGCCGGGCGTGGTGGTGATCTTGAGATCGCCGCTCGGCCGCTCGCGGCTGTCGGTCAGTTTGGCGCGCGCCGCCTGCAGCTGCATGAACACGTCATGGGCGGTGCGGAACAGGAGGTCGCCCTGTTCGGTGAGGATCAGGCCGCGGGCGTGGCGGTGGAACAGCGAGACCGAAAGCTCCTGCTCCAGTGCCGAGACCTGGCGTGACACCGCCGATTGCGACAGGCCGAGCTGCTCGCCCGCGTGCGTGAAGCTGCCCGCTTCCGCCGCGGCGTGAAACACCTTCAGCTTGTCCCAGTCCATATCCGTAAATCCGTCGCGTGTTCTTGCCATGATGTCTATTCCGCTGCCGCGCGCTCGCTGGCGCGCAGGGCCAAAAATCGTTCCGCCTCGAGCGCTGCCATGCAGCCGAGGCCGGCCGCCGTGACCGCTTGACGATAGGTCTCGTCGGCGACGTCGCCGGCGGCGAACAGGCCGGGGACCGAGGTGGCGGTCGAGTTCGGGGCGACCTCGACATAGCCCGACGGTTTCAGCTTGATCTGGCCGGCCACGAGCTCGGTCGCCGGGGCATGCCCGATGGCGACGAAGACGCCGTCGGTCGGCACATCGGTCAAGGCGCCGGTCTTGACGTTCTTCAGTCGAACATGGGTGACCTTGTTCGGGTTCTCGGTGCCGCAGATCTCGTCGACGGCTGAGTCCCAGACCACTTTGATCTTCGGGTGCTTGAACAGACGCTCCTGCAGGATGCGTTCGGCGCGGAAGTGATCGCGACGATGCACGATGGTGACCTGCGAGGCATGGTTGGTGAGGTACAGGGCTTCCTCGACCGCGGTATTGCCGCCGCCGACCACCACGACTTCCTTGTTGCGATAGAAAAAGCCGTCACAGGTGGCACAGGCCGACACGCCGCCGCCCTGGAATTTCGCTTCGGACGGCAGCCCGAGCCAGCGCGCCTGGGCGCCGGTGGCGAGGATCACGGTGTCGGCGAGATAGACGTCGCCGCTATCGCAGGTCAGGCGAAAGGGGCGCTGCGAGGTGTCGAGCTTGGTCACCAGATCGGTCTTGATCTGGGTGCCCACATGCAGCGCCTGCTTCTCCATCTGCTCCATCAGCCAGGGGCCCTGGATCACGTCGGCGAAACCGGGATAGTTCTCGACGTCGGTGGTGATGGTCAGCTGGCCGCCCGCCTGGATGCCCTGGATCAGGATCGGCTCGAGCATCGCGCGTGCGGCGTAGATCGCCGCCGTGTAGCCGGCGGGGCCGGAGCCGATGATGACGACCTTTGCATGGACAGCGGCGGACATTTCGACAGATGCCTTTCACGGGGGACTGCAGCGCGGGCGCGGAACGTGCCGGGAGGCCTCGCG
Source organism: Bradyrhizobium sp. i1.15.2 (assembly GCF_040548425.1). NCBI lineage: Bacteria > Pseudomonadati > Pseudomonadota > Alphaproteobacteria > Hyphomicrobiales > Nitrobacteraceae > Bradyrhizobium > Bradyrhizobium sp. i1.15.2. The sequence goes on along the minus strand of NZ_JBEPRQ010000027.1, from coordinate 84,220 downwards.
GAGGCGCTGAAATATCAGAGGTAATCTAAGCCTTCTGGTGAGCTATGCAAGAATTGCATTCCCTGTCGGCGGATTTTTCCAACAGGGAACAAAAGTCGATTGCGCTGCACGCGCAATAAAATTGCGCCGAGTGCGCGGTCTGGGCTATGAGGATTGCGACAGACCCACCAATACCGCCGCAAAGGCCAGGAGTTCCAATCACGTGTCGCGGAACCTAGACGAGATCGACCTGAAAATTCTCACCGAGATTCAGGCCGACGGTCGAATCACGAATGTCGAGCTGGCCAAGCGGGTCGGCATTTCGCCCCCGCCCTGCCTGCGCCGAGTCCGGGCGCTGGAGGAGGAGGGGTATATCCACGGCTACCGCGGGCTTCTGGACGCACGCAAGCTCGGCTTCGACGTCACGGTATTTGCCGCAGTGCACCTCTCCAGCCAGGCCGAGGCGGATTTACGCGCCTTCGAGGAGTTCGTCCGCGCCGAGCCGCTGGTGCGCGAGTGCTGGATGTTGTCCGGCGAGGTCGATTTCATCCTGAAATGCGTCGCGCCCGACATGGCCACCTTCCAGGATTTCGTCACCCATTTGACTGCCGCTCCACACGTCCGCAACGTGCGAACCTCGCTGGTGCTGCACAATTCGAAATACGAGGCGGCCGTGCCGCTGGACGTGAGGGGACGAAGGTAGCGCCTCCTCCGTCACTGCCAGCAACACGCAGCAACAAAAAAGGCCGCGCAGTGCGCGGCCTTTTTCAAATCACACGCAACGGCAAATCGCTACCGCCACTCCACCTTGGTGATCTCATAAGCCTTGGCGCCGCCGGGTGCATTGACCTCGACGGTTGAGCCCTTCTTCTTGCCGATCAGCGCGCGCGCGAGCGGCGAGGTGATAGAGATGCGGCCCTTCTTGGCGTCGGCCTCGACCTCGCCGACGATCTGCCACACCGTCTTCTTCTCGGTGTCCTCGTCGACCAGTGTCACGGTGGCGCCGAACTTGATGGTGTCACCGGACAGCTTCGAGATGTCGATGATGTCGGCGCGCGCGAGCTTGTCCTCGAGCTCGGCGATGCGGCCTTCATTGTGGGACTGCTCTTCCTTCGCGGCGTGGTATTCCGCGTTCTCCGACAAGTCTCCGTGCGAGCGCGCCTCGGCGATATGCTCGATGATCCGCGGACGGTCCTCCGACTGGCGCTTCTTCAGTTCTTCCCCGAGCGCGGCAAAGCCGCCCGCTGTCATCGGTACCTTTTCCATCTCTTCTCTCGTCCTTCGGTCGCGCGCGCCCTGACATGTCAGCGCGCACGCAACTTGATTCGTCAGTTCTGTCCGGGGGCTCAACGCGCGTGCCGCCGAACGTTCATATGGGCTTGGCGCCGGAACAGAACAACCTTATGGCCGGACAGTTCCTCCGGCCATAGTGGCTTCATCGCCAATCACTTAGCGGAAGGTTGGGCCTCCCGCTCGCGATCAGGTTTCCGAAAAGTAGCTCTGCAGGGTCCGAACCTCAAGGTCCCCGCCCAGATAGGCGCGGATGCCCTGCGCGGCCGCCACGGCCCCGGAAAGAGTGGTGTAATACGGCACTTTATGCAAGAGGGCCGCGCGCCGCAGAGAACGGCTGTCGGCGAGCGCCTGCGGCCCTTCGGTGGTGTTGAAGACGAGCTGGACGTCGCCATTGGTGATGGCGTCGACGATGTGCGGCCGGCCCTCCAGCACCTTGTTCACCTTCTCGGTCGGGATGCCCTGGTCGGTCAGGAAGCGGGCCGTGCCCGACGTCGCCAGCACCTTGAAGCCGAGCGAATGCAGCTCGCGGACGGCCTCGGTGATGCGCGTCTTGTCGCTTTCGCGGACCGAGACGAACACCGTCCCCTTGCGCGGCACCCGTGTGCCGCCGCCGAGCTGGCTCTTGGCGAACGCCACCGCGAAGGAGCGGTCGATGCCCATGACCTCGCCGGTCGAGCGCATCTCGGGGCCGAGCACGGTATCGACGCCGGGGAAGCGGGCAAACGGAAATACCGATTCCTTCACGCCGACATGATCGAAGTTCGCCTTCTTCAGCTTGAAATCGGCAAGCTTCTCGCCGGCCATGACGCGCGCCGCGATCTTCGCGACCGGCGTGCCGACCACCTTGGCGACAAAGGGCACCGTGCGCGAGGCGCGCGGATTGACTTCGAGCACGTAGATCTCGCCGTCTTTGATGGCGTATTGCACGTTCATCAGGCCGACGACGTCGAGGCCGAGCGCCAGCTCGCGGGTCTGCCGCTCCAGCTCCTCGATCATCTTGTCGTCCAGCGAGTGCGGCGGCAGCGAGCAGGCGCTGTCGCCGGAATGGATGCCGGCTTCCTCGATGTGCTCCATGATGCCGACGATGAAAGTGTCCTTGCCGTCGCAGAGGCAGTCGACGTCGATCTCGGTCGCATCGGACAGATAGCGGTCGAACAGCAGCGGGTTCTTGCCGAGAACGGTGTTGATCTGGCCGGTCTTGTCGTTCGGGTAGCGCGCCTTGACGTCTCCCGGCACCAGCTCCGGCAGCGTGCCGAGCAGGTAATCGCTGAGCTGGTTCTCCTCGCGGATGATTTGCATCGCGCGGCCGCCGAGCACGTAGGACGGGCGCACCACCAGCGGCAGGCCGAGATCGGTTGCGACCAGGCGCGCTTGCTCGACCGAATAGGCGATGCCGTTCTTGGGCTGCTTCAGCCGCAGCTTGTCGAGCACCCGCTTGAATCGGTCGCGGTCTTCCGCAAGATCGATGGCGTCGGGCGAGGTGCCGAGGATCGGCACTTCGGCGGCTTCCAGCGCGCGCGCGAGCTTGAGCGGGGTCTGGCCGCCGAACTGCACGATCACGCCGTGCAGCGTACCGTTCGTGCGTTCCTTCGCGATGATCTCCAGCACGTCCTCGGCGGTGAGCGGCTCGAAATAGAGCCGGTCGGCCGTGTCGTAGTCGGTGGACACCGTCTCCGGGTTGCAGTTGACCATGATGGATTCGTAGCCGGCGTCGTGCAGCGCGAAACAGGCGTGACAGCAGCAATAGTCGAATTCGATGCCCTGGCCGATGCGGTTCGGTCCGCCGCCGAGGATGATGACCTTCTTCTTGTCGGACGGCGAGCTCTCGTCCGCAGGCGTGCCCGCGAACGGCGCCTCATAGGTCGAGTACATGTAGGCGGTGGGCGAGGCGAACTCGGCCGCGCAGGTGTCGATGCGCTTGTAGACCGGGCGAACGCCGAGCGCGTGGCGCTTCGCCGTGACCTCGGCCTCCGTCGTCTCCGCGATCACCGCGAGCCGGGCATCGGAGAAGCCCATGGCCTTGAGCGTGCGCATGCCGAAGGCGTTGCCCGGCAGGCCGTTCTTGCGGACCTTCGCTTCCATGTCGACGATGCCGCGCATCTCGCTGAGGAACCACGGATCGATCTTGCAGGAATTGAAGATCTCCTCGTCCGACCAGCCGAGCCGCATCGCCTGGGCGACCTGGAGTAGCCGGTTCGGCGTCGGCGTGCCTAGCGCAGCGCGGATCGCATTCTTGTCGTCGTCGCGACCGAGACCTTCGATCTCGATCTCGTCGAGGCCGGTGAGTCCGGTCTCGAGCCCGCGCAAGGCCTTCTGAAGGCTTTCCTGGAAGGTGCGGCCGATCGCCATGACTTCGCCGACCGACTTCATCGACGTGGTCAGCGTGGTGGAGGCACCGGGGAATTTCTCGAAGGCGAAACGCGGCACCTTGGTGACGACGTAGTCGATCGTCGGCTCGAACGAGGCCGGCGTGGCGCCGCCGGTGATGTCGTTGGCGATTTCGTCGAGCGTGTAGCCGACCGCAAGCTTGGCGGCGACCTTTGCGATCGGAAAGCCGGTGGCTTTCGAAGCCAGGGCGGAGGAACGCGACACGCGCGGATTCATCTCGATGACGACCATGCGGCCGTCTTCCGGGTTGACGCCGAACTGCACGTTGGAGCCGCCGGTCTCGACCCCGATCTCGCGCAGCACCGCAAGCGAGGCGTCGCGCATGATCTGGTATTCCTTGTCGGTCAGCGTCAGCGCCGGCGCCACCGTGATGGAATCGCCGGTGTGCACGCCCATCGGATCGAGATTCTCGATCGAGCAGACGATGATGCAATTGTCTTTCTTGTCGCGCACCACCTCCATCTCGTACTCTTTCCAGCCGAGCACGGATTCTTCGATCAGCACTTCGTTGGTAGGAGACGCATCCAGGCCGCGCTCGATGATGTCGAGGAACTCTTCCTTGTTATAGGCAATGCCGCCGCCGGTGCCGCCCATGGTGAAGGAGGGGCGGATGATCGCGGGCAGGCCGATCTCGGACAACGCCATCAGCGCCTGGCCGAGCGCATATTCCTGGTAGCGCTTGCGGCGGTCGCTCTCGCCGAGCGTCCACTGCCGCTCGAGCTCTGCGAGCGCCGCGCCCGAGGCCTTCGCGCGATCGGCCTGGTACTTGTCGCGGAAGGACTTCTTCAGGGCGGAGGCGTTGGCGAGCCGCGACTTCGGTGTCTCGAGCCCGATCTTGGTCATGGCCTCGCGGAACAGCTGACGGTCTTCGGCCTTGTCGATCGCGTCCGCGGTGGCGCCGATCATCTCGACGTCATACTTTTCGAGCGTGCCTTGCTGGCGCAGCGACAGCGCGCAGTTCAGCGCGGTTTGTCCGCCCATGGTCGGCAGCAGCGCGAAGCCGCCGGGAATGACGTGACGTTCCTTCTCGATGATTTTTGCGACGATCTCGGGCGTGATCGGCTCGATATAGGTCGCATCGGCCAATTCCGGGTCGGTCATGATGGTGGCCGGATTGGAATTGACGAGGACGATGCGATAGCCCTCTTCCTTCAGCGTCTTCACCGCCTGGGTGCCCGAATAGTCGAACTCGCAGGCCTGGCCGATCACGATGGGACCGGCGCCGATGATCAGGATGGTGGTGATGTCTGTACGTTTGGGCATCAACTCTCGCCGAAGTGGAATTTGGGCACAAAAAAAGGGCGCGCCTGCTGCGCGTCCCTTTGGCCGAGAGCGCGGTGGTCCCCCCTCGCGCGCGGGGTGGGTCTTAGACCAGTTTTCGGGGCGGCGAAACCCCGAAAAACGCCCATCAACCGGCAATTTTGACCGGTTTTGGCCGGGCCTGCCAGCCCCGGGCGAGATGGACCAGAAGAGCCGCCGAAACGCTCAATCCGCCGACCCAGCCGAGATCGGCCGGGCTCCACGCCGCAAGCACGGCGCCGCCCAAGGCACCGCCGATCGCAAAGCCGAGATACATGGCCGAGGCGTTGAGCGAGAGCGCGATCATCGAGGCCTGCGGCTCGATCCGGATGATGCTGGCGACCTGGGCCGGGTAGAACGCCCATCCCGAGATGCCCCAGAGGAAGATCGCGCCCAGCACCGCATAATGGGCCTGTCCCGGCATCAGCTTCAGGACCAGCGAATGCAGGATCAGCGCGCTGGCCATGCCGGCAAGCCCGAGACCTGCTGTGGCGAGCGTGCCGAGCCGGTCGGCCAGGACGCCGCCGAGCATGTTCCCGATCGCGGCGGCGCCGCCGAACACCAGCAGCGCGAGGCTGATCTGCGACGCATCAAATCCAAGACCGCGCAGCGGGACCGCGAAATAGGTGAACACTGTGAAGCCGCCGAGCGCCCATAAGATCGTGATCAGAAGCGCCGTCAGGACATTGCGGTGACGCGCCACCGCCAGCCGATCGCTGAGCGAGGCCGTGTTGCGGGGCAGGCCGCGGGGCAGGCCGAGCAGGAGGCCGGCGAGCGCAACGGCACCGATCAGGGCGACCATGGCAAAGGTCGCGCGCCAGCCGAGCATGCTGCCGACGAGATTGCCGAGGGGAACGCCGATGACGGTCGCAACCGTGAGGCCCGAGGTGACGAGTGCCACCGCGCGGCCGCGTCGCTCCGGCGCGGCGACGGCCACGGATACGGCCAGCGCGGTCGGCATGCACAGCCCGGAGCCCAGCGCCATCAGCATGCGCGAGGCCAGCAGCAGGGCGTAATTCGACGCCACCATCGCCGCGAGGTTTCCGGCGATGAAGGTCGATAGCGCCAGGGCCAGCACGGTGCGGCGGTCGATATTGTTCAGCGTCACCGCCAGGATCGGGGAGCCGACCGCATAGGTGAGAGCATAGGCCGTGACCAACTGGCCGGCGGCGGGGACTGAAATCGCCAGGTCGGTGGCGATCGACGGCAAAAGCCCTGCAATGACAAAGCCTTCCGTGCCGATCGCAAAGGCCGCCAAGGCCAACCAGAATACGCTCATCCGAGAAATCCCGATGTTCAACGTTTATTGAACTATCGATGGGACGGGGTCAGGAGTCAATTGGTTCAAGAACTATTGAACATCGAGGCGATTTCACTATGATCCTCAGACCATGAGCCGCACGCCTCCCCACCCCACCCGCGAGCAGATCGAACTGCCGATGGTTCTGGATTGCCTGAGCGACCCGATCAGGTTGACGATTGTGTATCAGCTCGCGCAGCAGGAACGTGTCAGCGGCGAGCTGTGCTGCGGCGATTTCAACGGGCTCGCGGGCAAATCAAACCTCGCCTATCACTTCGCCAAGCTGCGCGAATGCGGCCTGATGCAGACCCGCGTCGCCGGCACCAACCGCTTCGTGCGGCTGCGCCGCGAGGATCTGGACGCACGTTTTCCGGGCCTGCTCGATGCCGTCATCGCCTCCGCGGCAAAGGATGCCGACCGGCTGCGACTCTTGCCTGAATGTGAAGTGGTCGAGGCGGAGTGAGGATTGGTCGGCCAGTCCGTCTACGCATGCGCTTCGCTCCAGCTACGCCGGACACGCTTCGCCCTTCGCCCTTCGGGCTTCGCGTGGCGGCGCCACGCGTAGCCCCCGCAGGGGCGAAGCGTGGAGACCCGGCCTGGATTTGAACCAGGATAAAGAGCGATGCATCGCCCTCGCGTAGACACTTCCGCCACCGGGCCGCGGCGATCATTGCCGATCAGGGTGCGACAAGCCACCTCAGGCAGACGTTATGCTTAACGAACCCAGGAAACTCACCGAACCCAAGAAACTTACCGAACCAACGGCGGCCGCGCGACGAACGTCATGCGCCAGCGATTGTGGCCGATATTGCGGTGAGCGCGCTGGACCGCGAAGCCGGCTATCTTGAGCTTGGCGGTGATCTCCTCCTCACTGTAGCGCTGCAGCCCGATGCGCGTGCGCAGATGACGGTAATCCGACAGTGCGGTGCTGATCAGCCCGATCAGCGCATCTTTCAAAAAGCCGTGACGCAGGCCGAAGCTGAGCAGCGCCGTGACGTCCCTGAACATGCCGACATTGGGCTGGAGGATGTCGCCGAGCACGAGCTTGCCGGAGGGCTTTAGGATACGCCGGAAATTGAGGAGCGCGGTGTCGAGCTCGTCCGGCGTCATGTATTGCGCGACCGAGTTCATCACGACGAGATCGATCGACTGCTCCTGCATGTTGTGGACGTCGTCGAGCGAGCGGACGCGGATTTTCGTGTTCGGGGCAAAGCGCGCGATCAACCGGCCGCGCACGCCGGGCGCGGGCTCGGCGAGGATCAGCTTTCCACAGGCCGCAGCGACCTCGCTCGCCGACAGCGCCTCGCCGCAGGCATAGTCGAGCACGGTCGCCTCGGGCGAAGAGATGTAGCCGATAATGTCCCGCGCGATAATCTGGAAGTGCAAGTCGCGATGCAGCTTGCTGACATAGATCGTGTGCGTCGAGTCGTAATAGTCGATCCAATCGTCCATGGTCGTCGAGGGTCCCGGCCAAACGGTTCCGATGCAGGAACCGGCGCTGCCCGCCTGCGTTAGGGGTGCGGCGGCGCGCCGTCAATGTCCGCGTCCTAACAGGAAGGTTTCCCGTGAGCAAAGCCCCACAAAAGGTCTCGCCCGACCTCGACACACCCACCGATCTGTCGTCCCAGGCGGTCAACAAGGTTTCGGAGGCGCTCAACGTGCTTCTGGCCGATGCGTTCGCGCTGTATCTGAAGACCAAGAATTTCCACTGGCATATCAGCGGCCGGCATTTCCGCGACTATCATTTGCTGCTCGACGAACAGTCCGACCAGATTTTCGCCACCACCGACCAACTCGCCGAGCGCGTCCGCAAGATCGGCGGTACCACGCTGAAATCGATCGGGCAGATCGCCAAGCTCCAGACCATCAAGGACAACAACGAAGATTATGTCCCGCCGCGCGAGATGCTGCGCGAGCTGATGCAGGACAACAAGCATGTCGCCGCGGCAATGCGCAAGGCACACGAGGTCTGCGACGACGCCGGTGACGTCGCCAGCGCCAGCATCCTCGAAAACTTCATCGACGAGACCGAGCGCCGCACCTGGTTCCTGTTCGAAGCCACGAGACAGGAAGGTGCGAACGAGGCGTAGGATAGGTCGTAGGGTGGATTAGCCGCAGGCGTAATCCACCGCCTCTGCCTCCGCGGAAACAGAAGAGGTGGGTTACGCTTCGCTAACCCACCCTACTGCAACGTCTTTGTAGCTACCGCCACAACCGCATCAGCGCGCCATTCTTGCCCGTCACCGGATCGGCCGGCGGCAGCGCGACCTTTGGAATCGTCTTCAGCGCCTTGGCGTGGTTCTCCGGCGTTGCGCGGGTGACCTCCATCTTCGCGCCCGGCGGATAGGCGCCGATCACACAGAAATCCGCGCTCGCCTTAATGCGTTGGTGACCTGTGCCGGCGGGCAGGATCGCGACGTCGCCGGCCTTGATCTCCAGCTCCTGGCCGTGGTCGCCGCCGAAGCGAACGCGGGCGCTGCCACGCGCAACGCCGAGCACCTCGTGCACCGTCGCATGATAATGCAGATAATCGAAGACGCCATTGCGCCACGTGCTGCCCCAGCCGTTCGCTTCGAACAAGCGTTCGATTGTCTCTTCCGGCTGTCTGGAATCAAGCTTCACTGCGGCCTGGTAGACCAGGAAGGGGAGGATATTGTTCGGCACGAGCCCGTCATCCTCAAACACGATGGCGAGCGGCTCGGCATTGTCGCGGACGACGGACATAAGGGCTCCTGCGTGAGCGTAGCAGGGATCAACGACAGGAATTGAGCGGCGTTCCTCGTTCCGCTGTCATTCCGGGTTCGCGCTGCGCTGCGCCCCGGAACGACAAAAGCCCGGGAGAAGACCCGGGCTCGATGTCGTCATAGCAGTTGCAGGAGAGCGCGCGCCTTACGCGCTCTTGTTCTGCCGCATCAGGTCCGCAAACCGCTGGAACAGATAGTGCGAGTCGCGCGGACCCGGTGAGGCCTCGGGGTGGTACTGCACCGAGAACACCGGCTTGCCGTCGAGCTGGATGCCGCAATTGGAGCCGTCGAACAGCGAGATGTGGGTCTGCGTCGCGCCCGTCGGCAGGGTGCTCTCGTCCACGGCAAAGCCGTGGTTCATCGAAGTGATCTCGACCTTGCCGGTGGTCTCGTCCTTGACGGGATGATTGGCGCCGTGATGGCCCTGGTGCATCTTCTTCGTCTTGGCGCCGACGGCGAGGCCGAGCATCTGATGGCCGAGACAAATTCCGAATGTCGGCGTGCCGGACTTGATCACGTCCTGGATCACGGGCACGGCATATTTGCCGGTCGCGGCCGGATCGCCGGGACCGTTCGACAGGAACACGCCATCCGGCTTCATCGCCAGGATATCCTCGGATGACGTCGTTGCCGGCACCACCGTGACCTTGCAGCCGACGCCGGCGAGCAGGCGCAGAATGTTGCGCTTGATGCCGTAGTCGATGGCGACGACGTTGAACTCAGGCTTGTCCTGACGGCCAAAGCCCTTCTCCCAGAGCCAGGGCGTCTCGTCCCAGGTGAAGCGCTGGCCGGAGGTGACCATCGGCACGAGGTCCATGCCCTCGAGGCCCGGCCATTCGCGCGCTTCTTCCTTCAGGCCGTGCAGGTCGAACTCGCCGTCTTTGGCGTGCGCGATCACGGCGTTGGGCATGCCCTTGTTGCGGATCAGTGCGGTCAGCGCGCGGGTGTCGATGCCGGAGAGGCCGATGATGCCGCGGGCCTTCAGCCACTGGTCGAGATGCTTGGTGGCGCGGTAGTTCGAGGGATCGGTGATCGCGGTGCGCAGGATCACGCCGCGCGCGCCGGGCGTCGCGGCCATGTTCACCGTCTCGATGTCGTCGTCGTTGGTACCGACATTGCCGATATGCGGGAAGGTGAAGGTGATGAGCTGACCGGCATAGGAGGGATCGGTGAGGATCTCCTCATAGCCGGTCATCGCGGTGTTGAAGCAGACCTCACCGACGGCTTGGCCTTCGGCGCCGAGGCCAAAGCCTTCGAGCACCGTGCCGTCGGCAAGCACCAACAGCGCGGTCGGTTTGTGGTCCGGCCAGGCGGTATCGTTTTCGGATTGTGTCATAAGCCCGGTTCATAGTCCCCGCGGGCGCTGCCGTCAAAGCGGAGAAGCGTGGATTCACATGCGTTTTTGCATATTTGACAGGTCGCCTTGGGCCCCTAAGCTCCGCGGCATAATTTCCGGCAAATTCCGGGGCTTGGGAGGCAATAATGGACCAGACGACGCCGATTCTGCTGGTTCCGGGATTAGCTTCCTCGGCCCGGATCTATGCGCCGGTGATCCCGGCGCTCTGGCGGTTCGGCCCGGTGATGGTCGCCAACCATGTTCGCGACGACAGCATGGCGGCAATCGCCCGACGGGTGCTGAGCGAGGCGCCGCCGCGCTTCGCGCTCGCCGGCCATTCCATGGGCGGCTACATCGCCCTCGAGATCATGCGCCAGGCGCCCGAGCGGGTGACGAAGCTGGCGCTGATCAACACCCAGGCGCGGCCCGACACGCCGGAGGCGACCGCGCGCCGCCGCGGCCTGATGGAGCGGGCCCGGCGCGGTGAGCTGCGTGCCGCGCGCGAGGAGATGTTTCCCGAACTGGTCCATCCCTCTCGCCGCGACGATTCCGGTATTCGCCAGCTCGTGCACGAGCAGGGCGAGGACGTCGGCGTCGAAGGCTATCTGCGACAGCAGACCGCGATCATCGCGCGAGTGGATTCACGGCCGACGCTTGCGACGATCAAATGCCCGACATTGGTGCTGACGGGAGATGCGGACAACACGATTCCCAACGCATTCTCGAAGGAGATGGCGGAGGGCATTGCCGGCGCAAGGCTCGTCGTTCTGGAGAATTGCGGACACCTGCCGCAACCGGAGCAGCCTGCGGCGACGGTGCGCGCGCTGGTCGAATGGCTGGAAACCCCCGTTGTCTCAGGGCCGCGAACGGCCTAGATCAGGCGTCGGATATTCTAGGGGAGCACGATCATGCTGCGCGACGACATCAACAATGCGGTCAAGGAGGCCATGAAGGCCAAGGAAGAGCGCAAGCTGTCCACGCTACGTATGGTCAACTCGACCATCAAGAACGCCGACATCGAGGCGCGCGGCAGCGGCAAGCCGCCGCTCTCGGACGCGGACCTGCTCGGCGTGTTTCAGAAGATGATCAAGCAGCGCCAGGAGTCGGTCGAGCTCTACGAGAAGGGCGGCCGTGCCGAACTCGCCGCGCAGGAGCGCGACGAGATCGCGGTGATCTCGGCGTATCTGCCGAAGCAGATGTCGGACGACGACGTGAAGAAGGCGATCTCTGACGCGGTCGCCGAGACCGGCGCCGCCGGCATGAAGGACATGGGCAAGGTGATTGCCGTGTTGAAGACGAAGTATGCCGGCCAGATGGATTTCGGCAAGGCGTCCGGTTTGGTGAAGGCTGCTCTGACGGGCTAGGCCGTCATTCCGGGGCGACGCATAGCGCCGAGCTATGATGCGCAATTGCGCATCTGAGAATCCATCGCGCCGCCGACTCTGTTGATCGATGGATTCCGGGCTCGTGCTCCGCACGCCCCGGAATGACAAGAAAAAATGGGGAGGCAACCGATGACCGCCATCAAGCCGTTTCGCATCGCCATCAGCGACGATATCCTCACCGACCTCAAGTCGCGCCTCGCTCGCACGCGCTGGCCGGAGGCGGAGCTGGTCGACGACTGGAGCCAGGGTGCGCCGCTGACATGGATCCAGGAGATCTGCACCTATTGGGCCGACGGCTACGACTGGCGCGCGCGTGAGGCCCAGCTCAACCGCTTCGAGCAGTTCACCACCGAGATCGACGGGCTCGACATCCACTTCCTGCATGCGCCCTCGAAGGAGCCGACGGCGCTGCCGCTGATCATCACTCATGGTTGGCCCGGCTCGATCGTCGAATTCCAGAAGGTAATCGCGCCGCTGGTCGATCCTGTCGCGCATGGCGGCAACCCCGCCGATGCCTTCCACGTCGTCTGTCCGTCGCTGCCGGGCTTTGGGTTCTCGGGCAAGCCGAACACCACCGGCTGGGGCGTCAATCGTATCGCCGCGACCTGGGCCAGGCTGATGGACCGGCTCGGCTACGCGCGTTATGGCGCGCAGGGCGGCGACTGGGGCTCGGCGGTGACGACCTCGCTTGGCATGCAGGACGCCGAGCATTGCGCCGCCATCCACATCACGCTCGCCTTCAACGCCGCGCCGAAAGTCGAGGGCGAACCGACACCGGAAGAGAAGCGCGCGCTCGCCGGCCTCAAGCATTACGTCGACCTCGACTCCGGCTATTCGAAGCAGCAATCGACGCGGCCGCAGACACTCGGCTATGGTCTGACGGATTCGCCGAGCGGGCAGGCGGCCTGGATTCTGGAAAAATTCTGGGCCTGGACCGATTGCAACGGTCATCCCGAAAACATCTTCACCAAGGACGAGCTGCTCGACAACGTCATGCTCTACTGGGCGACGGAGACGGCGACCTCGTCTGCGCGGCTCTATTGGGAAAGCTTCGGCAAGCGCCGGACCACGCCGATCGTCAAGGTGCCGACGGGCGTGGCTGTCTTCCCCAAGGAGATCATCACGCCGGTGCGGCGCTGGATGGAGCCGAACTTCCACAACATCACGCATTGGAGCGAGATGGAGAAGGGCGGGCATTTCGCCGCGTTCGAGCAGCCGGAGCTGTATGTCGGCGAGGTCAGGAAATTCTTCCGGACGGTGCGGTAGCCACAGCCGTCATGCCCGGGCTTGTCCCGGGCATCCACGCCCTTAAACTGGGGCCAAACAAGAACGTGGATGGCCGGAACAAGTCCGGCCATGACGACGCGGCCGGGAAACGACCATGCTCACCGAAGCCAGCACCTACGACGAACTCTACAGCAATTTCCGCTGGGAGATCCCGGCGCGCTTCAACCTGGCGGAGGCCTGCTGCGATCGCCACGCCGACGGCACCGGCCGGCTGGCGTTGGTCTATGTCGACGAGAACGGCGCCGTCACGCGCACATCCTTCGACGAGGTCGCGGAGATGTCGCGCCGCTTCGCCAATGTGCTGAAGGCGGATGGTCTTGCCCGCGGCGACCGCGTCGCGGTGTTCCTGTCGCAGTCGCTGGAGCTGCCGATCGCGCACATGGCCGCGTTCCGTTCGGCGATGATCTCCATTCCGCTGTTCGCGCTGTTCGGCGAAGACGCGCTGGAATTCCGTCTGTCGAACTCGCAGGCCAAGGCGATCGTCACCGACGCGGGAGGCTGGGAGAAGCTTTCGAAGATACGCGACCGTCTGCCGGAGCTGAAGAATGTCTACATCGTTGGCGAACGAACGCCGGCGGGCACGACATCGTTCTGGAATTCGGTCAAGGCGGCATCGCCCGACTTCACGCTGGTGGACACGTCTGCGGACGATCCCGCGTTGATCATCTACACCTCGGGCACGACCGGCAATCCGAAGGGCGCGCTGCACGCGCACCGCGTCGTGCTCGGACATCTCCCCAATGTCGAGATGTGCCACAACTTCCTGCCTCGTCCCGGCGATCTGATGTGGACGCCGGCAGACTGGGCCTGGATCGGCGGCCTCATCAACGGCCTGTTCGCGTTTTGGTATCACGGCATTCCCCTGGTCGGCCACCGCGCACGAAAGTTCGAGCCACAAGCGGCGATGCAGATGATGGCCGATCTCGGAGTGCGCAATGTCTTCCTGCCGCCGACCGCGCTGAAGCTGATGCGGCAGGCCGGCGTGACGCATTCCGGCGTCAAGCTGCGCAGCATCTTTACCGGCGGTGAGTCCCTTGGCGGCGAGCTGCTCGGCTGGGTGCGCGAGACTTTCGGCGTCGACGCGCATGAGGTGTTCGGCCAGACCGAATGCAATCTCGTGATCGGCAGCAACGCGAATCTGTTTCCGATCCGCCCCGGTTCGATGGGCAAGGCGACGCCGGGTTTCGACGTCCGCATCGTCAACGACAGAGGCGAGGAGCAGCCACGTGGCCAGCGCGGCATCATCGGCGTGCGCCAACCCTGTCCTTGCGCGATGCTCGAATACTGGCGCAATCCGGAGGCGACGGCGAAGAAATATGCCGGCGAGTTCCTGCTCACCGGCGATCTCGGCGTGCAGGACCAGGACGGTTACTTCTGGTACGTCAGCCGCGAGGACGACGTCATCACCACCGCCGGCTATCGCGTCGGCCCGTCCGAGATCGAGCACACGCTGATGAAGCACCCGGCGGTGGCGATGGCGGCCGTGGTCGGCATCCCCGATCCGATCCGCACTGAATCGATCAAGGCCTGGATCGTGCTGCGCCCGGGCTTTGCCGCTGGCGACGCACTCGCGCGCGAGATCCAGGAATTCGTCAAGGTGCAACTCGCCGCCCACGAATATCCACGGTTCGTGGAATTCGCGGAGACATTGCCGATGACTGCCACCGGAAAGGTGCTGCGCCGCGAGCTGCGAGCGCTCGGGTAGAGCACACCGTCATCTCACCGCGACGGCGCCGACAGCGCGGACCGCAGCATCGCGGCGAGGTCTCGCCGCCGGAACGGCTTGGTCAGCACGCGGGCATCGCCAATCCCGTCGGGGGCCTTGACCGGATTTTGGCTGTAGCCGGAGGTGAAGAGCACCTTGAGCCCGGGCCGCAGCTGGATTGCTTGCCTGGCAAGCTCCGGCCCGAACATGCCGCCGGGCATCACGACGTCGGTGAACAGCAGGTCGATGTCCCCGGACTGGTGCAACAGGTCGAGCGCAGCCGGGCCGCTCGCGGCTGTGATGACGCGATAGCCGAGCGTCTTCAGCTCGCTTTCGACATAGGTCCGAACCATGTCGTTGTCCTCGACGACGAGAATGGTCTCGCTTCCTTCGCGCGCGACGATCCCTTCGGCGGGTGAGGCGTCCTCGTTTGGCGGCGTGGCCAGGCGGGGAAAGAACAGCCTGACTGCGCTGCCTTGCCTCGGCGCAGACTGCATCTGCACCAATCCGCCGGACTGCCGCACAAACCCGTAGACCATGCTCAGGCCAAGCCCGGTCCCCTTGCCGACCTCCTTCGTGGTGAAGAACGGCTCGAACGCCCGGCTCGCCACCTCGGCGGTCATGCCGCTGCCGGTGTCGGTCACGGCCACCATGACATAGTCGCCTGGTCGCGGTTCGCCATTGATGTCCAAGTCGGATTCGCCGAGCGAGACGTTGCGCGCCTCGATGGTCAGCCTGCCGCCCAACTGCATGACATCGCGCGCGTTGAGCACGAGATTGAGCAGCGCAGTCGTTAGCTGGCCGGGATCGACGCTGATCAACCACAGGTCCGGTGCGAGCGCGAAGGTGCATTCGATGTGCTCGCCCAAGGGGCGGCGCAACAAGTGCTCCATCTCTTGAATCTTCTCACCGATGTCAATGTCTCGCGGCCTCAGGGGCTGCTTGCGCGCGAAGGCGAGCAGGCTGCGCGTCAGGTCGGAGCCGCGTTCGGCGGCTGTCGCGATGTCGCCGGCGATCCGGTGCAATTCCTTGTTTCCCGTCAGCCTGTCGGCAAGGTGCTCCGAATTGCCGAGAATGACGGTGAGGAGGTTGTTGAAGTCATGCGCCACGCCGCCGGTGAGCTGGCCCATGGCCTCCATCTTCTGGGATTGGCTGAGCCTCTGGTTGAGGTCCGCGATGGCCGCGCGTTGCTGCTCAAGCGACTCGGCGGTGCCATTGAGCAGGGTCATCAATCCGCCCAGCTCGCCGCGCGGATGGGGAGGAGGAATTCGCGCGCTGAGATCGCCGAGCCCGAGTCTCTTCGCCACGTTGGCGAGCCGCCCGACCTGGCGCCCGACGCTCACGGTCGCGAGGATCCATACACCGGCGAGCAGCAGCAGCAAGGCCACCGCGAGGATCGCCATGTCCTCGTAGAGCCGGCGATTCGCCGCCGCGACCAATCCGTCCTTGGAGCGTCCGACCAGGATGTAGAGGCCGGCATCACGGATCGAAGGTGAGTGGGCGACGGCCCAGACTTGCGTGCGGCCGTCGCGATCGGTCACTTCCTGAAATGCTTTTTGATCGGGAGCCGCCGCGAAGCGGAGCAGATCGGATCCCGCAATCGACGCGCCCACGGGCGCGGTCCAGCCGTCTCCCGAGGGGGCGACAAGAACGGTGCCCTTGCCGTCGATGAGCAGGATATCCTTCTCGGCGAGCAGCCGCTTGTGGTGATACTCGGCGAATTTGCGCAGGTTGAACGAGGCGAGCAGCACCAGCTTCAGCGCACCCGCCTCCGATCGCACCGGATATGCGATCTGGAGCACCGATGTTCCGGTCAGCCGGCCGAATACCGGCTCAACCACGACGCTGCGCGAGACCAGGGCCTGCTTGAAATAGGCGCGATCCCTCAGATCGAGGGTGCGGTTGGTCCGCAGCGAGTCGCAGAACAGGCTGCCGTCCGGGTCGATCGTCAGGATTCCCGTGAACTGAGGGTATTCCTCGCGCACGTCCGACAGAAACGCCGAGCATGCCGCCTTGTCGCGCGTGTCGATGTCGCGCGCTCGGGCCAGACCGTAGTGAAGCTGCGCGGTTCCTTGAATCTTCTCACTCAGATCGCTGGCAATGTCGTCGGCCGACGCCGCCAGATTGGCCAGGGCGGCGTTGATCTCACTGCTCCGGTTCTGCACGAAACGCAGCCCGACGAGGCTCGCCGGCACCAGCATGGCCGCGATGACGAGTATCAGTAGCCGGGTACGCAAGCTCATCGGTCGGACGGTCCACTCTGGTCATCGCAGGTGCTCGTTCAAGGACCCAATTTGCGGCACCATCCTCCGCTCAGTCCATAGGCAACGGGCCGAAAAAGTCCTCGGCGGGAAAGATTCAGAGCCGCGTGCAGCACGGATGAGCTCCCCGAACGGAGCGCCGCCGCCGGCGCGACGGCTTTCCTCGGTCTGCGCCGGCGGCGTCGGGATACCGTCGTGCAGCAATCCAACTCGCGCGTGCGCGCTGGCCGCGGGGACGCTAAGATCAAGGTCAATCCGCGCGCGACGGAGATCGCGCCGGCCAACGAGGAGGTAGCTGATGTCCATTTCGGGCAAAGTCGATCCGGTGGTGCGTCCCGTCGCGGCGACCGACATCGCCGAGGCGCTGGTCGAAGGCCTGCGTGATTTCCAGGCGCTGCCGCTTTACGGCCTCTGCTTCGGTGGGCTCTACGCCGCCGGCGGCATCGCCATCATGCTGTGCTTCACTGCGTTCGGCATGGTTTATCTGGTCTATCCGCTGGCCGCCGGTTTCGCGCTGCTCGGGCCATTCGTGGCGATCGGGCTCTATGAAGTCAGCCGCCGCCGCGAACGCGGCGAGCCCGTCTCGCTCGGCGCGATCTGGTCGGCCGTGCGCGCGCGCAGCGAGATCGGCTGGATGGCCTTCGTTACGCTGTTCGTGTTCGTGGTCTGGATGTATCAGGTGCGGCTTCTGATCGCGCTGCTGCTTGGCCTGCATGCCTCGTTCTCGAGCCTACAGGAATTCATGACGGTGGTGCTGACCACGAACGAGGGCTTGCTGTTCCTGGGCATCGGCAACGCGGTTGGCGCGGTGCTGTCGCTGATCCTGTTCTCGCTGACCGTGGTGTCGTTTCCGCTGCTGCTCGACCGCGAGGTCGATTTCGTCACGGCGATGGTGACGAGCGTGCGCGCGGTCGTGGCCAGCCCGCTGCCGATGATTGGCTGGGCCGCGGTGATCGTGATGGTCCTGATCGTCTCGGCGCTGCCGTATTTTCTGGGGTTGGTGGTGACGCTGCCCGTGCTCGGGCACGCGACCTGGCATCTTTATCGGCGGATCGTGGTGCCGGTGGCGTAGCAGGAAGCCGAACGCAACGGCAGCGAGCTATTCACCCGATGCCAGCCGACGCTCGCCGGATGAGGTCAGTTCGAGTTCGCCGAGGCGCCTGATCGCATAACCGAGGTTGGTCAGGCGCTCGCCGTGCGCTTGCGGAATTTCGCCTTGCGCCTTGCCCTTGCCGATCTCGGCCAAGGACGCAAATTCATCCGCGCTGAGCGCAACGCTGTTGTCTGTCATCAGGCAACCTCGTCGGTCCATACCTTGAAATTGACTAGCTTATTCGGACCGAAGGTCTGGGTGATCGGGACGTCCGCGGCATCGCGTCCTTGCGCGATCAGAACGCGGCCGATCCGCGGCGTGTTGTTGCGGGGATCGAACATGTGCCAGCTTCCGCCGAGATAAGCCTCGAACCAGCCGGCGAAATCTCCCACGGCCCAGGGCTTCGGCGTGCCGATGTCGCTGAGATAGCCGGTGCAGTAGCGCGCCGGGATGTTCATGCAGCGGCAGAACGCGATGGCAAGATGAGCATAGTCGCGGCACACGCCCTTGCCTTCGTCGTAGACTTCCCGCGCCGTCTTGGTTGCGCGCGCGTGCTCATAGCCGAAAGCGATGTGACGATGAACGAAATCGCAGATGGCCTGCACCCGCGCCCAGCCTGGCGGCGTGTGCTCGAACAGTTTCCATGCGATATCCGACAGGCGATCGGTCTCGCAATAGCGACTGCCGAGCAGATAGACGAGCGTGTCGGTCGGCAGCGCCTCGACGGCGTGCTGAGCCGCGTTCGGGAACACCGGGTCGGGCAGGCCGCTGTCGCTCACGACGCCGTCGCCGGCAAGCCGAAAGGCGCCGGCCGGCGCCACGATGCGGCTGCACCAATTGCCGAAGAGGTCGCGATAGGGAGTGATCGGAACCGAGGGTCTGGTGGTCACCAGGTCGGGCACGATGACATCGGAGGCGCGCGTGAAGTGCGTGCCCAATACCATGATCATGGGCGTGGGCTGCGGGAATTCGTACAGCATCTCAAACCCGACGCGGAGCTTCATACGTTTTTCCCTTGGCTAAGCTCCCAACATGGCTACGAAGCCGCCGATCACAAGGCTTTGACGGCTTATTCGCTCGCGCGCGGCATTTGGCACTTCAAAAGTGCGGCACGGGTGAGAAAACGATAGCTAATTGCGGCGATTGCGCGCACGGTGCGGGAATGTCGAAAGATCTGTCGTTTCTGCGCCTATGCAGCGCCACGACTATTCGCGCGACGTGAAGCGCCTCATTTCCTCGCACCGGCGGAGCCGACTCATCGCGACGTCGCAGCAGCCGTCGTTGCGCATATTGCCCGCTCCAGCGGGTGAGACGGGCGCGGCAGGCGCGTGCCGCGGACGCCTGAAGGTTTCACCGCGATTCGATCATGAGATCGAACGCCAACCGAAAGCACCAGATGCAAGCTCTCTCCCCACGGCACGTCAAGACAGAAGAAGCGCTCCGGCTCGGCGTCGAGTCGGGCTGGTACGCGATCAAGGTCAGCGGGACCTTTGTCTCGGGCCCGCACGGCTCGGAAGCGGATTGCAGTCGCAAGATCGACGAAATCAATCCGCCACCGGTGAAGAAGAAGCGATGACGGGGCGGAATTCGTCCGCTACGGCGTCTTGATACCCATCGCCTTCAACGCTTCCAGCATCTGCACCGGCGGCGCCATCTTGATCTGCGGCGCCTTGCCCGTTTCCAGCAGGCTCTTCAGCCCCGACAGGATTGCGGGCCAGCCGGTGCGGCCGCCGGAGAGGATGTCGTCGCTGAGCGGACGGTCGTGACGTTCGCTCATGGTGAGGCGGACGGCCTCGCCGGCTTGTTCGATCTCATAAGTGACAAGCGTGGTGCCGAGCTTCGCGACGAGGTCGGGCCAGTTGACGTTCCACGTCACCGTCAGCTTGGTCGGCGGATCGTATTCGAACACGTCACCCGAGATGTGTTCCGACCCGTCAGGCGCGCGGACGATGAATTTGCCGCCGAGTCTTGGCTCCATCTCAACCGCAAAGCCGGAAAAGTATTTGCGGCTGAACTCGGCGGAGGTCAGCGCCTCCCACACCTTGTCCGGCGTCGCGGCGATGTAAATCGTGTAGACGGTGAGCGGCTTGAACTGATCGAGGTTCATCTTGCATCGAATCCCTTGTTGAGGGCTGCACGCGGAATGGCTAGCACTTTGCCGCTTTCCAGCAGGCTCTTGAGACCGGACAGGATCGCCGGCCAGCCGTTGGAAACGGCGCCGAGATATTTGCCGCCTTCGACGAAGCCGTCATGCAGCACCGTCAAACGCACGAGCGAGCCGAACGGTTCGATGGTGAACACGACGCGCGAGATCGGCTCACTGCGCAGCTCCTCATATTTCTCATGCTTGAAGCTGTAGGACAACCGCCGTGGCGGATCGGCTTCGAGGATCTCGCCGGAATCGGTGGTCTCGCCATCCAGCAGCAGCGCGAAAGGGGAGCCGATTTTCCAGTCGGATCTGACCTCGGCGCCGAACCAGTATTGCTTGCTGAACTCGCTTGATGTCAGCGCCTCCCACAGCCTCGTTGGCGTGGTCTCGATGTAGGTGACATAGACGAATTGCGGCTTACTCATCACGCTTCTCCAACTGGCGTTTCAACTCGCCGAGTGCGGCGAGCTTGCCTCGCTCGAATTTCCTGATCCAGCGTTCGCCGATCTGATGGATCGGAACCGGATTGAGATAGTGCAGCTTCTCGCGGCCGTGCCTGATGGTCGTGACCAGATTGGCGTCTTCCAGAATGGCAATGTGCTTGGTCACCGCCTGGCGCGTCATCGCGAGGCCTTCGCAGAGCTCGTTCAGCGTCTGGCCGTTCCTGGTGTGAAGCCTGTCGAGCAGCGACCGTCGTGACGCATCGGCGAGCGCTTTGAAGACCTCATCCATGGCGGCGATAATAGGCAACCAAATGGTTGCCTGTCAAGATGGTCTCTTTGGCGCCAGCAAATGGCTGTGCTAGCGTCAACGCTCAGCCAACACAGATTGGTTCCGGGAGGACTTTGATGTTCCGTTGGGTCCCGCTTGCGATAGGCCTCGCCGTTTCTGCCTGCAGCATCGCGGCACAGGCACAACAGGAGCAGACCATCGGCGCGCCGCCTGAAGCTTCCAACATGAAGCTGGTCGGTGTGAGCGACCTTCAGGCGCGCAGCGCGTATCAGCCGACCATTCATCACCAGGGCGACCGCTGGATCGCCTATATCGGTCATCACGGCGGCACTGACGATGTGCCCGCGCCCGTCAATCCGATGACGGGGCAGGCCGAGCCGAACGGAACCTCGATCGTCGACGTCACCGATCCCGCGAAGCCAAAGTATCTGCGGCACCTGCCGGGGCAGGAAGGCAAGTATGAATCTGGCGGCGCGCAGATGGTGCGGGTCTGCGACGGCAAATCGCTGCCGAAAGGGGATTCCAATGCGGTCTACATGCTGCGCACTTTCGGTGGTCAGGCGCATGAGATCTGGAACGTCTCCGATCCCGCAAGCCCGGTGCTCATCACGCGCATTGACGGTCTGAAGGACACGCACAAGAGTTGGTGGGAGTGCGACACCGGCATTGCCTTCCTGGTCTCGGGCGCGCCGGACTGGCGCACGCGGCGCATGACGCAGGTCTATGATCTCAGTGATCCCGCCCATCCACAGAAGATCAGGGATTTTGGCCTGCCCGGTCAGGAGCCCGGTTCGACCGGCCCGGTGCCGACCGAATTGCATGGACCGATCTCGACCGGGCCCAACGGCAATCGTGTCTTTTTCGGCTACGGCACCAACAAGGGCGGCATCCTGCAGATCGTCGATCGCGACAAGCTCTTGAACGGGCCGAAGGAGCCGACGCCGGACAATCTGCGTTTTCCGGAGATTTCGCGCCTGCCGATGTCCGCCTTCAACGGCGCACACACCACGTTTCCGATGCTCGACATGCCGGTTGCGGAATTTGCCGAGGACAAGGACGGCAAGACCCGAGACATCGTCATGATCGTCGACGAGGCGATCCTCAACGAATGCGGCGAGGCGCGGCAGATGGTCTGGTTTGCCGACGTCACCACCGAGACGCGGCCGATGATGATCTCGAGCTACACCGTGCCGGAGGCGAGCGGACAGTTCTGCCAGCGCGGCGGCCGCTTTGGTTCGCATTCCGCGAACGAGAGCATGGCGCCGGTCTATTACAAGAAGATGGCTTTCATCGCCTTCTTCAATGCCGGCGTGCGCGCGCTCGACATCCGCGACCCCTATCATCCTAAGGAAGTCGGCTACTTCATTCCGTCGATCACGAGCGCGACCGACAAGCGCTGCATCCCGATCGAGGGCGGCCAACGCTGCAAGGTCGCGATCCAGACCAACAATGTCGAGACCGACGACCGCGGATATGTCTACATCGTCGATCGCGCCAATACCGGCCTGCACATTCTCGAATTGACCGGATCCGCGCGCGCCGTCGCCGGTCTGCCGAAGACCTGACGATGCGGCGTGGGGCAGCGTTAGCAGCAATGGTGATCGCACTCGGTGTGTCCGGGGTCGCGACCTATCAGCTTGCGCCGGCACCCGCCGAAGAGACGGCGCGCTGGCGCGAGATCGCCTGGCCGTTCCCGCGCGACGGCTGGCCGTCCGGGCGCGCGTTCCGTTGCGATGGCGCCTGCGCCGGCACTGAGCTGTACCTGCGCGCAAAACGCGGCTTTTGCAGCTGTGACCGCGGTGTCGCCGATGACGACGAGGTCGATCGTGTTGCGGATATAGATCTGATCAGCCCGCGCTTTGCGGCCGTCGCGCCGGGTGAGGAAGTTGGCATTGGAGCGATGCGCGGCCGTGCCAGGCGCTATGATCTGGATAGGCCCGACCACACTCGTCACGCCGCGCTCGGCATCGCCGTCTCACGGGGCTGCGATCTCTTCGTTGCGGCTGCGCAGGGAAGCGGGGGAACAGGCGTGATGCAGCGCGCGGTGCTCGTGTTCCTGCAGACGCCGGAGATGAAGACGTGGGTGACGGCTGCGCTGGACGGAAACTGAGGGTCATGCATTAATGTCCCAAACCGCTCTCAGCGAGTCCTCCCCATGATGTCTCTGCAAGCCTATCTCGCCTTCCTTGCCGCCTGCATCGCGCTCGCGCTGCTGCCGGGGCCGATCGTCACCCTCGTCATCGCCAACGGGCTGCGTCACGGCACGCGTGCGGCGCTGACCAATGTGGCCGGTGCGCAGGCCGGCCTCGCCATCGTCATCGGCATCGTCGCGGTCGGCCTGACCTCACTCATGGCGACCATGGGCTACTGGTTCGACTGGGTGCGCTTTGCCGGCGCCGCCTATCTGGTCTGGCTCGGCATCAAGCTGATCTGGGCGCCGGTCGAGGGCGTCAAGGTGGACGAGCCGCCGGCGCCGCCGCGCGGCGGATTCTTCCTGCAAGGTTTCCTGGTGCTGCTGTCGAACCCGAAAGTGCTGGTGTTCTTCGGCGCCTTCATCCCGCAGTTTATGGACATGAACCGCGACCACTTCCCGCAGGTCGCGCTGCTGGGAGCTACCTTCATGGTCACTGCGGTGATGACGGACGCGCTCTACGCCATCGCCGCCGGGCGTGCCCGAAAGTTCTTCTCGGCTCGCCGCACCCGCATGATGTCGCGCATCTCCGGCGGCTTCATGATCGGCGGCGGCATCTGGCTGGCGCTGACCAGGGCGAAATAACCGCCATCGGGCTAATCGACCAGCCTCGCCGCCCGCAGCTCCAGCTCGATCTCCGCGAAAATCCGCGCCAGCCGCTCGGCCCATTGTTGCTGGCCGGACTGGTCGGCGATCAGATCCTGGCGGATCTCGATGCCGGTGTTGACGAGGCCGCGGGCTTCGCCATGCACGGGGATGGTGTAGTCGGTGAGGTCGTTCACCGCATAGGGTTCGTTATCGCCGACGACGA
This sequence comes from Bradyrhizobium sp. i1.15.2, assembly GCF_040548425.1. NCBI lineage: Bacteria > Pseudomonadati > Pseudomonadota > Alphaproteobacteria > Hyphomicrobiales > Nitrobacteraceae > Bradyrhizobium > Bradyrhizobium sp. i1.15.2. Next base: position 60,267 of record NZ_JBEPRQ010000027.1, on the reverse strand, counting down.
GATCGCCCTCGCTGCGCAGATGCTTGAGCAGCAGCTGCGGCAGCACGGTGTCGCGATTGTAGAGCGCGCCGATGTGCCAGGGACGCGCGACGCCGGCGTAAACGGGGGTGAAGCTGTGCAGCGACACCAGCACCGTCGGCCGCTTGTCGTGCACGCGGCGGTCGATCGCGGCATCGATACGGCGGTGATAGGGCTCGAAAATCTCGCGCCTGCGCGCTTTGCGCTCCTGCTCCGAAATTCCCTCGTTGCGCGGGATCGCGGTTGCTTCGGAAATCACGGGGATCGAGCTCATGGCGGCCGGCGGCCGGTTGCAGTCGATCACCAGCCGCGAATAGCGCTGGGCGATCAGATGTGCGCCCAGCATCTCTGCCAGCCGGTCGGCAACCCCCGCGATGCCGATGTCCCAGGCGATATGCCGCGTCAGTTCGCCTCCCGCGACGCCCAGATCGCCAAGCGTACGCGGCAGGACCCGTCCGTAGTGGTCCGAGGTGAGCAAAAAAGGCGATGTCCCTTGCGCATTCACCTCGTGCACCGGGGGGACGTCACCCTCGCTGAGGAGTTGATTGGTCGCCTCGATTGTGTCTAAAGCCATCCTGATTGCCTAATGAAACAGCAGTCACCCCAAAGAATCGGGCTGGATTGCTATAGATTGGTCCGCCCGACATCACCATGATTGCCTGACGATGCCGCTGCTGACGATTCATCACAAGACCGAATATCGCTACACCCGCCCTGTGGCGTTCGGCGAACACAGGATCATGCTGCGTCCCAGCGACGGGCATGATCTGCGCGTGCTCGACTCCAGGCTCGAGATCTCGCCCGAGCCGATGTCGCTGCACTGGATCCACGACGTGTTCGGCAATTCGGTCGCGATCGCGAATTTCGACGAGCGCGCGGACACGCTGGTCTTCGACTGGCACGTCACCGTCGAGCACAATCCGGTCGAGGAGTTCGCGCTGACGCCGGACGACTCGGCCTATTTCTATCCGTTCGCCTATGACGACGAGGAATTTCCCGACCTCGTCCACTACATCACGCCGCAATATACCGATCCCGACGGCGAGATCGCGGAATGGGCGCGCGGCTTTCTCGACGAGGACGCGCCGACGCCGACCTTCAAGATTCTGAGCGGCATGACCCACGGCATCCGCGAGCGGTTTAAATACCGCAAGCGCCACGAGTTGGGCACGCAGCATCCGCTCGACACCTTGCAGTCCGGTAGCGGGACCTGCCGCGATTACGCGCTGTTCATGATCGAGGCGCTGCGCCATCTCGGCATCGCCGCACGATTCGTCTCCGGCTACATCTTCCTGCCGGAGGATATCGAGCAGCGCCATGTCGGCGGTGGTTCGACGCATGCCTGGGTGCAGGTCTACCTGCCGAGCGCGGGCTGGATTGAGTTCGATCCGACCAACGGCATCGTCGGCACCCGCGACCTCATCCGCGTCGCGGTCGCACGCGATCCGCGCCAGGCGATCCCGCTGCACGGCGTCTATATCGGCGCTGCGGGCGCGTTCGATGCCATGGACGTGACCATCAGGGTGGTGTCGGACGAGCAACGCAGCGGCGAGGAGCTGGAAGCCGAAGTTTCGTAGACGCTCACCGCCGTCGTCCTGGCGAAAGCCAGGACGACCATGGAATGTGTGGCGCTGTCGCTCTGCATCATTCGCAGCTATAGAGCCCGCATGATCTCCAATCGTCTTTTCGTCTACGGCACGTTGATGCGCGGCTTCGACCATCCGATGGCGCGGCTGCTTGCCGGGCACGCGGATTTTCTGAGTGAAGCGACCTGCCGCGGCCGGCTCGTTCTGGTGAAGCATTATCCGGGGCTGCTGCTCTCCGATGTGCCGTCCGACCGCGTCCACGGCGAACTCTTCCACCTGCGCGTACCCGACGAGCTCCTGCGCGAGCTCGACATGTACGAGGCCTGCGGTGAGGGCTTTCCCGAGCCGACCGAATATCTGCGCCGGCTGGTCGACGTGACAGGCGCGGACGGGGTGACGGCACCGGCCTGGACTTACATCTACAACTGGCCCGTCACCGATCTGCCGCGCATCGAATCCGGCCGCTTCCTCGATCACTAGGCCGAAAGCACTTCCTTCACCGCGCGCACGTCGACCTCGCGCTCGACATAGGTCCACTCCTCGGTCCGCCGGAGCATCGCGACCAGCTCCTCGAACAGCGAGGCGTGCGCGGGCGCGAATTCGAACCAGGTTAGGAAATCGAAGGGCCCGCCAAGGTCGCGGCAATGATAGAGCTGCCGCGCAATCGCAGGCAGGAAGCGCAGGCTGCTCGCGATGTGATGCGACTTGTCTTCAAATATCCTGCGGCGTTCTTCCTGGGTCAGATCCCACCAGGCCTGCGACTTGCGGATCGGGATCAGCGCGGCGCTGGTTGCTTCCAGCCGGCCGAGGCCGGCCTGCATGGCAGTGAGCTGCTCCTTCTCGCCGCGCTCGGTGTAGCGCAAGCTGCTCGCGACACCGACCAGCCGCCAGGCATTGCGCGAGGGCACCAGCGGCAATGCGATGGCCTCGCTGTCGGTGACCGACAGCGCCGGCATGAAGGCGAGGGGCTCGCCCGTGACGGGCGAAATCGAGGTGATGCGCCAACCCCCGCTCTGGCCGCCTCGGAAGGTCCTGAACATGGCCCATGGAAGCGTGGAACCGGGGCGGGTTCAAGGCTTCTGTCACGAGCCTCCGAAGATATTCTCCGGATCAAGCCCGCTTCTTCGGCTTCGACTTCTGCTGCATGAAGGAGCGCAGCACCGCATTGATGCGCCGCTGATAGCCCTCGCCATCGCGCTTGAAGAAGTCGAGCACGTCCTCGTCGAGGCGGATGGAGATCGCCTTCTTCCTCGGCGGCATCACCAGCACGGCGTCCGACCAGTCGACGTCCTTGAACTCCGCCCAGTCGGGATCATTTGCGATCGAGGCTTCCAATTCCTCGTCCGTCATTGCATCGACACGGGCCCAATCACTATTACCCTTGCGGCGATCTCCCCATCGACGCTTCACGATATGCTCTTTTTTCATCTGGCCTCGGACGTCGCGCTGAAATGATACGGATCGCTTTGTCTCTTCGCGTGAAGATCACTGTCAGAAGTCGGTCGTCGAGTTTTCCGATCGCGATCCACCGCTCTTCGTCGTTGCGATTCGACCGTTTGATGACGACACGTTCGTAGAAGACCTGACTGGCATCGTCGAAGCTGATGCCATGTTTGATCAGATTAGTCCGGTTCTTCTCTTCGTCCCATTCAAACCCGGCAGACGCGAGAGAGCTGAAATCCGGCATCAGTTTCTCTGTATATACAATCGTATTTTTGGATTATCAAGCCTGTGGATATGGACTGAACATATCATGAACATTAAATAAGGCGTTGAAGCAAGGCCGGCGTTCGCCTTTCTGAGGTGGGCGCTTCACGCGGCCGAGCTGACAGAGTTCCATTCCGCCATGCGCTTCACGCCCCAATTCCTCGACGAGCTGCGTGCCCGGCTTTCGGTCTCCGAAGTCGTGGGCAAGCGCGTCAAGCTGAAGAAGGCGGGGCGCGAGTGGAAGGGGCTGTCGCCGTTCCAGCAGGAAAAGACGCCGTCCTTCTACGTCAACGACCAGAAGGGTTTTTACCACGACTTCTCCTCGGGCAAGCACGGCGACATCATCAGCTTCGTGATGGAGACCGACGGCCTGCCGTTCGCGGAGGCCGTGGAGCGGCTCGCCAATATGGCGGGCCTTCCGCTGCCGGCGGTGACGCCGGATGCGGCGCGTCAGGAGCAGCGGCGCCGCTCGCTGCACGACGTGATGGATCTCGCGGCGAAGTTCTTTGCCGAGACGCTGGCCTCGCGCGTCGGCGCCAAGGCGCGCGGCTATCTCGCCGATCGTGCGATCTCGCCGGCGACGCAATTGCAGTTTCGGCTGGGCTATGCGCCGCCCGATCGCTTCGCACTGAAAGAGCATCTCGGCAAGCTCGGCGTCTCCGTCGACGACATGATCGAGACCGGCATGCTGGTGGCAGGCAACGACATCCCGGTGCCCTATGATCGCTTCCGCGATCGCGTGATGTTTCCGATCACGGATCTGCGCGGCCGCGTCATCGCCTTCGGCGGGCGCGCGCTGGAGAAGGACGTTCCGGCCAAGTACCTGAACTCGCCGGAGACGCCGCTCTTCCACAAGGGCGACAATCTCTACAACCACCAGACCGCGCGCAAGGCCACCCATGACGGCAGCGCCCTCGTCGTGGTCGAAGGCTATGTCGACGTCATCGCCATGGTCACCGCGGGCTTTGCCGGCAGCGTGGCGCCGCTCGGCACTGCACTCACCGAAAACCAGCTCGCGCTGCTCTGGAAGATGGCGGACGAGCCGATCCTCTGTTTCGACGGCGACCGCGCCGGCCAGAAGGCGGCTTATCGTGCCGCGGATCTCGCCTTGCCGTTCCTCGCGCCGGGCAAGAGTCTTCGTTTCGCGCTGCTGCCGGAAGGGCAGGACCCCGACGATCTCGTGCACTCCGGCGGTCGCGGTGCGATCGAGGAGGTGATCGCGGCGGCGCGTCCGCTCGCCGAGATGATCTGGTCGCGCGAGCTCGAAGGCGGCAATTTCGCGACGCCCGAGCGCCGCGCCGCGCTGGAGGCGCGCATCAAGGAGCTCTCCAACGGCATCCGCGACGAAGTAGTGCGGCGTTATTATCGGCAGGATCTTGCCGAGCGGCTTCAGCGCGCCTTTGCCCCCGAAGGCGGGCGCGGCGGCTTTGGCGGCGGCCGTGGTAATTTCCGCCCCGGCTCGGCCGGTCGTCAGTTTCAGCCCCGTGGTGGGGGAGGCGCGAATCGATTCGGCAATCAGGGATTTGGAGGCCGCCGCGGCCCGCCCGGTCCGATCCAGCTGCCCTCCGGGCCCTACCAAGCGGCGAGCGCGCAGCTCGCGGCAAGCCCGATCATGCGCGGTCAGCGCAGCGCCATCTCCCGCCGCGAGGCCCTGATCCTGCAAATCCTGATCAACCACCCCTGGCTGCTGCACGATCACCTCGAGGAAGTCGCGGCCCTGGAGCTCGCCCATCCCGAGGTCCATAAGCTCCGGGCCGGCATCATCGCCGCTTTTGCCAACGACCATCACCATTCGCCGGACCCTGGCGAGCTCGCCGAGAAAATGCGCAGCGATCTCGAGAAGGGAGGTTTTTCTCAGGCTCTTCAAAGGGTTGAGGGCGGCATCACGACCGCGGCGGTGTGGGGCGCCCGCGAGGGCGCGGCACGGGACGACGTTCTCTCCACCTGGCATCAGCTGGTTGCCTTGCATCGGCAGTACCATTCACTACTTAGAGAGCTGAAAGACGCCGAGCTGGCCTTGGGGGAAGATCCCAGCGAGGCCAACATGGCGTGGCTGCGCGACGTCAAGGCTCGGATAGGCGAAGTCGATGGCACCGAGGCCCTCATCGAGGGTTTTGGCGAGCTGTCGGGTCGGTTCCAGAAGAGCGTGTGATGAAAGAATCATGCGGACGGCCGGGGCCGGAACCGCTAAAAGACTCGCCAAATCCGAGGTTTGGCGGCAAAAACAGGGTTAATCGAGGCTTAACGGTCTTGTAGCACTTTGGCCACCAGGCGGCCGCAGGCAGAACAGATGCGTCAGGAATGAATCCGCGCAATTGCTGTTGGCACTATACCTGCAACCGCTGCGACAAAGAGGCTCTACGAAGCGTTAGGCAAATCCGGCGAGTGAAAGGTCGGGGGTGGCGACAAGAGGTCCGCGCCGCCCTTTCCGTGTCGAGATCTGACGAAGCGAGAGCATCGAACAACAGGTTCAAGTGATTTCACGCGGGCGCGGCGAACGTCTGTGTGAAACGCGTTTAGGAGCAATGGATGGCCACCAAGGCAAAGACGCTGCAGGCGAAGGACAAGGAAAAAGACGACAAGGCAGCGGACGCGCCGGAGAAGGACTCCCAGGACGCGCCCTCGCCGTTGCTCGATCTGTCCGACGCGGCCGTGAAGAAGATGATCAAGCAGGCCAAGAAGCGCGGCTTCGTGACCTTCGATCAGCTCAACGAAGTTTTGCCGTCCGACCAGACCTCGCCCGAGCAGATCGAGGACATCATGTCCATGCTCTCGGACATGGGCATCAACGTCACCGAAGCCGACGATAGCGAAGGCGAGGAAGACAAGGACGAGAGCGGCGAGGACGAGACCGACAACGAGCTGGTCGAAGTCACCCAGAAGGCCGTCACCGAGGTCAAGAAGAGCGAGCCGGGCGAGCGCACCGACGATCCCGTGCGCATGTATCTGCGCGAGATGGGCACCGTCGAGCTGCTGTCGCGCGAAGGCGAAATCGCGATTGCGAAGCGCATCGAGGCCGGCCGCGAGGCGATGATCGCAGGGCTGTGCGAGAGCCCGCTGACCTTCCAGGCCATCATCATCTGGCGCGACGAGCTCAACGAAGGAAAGATCTTCCTTCGTGACATCATCGATCTCGAAGCCACCTATGCCGGGCCCGACGCCAAGGCCGGCATGAACAATGCGATGATCGCGGGTCCCAACGGTGAGACCGGTGAAGCGCCGGCCGAAGGCGGCCAGGTCACCGGCGCCGCGCCCGCGCATGTCGCGCCGCCCGCCGCACCGCCGTCGCCGACCCCGTTCCGCGCCGCGCCTGTGCCCGGCAATGCCGGCGAAGCCGCGAAGGATCCGGCGGAGTCCGCCGCCGAAGCCGACATGGACGAGGACGACGAGTTCGAGAACCAGATGTCGCTTGCGGCGATCGAGGCCGAGCTCAAACCGAAGGTCGTCGAGATCTTCGACAAGATCGCCGACAGCTACAAGAAGCTGCGCAAGCTGCAAGAGCAGGACATCCAGAACCAGCTCGAGAGCACCTCGCACGGCCCCTCGCTGTCGCCGCACCAGGAGCGCAAGTACCGCAAGCTCAAGGACGAGATCATCGTCGAGGTGAAGTCGCTGCGCCTCAACCAGGCGCGTATCGACTCACTGGTCGAGCAGCTCTACGACATCAACAAGCGCCTCGTCTCGCATGAGGGCCGCCTGATGCGCCTCGCCGACAGCCACGGCGTCGCGCGCGAGGACTTCCTGCGCAACTACACCGGCTCGGAGCTCGATCCGCGGTGGCTCAACCGTGTCTCGAAGCTGTCGGCCAAGGGCTGGAAGAACTTCGTCCATCACGAGAAGGACCGCATCAAGGACCTTCGCCACGAGGTGCATCAGCTCGCGGCCCTGACCGGCTTGGAGATCATCGAGTTCCGCAAGATCGTGCACTCGGTGCAGAAGGGCGAGCGCGAAGCCCGCCAGGCCAAGAAGGAGATGGTGGAAGCCAACCTCCGTCTCGTGATCTCGATCGCCAAGAAATACACCAACCGCGGCCTGCAGTTCCTCGACCTGATCCAGGAAGGCAACATCGGCCTGATGAAGGCGGTCGACAAGTTCGAGTACCGCCGCGGCTACAAGTTCTCGACCTACGCCACGTGGTGGATCCGGCAGGCGATCACCCGATCGATCGCCGACCAGGCGCGCACCATCCGCATTCCCGTGCACATGATCGAGACGATCAACAAGATCGTGCGCACCTCGCGCCAGATGCTCAACGAGATCGGCCGCGAGCCGACTCCTGAGGAATTGGCCGAAAAGCTCGGCATGCCGCTGGAGAAAGTGCGAAAAGTCCTCAAGATCGCCAAGGAGCCGTTGTCGCTGGAGACGCCCGTCGGTGACGAGGAGGATTCACACCTCGGCGATTTCATCGAGGACAAAAACGCGATCCTGCCGATCGACGCCGCGATCCAGTCGAACCTGCGCGAGACCACCACGCGCGTGCTGGCCTCGCTCACCCCCCGCGAAGAGCGCGTGCTGCGCATGCGCTTCGGCATCGGCATGAACACCGACCACACGCTGGAAGAAGTCGGCCAGCAGTTCAGCGTGACCCGCGAGCGTATTCGTCAGATCGAGGCGAAGGCGCTGCGGAAGTTGAAGCATCCGTCGCGGTCGCGGAAGCTGCGGAGCTTCTTGGATAACTAGTTCAAGCGCCGCGACTTGGCGGTTGTTGAGACAATAACGGCGGGCGAAAGCCCGCCGTTTTCGTTCGCGCCTACTTCGACCGCGTTCAGCCAAAGAGCCTCATCAGCTTTCTATCGGATTATACTTCCGATGAGAAAGGTGCATCGATCTTGCAATGCCGAATGGATGGCTCCTGCCTCGACGTGGCGCAGATCGACATTTATGCTTCGATGATGCCGGCTCACCTCACCGTCTGGTACAACACCCGCTGCCCTGTCTGCGATGCCGGCATCGACTGGCAGCGCAACAAGCTGCTCGCGTTGGTGCGCGCGGGCACGATCGAATTCAGGGATATCAACGAGCAGCCCGATGCGCTGGCGCACTTTGGCGCCACGCTCGACGATATCAGGCGCCGCCTGCATGCGACCGATGAGGCCGGCCGACTTATCGTCGGCGCGGATGTCGCGATTGCGCTGTGGAGGCTGACGCCGGGAGAGGGGTGGCTTGCGGGGTTGTTCGGCAATCGCGTGGCGCTGCCGTTCACCCGGTTCTTCTATGACCGGTTTGCCGATCTGCTGTTTGCCTGGAACAGGCGGGCCGGGCGCTGGTGAGCGCCTGCCTGGATCGGCCTATTTCTTCTTCGCGCCGACCCGCTCGAGGTTCTTGATCTCCAGCGCCGGGCGGCCGGATTTTTCGGCGATCTCGCGGTCCTGCTCCATGATGAAGGCGCGGGCCGGCTCGTCGCCGTCGAGGCCGCCGAGCAATTCGGCGGGCACGCGCCGGTTGGAGCGTTGGGAGCCGTCTTCATAGAAGACGTTGAAAAAGGCGAATTCGCCCTTGGGATTGGTTCCGGGTTTTTTGGCCATGGCCGGCTTTTCGTCGATCAGGGGGCCATAGTCAAATGACTTTGGCAGGTTTCCGGAGGCCGGCTGCGGACGCTGCTGCGGCAGAACTGGCTGGGCGATCGATCGACGAACCCGTTTGCGCGGCGCTTGGATGTCGGGTGGAAGCGTCCAGCGCTTCGTAAAACCCGATGCGCTCCTTCGAGGAGACCCTTACCTTCAGCCTTGCCTCACCCTTGCCGCAACAAACGGCGGGCCGCGAAGCCCGCCGTTTATTTTGGTCTTCAGCGTCGCCCGGGGCTGGCAGGGCGACAACCTAGAATAGAATGTTATAACCGGCGCCATGCCATGGCAAGGCAAATCGTTGGCGCTGCGATGTCGCAGCGAGCGCATGAGATATGCAGTGGTCGCGACATCGCGTTTCGATCAGCATCAAAGCAATTGCTTGGACGGCTAAAGCACTTTGTTCATATTTCCTGCTCTCGCAACGCAACGCAACGCAGCGAGCGCTGCGCGCCTTGTCAGAACGCGCGTTTGCCTGCACGTATTCCCGCGTGCGTGCAGAAGTCGCGCTGACAAACATATGTTAATCCGTTTTCGCCCTTCACGCTGTTCCCATCACGTTACGAGTGCCGCATGCACCGTTCTCACGGCGCCACCAGCTCCACGCGCCGGTTGAGCGCACGGCCTGCGTCCGTTGCATTCGGGCCGACCGGCGCCAGCAATCCAACACCGGCAGTGCGCAACCGCGCCTGCGCGATGCGAAAGTTCTTCACCAGCTCGGCTGCGATGGCTTCGGCGCGGCGCTTCGACAGGTCGAGATTGTATTCATAGGCGCCCTGGCTGTCGGTGTGGCCGACGATGAAGACGTTGAGCTGCGGCTGGCTCGTCAGCAGCTTTGCGATCTGCTCCAGCGTCGGGCGGCTTTCCGGTTTGAGCACGGCCTTGTCGGTGTCGAAATAGATGCCATAGAGCGCGATGTGGCCGGTCTCGCCAAGCCCCTTCGCCATCGCGGCGGCGTCCACCATCTTGTTCGCGATGGCGCCGAGCTCGGCGACGGTGACCTGCGCGGTGATGTCCTGGTTGTTCTGGCTGACGAGGACGCTGGCGAAGGTCTCGCGCCCGCCCTCGGTCTTGCGGCCGGCGTAGTAACGGTAGTTGAAACCATCGACCCACATCTGCGGGACCGGCAACGTGTCGATGGCTTCGGTAAAGGGAATGGCGCCGCAGGCATCGGTGTCGCAGGTGAGCAGGGTCTCGAAACCGGCTTTGGTCAACTGCGTCTCGAAATTGCGCGACACTTCCAGGATCGAGGGGCCGGGATTGGTGCGATAGGCGATGCGAAAGACGCGGCCCTCGAGCCGCCGCGCATCGGCGGGCTGACCGTCCCTGAAGGGAGCCGCTTGCATCCGCGCCGCGTCAAAATCCTTCATCACATAGCCGGTGATGACGCTGCCGGCGAACCGGCCGATGCCGGGATAGTCGCGGCCACCGGCCACATCGCGCGTCTGCGCGGAAGCGGCCGTCAGGGTGAGGGAGAGCGATGCGAGGACGCCGAGCATGCGGCGCGACATGGACATAGACATGGTCATCTCGATCGGTTGGGGAGGGGGCGAGCGCATTTGATTTGTCGCAGACAGGATGCGATCGGTTCTGGCGGGGATTTGCCGCTTTGACGCGAATCCGGTTCCCGGGCATGATCGCGCGCTGCCTTCCCCGCCCATTCCCTGTAGGATTCATCCGAATGTCGAAATACGCCTTGGCCATCGCCTTCATCGCCTGTCTGGCCGGCGGATCGGCGCAGGCCGCGCGCTGCGGCGGCGACTTCAACAGCTTTGTCGCCAGCATGACCTCGGAAGCGCAAGCCGCCGGCGTCTCGGCGAGCGTGACCAGCGCGGCGCTCAGCGGTGTGCAGCAGGACGGCGCGGTGCTCGCCTTCGACCGGCGCCAGCGCTACACCTTCAACAAGAGCTTCGAGCAGTATGTCTCGACCCGTGTCGGCCCTGGCCGCATCAATGGCGGCAAGGCACTGCTGCAGCGCCACGCCGCACTGCTGTCGCGCATCGAACAGCAGTTCGGCGTGCCCCGTTATATCCTAGTTGCGATCTGGGGGCTGGAGAGCGATTTCGGCAAGGGCGACATCGGCAAGCTGCCGGTGATCCGCACCCTGGCGACGCTCGCGCATGACTGCCGCCGCACCGAGCTGTTCCAGGGCGAGCTGCTTGCGGCGTTGAAGATCGTGCAGCGCGGCGACCTGCCGCTGCGCGACCTGATCGGCGCCTATGCCGGCGAGATCGGCCAGACCCAGTTCCTGCCGTCGTCGTACGTCAAGTACGGCGTCGATTTCGACGGCGACGGCCATGTCGATCTCCGCCACAGCGTCCCCGACGTGCTCGCCTCGACCGCGAACCTGCTCCACACCAGCGGCTTCAAGATGGGCCAGCCTTACGGCGAAGGCACCGCCAATTTCGAAGCCATGCGCGAATGGAACAGGGCGGTGATCTATCGCAGGACGATCGGGTATTTTGCCGATCGGCTGGCGGGGCAGTGAGGGCGTGACGTCTCTCCGCCGTCGTCCTGGCGAAAGCCAGGACCCATTACCCCAGGCGGGACTCGTTACAACGACTGGCAGTCACGTACCTGGTAACTGGCAGTCTTCGCCAAACTGAATTCGGTGGCTATGGGGTCCTGGCTTTCGCCAGGACGACGGCCGCGGGTGAATGATGCCATTCGCCTCATGCCTCACTTCGTCCCCTTCGCCATTCTCTCCAGCTTGCGCTGTAACGGCGCCCAGTACGTTCCCGGGCGGAAGCGCTGCAGGAGATCCATGAAGCGCGCGTCGTTACCGATCAGGATGCGTGGCTCGTTTCTTTCGATGCCCCTGATGATGCGCAGCGCGGCGTCTTGCGGCGTGGTCTTGGCTGCGTTCTCGAACCGCTCGATCGATTGCGACCGGCGCGCATTGTCGGTGACGCCGACCCCGGTGTGCGAATTGCGGGCGATAGCGGTGGCGACGCCGCCGGGATGCACCACCGACAGCCTCACGGCGCTGCCCGCCATCGCAAGCTCGTGCCGCACGCTCTCGGAAAAGCCGCGCACCGCGAATTTCGCCGCGGCATAGGCCGACTGTCCCGGTGGGGCGATGATGCCGAAGATCGAGGACAGGTTGACGATGTGCGCCTCGCCCATCGTCTTCAGATGCGGCAGGAAGGCGCGCGTGCCGTGCACCACGCCCCAGAAATTGATGTCGAACAGCCAGTCCATCTGCGCCTGGTCGATCTCCTCGAACGAGCCCATCAGCGCCACGCCGGCATTGTTGACGACGATGCCGAGCGCGGGATGCGCGACGGTCGCCTCACGCGCGAACTGCGCGATGTCGTCGGGTTCGCTGACGTCGAGGCGATGCAGGCTGACCTTGCATGCAGCTCCGATCTCGGCCGCGAGCGTCTTCAGCCCGGCCTCCTCGCGATCGGCGAGCGCGAGATCGCAGCCGCGCCGCGCAAGCTCGATCGCCAGCGCGCGGCCGATGCCGCTTGCCGCTCCGGTGACGGCGGCGGCGCCGCGGATCGCAGTCATGATGATCCCCCGTCGAGCCTCTCGAGCGGAACTATGATTTACATTTTTTCATATTGGAACCGAACCGCATCGCGGTTCCCACCTTAACCTACGTTACTTGATGAAGACAGGCAGCATTGGGAGCCGCCGATGGGACAAGCACAGCCATTTCGCGCCACCGCACTGATCGTGGAAGACGACCTCATGCAGAGGGAGATGCTCAGTCTTCTTCTCGAAGAAAGCGGCTACGACGTCATTCAGTGCGAGAGCGCCGAGGCGGCCGAGCTGGTGCTCGACAAAAGCGCGGGCGTGCTCTGCCTGATGATGACCGACGTCCAGCTTGCCGGCCGCATGAACGGGGTCGAGCTCGCGCACGTCGCCAAGGACCGCAACCCCAGGCTCGACATCGTCGTCACTTCCGGCCGCCCCTTGATGCAGGCCTTGCCCGACGGCGCAAAGTTCTGGGCCAAGCCCTGGGCGCCGCTCGACGTGCTCCGAGAGGCCGAGATCGCACAGCTGTCCTGACGGTCGGTCCGGCTGGCCGGCTTTCGTGGTCCCGGGCGCGGTGATAAGGTCGGTCCATGACCTTGTCCTTCCTGCTCACTTCGCTGATCGTCGTCGCCTCGCCCGGCACCGGCGTGCTCTACACGCTGGCCGCCGCGCTGACCCGCGGCTCGCGCGCGAGCATCGCGGCCGCCTTTGGCTGCACCCTTGGAATCGTGCCGCACATGACGGCCGCGATGCTGGGGCTCGCCGCCGTGCTCCACACCAGCGCGCTCGCCTTCGCCGCACTGAAGTGGTGCGGCGTCGCCTATCTGCTCTACATGTCCTGGCAGGCGCTGCGCGAGACCGGGGCGCTGGCAGTCGACGGCGAGATCCGCGAGCGTTCGGTCGGCCGGGTGATCGTGACTGGCTTCCTGATCAACATCCTCAATCCAAAGCTGTCGATCTTCTTTTTGGCCTTCCTGCCGCAGTTCATCGCCGCGGACGAAGCCCATGTGTTGGCGCGGATGCTGGAATTGAGCGGCGCCTTCATGGCGATGACATTTGCGGTGTTCGTGGTCTACGGCCTCTGTGCGGCCTCGGTGCGCGAGCGCGTCATCTCCCGCCCGCGCGTCATGGCCTGGCTGCGCCGGAGTTTTGCTGCCGGCTTCGCCGCGCTCGGCGCCAAGCTGGCGTTCGCGGAGCGGTAGTTTCTCCAGCCAATAAAAAAGCGGGCCTTGCGCCCGCCACCTTCGATCTCTCGACCTACCCGAAGCCCGGGCGGAGCGAACTCCACCCGGGCAAAAGAATAAGAAGCCTCGTTACTTCTTCTTCGCTGCCTTCTTGGCCTTCTTCTTCGTCGCCTTCTTCGCCTTCTTCGCTTTCTTAGCCATAGGATCCTCTTAAGGGTTAATGGTGAAACGCGACACGAGGGATGCTCGGCGGAGGGCCAGCCTCGCAACATCCTCGATGACAAGCTCAGCAGATTCGCGCGCTTCTGCCCCGCGCTGTCACATCCGTGTCATCGCGTTATCCACAGCTCAGATGCGTTTTCTGGCGATTTTGGCCCGCGAATCCGCATCGCCGGCCATGCCTAACGATCCGACAATGCGCCAGCCGTTCATGAATCCAAAACCAAAGGCATGTTTTCGCGGATCGCAGTGAGACTCCGTTAAGCGCGACGGCCGCATTGTCCTCCGCAAGAAAACGGGGACGGGTCATGAACGGACAGCTGGCAGGGACAGAGGGCGCGACGCTGCGCGTGTGGCGCGCGCCATGCTGAACGTGCCGACGCTCTGGACCGTGTTCGTCGTCAACTTCCTGGCGCTCGGCCTGATCTGGGCCTACGTGACGCGCTCCTATCCGAAATTCGCGGCCGCGCGGTTCTGGATGGCATCGTGCTTCGTCGGCGCGACCGGCACGATGGCGGCCCTGATCCGCCTTTTCGTCGTTTCGCCTGTCCCGCTTCTGCTCGGAGCCGCCGGTGTCATCGCGGCGAGCTGCCTTGCCGCCATGGGCATTCAGCGCTTCTACGGTCGGCCGGTGTCCTGGCGCCTCATGACCGCGACGGGAATTCTCAGCCTCGGCGGCGTCGTGTTCTTCATGGTCGCATACGATCACATGCAGCTGCGTATGCTCAGCTACTCGCTCGGCCAGGCGCTGCCGCTGGCGCTGTCGCTGCGTTTGCTGCTTTCGCCGTCGGAAGGCCGTGCCAGCCCGGGAGCCCGGCTCTCCGGCATCGTGATCATCACCATCATCGCGATCTTCGCGGCTCGTGCGATCGGCAATCTGCTCGGCGGCGATTTCTCGTCGGTCTCCGGGGGGCAGTCTCATGCCGTGATGGTGCTGGGCCTCCTGTTCCTGTCGATGACGCTCAATTTCGGCTTCCTGCTGATGGCGATGGACCGCCTGCGCAACGAAGTTGCCGACCTCGCGCTGCTCGACGATCTCACCGGTGTCGCCAACCGGCGGCACCTGTTGCAGCGGCTGGGTGAAGAATGCGCCCGCTCGGAGCGCAGCAGCGAGCCGTTCTCGCTGCTGGTGATCGATCTCGACGGCTTCAAGGCCGTCAACGACACCCATGGCCATGCCGCGGGCGATGCCTGCCTGCAGCACTTCACCCTGATGGCGCAGACGCGCTTGAGGCCCGGCGACATGCTTGCCCGCACCGGCGGCGACGAATTCTGCGTCGTGCTGCCGTCGTCGACCTTGCGCGAGGCGGCTGTGATCGCCCGCCGCGTGCTCGAGGTCTGCCGCCAGGATGCCGTCAACTGCACCGGCATCGACATCCCGATCGCGATCTCGATCGGGGTGGCGCAGTGGGACCGCGGCGTCGGCCAGTTTCCGGACCGCCTGATCGCGCATGCCGACCACGCCCTCTATGCCGCCAAGAAGAACGGCAAGAACGACTTTGCGGTCCACGATCCGGCGCCGCCGCTCATGCCTGACCCGATCGGTCCAGGCGAGGCCTTGCGCAAATTCGCGTAAGGGCGTGCTAATCTCTGGTCCGCATTGGACCCGCATGATGATCTCTCGCCTGCTCGCGGCCGTTCTCGCCGCTCTCATTCTGATCACACCCGCCGCCGCGACCGACGCCGAGCTCGCAAAGCTCGCGCGCGCCTCCGGCACGCCCGACATTCCCGGCCTGAAGATGGTGTGGCTGGCGCCATGGGGCGATGTCGGCAACGCAAAACCCTGGCGCAACATCATCGTGCACCAGACCGAGGGACCGGCAGGCTCGGCGCGCGGCGGCGCGCAGGTGCAGGCTAAGAATCCCACGCGTCGCGGCGTCACATTGTGGGTCGAGACCGACGGCACCGTCTATTGGGCGGTCGCGGAAAACCTGGTGCCGACCCACGGCGACGGTGCCAACCGCAACGACAATAAGTACATCGACAACAAGCCGACCTATCGCCAGGTGGTGCGCGACAATTCGATCGGCGTCGAGTTCGCCGGCAATTATCCCGACGTCACCACGGGCCCGACCGCGGCGCAGGTCGCGGCGTGGAAGATCCTCGTCCAAATCCTGCGCGCGCGCTACGGCATCCCGCTCGACCACGTCTATGCGCACAACTGGATCGACTACAAGGACGCCCGCTATTGCGAAGGCTGCTGGCTCGCGACGCTGGCGCGGGTTTGGGGGGAGTAGGTTAGGGAGGCGCTGGTGGTGCGCTCTTCCCTTCTCCCCTTGCCGGAGAACGTGGCGCAAAGCGCCGGATGAGGGGTATCTCTCCGCGAATGACCATGTGAGAGGCGTGCTCGCGGAGGCAACCCCTCACCCGTCTCGCTCCGCGAGCCACCCTCTCCCGCAAGGGGAGAGGGGAAAAGCAGCTACACCGGCTCCGACATCCAGCCGAACAACCGCCGGATCAATCCCGGCCGCCGCGGCACTTCCGGCGGGCCGTCCGCTGCCAGCACGCGTTTGAAGAAGTAGTCCAGGAACACCATGTCGTTCGGCTCGGTGACGGTGAATGTCTCGTCGCCGAAATAGACGCTGTAATTGAAGAAGAACGGACCCATCAGCGGGATCGTCGCGGTCGAGGCATAGTCCTTCGAGATCACGAACTCCGAGGGCTCGAGCCCGTGCTCGCGCATCGCCTGCTCGACCAGCGGCAGCTTGCGCATGAACTGGGCGGAGAAGCCGCCGACGGTGGATTGCAGGATGATCGACACGGTGCGTGTCCGTTCTCTTGATGCTGTCGGCCCGATGCTTTTGGTCGGTCGACCGGCAGCGCGGGTTCAAGATGCCTGGTCCGCGTCCTCGCGAACATGCCGCGCCTCACACGCAAACAAAAAAGCCGGCGTTGCCGCCGGCTTTCTGTCTCTTGTCGATCCGCCAATCTCTGGCGCTAGAAACTCGCGCTTAGAGCGCGGCTTCCAGCGCGGCCTGTTCGGCCTTTGCAATCGTGCCCTTGACCGCGGACTGCACCTTCTCGAAGGCGCGGACCTCGATCTGGCGGACGCGCTCGCGCGACACACCGAACTCGGCGGCAAGGTCTTCCAGCGTCATCGGCTCATCGGCGAGGCGACGGGCCTCGAAGATGCGGCGTTCGCGCGGGTTGAGCACACCCATGGCGCCGTTCAAGGCGTCGCGGCGGTGATCATACTCTTCGTGCTCGGCCAGCATGGCTTCCTGGTTGGGCGAATTGTCGACCAGCCAGTCCTGCCATTCGCCGGCTTCGCCGTCGTCGCGGATCGGAGCGTTGAGCGACGCGTCGCCACCGAGGCGGCGGTTCATGTCGACCACGTCCTGGGCCGTGACGCCGAGACGCTTGGCAATGATGGCCACCTGGTCGGGGCGGAGATCGCCTTCGTCCAGCGCGGAAATCTTGCTCTTCGCCTTGCGCAGGTTGAAGAACAGCTTCTTCTGGTTCGCGGTGGTGCCCATCTTCACGAGCGACCACGAACGCAGGATGTACTCTTGAATCGACGCCTTGATCCACCACATCGCGTAGGTAGCGAGACGGAAGCCCTTCTCGGGCTCGAACCGCTTCACCGCCTGCATCAGACCGACATTGCCTTCCGAGACGACCTCGGAGATCGGCAGGCCGTAGCCGCGATAGCCCATGGCGATCTTGGCCACGAGACGGAGATGGCTGGTGACGAGTTGGTGCGCGGCGTCACGATCATCGTGCTCGCGCCAACGCTTGGCGAGCATGTATTCCTGCTGGGGTTCCAGCATCGGAAACTTGCGGATTTCGCCGAGGTAACGGGAAAGGCCGGATTCGCCATTAAGGACCGGCAAGGTAGCTGTACGGGCCATAGTGCGCCCTCCAAACAGGTTCAGGCCCCCGATAGCGGCGGGCCAGGCAGACGACCGCTTGGTTAAAGCCGATCGGTGCTGCGATGTTCCGCGTTGGTCTTCAACGCAAGCGCAATATACTCCATCGCGAGGCAAAAAGGGAAGGATTGCTGACGTCACGTCCCCGTGTGGCAGCTATAACTTTTTGTAATGTAAAGCATTTCTGAAGCGGCCTGCGTCATAGCGCCGCTTTCAGGGCCCCCTGGAGGAGAAGCAAATCCTCCGGCAGAGGCGCTTCCCAGTGGAGTAATTCTCCAGTCCTCGGGTGCTCCAATACCAGCAGGTAAGCGTGCAGGGCCTGCCGCCCCAACGCGGCCAGGACGGCCTGCGACTCCGGGCCCAGCTGGTTTGCCTTGGTCTTGAAATGCGGGCCGTAGACGGCATCCCCCATCAGGGGGTGGCCGATATGGGCGAGGTGGACGCGGATCTGGTGGGTGCGCCCGGTCTCGAGCTCGCAGGCAAGCAGCGCCGCGATCGGCTTGCCGTCGCGCCCGTTAAAACTCTCCAGAAGCTCCCAATGCGTCACAGCCTCGCGGCCGCCCTGGCGCACCGCCATCTTCTCGCGCGCATGCGGGTGGCGGTCGATCGGCGCGTCCACGGTGCCGCGATGGCGGCCCGGCAGCCCCCAGGCGAAGGCCATGTAGCCGCGCCGCATCGGCCCGGTGCGGCCGTGGTCGGCGAACTGCGCGGTGAGCGAGGCATGCGCGAGGTCGTTCTTGGCGACCACCATCAGCCCGGTGGTGTCCTTGTCCAGCCGGTGCACGATGCCGGGCCGGCGCACCCCGCCGATGCCCGACAGCGATGAGCCGCAATGGGCGATCAGCGCATTGACCAGCGTGCCGGTCTCGTGGCCGGCCGCGGGATGCACCACCAGCCCTTTCGGCTTGTTGAGGACGACGATGTCGTCGTCCTCGAACACGATATCGAGGGCGATATCCTCGCCTTTCGGCTCCGGCGCGGCCGCTTCCGGCACGTCGATTGTGATCGTATCGCCGGAGGCGACGTGATAAGCGGGGTCCCGGATCGCGGCGTCCCTGAGGCTCACCGCGCCCGCCAGAATCAGGGCTTTCAGCCTCGATCGCGACAGTTCGGCAAGGTGCACAGCCAGCACGCGGTCGAGCCGGGTCGAGCCCTCGGAGCCCTCGACGACAATCTCCAACCTTTGCGCAGAGCCAGAATTTTCCATGACGACGTCTGATACCGTTGTTCCCGAACCGAGCCCCGAGCAGGCCGCGCTGTTCGCCCGGGTGCGGCGGATGATGCTGATCGCGGGGTTGACCACGGCGCTGGCAATCTGCGCCGTGCTGATCGCGGTGGGCTACCGCCTTTTCAAGTCCGAGGGAAGGGCGCCCGAGCCAGCAGGCGACGTGACCGCCACCCTGCCCAAGGGCGCCAGAATCGTCTCGACCGGTGTGGCCGGCGACCGGCTCGTGATCACGCTTGATGTCGGCGGCGTCACCGAAATCCGCACCTTCGACGCCCATACCTTGAGGCCGGCCGGAAAGCTGAAATTCGCGAACGAGCCGTGAGTCTGGCCCCGGAACTCGCCGCCATCGTCGCGCTTGCGTGAACGAGAACGTCGTTCCGCTTTGCCTTAACCATCCGCATCCGGGCTGATGCGGTTCGGCTTTCGTCGGGACGACGCCAAGCAGACGTCCAAAACCCCTCGATCCCCGCTTGCCGCCGGCAAAATTCGAGGCTATGTCCTCTCCCTCACGCTCCCTTCGTCTAGCGGTTAGGACGCGGCCCTCTCAAGGCTGAAACAGGGGTTCGATTCCCCTAGGGAGCGCCATTTCTCCTGCCAGACCGGGCACTTCGAAAACCGGCCATTTCCGCTTGTAGCCCCCACCGGCGTGCGCAGTTCGCACGGCTCGGCGCGGGCGCTCTCCTAAGCGATCGTGCCGTCGATCGAGCGGCGGATCACCCGCTGTACTTCTGCATTCGACAGAAACAGATCGTGGTTGATGATGCCCCAGCCCTCCTGCGAAGCATCGACCACGCGCACACCGAGCTGCGCGATGACGGCTTTCTCGGCGGCGCCGACCCTGGTCATTCCACCTGCAATCTGTCCCGACAGCGCCAGGGCGCGATCGTTCGTGGAGGCGATCACGGTGATCTTGCCGGCAAGCGGACCGATGCGGTGGATCGCAGACGAGAACACGTCCATGTCGATATCGGGCGCGGCAAACACCACCGCGCCGATCTTGCTCGTCACTGTGTCGCCGTATCGCGCATAGAGCTGACGCAGGCTTTCGAGCGACAGCATGGTTCCCATGCTGTGCGCAACGATGTTCACGCGGCCGGTGCCTGGCGCCGACACGAGTGCGGAGAGCACGCGCTCAAACTCGTCGCGGGACCACATCGCACTGTCGCGGTCATAGGCATAGTCGAACAGTCCTGCCTTGGAAGGCCAGGAGAACACCATGGTCCGGCCGCGGAACTTGATCCCGTCGGAGAGATGGGCGCCATCGAGCACCGCCGTCTCGAACGTCTGCTTGAAGCCGTGCACATAGATCAGCACGTCTCCTCCGCCGGCCTGCGCGACGAGATCGCCGGCGTCGGCCGACACCGGTTCGACCCGGTCAAGGCGCCAATCGCCAATTCCAACCGAGGCGAGAGAAAGACGGCTCTCATCCGGCGCCCCCAGCTTCGCCCGCGCGACTGTCATGGTCGTCGCGCGCTCCGGGCCGAACCAGGGCTTCGTGCGACCGCCGTTCACCGGCTTGCGCGTGGTGGTGACGAGCAATGTGGGGTCAAGGGATAGCGATGACGCGTCGAAACGCGCGCCGGTCGCACCCAAGCCGGCGCATCCGCCGAGCGCGAGGGCGGTCCCTGCCGACATAAATCCGCCGAGGAGAGCGCGGCGCGAAATAGAATGACAGGGGTCGCGTTGCAGAAGAGGCCGAGCGATCACACGAAACCTTTGGGAACTTTTGTCCACCGTAGCGCCCCGCTACATCCCTGAATGACAATGGGGGCGAGAAGACGGCGGAGCTGCTTCGCGGTCCATTGCTTGGTCTTGGGTCAATCACCTCCGCGGGGCGGGCTAGAGTTAAGGTGACGGTGCACAGAACTCGTGCCGCCTTGTAAGCCGCGATCTTCTTGATCTGTGCTGCCTGTCGGGCAACACAGCCGAAGTCCGTCAACCCCTCCTCACAAAAATATTCCACTTTACCGAAATTCGGAAATATCGTATGTGTCGGCCATCCCAGCCCACAAAAGGGGCGGTCGTACGTCGTCACGAACGCGGGTTGGGAGTTGCGGTGGACGCGGGCGGCGTTAAAGGCGGGTGAGTGGCGTGCAGGGCGAGATGAACCTCGTGAGCATGTCACGAACCGCATCGACGGACGGCGCCGAAGCCCTGCGAAGCCTCTTGGCGAAGCAGGGTCAGCTCGCGTACGGCGAAACCGTGTGGTCCTGGCCGTCGTTGCTACGGTCAAGCCTTTGCGAAGGCGTCAGCGCGTCAACCGGCGCGGTGCCGTGCATTTCGCGGAGGTGACGGAGGCAAGAAGGAACTCGTCTCCGGGGAGAGCGCGGCATAGGCCGTCAAACCATCGCGCAGGGAAGGCCTGGTCTCGGCTGCCCTGTGTCTCCCCTGTGCATTGCGTGTGCAATCAGTTCGCATGGGGGTTTTTATGGGTGCCAGCCGGCGCCCGGTCTTCCCTGCGCCCTTTCTTGGAGGGCGTGAAGCGAGAAGCATAGCTCGGGCAAACCTGCCGCGAGACTGCGAGCGCGTGTCCGCGCCCCGCATGCAAATTGCACCCCCCCCTTTCGAGCCTTCCTTGCGAGCATGATGCGTCGGCATCGGTGGAGGTGGTCGTCCCTCCCGGAATCTGCCTTGATGCGAAATCAGCGTGAGGGAGCGACAATATGAGCGGCTTGGTGATCTCTGGCGGTCGGGTGGTGGATCCCGCCAGCGGAATGGACGCGGTTGGCGATGTGGCGGTGGTGGACGGCAGGATCGCCGCGGTCGGCGCCTCGCTCGGCAGCGCGGAGCGGGTGATCGACGCGACCGGCCTCGTGGTCGCGCCCGGCTTCATCGACCTTCATGCGCATGGCCAGTCGCTCCCCGCCGATCGCATGCAGGCATTCGACGGCGTCACGACGACGCTCGATCTCGAAGCGGGTGTGCTGCCGGTCGGCTCCTGGTATGAGCGCCAGGCGCGGAAGGGGCGCGTGCTGAACTACGGCGCCGCCACCAACTGGGCTTTTGCGCGCATCGGTGCAATGACGGGCTCCAATGCGGAGAGCTCGCTGGAGGCGTTCGGCAACGCCATGCGCGATCGCCGCTGGATGGACAACGTCGCGAGCGATGCGGAGGTATCGGGCATTCTGGAGCGCCTTTCGCGCGGTCTGAACGAGGGCGGCATCGGCATCGGCATCTTGAACGCGTATGCGCCGGGCGCCGGCGTGCAGGAGCTGACCGCGGTCTGCCAGCTCGCGGCCGCGCAGGACGTGCCGACCTTCACCCATGTCGCCTACATGTCGCGCGTTGATCCCGAGAGCGCGGCGGAAGCCTATATCCGCCTGATCGGTTATGCCGGCGCCACCGGTGCGCACATGCACATCTGCCATTTCAACTCGTCGAGCAAGACCGACGTCGAGCGCTGCCGCGTGCTGATCGCGAAAGCGCAGGCGCAGGGCCTGCCCATCACCGTCGAGGCCTATCCCTACGGCACCGGCTCGACCGTGCTGGCCGCTGCCTTCTTCAGCGACCCCGAATTCGTCGAGCGCAACGGCACCGGCTACGATTCCGTGCAGCGGGTCACCGACGGCCATCGCTTCAGCGATCGCGAGGAGCTCTTGAAGGCGCAGGCCGAAGAGCCATCGTCGCTGGTGCTGTGGCACATCCTCGACACCGAGAACAATGCGCATCACCGCGACCTGCTCGACATGTCGGTGCTCTATCCCGGCGGCGCGATCGCCTCCGACGCGATGCCGTGGACGACGTCGGACGGCAAGACATACACCGGCGATGCCTGGCCGCTGCCGGATGACGCCACCTCGCATCCGCGCTCGGCCGGCTGCTTCACGAAATTCATCCGCGAATGGGTACGCGAGCGCAAGACCGTGTCGTTGCTCGAAGGCGTGCGCAAATGCGCGCTGATCCCGGCGGAAATCCTGTCGCAGAGCACGCCCGCGATGCGCGCCAAGGGAAGGCTCGCGAAGGACGCCGATGCCGACATCGTCGTGTTCGACTACGAGAAGCTCTCGGACCGCGCGACCTTCACGGCGATGAACCGCCCGTCCGAAGGCGTGCGGCACCTCGTGGTCAGCGGCCAACCACTGATCACAGATGGTGTGCTGGATGTGGCGGCGCGGCCCGGCCGTCCGGTGCGCCGCCCTGTCGTCGGGGGCTGAGACATGCCGGTTCCCATTCTCCTGGTGACGGGCTTTCTGGGGGCCGGCAAGACCACTGTCGTCAACCATCTGCTGGCGCATGCGGAGGGGCGGCGAATCGCCGCTGTGGTCAACGATTTCGGCGCGATCAACATCGATGCCGAGCTGATCGCGGGCGCGAGCGACGGCGTGGTCAGCCTCGCCAATGGCTGCATCTGCTGCTCGCTCGAAGGCGACCTGCTGCACACGCTCGCGACGCTGCTGCGGCGTGATCCGAAGCCGGAATACATCGTCATCGAGACCAGCGGCGTCGCCGATCCCGCCGACATCGTCCGTAACCTGATGGATCCCGTGATCGTGCGCGAGGCGCCGCTGGAAACGGTGCTCTGCGTGATGGACGCGGCGACACCGCCGGCTGCCCTGGACGATGCGCTGCACCGTTCGCAATTGCGCGTCGCCGATATCGTGGCTCTGAGCAAGCTGGATCTGGCCGACGAGGGCGCGGGCTCCCGCATGCGCGAGGCCATCCGCGCGCAACGCGTTCCTGCCGTGGTGGTCGATGCGCCGCACGGCGAGATTCCTTCCGCGCTGCTGTTTCCCGCAACTGTCGATCGCGCGCCGCCGCTACGCGAGCCCGGACCGAAACGTCCCGCAGAGCAACGCTTCGAAACCCTGAGCTGGACCTCGGACCGCCCGATCTCGCTGCCCCGCCTGCAGCAGGCGATCGGCCGGCTTGCGCCAAAACTCGCGCGGGCAAAAGGCCTGTTCGAGACCGTCGAGCAGCCCGGGCGCCAGATGGTGTTTCAATTCGCCGCCGGCCGCGCCACGCTCGCCCCTGGCGAAGTGCCGATGTCGGGCGCGCCGCGTGCGCGGATCGTCTTCATCGCCGAGCTCGGCGTGCTCTCAAAGGCGGAGCTCGACGGGATCATGGAGACCTGTGTTGCCGATCGGTGAAGCTATCACCTCAAGCGAATTGCGCGAGGCGAGCACGGTGATCTGGCAGGACCGCTAAGGTGTCAGCAGAACGCGAGCGCGTTGACGGCCCTCGTCGTCGCAATCCCGTTCTCGTTGCCGACGAACTGGCAGACGGCGGATTCGAGCTCACCCGGCTGGTTGCCTCGTGCCACCGCCAGCAGTCGCATCAATTCCGTTTCGTCCTGCGACAGGCGCCGGCACGACGGCGGCATGAAGCACAATTGGCAGGGCCGGCCGCTGCGCAGAATTCTGACCAGCGCGGCAACGCGTGCGACCAGCAGCGGGCTGTCGGCGATGCCAGGCGCCTCGTCGGCAAAGCGATAGGCCGCCTCCCAGCAATCGGACGCGCCGGTCGCATAGGCGGCAGCGATGAACCGCAACAGCGAAAGCGTGACGCGGCCAAAATCATCGTAGCTCTCGACATTAGGCCGCGTCGCAAGCGCGGCCTGGAGCGGACAGAGCCGCGCCTGGCCGGCTTCCGTGACGGGCACAAAGCCGCAACTATCATGCATCATGCGCGATCCCGGTCAGTGCAAGGTGGGGCTTCCGACCAGCCAGCTCTTCATCGCCATCGTCCGGTCATGGTCGAAAGACGGAACGTGCCGGTCGGGCAGGATGAGACCCGCCATGCGGAAGATCGTTGCAAGCCCCCGCACCGGCGCGAGAGCCCAATCGGCGCCGACCGGCGGCAGCCAGCATTCGAACTGCTCGCGCGCGATATCGTCGCGCTCTTTCTGCGCGGCGGCGATCGCCCGCAACATGCCGTGCTCGCTGTCGGACATGCGCGGGCAGGTCGGGCAGTGCACCGCGATGGCCGTATGCGCCGTGCAGGCAAAGATCTCGATGATGCATTCCAGCGAAGGCACGGCGTCGCCCACGCGAAAGTGGTCGTAGACTTGGTGGATATCGGCCGCGGTCGGAACAGCGCTTCCGCTGCGCGCCTTGGCCCGAAACCCCCAGATGAAGAGCCGCTCCGCCGCGCTCAGCGCCGGAAGCTCGAGGGACCCTGTCGATGTCGATTGATGCATTGAACCTCTGGCCTCTGGCTGCGCCTACGCCCCGACCGGCGCTGATGATCTGCACCGATCGTTCCGTCAGAGCCCCCTGCAAGTCAACGCTCGGAGGGGCGATGTCGAGGTCTTCTAGTTTTGAAGAGTTCGCATCTCGGATGCAGCCAGCCTCGCGAGCTTGCGAGGCCGTCCGCAGCATGCCGGTAGGATCCTACGGAGTTTTGCGGGTGGTGGGGAACCCGAATGCTTAAAGCTTTGCTAAGGGGCGCGGGATAAACTGGCATATCAGCCCTTCCAATTCTTGCGAGCTCCGATGTTTTTCTCCCGCATCAGTTTCAAGCTGGTCCTGATTGTCGGCATCAGCCTCCTTGGCATGATCGCGCTGGCGCCGATCGCGCTATCGACCCTGCGCGCGCAGATGATCGCGGACCGTGAGGCCAAGACGCAGCACATGGTCGACGTCGGCTACGGCATCCTGGCGCACTACCAGAAGCTCGAGAGCGAAGGAAAACTCCCACGCGAGCAGGCCCAGGCCGGCGCGATCGCGGAGATCAAGAGCCTGCGCTACGACAAGGTCGAGTATTTCTGGCTCAATGACATGACCCCCAAGATGGTCATGCACCCGATCAAGCCCGAGCTCGACGGCAAGGATCTCTCCGGGATGAAGGATCCATCCGGCAACGCGCTGTTCGTCGGCTTCGTTGACGTCGTCAAAAAGCAGGGCGCGGGCTTCTACAGCTACCTCTGGCCGAAGCCCGGCTTCGACCAGCCGGTCGGGAAAATCTCCTATGTGAAGGGCTTCGCGCCCTGGGGCTGGATCATCGGCACCGGTATCTATCTCGACGACGTCGACGCCGTCTTCCGCCAGAATGCGATGACCTTCGCCCTGGTGTGCCTGGCCGTGTTCGTGCTCGTGCTCGGCGCCTCCTTCGTGATCGGCCGCAGCGTGACCCGGCCGCTGGCGAAGATCACCGCGCTCACCGAGCGCCTCGCCTCCGGCGACAGCGCGTTCGACGTGCCCCATACCGACCGTCGCGACGAGATCGGCGGGCTCGCCAAGGCGCTCGCCGTGTTCAAGGACAATGCGTCGGCGGTCGGCCGGATGCACGCCGAACAGCAGGAGACGAAGCAGAAGGCCGACGAGGAGAAGCGCAAGACGATGACCGACCTCGCCGGTAAGTTCGAGGCGAACGTTCAGGCCGTCGTCCGCGACGTCTTCAACGAGGCGCGCGCGATGCAGCAGGCCGCGCAGGGTATGTCCGAGATCGCCGACAAGGCGACCGACCGTGCTAGCTTCGTCGCCACCGCCTGTCAGCAGGCTTCGAGC
Organism: Bradyrhizobium sp. i1.15.2; assembly: GCF_040548425.1. Classification (NCBI taxonomy): domain Bacteria; kingdom Pseudomonadati; phylum Pseudomonadota; class Alphaproteobacteria; order Hyphomicrobiales; family Nitrobacteraceae; genus Bradyrhizobium; species Bradyrhizobium sp. i1.15.2. The sequence goes on along the minus strand of NZ_JBEPRQ010000027.1, from coordinate 33,964 downwards.
AACGTGCAGACGGTGGCCTCCGCCGCTGCGCAGCTGTCGTCCTCGATCACCGAGATCAGCCAGCGCGTCGCGCAGGCTGCAAGCGTGGCCGACAAGGCCGCCGCCGACGGCCAGCGCACCAACGACACCGTGCAGGGACTGGCCGCCGCCGCGCACAAGATCGGTGAGGTCATCGACCTCATCAACCAGATCGCCTCGCAGACCAATTTGCTCGCGCTTAACGCCACCATCGAGGCAGCGCGCGCCGGCGAGGCCGGCAAGGGGTTTGCGGTGGTGGCAAGCGAAGTGAAGTCGCTGGCGAGCCAGACCGCGAAGGCGACCGACGAGATCGGCGCGCAGATCACCGCGATCCAGGCCGAGACCAACCAGGTCGTCGGCAACATCGACAGCATCCGCAAGACCATCTTGGAGGTCAACGAGATTTCCTCGTCGATCGCCGCAGCCGTCGAGGAGCAGGGCGCCGCGACCGCGGCGATCGCCCACAGCGTACGCGAGGCTGCCTCCGGCACCGACCAGGTTTCGCAGAACATCTCGGGTGTGACCGACGCGACGGCGGAGACCGGCCAGGCCGCCGGCCTCGTGCTGCAATCGAGTGGCCGGCTGTCGCAGAAGCTGCAATCGCTGGAAGACGAGGTCAGTGCTTTCGTTGCGGGGGTGCGGGCGGCCTAGTATAGCAGGGGATGAATCAGAGTTCTGATCGGCGCGCGCGCATTCTCCTGATCAATCCGAACAGTTCCGTGGCGACCACTGAGATGATGGTCGCCATCGCGAGGTCGACCGTCGTCGACGGCTTCGACATCGACGGCGCGACCGCAACGCGCGCGCCGCAAATGATCGTGACGCCGGATGCGCTGGATGCAGCTTCCGCCGAAGTTCTGGAGATATCGCAGTCGAACCGGCATGCATGCGACGGTATCATCGTCGCGGCGTTCGGCGATCCCGGATTGGCCGGCATCAAGGCCGCGATGAAACTGCCCGCGGTCGGCATCGGTGAGTCCTCGATGGTGGCAGCCGCCGAGAACGGCCGCCGCTTCGGCGTGGCGACCACGACGCCGCTGTTGGAAGCGAAGATCGACGCTCGGCCGGAAGCGCTGGGTCTGCGATCGTATTACACCGGCGTCCGCTTCGCGGAGGGCGATCCGCAGGAGCTGATGCGCGATCCGGCGCGGCTGCGAACAGCGCTCGCGGGCGCGGTCGAGGCCTGCATCGCGCAGGATGGCGCGGAGGCGGTCATCATCGGCGGCGGGCCGCTGGGCGAAGTCGCGCGCGAGCTTCAGCCGATCTTCACCGTGCCGGTCATCGCGCCGATCCCGTCTGCCGTGGCGCGGATTATTCGCCTCATCACGGCACGCGCGACCGACTGAAATTCCGGCCGGCGGGAACGGTCGTCGGGACCGGCGTTCTTGCCCTTGACGGCCTCGGTTAAAGTGACGAAGCAGAACAATCGGACCGGCCGACCCGCGCTTGGGCACGCGGGCATGGAGACGCTGCATGTCGTTCAAGAAGCTCCTGATCGCCAATCGCGGCGAGATCGCCATCCGCATCGCGCGCGCCGCAGCCGATTCCGGCCTCGCGACGGTCGCGATCCATCCCGCGGACGATGCGCTGTCGCTGCATGTGCGCCTTGCCGATGAGGCGGTCGAAATCCCCGGCCGCGGCGCGCGGGCCTATCTCGACATTGAGGCCGTGGTGAAGGCGGCGAGGAGCGCAGGCTGCGACGCCGTGCACCCCGGCTACGGCTTCCTCAGCGAGAACGCTGCGTTCGCGAAGGCCTGCGTCGATGCAGGCATCGCCTTCGTCGGGCCGAAGCCGGCGGCGCTCGAACTGTTCGGCGACAAGGTTGCGGCACGGCAACTGGCAAAGCGCTGCGGCGTGCCAATCATCGCCGGCACCAGCGGGCCCTCCTCGCTGGAGGACATCACGGCGTTCTTCACCTCGCTCGGCAGCAAGCCGGCGATCGTGATCAAGGCGATGGCCGGCGGCGGCGGGCGCGGCATGCGCGTGGTCGAGCGCGCTGCCGATCTCGCGGAGGCCTATGCGCGTTGCCAGTCCGAGGCCAAGGCCGCGTTCGGCTTCGACGGCGTCTATGCCGAGCGGTTGATCCGGCAGGCGCGCCATATCGAGGTGCAGATCATCGGCGATCGCCACGGCGCGATCTCCCACCTCTGGGAACGCGAATGCACCATTCAGCGCCGGCACCAGAAGCTGATCGAGGTGGCGCCGAGCCCGTCGCTCAGCGACGGCTTGCGTGGCCGTATCAGCGAGGCGGCGAAGCAACTCGCCGTGGCCGCGTCTTACGACAATCTCGGCACGTTCGAGTTCTTGGTCGACGGCACTGCCGACGACAGTTTTGCCTTCATCGAGGCCAACCCGCGGCTCCAGGTCGAGCACACCGTAACGGAAGAGGTGCTCGGCCTCGATCTCGTCCGCGCCCAGCTCGCGGTCGCCGCCGGTGCCTCGCTTGCGTCGCTCGGCCTGGCGCAAGGCTCGATCCCGAAACCGCGCGGCTATGCCATGCAGTTGCGTGTCAACATGGAGACGCTGGACGAGCTGGGGGCGACGCACCCGACCGGCGGCGTGCTTGCCGTGTTCGAGCCGCCGTCGGGCCCCGGCGTCCGCGTCGATAGTTTCGGTTACGCCGGCTACAAGACCAGTGCCGCCTTCGACTCGCTGCTGGCAAAGGTCATCGTTCATACGCCGGGTGAAGCCTGGCACGACGTTGTCTCCAAAGCCGCGCGCGCCTTGCGCGAGTTTCGAATTGACGGCGTCGTCACCAACATCGCTTTCCTCCAGGCCGTGCTGGCGCATCCCGATTTCAGGGCTAACCGCATCGCGACAGACTTCATCGATCGCAACATCGGCAAGCTCGTCGAAGCCGCCGATGGCGCGGCCAAACCACTCTATTTTGCGGCGACGGAGCGAAGCGGCGGTCCCGGCATCGAGGCGCATACCGCACAGATCGTGCCCGAAGGCACGGTGATGGTCGCAGCACCCTTGCAGGGAACCATCGTCACCATCCAGGTGAAGGAAGGCGAGATCGTGCGTCCGGGCCAGCAGCTCGCCGTGATCGAATCCATGAAAATGGAACATCTGGTCATGGCCGAGCAGGGCGGCCGTGTCATGAAGCTACTCGCCGGCGACGGTGTCACGTTGATGCATGGCGAGCCGATCATGTATCTGCAGCCGCTCGAGGTTGCGGCTGATGCGTCTGCAACGGAAACCGATATCGATCTCGACCACATCCGTCCCGATCTCGCCGAACTGATCGCGCGCCAGGCCAACACGCTCGACGAAATTCGCCCTGCTTCGGTCGAGCGCCGCCGCAACACCAATCAGCGCACCGCGCGCGAGAATGTCGCGCAGCTCGTCGACGACGGCTCGTTCATGGAGTATGGCAGCCTTGCGATCGCGGCGCAGCGGCGCCGGCGCAAGCTCGACGATCTCGTCAAGAACACGCCGGCCGACGGCCTCGTCATGGGCGTCGCGACCGTCAACGCCGAGAAGTTCGGGCCCGAGGGCGGGCGCTGCATCGTCGTGGCCTACGACTACACCGTGCTCGCGGGCACGCAGGGCCACATGAACCACAAGAAGATCGACCGCATGCTGACGCTCGCGGAAGACTGGCGCGTGCCCCTGGTGTTCTATGCCGAAGGCGGCGGCGGCCGGCCTGGCGATACCGACCGGCTCGGCATGACCGGGCTCGATGGTCCGTCCTTCGTGCAGTTCGCCAGACTCTCGGGTCTTGTGCCGGTCATCGGCGTGGTCTCCGGCTATTGCTTCGCCGGCAATGCCGCGATGCTCGGCTGCTGCGATGTCATCATCGCCGCCAAAAATGCCTCGATCGGCATGGGTGGCCCCGCGATGATCGAGGGCGGCGGGCTCGGCGTCTATCACCCGGCCGAGGTCGGTCCTGTTACGTTCCAGTCGCCGAACGGCGTCATCGACATCCTCGTCGAGGACGAAGAGGAGGCGACATCCGTTGCGCAAAAATACCTGTCCTATTTCCAGGGCGAGGTGACGGACTGGCAGGCCGCCGACCAGCGGCTGCTGCGCCGCGCGATCCCCGAGAACCGCCTGCGCGTCTACGACATCCGCAGCGTGATCGACCTCGTCGCGGACAAGGACAGCGTGCTGGAGCTGCGCCGCGACTACGGCGTCGGCATGATCACCGCGTTGATCCGCATCGAGGGGAAGCCGTTCGGCCTGATCGCCAACAATCCGCGCCATCTCGGCGGTGCGATCGACGCCGATGCCGGCGACAAGGCCGCGCGCTTCCTCCAGCTCTGCGACGCCTTCGATCTGCCGATCGTCTCGCTGTGCGACACGCCCGGCTTCATGGTCGGCCCGGAAGCCGAGAAGACGGCGATCGTGCGCCACGTCTCGCGCATGTTCGTGACAGGCGCGAGCCTGACAGTGCCGCTGTTCGGCATCGTCCTGCGCAAGGGCTATGGGCTCGGGGCGCAGTCGATGATCGGCGGCGGCTTCCACGCCTCGTTCTTCACCGCGGCCTGGCCGACCGGCGAGTTCGGTGGCATGGGCCTGGAGGGATACGTCCGCCTCGGCTTCCGCAAGGAAATGGAGGCGATCGCCGACCCCGTCGAGCGTGAGACCTATTATCGCAACAAGGTCGCCGAGCTCTACGCCAACGGCAAGGCGGTCTCGATCGCCTCCGTGTTCGAGATCGACAACGTCATCGATCCCGCCGAGACGCGGCGGTGGATCATGGCAGGCCTGCGGTCGGTGCCGAAGCCGCCGACGCGGACGGCGAAGAAGCGACCCTGCATCGATACGTGGTGAGGGCGGTGCAGCAATTATGATTGCGCTTCGCCGCGTTCCCGGTTCCCGATTGACATCCCCGCCTGCGCTGCCAGACTTTGCACAATAATACAGGGTGGAGACGTCCGCGATGGCCAGCCTTTCGGCCTCGAACCATGTCGCCCGTGTCTTGTCCGTCGCCAATCAGGTTGCAGACCGCTTGGCCGACGTCGATGCCTCTTCGCGCATTGCCAATTCCTGGCGGCGCTGCCTGGTCAGCCACAAGCTCGATCCCGCCCGCCAAGGCCCGCCGCAGACGCTGACCGAAGCCGAGATCCGGCATGTCGCCGAGCCGATGGAAGAGACGATCCGGCTTGCAACACCGGAGCTCGACGATCTCGCCCGGGTACTCCGCGATGCCGGTTATTGCGTCAACCTGGCGGACGTGAACGCAACCATGCTGTTCAGCCGCCTGCCCGGCGAGGCCGACGCAAGACTGTTCATGGACTGGAAGATCTACACCGGCTCGAATTTTTCCGAGGCCTTTGAAGGCACCAATGGGCTCGGCACCGCGCTTGCCGAGCAAAAGCCGATCCTGGTGCATCGCGACGAGCACTTTCGCGCGCAGTGGCACATGTTTTCCTGCGCCGTGACGCCGCTGTTCGACCAGGCCGGACGGCTCGCAGGCGCCGTGAACATCACCTCCTGCCGCGAGGACCTCGAACGCACCGCGCATCAGCTCGCGCTGGCGGTGACGATGGAGGCAACGCGGCGCATGGAGGGCGCGATCTTCCGCGGTCATTTCCGCAACGCCTGGATCGCGACCGTGCCGGGCGATGGCGGCAGCGGCCTGCTCGCCTATGACGACGATCGCCGCATCGTCGGCGCCTGCCGTTCGGCGCGCGCACTGCTGGGTCTCACCGACGGCTTGATCGCCTCCGGCATCGATCTGTCGCGCTATGTCAAATTCGACCATCCCGCCGCGCGCGACGCGGACGATCTCGTCGAGCTGCGCCGGGGCGATGGCAGTCCGTTGGGGCATGGCCATGTCGCGCCGCCGCTGCGGCCACGGGCGTCCACGCAGCGTCGTGACGTTCCTGTGGACCCCTTCGATGCGCTGCAGCGCCTCGCTGGCCGCGATCCAGGACTGATCAAGAGTGTAAAGCGGCTCAGACGCATCGGCGATCACAATCTGCCGGTGCTGCTGCATGGCGAGACCGGCGTCGGCAAGGATGTGTTCGCCCGTGCCATCCACGCGGCCGGCAATCGCGCGCGCCACAACTATGTCGCGCTGAACTGCGCTGCGATGCCGGACAGCCTGATCGATGCCGAGCTGTTCGGTTACGAGGCCGGCGCCTTCACCGGCGCGCGCCGCGACGGCTCGAAAGGCCTGATCGTGCAGGCCGACGGCGGCACGCTGTTCCTCGACGAGATCGGCGACATGCCGATTGCGCTGCAGACGCGGCTGCTACGGGTGCTGGAGAACCGCGAAGTCTGGCCGCTCGGCGCGCTGAAGCCCGTGCCGGTCGACATTCGCCTGATCAGCGCCACGCATCGCGATCTCGGCCGCATGGCCGAGGAGGGCGCCTTCCGCACCGACCTCTATTTTCGTCTCCGCGGCATGGAGGTGCGGCTGCCGGCCTTGCGCGAGCGCGCCGACCGCGACGACGTCATCCGCCAGATTGCGCGCGAGGAAGCGCCGAACTGTTCCCTCTCGGACGAGGCCTGGGCGCAGCTCTCGGCCTATCCCTATCCCGGCAACATGCGCCAGCTCCGGCACGTGCTGCGGCTCGCCGGCTGCACGGCGGAAGACGGTGTCATCACCGATGCCGACCTCGATTTGCCGCCGTTTGGTGGAAGGGCGGAGCCGGATCTCGCGGCGGCGGAGCGCGCCACGATCGTGGAGGCGTTGCGCGAGCATGGTGGTCGTGTGATCGAAGCGGCGCGCGCGCTGAAGCTCAGCCGCGCGACGCTCTATCGCAAGATCAAGCAGTTGAAGATAGAGACAGCGCAGTAGCACTCAGCTGCATGCGGCGAGCTTTCTTCCCCTCTCCCCCTGCGGGAGAGGGTGGCTCGCCGCGACAGCGGCGAGACGGGTGAGGGGTCTCTCTCCGCACCTGATTCTCTGGCTTCTGGATTCGCGGAGAGATACCCCTCATCCGGCGTTTCGCGCCACCTTCTCCCGCAAGGGGAGAAGGGAAGAGCGCACCATCAACGCCGCCGCTGCCTTACGAAAAATCGCTCCAGCTCAGATGTCGCGAGTCGAGGTCGCCGACGGTTACGGTGCCGCGGATTTCGCGCGGGGCGTGGAAGCTGCTGCGCAGATACACGAGCGGCGCCGCGCCGTCGGAATGCGATGCGCCGCGCACCTCGCCGACGAAGATCGAATGCGTCTTGGTCTCGAATTCCTGCGCCAGCACGCAGTCGAACGCGGCGACCGCATCCGTCAGCACCGGCGCGCCGGTCACCCCGCGCGTCCATTCCCCGAACGCAAAGCGGTCGTCGCCATTGACGCCCTTCTGGCCGCTGAAGGTCAGCGCCAGTGCCGCATGGTCCTCGTGCAGGAAGTTGATCGCGAACGCGCCTTCCTCGCGGATACGCGCGTGCGCACTGGCGTTGCGGTTGACACACACGATCAGGGATGGCGGCGAGTCCGACAGTGAGCAGGCCGAGGTCACAGTCAACCCCGTGCGCTTGCCGTGCTCGGCGCCGACCGTCACCAGCGCGACGGCGCCGGCGCACTGGCGCATCGCCTGCTTGAAATCCTTGGCGTCGAAAGCACTGGCGTCCACGCTCACGCGGAAATCTCCGAAATGGATGCGGATGCGGCACGATCGCGCCGCACCCGCGTCGGGTCAAGCCGCCTTCTGCGCGGAGCCGAGATGCTTCAGGCGCGGCATCACCTCGTTCCTCAGCAGCGACAGCGAGTGATGCCAGGCTTCAGCCTTGTGCTTGTAGTCGAAGCCGAACACCAGCAGCACGCCGAAGCCGCCGACCTCCTCGTAGATCTTCTCGATTTTCTCGGCGACGGTCGCGGGCGAGCCGACGATCCAGTTCCGCTTGGCGCAATATTCGACGGTGACGTCGCTATCGGGCACGTCGGGCGCGTGCTTCAAATAGTCCTTGAAGCCGAAATGCCCGAGCAGCGGCAGGAAGTACTCGCCCATCATCCGGCCCATCATGTCGCCGGTCGAGAGCCTCCACGCTTCCTCGTCGGTATCAGCGACGAACACCTCGCGCACCAGCCGCCAATCCGCGCGGTCCGGCTTGCGTCCGGTCTTGGCGGCACCGGCTACGACCGAATCCCAATGACTGCCGACATAGGCCGGGTTCAGGTTGAGGCTCATCGGGATGAAGCCGCGCTCGCCGGCGAGCTTCAGCGTGTCCGAATTCTTCGAGAGCCCGGCGACGCCGATCGGCGGATGCGGTGTCTGCAACGGCTTGATGTGCGGCTTGAGGAAGTCGAACATGGTGTCCGGCTTGGTCACCGTCCAGAACTTGCCCTTGTAGGTCCAGGGCGCGGGATCGCTCCACATCTTCAGAATGATCTCCAGCGCCTCGCGGGTCATGTCGCGGTTCTGTCCGCTCATGCCGTCGACGTTGAACATCGCCCAGTCGCTCGGCAGGCCGCTAGCTGCGACGCCGAAATTGAGTCGCCCCCCGGAGAGGTGATCGAGCATGGCGACGCGGTTGGCGAGCTCGGCCGGGTGGTGATAGGGCAGCAGGAAGCCGCCTGGTCCGATGCGAATATTCTTGGTCTGCATCAGCGCCTGTGCGATCAGAAGGTCTGGCGTCGGATTGGGTTCCCAGGGCGCGGTATGGTGCTCGCCGACCCAGGCCTCCTGATAGCCGAGCTCGTCGAGCCAGCGCATGACCTGCAGGTCCCAGTCGTTCCCTTCCTTCAGGCCGCACTCCGGCGGGTGCGAAGGCATCGTGAAATAACCGATCTCCATGGGTTTCCTCTCCACAATTGACGCGTCTTGTTGCGCGGTTCACGGATGTGAGCGGAAACGCTTTAGCAAGCGGTGTGCCAGCTCTTCGCGAGTGGTGGGCCAGCGCGAACGGCGCCTCAGACCTGCGAGAAAAGGCTGGTTTGCGGCGGCAATAGCCGATATCCCGGGACAGATTTACGGGGGCCTCGTCTCACTGTCGCGAGACGGCGTCTCGGCGGTGAGACGAGGATACGAATCGAGATGACTGAACCTGCCTATGTCGCGGTAGACTGGGGCACCAGCAGCTTTCGACTCTGGCTGATCGACCGCGCCGGCGAGGTGCTGGCCGAGCGCCGCAGCGATGAGGGCATGCTGGCCGCCGCGAAGGCCGGCTTTCCCGCCGTGCTGCAATCGCATCTCGCGGCAGTCGAGGCTCCCGATCATCTGCCCGTCCTCGTCTGCGGCATGGCCGGCGCGCGTACCGGCTGGGTCGAGGCCGGTTATGTCGACACGCCGGCACCACTCTCCGCTGTTCTGAAGCAGGCCGCGCACGTGCCCGGCGAAGCGCGCGACATTCGCATCCTGCCGGGTATCGCGCAGCGCGATGCAAAAGCGCCGGACGTGATGCGCGGCGAGGAAACGCAGCTGCTCGGCGCGCTCGGGCTCGATACCGCTGGCGAAGCGCTAGTCTGCATGCCCGGCACGCATTCGAAATGGGTGCGCGTGAAGGACGGCACGGTCGCGCATTTCTCCACCTTCATGACCGGCGAGCTCTTCAGCGTCGTGTCGCGCGAGACGATTTTGTCGCTTGCAGTCGCCGGGGCCGAAGACGCCGAGGATTTCGCGAGCTTCAAGGCGGCGGTGAAGGCCGCGTACGAAGCACCGGCCTTCGCGGCTAATTTTCTGTTCGGCGCACGCTCGCGTCAGCTCCTGTTCGGGAGCACACCGGCCGCGGCGCGCGAAACGCTGTCGGGCACGTTGATCGGCGTCGAGCTGGCGGCGGGGCTTTCCGGCGCGATGTCGAAAGCTGGCATCACGCTGATTGCCTCGGGGCGGCTCGCGATGCTGTATAGGCTGGCTTTCGACGCGCTGTCGGTCGCCGTGAACCAAGTCGATGCCGATGAAGCGGTCCGCCGCGGTCTGTCGATGGCGGCTGCCGCGATCTGGACGCAATGAGAGGACTGTCGAGATGAGCGTTCCCTTTCCGGCGATGAAGCGGCCACTGGTCGCGATCCTGCGCGGCGTGAAGCCCGAGGAAACGCAGGCTATCGTCGGCGTGCTGATCGAAGCCGGCATGACCGCAATCGAGATTCCGCTGAACTCGCCGGACCCGTTCCGCTCCATCGCAACGGCCGTGAAACAGGCGCCGGCCGGCGTGCTGATCGGCGCCGGCACGGTGCTGACCACTTCGGATGTCGACCGTCTCAACGATGTCGGCGGCAAGCTGATGGTCTCGCCGAATGTCGATACGCAGGTGCTCACGCGTGCGCACCAATACGCCATGGTCACGTTGCCGGGCGTGTTTTCGCCGACCGAGGCGCTGCTGGCCGCGCGCTCCGGCGCCTCTGGCCTGAAGTTCTTTCCGGCAAGCGTGCTCGGCGCGTCCGGTATTGCCGCGATCCGCGCCGTGCTGCCTGCCGGGGCGATGATCGCCGCCGTCGGCGGCGTCTCCGACCAGAATTTCGCGGAGTACATCAAGGGCGGCGTCACTGCGTTCGGGCTCGGCTCCAGCCTCTACAAGTCCGGCATGACGGCAACGGACGTTGCCGCTCGCGCAAAGGAGACGATTGCGGCCTACGATCGGGCGATTGCGAAAGAGTGAGATCGCAATAAACAAGCCGTGATCCCGTCACGGTCGCGCGTTATCCTATCTTGCTGGACCAGCGGGATCAGGAGACCGACATGGCGATCAACAACGTGGCCGATCTGTTCGTGGCAACGCTCGAACAGGCCGGCGTCAAGCGCATCTACGGCATCGTCGGCGACAGCCTGAATGCGCTGACCGAAGCGCTGCGGCGGCGCGGAACGATCGAGTGGATCCATGTCCGGCATGAAGAGGTTGCGGCCTTTGCCGCGGCCGGCGAAGCGGAGATGACGGGCAGTCTTGCGGTGTGCGCGGGCTCGTGCGGTCCCGGCAATCTGCATCTGATCAACGGCCTGTTCGATGCCCATCGCAGTCGCGTTCCCGTGCTGGCGATCGCCGCACAGATCCCGACCGCCGAGATCGGCAGCGGCTATTTCCAGGAGACCCATCCGCAAAACCTGTTCCGCGAGTGCAGCCATTATTGCGAGCTGGTCTCCGATCCGAGTCAGCTGCCCTACGTGCTGGAAAACGCCATCCGTGCGGCTGTCGGCATGCGCGGCGTTGCCGTCGTCGCCATGCCGGGCGACGTCGCCTTCCGCAGCCCACCGAAGCGCGCGCTGTCGACGGCGCGTGGCCTTGCGCTGTCGGCGCCGAAGGTCGTGCCGCAGGCCGATGAGCTGAAGGCGCTCGCGGACCTCTTGAACGGCGCCGAACGCATCACCCTGTTCTGCGGCCGCGGCTGCGCTGGCGCGCATGCGCCGCTGATGCAGCTTGCGGAAGCCTTGAAGAGCCCGATCGTGCATGCGCTGGGCGGCAAAGAACATGTCGAATACGACAATCCCTACGACGTCGGCATGACCGGCTTCATCGGCTTCTCCTCCGGCTATGCCGCCATGCACGCCTGCGACGCGCTCGTGATGCTCGGCACTGATTTTCCCTACAAGCAGTTCTTCCCGACCGATGCGAAGATCGCGCAGATCGACATCCGTCCGGAAAATCTCGGGCGGCGCTGCAAGATCGATCTCGGCCTCGTCGGCGACGTCAAGCTCACCATCGAGGCGCTGTTGCCGCTGCTCGAGGCCAAGACGCAGCGCAGGCATCTCGACGATGCCATCGTGCATTACAAGAAGGCACGCGAGGGCCTGGATTCGCTTGCGAAGGGCACGCCCGGAGCAAAGCCGATCCATCCGCAATATCTCGCAAAGGTCATCAGCGACCATGCGAGCGATGATGCAGTGTTCACCGCCGATGTCGGCACGCCGACGGTGTGGGCCGCGCGCTATCTCGAGATGAACGGCCGCCGCCGGCTGATCGGCTCGTTCGTGCACGGCTCGATGGCCAATGCTATGCCGCAGGCGATCGGCGCGCAGGCCGCGCAGCCCGGCCGCCAGGTGATCTCGCTCTCGGGCGATGGCGGCTTCACCATGCTGATGGGCGATCTGATCACGCTGACGCAGATGAAGCTGCCGGTGAAGGTGGTCATCTTCAACAACGGCGTGCTCGGCTTCGTGGCACTGGAGATGAAGGCGGCCGGCTTCGTCGACACCAATGTCGATCTGGAGAATCCGGACTTCGCAGCGATGGCGCGCGCGATGGGTATCTTCGCAAGGCGCGTCGAGGATCCCGGCGAGCTCCCGGGAGCGGTGAAGGACATGCTGGCCCACAACGGGCCGGCGCTGCTCGATGTCGTCACCGCCAAGCAGGAGCTGTCGATGCCGCCGACCATCACGCCCGAACAGATCAAGGGTTTCAGCCTCTGGGTCTTGCGCGCCGTGATGAACGGCCGCGGCGACGAGGTCGTCGATCTCGCCAAGACCAATTTGCTGCCGCGTTAACCGCGCTTGACCGACGGCAGGGGCAGCCGCTCATGGCGGCGCTGGAAGCGTTGCCAGTGCAGGACGATGCCGATCAGGAGCGCCGGCACGAAGCCGAGCGCAATCAGGAAATGCGGCAGCTGCGCCGGTGAGATGAACGCGATGGCGATGTCGGAGATCAGCCAGAGCGCGGCGAACATCACCGCGAAATCGGTGCGCGGGCAGCGCAGATAGTAGAACACGGCGGTGATGACGACGGCGGGTCCAATGGCGATGCCGATCATCACCGTCGTCAGCTCCTTCGGCGTCAGCGCGTCGAGCACCATCGCTGCCAGCAGCCAGAGCGCGGCGAACATGGCGACGATGTCGAGCGGATGCCGCAACCCAATACCTCTCGCAGAAAACGCACTATCGTTGTGGCCCGGACCTGGGCCGTCAAGGGAAAATGCGCCTATTCCTCGTCGTTTCCGGGCGTCGGCCGCAGCATGAAATGGCCGAAGGCGGTGGCGATCGGCTTGTTCGCATCGTCCTGCCAGGCTCGCGCCTCGAAGGCGACGATGCGCCGGCCCTGCTTCACGATCGAGACGTTGGCGAAGGTGTCGAGCGCGCGGCCGGAGCGCAGATAGTTGACGGTCAGTCCGATCGGCTTGGGCAGTGCGGCGGCGCCGAGCTCGCGCGCCACTCCGAAGATCGCGGTGGTCTCGAGGAAGGCGCCGGTCATGCCGCCATGGATCGCGGGCAGGATCGGGTTGCCGATGATCTTTGGCGAGAACGGCATCGTCAGGGTGTCGTCGTCGTTGACGCGAATGCCGAGGCAGCGCGCGAACGGGCTGTTGGCGAACGGACCGTCCGGATCGTCCGGCGCCTCCAGCGACGGGATGCTGGGCAAATCCATCCTGCGGTCCACGAGCATGTTGGTGCGGTTGGCGCCGATCATGAAACAGGCGGTCGCGGTCGCGACCGGATCGTCCTCGGACTCCTGATAGGCGGTCGATCGCACGAAGGCTATCGACCGCGTGGTGCGGTAGCAGACCGAATGCGCCTTGATGTCGAGCCCGGGCGTTGCCGGCTTCTGATAGTCGATGCGCAAATCAAGCGTCGCGATCGCGCTTGTGCCGTCGAGCGCGAGTTGCACCGCCATGCCGCAGCTCTCGTCCAGCATCGCGGTGACGACGCCGCCATGCAGGACGCCGGTCTCCGTGTCGCCGACGAAGACGGGCCGGTAGGGCAGGCTGGACCAGGCCTCGCGAGGTGCGAAGCGGTCGAGCTGGAGTCCGCTGATCTGGCCGTAATCGGAGCGGCGGCCCTTGATCGCCTCGGCGAGGTCCTCGAACGAAAGTGTGGTCGGTGAGCTGGACATGAGGACGTTCTAAACCAGCGGCGGGCGCGGTGCAAAACCCCGGATGGGCGTCCCGCGGCAGGAGTTCCGAGGCCGGTTTGGCCTCGACAGGGCCGGCCGAAGCAACGATGGTGGGCGCCTCGTTCGTTCGACCAGCCGCAAGGAGTGCCCATGGCCGATCCCGAAATGCCCGCCACCAGCCAGGGGCCCGTCATCATTTCGACCTCGAGCTCGGAGCGGGCGCCGATCATCTATTTCGACGGTGCGTCCTGCTTCGGCCACCACAACGGCGCTATCCAGATCGAGCTTGCTGCGAACCTTCTGATGCCGGTCGGCGCCGCCGTCAGGGTCGACGTGGTCCAGACCGCGCATCTGCGCTGCAGCGTGGCCGCCGCGCTGGCCCTGCGCGAAGCGCTCGACAAGGCATTGGCGATGTACCAGCAGGGTCAGCAGGAGCCCCGGCCGGAGGAAATTCCGACGGTGAAGAACTGAGGCAAGCGGCGGATCGCAAGTTAATGCGATCAACTCGCTCAGCTCACATGCACCTTCGGCTTCCTGCCATCGTTCCACTTGCCGTCGAGCGCGCGCTCGATCTGGGCGGCGAGTTGCAGCAGCAGGCCGTCATTGGCCTGTTTCGCAATCGCCTGGATGCCGAGCGGCAGGCCGTGGTCCTGCGTGGCCATCGGCATCGAGATCGCCGGCATGCCGCAGAGATTGGCGAGCGGCGTGAAGGCGAAGAAGCGCCAGAGATTGCCGAACCAGTCGAGCACGTCAGGATTGTCGGAGATGGTGAGATATTCCCGGGTGCCGACCTTCGGCGTCGGCAGCGCGGTGATCGGCGTCAGGATCACGTCCCACTGCTCGAAGAAGGCGCCGAAGGCGCGTGAGGTCGTGTTGAACACGCCTTGCATCTTCGCCCGCTCGGCGAAGCTCGTATGCCGGCCGGCTTCCCAGATCCGGATGTTCATGGGCTCGATGAGGTCTTCCGGGGGCCGCTCCAGCCCGCGCGCGGCGAGCATGTTGGAGATTACCACGGCAAAATTCGAGATATAGCAGGTGGTCTGCGCCTCGAACGCGGCGCGGAAGTCGAGCTCGGGCAGGCCGTAGTCGACGTGATGGCCGAGGCCTTCGAGGAAGCGGCCGGCCTTTGCCAGCTCGGCCGCGATCTCTGGCGTCGCGGTGTAGTCGCCCCAGCTGTGCGACAGCGCGATGCGAAGTTTTGACGGATCGCGTTTGATCATCTCGGAGTATGGTTGCGCCGTGGTCCAGAACGGCATGAACTCGCCCGGCGCCGCTCCCCTGGCATGATCGACGAAGGCGGCGGTGTCGCGCACCGAGCGCGACTGGCAGCCCTGGATCGAGACGAGGCCGGTGAGATCGGACATGTGCGGTGCGAGCGAGAACACGCCGCGCGAGACTTTCAGGCCGATATTGCCGTTGACCCCGGCGGGAATGCGGATCGAGCCGCCGCCGTCGGTCGCATGTGCGATCGGCACCACGCCGGCCGCCACCATTGCGGCGCTGCCGGCCGACGAGCCGCAGGTGGTGTAGTCGGTATCCCAGGGATTGCGCGTGACATAGACGGCGGGATTGTCGGCCGAGCTGCATACGCCGAATTCCGGCGTCGTGGTGCGTCCGATCAGGTTCAGCCCGGCCTGGCGGAATTTGCCGGTCAGGAACGTGTCGGCGCCAGCGCGATTGCCGCGCATCAGTAGCGAGCCCATCTCCTGGAGCCGGCCCTTCATGGTCGGGCCGAGGTCCTTCATCAGGAAGGGCAGGCCTGCGAACGGGCCGGCGAGATTGGCGCCGTCCTTGGCCGGATCGGCGATCACGTCATCGAACAGCTCGACGACGCCCGACAGTGCCGGATTGACCTTGGCAACGCCCGCAGCGGCCTGGCGCGCCAACTCCTTTGCCGTGAGCTCGCCTTTGCGGACGCGCGCGGCCAGTCCCACGCCATCGTGCTGCGCCCATTCGTTCCAGCTCATCGGGAAAGTCATGCGATCCAAACCTCTTCGTGCGGCGCCACCTTAGTTTCGCACGGGAACATTTTAATCAACTGAGGCGGCGCGAAGGGCAGGGTTGCGCGGGATGGAGAGGTAATCCTCCATTGCATGCGCACGCATCAATCCGAGAGCTTTGCGATCACCGCGACCGGCCCGCCGCCAGCGGGGCCCTGGTGCTCGGCGCCGCCGGAGACGTAGACCGCCCCGGTGCCGGCGAGGCCGGCAATCAGGCCGCCGACGGCAGCCCGGGCGTGGCGCGTCGAGCTGATATCGGTATCTTCCAGCATGGTGTGGCGGAAGCCGCGCACGCTGCCATCAGGCGAGGCCTCGGCCTTGGCGAAGATGTTGACGAGCTCGCGGCCGGTCGTCGTCTGCGGCGCGGCACAGAGCCCAACGCTCTCCAGCGCCGCGAGCACGGCGGCAGCGTCGATCGCATCGCTCATCACGGCATGCCCGATCTCGAATTCGCTCGTCGAGGACATCGAATTGCCGAGCACGATGACGACGTTGTGCGTCAGCTCGATTCCGGACGAGGTCGAGGCGACGTTCGAAAACAGATCGTAGCGCCGCAGCACGTCGTCGTCTCGTAGGTCGGTTGCGATCTCGCCGAGCGCGACTGCAACCCCGAGCGCGGAGGCGCCGCGCGAATAGGCCATCGAACTGTAGGCGCTGGTCGTCGCCGTCTTGTGGCCGCGCGCATTCGCCGCTTCGACGCGCTCGCTGGTGAGCAGCGGGCATTTGATCTGCACGAAATGGACGTCGGCGGGATCGGCGATCCCGGCATCCGCCATCGCGGCCTTCACGGCCTTGGCTGTCTCCGTGATCTGAGCGGAGCGGCCGAGCTCTTCAGGGAGAAAATCCCGCGTGTGCGCCATGCCGATGCTCAGGCGCTTGCCGGAGATGCCTGCCGGGCGCTGCAGAACGTCTCGGCGCGTGAACACCGTGATGTGCGGGCTCAGCACGCCCTCGGTGCCGCCGGACATCACGAAAGCGATGCGCTGCTCGACCTCCTGCGGCGACAGGCCGAGCTGCGGCGCCAGCGCCGTGCACAGCGCGGCAACGGCATATTCCCGGGTAAAGTCGTTGACGCCGCCATTGCCTTCGGTCTTGCCGAGGATGGCCAGGATGGATGCCGGATCAATCGCGCCGGAGCCGATCATGGCCATCAATCCGGAGACGTCGCCGGGGCCTTTGGTGGCGACCTTGAAGACGCCGACCGATGTCGTCCGCATGATAGTCCTCACATGGGGTTCAGGAGCCCGGCCGACAAAACAGCCGCTGAACCGGGGCGCCTGTCAAGGTGTCGAGGCAATCCCATCGTCGTCCTGGCGAGCGCCAGGACGCATGACCCAGGGGGCATTTGGCGAAGTCTCGTCGTTCGGTACGCCTACCGCCTACAATCGATGAATCACGCGCTATGGGTCCTGGCCTTCGCCAGGACGACGATGGAGTATGTGCGTCGTCCTCGCCGCCCCTCACGATTGTGGCGAGATCGCATCGGTTCGACAAAAAATCCCTTGTCGACGATCGTCCGCCGCACCTTGATGAATCAACCCCGATTGGTCCATAAGCGGCGTCCCGCAGCCGGTGGTTCGCCTCCGCGATGCGTGCTTGGATAGAGGGGTTCTCGCGTGGCAAATATCAACCAGAAAATTGCGCAGGAGCTTGGGGTTCGGGCGGAGCAGGTCGAGGCGACAGTGGCGCTGCTCGACGGCGGCGCCACGGTTCCCTTCATCGCCCGCTACCGCAAGGAAGCGACCGGTGCGCTCGACGATGCGCAATTGCGCACGCTGGAGGAGCGCCTGGGTTACCTGCGCGAGCTCGAGGACCGCCGCAAGGCCATCCTCGAATCGGTCCGCGAGCAGGGCAAGCTCGATGCCGCGCTGGAAGCCTCCATTCTCGCCGCCGACAGCAAGGCGCGCCTCGAAGACATCTATCTGCCGTTCAAGCCGAAGCGCCGCACCAAGGCGGAGATCGCCAAGGAAGCCGGCCTCGAGCCGCTCGCCAATCAGCTCATGGCCGACCCCACCAACGATCCGAAGGTCGTCGCTGAGGCCTTCGTCAATGCCGAGAAGGGTGTTGCTGATGCCGCTGCGGCGCTCGACGGCGCCCGCGCCATCCTCGTCGAGCGTTTCGACGAAGACGCCGACCTGATCGGCGCGCTTCGCGAAGAGGTGTGGACCAATGCGCGCATGGCCTCCAAGGTGCGCGACGGCAAGAAGACGGAGGGCGAAAAGTTTGCCGATTATTTCGAGTTCTCCGAGCCGCTGACGAAGCTGCCCTCGCACCGCATCCTCGCGATGTTCCGCGGCGAGAAGGAAGAGATCCTCGATCTCCAGATCCAGGCCGAGGCCGAAGCATCGCCGCCGGGCGTGCCGAGCGTCTATGAGCTGAAGATCATGAAGCGGTTCGGCATCGCCGACCTCAAGCGCGCCGGCGACCGCTGGATGATCGACACCGTGCGCTGGGCCTGGCGCACCAAGATCCAGGTGCATCTCAACATCGACCTGCGCATGCGGCTGTGGAATGCGGCCGAGACCGAGGCCGTGCGCGTGTTCGCCTCGAACCTGCGCGACCTCCTGCTGGCCGCGCCGGCCGGCACCCGCGTCACCATGGGACTCGATCCCGGCTTCCGCACCGGCGTCAAGGTTGCCGTCACCGATGCGACCGGCAAGGTGGTGGATACTGCCGTGATCTATCCGCACGAGCCGCAGCGACAGTGGAACGAGGCGCTTGCGATCCTCGGCAAGCTCGCATTGAAGCATCGCGTCGAGCTGATCGCGATCGGCAACGGCACCGCCTCGCGCGAGACCGACAAGCTCGCGGCCGACCTCGTCAAGGGCCTGCCCGACTTGAAGATGACCAAGATCGTGGTGTCGGAAGCTGGCGCGTCGGTCTATTCGGCCTCGGCTTTCGCCTCGGAGGAGTTGCCGGGCCTCGATGTCACCCTGCGCGGTGCGGTGTCGATCGCGCGGCGGCTTCAGGATCCGCTCGCCGAGCTCGTCAAGATCGAACCCAAGGCGATCGGCGTCGGCCAGTACCAGCACGACCTCGGCCAGGCCAAGCTCGCGAAATCGCTCGACGCCGTGGTCGAAGACTGCGTGAATGCGGTCGGCGTCGACGTCAACACCGCGTCCGCACCACTGCTCGCGCGCGTGTCGGGCGTCGGTTCCGGCCTTGCCTCGAGCATCGTGGCACACCGCGACGCCAACGGTCCGTTCAAGTCGCGGAAGGCGCTGAAGGACGTGCCGCGGCTCGGCCCCAAGGCGTTCGAGCAGTGCGCGGGCTTCCTGCGCATCCTCGGCGGCGAGGACCCGCTCGACGCCTCCGGCGTGCATCCGGAAGCGTATCCGGTGGTGCGCCGGATTCTCAGCGCCACCAAAAGCGACATCAAGGCGCTGATCGGCAGCAGCGACATCGTTCGCACGCTGAAGCCGAAAGACTTTGTGGACGAGACGTTTGGTCTGCCGACCGTCACCGACATCCTGCGCGAGCTCGAGAAGCCCGGCCGCGACCCGCGTCCGGCGTTCAAGGCCGCGGTGTTCATGGACGGCGTCGAGGAGATCAAGCACCTCAAGAAGGGCATGATCCTCGAAGGTACCGTGACCAACGTCGCCGCGTTCGGCGCCTTCGTCGACATCGGCGTGCACCAGGACGGCCTCGTGCACATCTCGGCGATGTCCAGGACCTACATCAAGGATCCGCGCGAGGTGGTGAAGCCCGGCGACATCGTCAAGGTCAAGGTGCTGGACTTCGAAGTCGCGCGCAAGCGCATCTCGCTGACATTGCGCCTCGACGACGAAGTCGGCGCCAAGAAGGACGCGCCGGGCATGCAGCGGGACAACAGCTCGCGCAATCCGTCCCGTATGACCTCGTCGGCCCCGCGCCAGCAGGAATCTTCCGGCGGCGGCGCCCTCGCGGAAGCGCTGCGCCGCGCGGCCGAGAAAAACGGCGGCAAGCGGGCGTAGCTTCTAACCTCTCCCCGCTCTTCTGCTGGGAGGTGTCGGATCGCTGCTCGATATATCGAGAGTTCTATCCGCGTCGTCATTGCGAGCGCAGCGAAGCAATCCAGAATCTTTCCGCGGCGGGACTCTGGATTGCTTCGTCGCAAGGGCTCCTCGCAATGACGAGGAGAGAGCGCGGGTCCGTCTCCCTAACTTCCGCGTCAGAATCTGGCGCGTTTGTAAGTTGAAGGTGCCGGTCTCTTCCTCTCATCTGATCCTTCTCGCGCGGCAGAAATATCGCCGCGCAGTACGGAGGATGCTTCGATGGACAACAGGCTTTTCAAAGGCCTCACTGCGGTGACGATCGCAGCGGTGATGGCGCTCGCTTCACCGGTGCTCGCCCGTGGCGGCGGTGGAGGCGGCGGCCACGGCGGTGGTGGTTTTGGCGGCGGAGGTCATGGCGGCTTTGGCGGTGGCGGGCATTTCGGTGGCGGCGGCATGCACGCGGGAGGCTTTGGGGGTGGCATGCACGCCGGTGGCTTCGGCGGCATGCACGTTGGCGGCATGGGTGGCGCCCGTTTCGCCCATGTCGGCGGACCGGGCTTCGGCGGCGCCCGCTTCGCGCATGCGGCGATCGGGCCGCGCTTCGCTGGCTCCGGCTGGCACGGCAGGCCCTTCATCGGCCGCCACGCCTTCTTCCGGCACCACCATCGCTTCTTCTTCGGAGCACCTTTCATCTATGCCGGCTACAATGACGGCTGCTGGCGCAGGAGCTGGACGCCCTATGGGTGGCAATGGGTCAATGTGTGCGGAGACTCTTGGTACTAGCATCGCCGTACCGCACCATTGTCGCGATCGTCATCGGACGGTTCCGCTCAGCCCCGGAACGGGATAGTCTGGTGGCGATCGTCGCGCGGAGTTTGTCATGTCCGGAGGTCACCGCCGCATTCTGGTCGTCGAGGACGATGCCGAAACCGCAGGCCAGCTCGTCGAGGAGCTGACGATTTCCGGCTACGACGTCGATCTCGCCGCCACCGGGCGCGAGGCCCTCAGCCACGGCGCCGCGCGCGACTATGCCGTGATCACCATCGACCGCATGCTGCCCGACATCGACGGCATCAGCGTGATGCGCCAGTTGCGCGACGACGGCATCGCCGCGCCGTTCCTGATCATCTCCGCACTTGGCGAAGTCGACGACCGCGTGCGCGGCTTGCGGGCCGGCGGCGACGACTATCTGGTCAAGCCGTTCTCCTTCACCGAATTGCTGGCGCGGCTGGAGGCGCTCGGCCGGCGCAGCGACACCGTTGCCAAGGAGACGATCCTGCGGGTCGGCGATCTCGCCATCGACCTGATCGCACGTAGCGCGAGCCGCCGCGGCCGGAAGATTCCGCTGTTGCCGCGGGAATTCCAACTGCTCGAATATCTCGTCCGCAACGAGGGCCGCGTCGTCTCGCGTGCGATGCTGCTCCAGCATGTCTGGGATCTGCATTTCGATCCCTCCACCAACATCATCGACGTCTATGTCGGGCGCGTCCGTCGCAAGGTCGATGATGCCCAGGCCTATCCGCTGATCCACACCATCCGCGGCATCGGATATTGTCTCCGTGCTCCTGGCTAAAACGCTCCGCTCCTCGACCTTCCGCCTTGCGCTGATCGCGATCGCAGCATTTGGGCTGATCGTCGCGGCGATCATGGCCTATGTCTATTTCGGCACGATCGCCTATGTGCAGAACCGTGTCGGCGATGCCGGCGATCACAGCGGCTTCACCGCGATGATCGAACTCGCAATGGCCGCTGTCGCGGTGCTGATGCTGGTGCTCGCCGGGCTCGCCGCGGTGCTGGTGACGCGCCGCACGGTCGGGCGAATCGAGGAGATCAACGCCACCAGCCGCGCCATCATGATGTCGGGCCTCGACCAGCGCATTCCCTTGCGCGGCAGTCACGACGAGTGGGACCGCGTCGCCGAAAACCTCAACCAGATGCTCGACCGCATCGAGACACTGATGGGCGAGGTCAAGCAGGTCAGCGACAACGTCGCCCATGATTTGCGTACGCCGCTGACGCGCATGCGGGGCCGGCTGGAGAAGGCCTATCACGCCCCTCGCAACGGCGAGGCCGACGCGGCTCTGATTGGTGACACCATCGCCGATCTCGACGCGGTGCTCGGCATGTTTGCCTCGATCACCCGCATCTCGGAGATCGAGACCCGCGCCCGCCGCAGCGCGTTTCGCACGCTTGATCTCACCGAAATCGCCGGCGAGGTAGTCGAGCTCTACGATGCCGCCGCCGAACAGGTTGCGACGCGGCTCAGCCTCGGCGGCGATCGCGAGGTGGCGATCACAGGCGATCGCGACCTCCTGTTCGACGCCATCGCCAATCTCGTCGACAACGCGATCAAGCACGGCTGCGAAGGCGGGCAGGTGATCGTCACCTGCCGCCGCACCGACGGCGGTGCGACGATCGCGATCGCCGACGATGGTCCCGGCATTCCCACTGATGAGCGCGATCATGTGTTCAAGCGCTTCTACCGGCTCGAACAGAGTCGCTACACCCCCGGTAACGGCCTCGGCTTAAGCCTGGTCGCCGCGGTCGCCCGCCTCCATGGCGCCGAGATTGCCCTGCACGACAACGCGCCGGGCCTCACGGTTCAGCTCAGCTTCCCGCCGCACCCGCTCTAGAGTTCGATCACGCCGCGGCGGGCCGCATGTGCCACCGCATCGGTGCGGCCGGTGGCGTCGAGCTTGTCGAGCAGCGAGCCGACATGGAATTTGACCGTGTGGACGGAAATGCCGAGCTGACGCGCGATCATCTTGTTGGAGCCACCTTCCGCCATCAACGCCAGCACATCGAGCTCGCGCTGTGTCAGCGCGATGTCCTCAGGCATGATGCGCGGATCGCGGGTGACAATCGTCGCGGCCGCCTTCTCGCCGGGTTCGGCGAGGCGAAGTCCGGCGATATGGCCGAGCAGAGCCGCCAGGCGATCGGCGAGAGCGGGATCGTCGATCTCCAAGGCCAGAACGATCTCGGGGGCGATATCCTCGCTCACGCCGCCGGCCTCTCGCCGATCGTGACCTTGAAGCTGACCGGTTCGCCGCCGCGGCGCGCCGCGATATCAACCACCGCTCCGACGCTAGCCGGACCCAGCGTCCGCGACAGCGCGCGTACGCCGGACAGCTTCTGGTCGTTGACGGCGACGATGACGTCGCCCTGGCGGATGCCGGCGGCCGCCGAAGGGCCGGCCTTGTCGACATTCATCACCATCGCGCCGACGCCGTCGTCGAGCCGGACCGGCTGCAGCCCGAGGCCGAGATATCCGCGTGCGATGCGGCCGCGCGCCTCTAACTGGGCCGCGACCCGCTCGATTGTCGCTGTCGGGATCACCAGCACACGCCTCGGGCCGAGCACGGCCATGCCGAAGGCTTCGCCCGATGCATCGAGCGCGAGGCCGCCCTGCTGGCTAGAGCGCAAGCGGACGTCGAGCTCGATCCGCGCGTCGATGTCGCCGCCGCGCAAGGAGCGCCAGCTCTTGCCGGACAGCGACACCATGCCGAGCGCGGCGCTCGGCGCATCGCGGTTGGTGGCGACAACAACCGACAACGCGCCGAGGGGCGGCACAATTGTGGCCAGCTTGACCGGGGCAATCGCGCTATCGACGCGCAGCAGTGCGACATCCGTCGTATGGTCGCGGCCTGCGATCGTGGCGGCCGCGGTGCTGCCGTCGGGGAGGCCGATCTCGACGTCGCCCTCGTCGGCCAGCGCCTCGTCGGCGGTGACGATCAGGCCGGGTTTCCAGACGAAGCCGGTGGCGCGGGAGCGATGCGAATGCACGGCGACGACGGAGGGCGCGGTGCGCGCCACGACGTCAGCGAGCGCCGACGATAGCGAGGTCAGGGGAGTTGAGTCGGTCATGGGGGGCTCCTGTAAGCTGCGCCCAATCTGGGATGTCGCGGCCGATTGTGAAACTGGCCGGATGGCCAGGAAATGAGCAGGGAAAGCTGGTCCGTAAGACCACGGCCGACGAACATGTGATTGGGAGCCGCTCACGGCAACGTGTAGCAATCGAGAAATTGCGCCGCACGGCCCTAAACCTTTCAGCGAGCCCTGACCGATGACCATCGACCTCACCCGCCGCACCCTGCTTCAACTCGCCGGCGCCACCTCGCTTGCAATGGCGGCGGCGGGCGCGGCGCGCGCCGAGGGCGCACCACAGGGCGGTGGGCCGACCTACGCCAGCCGCACCCCGATGCGGGTCGGCATGGTGACGCTCCGGGTGAAGAGTCTCGACAAGGTTGCGGACTACTATCGCGACGTCATCGGACTCACCGTGATGGAGCGCTCGGCAACTGCTGCAAGGCTCGGCACGGCCGGTATCACCCTGCTGGTGCTGGAGGCCCGTCCTGATGCCGAGATCGAGCCACGCAGCGCCGCCGGCCTTTACCACACTGCGTTCCTGATGCCGACCCGCAAGGACTTGGCGCGCTGGTTGGTCGCAGCGGCCTCGCATCGTGTGCCGCTGTCGGGCTTTGCCGATCACCTCGTTAGCGAATCCGTCTATCTCGACGACCCCGAAGGCAACGGCATCGAGGTCTATGCCGACCGCGATCCCTCGCAATGGCAGTGGAGCGAGGGCAGCGTGAAGATGGCGGCCGACGAGCTCAACATTCCCGACCTGCTGTCGCTGACCAATACGCGCGTGCCTGATTATGCCAAGGCGCCCGACGGAATGCGCATCGGCCACATGCATCTGCGCGTCGGCGACCTCACGCAGGCTGAGCGCTTCTATCACGGTGCCATCGGCCTGGACCCGACCCGCAGCCGCAACGGTGCCGCGTTCCTGTCGTCGGGGCACTATCATCATCACCTTGGCATGAACGTCTGGCAGAGCCAGGGTGCCGGCCAACGCGACGATCAGGCAACGGGGCTCGCCTGGTTTTCGCTGGTGACGGAGAAGCCGGACCTGCTTGCCGCCCAAGACGAGCGCCTGCGCAAGGGCGGCGCGAAAGTCACGGCGCTGGCGAATGGCGTGGAGGCGATCGATCCCTGGGGCACGCGGGTGCGGCTGATCAGGGTTTGATCGCGGGCGCGAGCGTTGGTAAGACCGGTCAGGCGCAAGCCAGTTTCCGGGATTTACAGCTGACATGTCCGATTTTCGCGGCGTCTTCCCCTATCTCGTCTCGCCCGTCGCTGCCGACGGCGCAGTGCGGACGAACGTGCTCGCAAGGCTCTGCGACGATCTGATAAGCGCTGGCGTCCACGGTCTGACCCCGCTCGGCTCGACCGGCGAGTTCGCCTATCTTAATGCCGCCCAACGTACCGCGGTCGTGCAGACCACGATCGAGGCGGCCAAGGGGCGTGTGCCTGTCGTCGCGGGCGTCGCCTCCACCTCGACGGCGGACGCGGTGGCGCAGGCGAAGGCATATCAGAAGCTCGGTGCCGACGGCATTCTGGCGATCCTGGAAGCGTATTTCCCCCTCGCCGATGCCCAAATCGAATCCTATTTTCGCGCCATCGCGGATGCCGTGAACATCCCCGTCGTGATCTACACCAATCCGCAATTCCAGCGCTCCGATCTCACCCTCGACACCATCGCGCGCCTCGCCGAGCATCCGCGCATCGGCTACATCAAGGACGCCTCGACCAACACCGGCCGGCTGCTCTCGATCATGAACCGCTGCGGCGATGCCTTGCGGGTGTTCTCGGCCTCCGCCCACATTCCGGCCGCAGTGATGCTGATCGGCGGGCTCGGCTGGATGGCGGGCCCCGCCTGTATCATCCCACGCCAGAGCGTCGCGCTCTACGATCTCTGCAAGGCTGGCCGCTGGGACGAGGCGATGGCGCTCCAACGCAAGCTGTGGCGCATCAACGAGGCTTTTGCCCGCTTCAACCTGGCGGCTTGCATCAAGGCCGGCTTGGCCATCCAGGGCTACGACGTCGGCGATCCCGTCCCGCCGCAGACCGCTCTCACCGCCGATGCGCGCAAGGTCGTGGAAGCGGCCTTGCGGGAGTTGGCGTAGCCATCCCCTCTCGTCATGGCCGGGCATAGCCGTCCGAAGGACGGCGTCGCTTTCGCTCGCCTATGTCCCGGCTATCCACGCGCTTCCACACGAAAAGTACGTGGATGCCCGGGACAAGCCCGGGCATGACGAAATCGCGGATATACCGCCTAAAAGCGCGGCTGGTATGCCCTTGATCGATCCGCTAAAAGGCGGCCCGCAGTTTCGAAAAGACCCTGAGGACCCCACGGAATGAACATTCTTCCCGGCAATTTGCGTTTCGGAGCGGGGCAGCCCGTCAAGCGTTTGGAAGACCAGCGACTGCTCACCGGGAAGGGACAGTTCATCGACGACAAGCCGGAAGATGGCGCGCTGTGGTTGTACCTGTTGCGCTCGCCGCATGCCCACGCGAAGATCGTCTCGATCGACACGGCCGCCGCCACGGCGATGCCTGGCGTGACCGCGGTCTACACCGGCGCCGACCTCGTCAAGGACGACATCGGAATCATCCCGACCTTGAGTATCTTCAAGCGCCCCGACGGCAAGCCGATGACGGTGCCGCCACGCCGCCTGCTGGCGCACGAAATCGTGCGCTATGCGGGCGAGGCCGTGGCCGCCGTGGTGGCCTCCTCGCGTGCCGACGCGCAGAGCGCGGCCGAAGCGATCGTGGTCGAATATGACGTGCAGCCGGCCGTGGTCGATCCCGTCGAGGCGGTCAAGCCCGGTGCGCCATTGGTGTGGCCGGAGGCGCCCGACAACATCGTGGGCGCGATGAGCTACGGCGATGCCGCCAAGGTGGACGAGGCTTTTGCCAAGGCGGCGCATACCGTCGAGCTCGATCTCGTCAGCCAGCGCCTGGTGCCGTCGGCCATGGAGCCGCGCTCGACCATTGCCGAGATCGACAAGACGTCCGGCCGCCTTCTGCTGCATGTGCAGTCGCAGACGCCCGCCTCGACCCGCGACGTGCTGGCCGAGGCCGTGCTGAAGCGGCCGAAGGACAGCGTGCGCGTCCTGGTCGGCGATATCGGCGGCGGCTTTGGCCAGAAGACCAACCTCTATCCCGAGGACGGCATCGTTGCTTACGCCGCAACCAAGCTGAACAAAAAAATCCGCTGGCGCGGCGATCGCACCGACGAGTTCGTCGGCGGCACCCATGGCCGCGATCTGACCTCGACCGCTTCCTTCGCACTCGACGAGAAAGGCAAGGTGCTGGCCTATCGCGTCAGCTCGATCGGCTGTACCGGCGCGTATTCCTCGGGCGCGGCCAACATCATTCCGCTGGTGCTCGGCCCGTTCGTGCAGACCGGCGTCTACGATTTGCCGCTGGTGCATTTCGAGGTGAAGTCGGTGATGACCCACACCGCGCCGGTCGGTGCCTATCGTGGTGCGGGCCGGCCCGAGGCCGTGTTCATCGTCGAACGCCTGTTCGACGCGGCCGCGCGGAAAATCGGCATGGACCCGCGCGCGATCCGGAAAGCCAACTACATCAAGCCGGCGCAACTGCCCTACACCAATGCTGCGGGGCAGGTTTACGACTCCGGCGCCTTCGCGCACATGCTCGATCGCGCCGTGAAGCTTGCGGACTGGGACGGCTTTGCCGCGCGCAAGAAGGCCGCGAAGAAGAAGGGCCTGCTCTACGGCCGTGGGCTCACCTCCTATATCGAATGGACCGGCGGTCGTGCCCACACCGAGAAGGTAAGCCTGCACGCGACCGCGCAGGGCCGTGTCGTCCTGCATTCCGGCACCATGGCGATGGGGCAGGGGCTGCAGACCACCTACACCCAGATGATCTCCGACACGCTCGGCATTGCCATGGACAAGATCGACGTGGTCCAGGGCGATACTGATCTGGCGACGGGCTTCGGCAGCGTCGGCTCGCGTTCGCTGTTCGTCGGCGGCACGGCGGTCGCGGTCTCCTCCAACGATCTGATCCAGAAGGCGCGCGAGAAGGCGGCGAACGTGCTGGAGACCTCGATCGAGGACATCGAATACCAGGGCGGCATGCTCACCGTGGTCGGCACCGACCGCCGCATCAGCCTGTTCGACATTGCCGAGAAAGAAGGCGGCGCGAAACTCAGCGTCGATTCCGAAGGCGAGGTCGACGGTCCGAGCTGGCCGAACGGCACCCATATCTGCGAGGTCGAGATCGACCCCGAGACCGGCGTGTCCAAGGTCGTGCGCTACACCACCGTCGACGACGTCGGTGTCGCCGTGAACCCGATGCTAGTGAGCGGCCAGATCCACGGCGGCGTCGCACAGGGCATCGGTCAGGCGCTGTATGAGGGCGTGTCCTATGATGCCGACGGCCAGCTGCTCACCGCGAGCTATCAGGACTATTGCATCCCGCGCGCCGACGACGTTCCGCCGATCGTTGTGACGCTGGACGATTCCGCGCCCTGCCGCACCAATCCGCTCGGCGCCAAGGGCTGCGGCGAATCCGGCGCCATCGGCGGTCCGCCCTGCGTCACCAACGGTGTGATGGATGCGCTCGCCGAACTCGGCATCACCCAGCTGAATACGCCGCTGACGCCGCAGAAGATCTGGCAGGCGATCCGGGATGCGAAGGTGGGCGGTTAGCGGCCATTGTCGTGCTGGCTGTCGCCACAAATCCAACTCGTCGTCCCGGCCTTCGCCGGGACGACACCGAGGGTGAGGAAAAAGTTCGCGCTAAATCCCCAGCATCATCTTCGCAATAATATCGCGCTGGATCTCCGAGGTGCCGCCGAAGATCGTGTAGGCGCGGCCGTTGAGATATTCCGGTACCACCGTCAGCATCTCCTCCGGCATCGGCGGCTCATGGTTGAGCCTGTAGAGCGGGCGCATCGGCTCGACCGCGAGGGCGTCATGGCCGATCACGTCGGCGCCAAGCCGGGTCACGGCCTGCCGGATCTCGCTGTTGCGCAGCTTCAGGATCGACGACACCGCACCGGGATTCTGTCCGGTCTGCAGCGCCGATAGCACGCGCAGCTCGGTCATCTCCAGCGCGTCGATGTCGACCTCGACCTCGGAGATGCGCGTCGCGATGTCGGGACTGTCGATGGCGCGCCCCGTCAGGTCGGACTCGGCAAGCTCCGCGACCGCCTTCAGCCCCTCGCGCAATTTTGCCGAGGCGATGCCGGAGCCGCGCTCGAACTCGAGCAGATACTTGCCGTAGGTCCAGCCCTTGCCTTCCTCGCCGACGCGGTTCGCCACGGGAACGCGCACGTCGTCGAAGAACACCTGGTTGACCTCGTGGTCGCCGCCGATGGTGAGGATCGGGCGCGTCGTGATGCCCGGCGTCTTCATGTCGATCAGGATGAAGCTGATGCCGTCCTGCTGCCGCGGGCCGTCGCTGGTGCGCACCAGCGCGAACATGCGGTTGGCGTGGTGGGCATGCGTGGTCCAGATCTTGGTGCCGTTGATGATGTAGTCGTCACCGTCGCGCACCGCGCGCGTCTTCAGCGAAGAGAGATCGGAGCCGGAGCCCGGCTCGGAATAGCCCTGGCACCAATAGTCTTCGCCGGAGAGAATGCGCGGCAGGTAGAAGTTCTTCTGCTCCGCCGAGCCGAAACCGATGATGACGGGGCCGACCATCTTCACGCCCATCACGTTGACATTGGGCACCCCGGCCCGCGCACTTTCCGTCTCGAAAATCCAGCGCTGCGCCGGCGTCCAATCCGGCCCGCCATGCTCGAACGGCCAGCCCGGCGCGCCCCAGCCTTGCTTGTGCAGCGTGCGCTGCCAAGCCATGCCGATATCGGGGTCGGAGAACACCGACGGCGTCAGCGCGGTCGCGCGCTTCATCTCCTCGGTGAGATTTTTCGCAATGAAGCCGCGCACCTCGTCCTGGAAGGCGCGCTCCTCGGCATTGAACGACAGGTCCATGATGCGCTCCTTGTGTCAGGCTGGCACGGTGGTGCGGCCAAGCCGGGCGTGGCGGCCATAATGGTGGGCGCTGCCGCCGAACAGCGTGTCGAACGCGACCAGCCGCTTGAAATAAGCGCCGACCTCGAGCTCCTCGGTGACGCCCATGCCGCCGTGAAGCTGGATCGACTGCTCGCCGACGAAGCGCGCGGATTTGCCGATCTTCGCCTTCGCGCCCGACGCGGCCCGCGTGCGCTCGACCGGATCGGCGTCGACCTTCAGCGCGGCGCGCAACGCTATCGAGCGCGCTTCGTCAACCTGCACCGCCATGTCGGCGAGGCGGTGGCGGATCACCTGGTTGGCCGAGAGCGGCCGGCCGAATTGCTTTCGGATTTTTGTGTACTCCAGCGTGGTGTCCAGCAGCACCTGCATGATGCCGACGGCCTCGGCGCCAAGCGCGGCCATGGCGCGGTCAACAGCCCATTCGATGGCCGGCAGCGCGTCATGCCCGTTGCCGAGCAAGGCATCCTCCGGCAGTTGCACGTCCGACAGCGCGATGTTGCAAGCTCGCCCGCCGCCGAGGCGCTCGTAGTCGGAGATGGCAACATTCGGCGTCGTCGCCGGCACCAGGAAAAGGCCGATGCGGCCCGACGGTCCCTGATGATCATGGATATGCGCGGAGACGATGATCTCGTCGGCGGCATGACCGTCGAGCACGGCAACCTTGCTGCCGGCAAGGCGCCAGCCTTGCGCCGTCTTGTGGGCGGTGGTTGCAACCTTGGCAAGATCGAACCGCGCCGCGCGCTCGGAATGCGCGAACGCGAGCTTCAACGATCCATCCGCGATCTTCGGCAGGATGGCCTGCTTTTGCGCCGTGCTGCCGCACCGCTCGATCAACGCAGCGCCAAGCACGACCGTTGCGATATACGGCTCCGACACCAGCCCGCGGCCGAAGGCGTCCATCAAAATGCCGATCTCGACCACGCCGCCGCCAAGCCCGCCAAATTCCTCCGCGATCGGTAATGCCAGCCAGCCGAGTTCGGCGAATTGCGTCCACATCGCCGGGCTGAAGCCGAGCGGGTCGTTCGCCATCTTGCGGCGGTGATCGGCATCGTAGCTTTCGGCCACGAAGCGCTCCGCGCTTTCGCGCAGCAGCCGTTGCTCGTCGGTGAGATTGAGATCCATCCTGTCTACTCCGCGGCTGCCGGCGGCTTGCGCACGGAGGGGTGCAGGCCGGATGGATCGACCACCATGCCGAATTCCTGAAGATTATGCGCGTGGCAGAGCTGATGCAGCGCAAAGGCCTGGTCGATCGCGGCCGGCTGGCCCATCACGTCAACCGAGCGGTTCACGGCTTCCTTGGTCAGCTTCAGCGCAAAGGACGGTTTTGACGCGATTTTGCGCGCCAGCTCCAGCACGACGGATGAAAGCTCTGCGCGCGGCACGACCCGGTTGACCATGCCGAGCTGGTGCGCCTCCTGCGCGCTCCACGCGTCGGCCGTGAATAGAAATTCCTTGGCCTTGCGCGGGCCGAGCTCCCAGGGGTGCACGAACCATTCGACGCCGCAGACACCCATGGTGACCACGGGATCGCAGAACTGCGCATCGTCGCTGGCGACGATCAGATCGCAGGCCCAGGCCAGCATCAGGCCGCCGGCGATGCACTTGCCGTGCACCTCGGCAATGGTCGGCTTGGCGAGGTTGCGCCAGCGCCGCGTGATCTGGAGATAGATTTCCTGCTCGCGCGCGAAGCGGCCATGAGCGTTTGCTTCGGCGAAACCGCCCCAATTCCCGATCGGCGGAAAATCCACGCCGGCTTCATTCTTGCTGCCGGGCCGCAAATCATGGCCCGAGGAGAAGTGCGGACCGTTGCCGGCGAGAATGATCACCTTGACCGAATCGTCCTGCACCGCCTCATCGAAAGCGGCGTTGAGATCGTAGGTCATTTGCAGGTTCTGCGCGTTGCGCGCGTCGGGCCGGTTCATCACGATCCGGGCAATCGCCGGCTCCGGCCTCTCCACGAGGATGGTCTCGAACGAACTCATCGCGTTCCCCTGGCGTTCCCGACCCGGTATTATTGTTCCCTCAAGTTGACTATTACAGCCGGGATTAAGCAAGAGGCTTGCGTACATCGGCTGCATTTCGCGGCCTCGGCCCGGACAAGATGTCTGGCATCTCGCGCGCGCAATCTGGTAGCTTGCACCCGATTCCACCGGGAGAAATTTGATGCGCAAGATCCTGACCGTACTGGCGGCGCTGGCCTCGTTGAGCCTCACCAATTGCGGCTACAACGCGATCCAGAGCGAGGACGAGCAGATCAAGGCCAACTGGTCCGAGGTCGTGAACCAGTATCAGCGCCGCGCCGATCTCGTGCCCAATCTCGTCAACTCGGTGAAGGGTTTTGCGCAGCAGGAGAAGGACGTGCTGCTCGGCGTCACCAATGCCCGCGCCAAGGTCGGCAGCATCCAGGCGACGCCCGAGGTGCTGAACGATCCCGCCGCATTCCAGAAATTCCAGGCCGCCCAGGGCGAGCTCTCCGGCGCGCTGTCGCGGCTGCTCGTGGTCACCGAGAACTACCCGCAGCTCAAGTCGGATGCGCTGTTCAAGGATTTGATGTCGCAGCTCGAGGGCACCGAGAACCGCATCACGGTGGCGCGCAACCGCTACATCAAGGCGGTCCAGGACTACAACGTCACCATCCGGTCGTTCCCGAGCAACGTCACCGCGATGATGTTCGGCTACAAGGAGAAGCCGAACTTCACGGTCGGGAACGAGAAGGAAATCTCGACCGCACCGAAGGTCGATTTCAATCCGGCGCCCGCGCCGTCGAAGTAAGTGCGCACTGTTTTGCGAACGCGCTTCGCCCCACCCACTACTGTCATTCCCCGCCAAAGCGGGGAATCCAGTACGCCGCGGCTTCGCCGTATCCCGCCGGCGTCTCTGGAATACTGGATCGCCCGGTCAAGCCGGGCGATGACAGCCCATGTGTGGCGAGCGATAGTCGCTGTCGCATTCTCATTCTTCCTCACCTTTGCGCTTCCCGCCTCGGCCGATGTCGCCATACCCCAACTCACCGGCCGCGTGGTCGATCAGACCGGCACGCTCTCCAGCGGTGACATCGCCGCGTTGTCGCAAAAGCTGCAGGACTTCGAGACGCGCAAGGGCAGCCAGGTCGCCGTCCTGATCGTGCCGACGACGGATCCGGAGACGATCGAGCAATTCGCGATCCGCGTTGCGGAGGCCTGGAAGATCGGGCGCAAGAAGGTCGATGACGGCGCCATCCTCGTCGTGGCCAAGAACGACCGGCATTTGCGCATCGAGGTCGGTTACGGCCTCGAGGGCGCGCTCACCGACGTCACGTCGCGGCGCATCATCGATGAAGCCATCACGCCGAAATTCAGGAGCGGTGATTTCGCCGGCGGCATCACGGCAGGCGTCGATCGCATGATCCGCGTCATCGACGGCGAGCCGCTGCCGACGCCCTCGCGCAGCGTGAATTTCGGCGATTGGAACGACGTCGAGCCGCTTTTTTACTTCCTGCTGTTCGGCCCGCTGGTGATCGGCGGCATCCTGCGCTCCATATTCGGGCGGCTGTTCGGTTCGGGAATAACGGGAGCGATCGTTGGTGTCCTCGCCTGGTTCGTGATCGGCTCCGCGGTCGTTGGACTGGGCGTCGGTGTGCTCGGCGCTGTCCTGACGTTTATCGCCGATCTGTTTGGGGCGGGATCGGGCACGGGGTCGTCGCGTCGCGGCTCGTGGTCGAGCGGCCCGTCATCCGGCGGCTGGAGCAGCGGGTCGTCGTCGAGTGGCGGCTTCAGTGGCGGTGGCGGCAGTTTTGGCGGCGGCGGCGCCTCGGGGAGCTGGTAGGTCATGAGCATCAAGCGCATCACCCGGCATCTGCTCCAGCATCATTGGCGTGCCAAGCAGGTGTTTCCTAAGGGCGTGCTCGACCGCATCGAGCAGGCGATCAAGCGCGGCGAAGCCAGCCATTCCGGTCAGGTCCGGTTCGTGGTCGAAGGCGCGCTCGACGGCGGTCCGCTGTTTCGCAACCAGCCGGCGCGCGAGCGCGCGCTCGACGTGTTCTCGCAACTGCGCATCTGGGACACCGCGCACAACAACGGCGTCCTGATCTATCTCCTGCTCGCCGACCGCGATGTCGAGATCATCGCCGACCGCGGTATCGATGCGAAGGTTGGCGCCGAGGGCTGGGAGAGCATCTGCCGCGCGATGGAGGCGGAGTTCAGATTAGGGCAATTCGAACGCGGCGTGATCGACGGCATCGAGGCGGTGTCCCGCGAGCTGGCAAGGCATTTCCCGCCGCAGGGCCCGCATGCGAACGAGCTGCCGGATGCGCCGGTGGTGATGTAGTCCCGGCTGATAGCCCACACTCCGTCATTGCGAGCGCAGCGAAGCAATCCAGATTGTCTCCGCGGTGGGACTCTGAGCCTCCCCTAAATCGGTGGACACCTATAGCTTAGACAGCAAGAGGTGTCAGATGACGAAACGGCAGCGACGTTCTTATTCGGACGAGTAC
>NZ_JBEPRQ010000026.1:0-99496 GCF_040548425.1 Bradyrhizobium sp. i1.15.2 | reverse complement strand
TGTACTCGTCCGAATAAGAACGTCGCTGCCGTTTCGTCATCTGACACCTCTTGCTGTCTAAGCTATAGGTGTCCACCGATTTAGGGGAGGCTCAATTCTGGATTGCTTCGCTTCGCTCGCAATGACGAAAGAAGCCCTCATTCCCCGATCAGCGCCAACCACTCGTCCTCGGTCAGCACCTTGACGCCATGCTCGCGTGCCTTGGTGAGCTTGGAGCCGGCGTCCTCGCCCGCGACGACGTAGTCGGTCTTCTTCGAGACCGAGCCCGCGACCTTGGCGCCAAGACGCTCGGCCATTGCCTTGGCTTCGTCGCGGGTGAACTTGGTCAGCGACCCCGTGAACACGACCGTCTTGTCCGAGACCGGCGAGCTCTTGCGCGGCTGTTCGGCGGGCTTCACCTCGATCTCGCCAAGCAATTCGCCGAGCGCCTTGACGTTACGGGGTTCGGCGAAGAACTCGACCACCGCATCGGCCACGATTTTGCCAATTCCGCCGATGTTGTTGAGGTCCTGATACGCCTCCGTATTGTTCTCTTCCTTGCCAAGGCCTGTCGCGGCGGCCAGCATCGCACCGCGGAAATTTTCGATCGTGGCGTAGTGCCGGGCCAATAGCTTGGCGTTGCCCTCGCCGACGTGGCGAATACCGAGAGCGAAGATCAGTCTATGCAACTCGATATTGCGTCGGGCGTCGATCGCGTCGAACAAGTTGCGTACCGACGTCTCGCCGTAGCCTTCACGTTCCATCAACTTCTTAACCGACCGCTTGTCGCGTTCCCGGAGCGTAAAGATGTCGACCGGCGACATCACAATGCCCTCCTGATAAAATTCCTGGATCTGCTTCTCGCCAAGCCCGTCGATATCGAATGCGAGGCGCGAGACGAAATGCTTGAGCCGCTCCACCGCCTGCGCCGGGCAGATCAGCGCGCCGGTGCAGCGGCGCACCGCCTCGCCCTCTTCGCGGACGGCATGGCTGCCACACACCGGACAGGTCTCTGGAAATTTGTAAGGTTTGGCGCTCTTCGGCCGCTTGTCCATGACTACGCCGACGACCTGAGGGATGACATCGCCGGCGCGCTGGACAACAACGGTATCGCCGACGCGGAGATCGACGCCATCGCGAAGCGGGTTACCGTCGTTGCCAATCCCCTTTATGTAATCCTCGTTGTGCAGCGTAGCATTCGAAACGACGACGCCACCGACCGTCACCGGCTCGAGCCGAGCGACCGGCGTCATCGCGCCGGTGCGGCCGACCTGGATATCAATACCATTGAGAGCCGTCGTCGCCTGCTCGGCCGCGAACTTGTGGGCGATCGCCCAGCGCGGGCTACGAGAGACGAAACCGAGCCGGTCCTGCCAGTCAAGCCGATCGACCTTATAGACCACACCGTCGATATCATAGCCAAGCGAGGCGCGGTCCTCGCCGATCTTGCTGTAGAACTTTAGGACGTCGTCGACGCTCTTGCACACTCGGGTCAGCGGATTGACCACGAATCCTGCCTTGTCCATCCACTCCAGCATGCCATGCTGCGTCTCCGCCGGCCGTTCGCTCATCTCGCCCCAAGTGTAGGCAAAGAACTTCAATGGCCGCGATGCCGTGACCGAGACGTCCTTCTGGCGCAACGAACCTGCCGCCGAATTGCGCGGATTGGCAAAGACCGTATCGTCAGCGGCGGCCTGCTTCTTGTTCAGCTCGATAAAATCCTTCTTGAGTATATAGACCTCGCCGCGCAGTTCGCAGGCCGCGGGGATGTGTCGGCCCTTCAGCGTGTGCGGAACGTCCTTGATGGTGCGGACATTCTCGGTCACGTCCTCGCCGGTGAATCCATCGCCACGGGTCGCGGCACGAACCAGTTCGCCGTCTTGGTAGCGCAGCGACAGTGACAGTCCGTCGATCTTGGGCTCGGCGACTAGCGCCGGAATCTCATCGTCATCGAGCTTGAGGAAACGCCGGACGCGGCCGACGAATTCCGTCACATCCTCGTCGCTGAAGGCATTGCTGAGCGAGAGCATGGGCACGACATGCTGCACCTTCGCAAAGCGCCCAGAGGGCTTCGCTCCAACGACCTTTATTCGATCGAAGTATTCCTTCCATCGCTTCTGTTGCTTCCATGTACTGATAAGCAGCTTCTCTAGGACATCGTAATCTGCGTCCAGCAGGATCGGCTTGTCCAAGTTATAGTAGGCGTGCTTCGCCCTCTCGATCTCCTCAGTGTAAGCCCGCAGCATCATCGAAGTTTCTTTTTCGAAGGCTTTTGGCAGACTTATGAGTGCCTTCCGTTTCTCGTCTGCATCCAACTCATGCAGTCTTTGATGAAAGGCAAAGACTTCATGTAAGTGCTCGTCTTCAAAAGAATTAAGAATGGCGACCAATTGAGCTTTTCGAAGATGCGGATCAACGAGAAGCCAATCGTCGGCAATGTAATTTAGCGCGATGGCTTTATTATAGTTGCTTCGCTTTTGTGCCATGAGAGTCGTACTAGCTCGCCGCCTTGAGCAGCCGGTCCGCGGCAGCCCTCGCCTCGGCGGTGATCTCGGCGCCGGCGAGCATCCGCGCGATCTCCTCGCGGCGGTGGTCGGCGGCGAGCGCATTGACGCGGGTGGCGACGCGCTTGCCCTTGTCCAGCGCGTCCTTGGAGATCAGCAGATGCTGGTCGGCACGGGCGGCGACCTGCGGGGCGTGCGTCACGGCCATCACCTGGACCTTGCCGGCGAGCCGCGCCAGCCGTCCGCCGATCGCGTCCGCGACCGCGCCGCCGACGCCGGTGTCGATCTCGTCGAACACCAAAGTCGGCGCCGAGCCGCGGTCGGACAGCACGACCTTCAGCGCCAGCAGGAAACGCGACAGCTCGCCGCCGGAGGCGACCTTCATCATCGGCCCTGGCTTGGTGCCCGGGTTGGTCTGCACCCAGAACTCGACGCGGTCGAACCCTTGCGGCCCTGGAGCTGCCTCGTCGGTCTGGACCTGGGTCATGAACTTGGCGCGTTCGAGCTTGAGCGGCGCGAGCTCGGCATTGACCGCCTTGTTGAGCTTCTCCGCGGATTTCTGCCGCGCCATCGACAGCTTCTTGGCCGCCGCCGCATAGCGCGCATCGGCCTCGATCGCGGCCTGGTCCAGCTTCTTCAGCCGTGAGGCGCCGGCATCGATCAGAACGACATCGGCGGCATATCTGGCGGCAAGCGCGGCGAGCCCGTCGACCGGCGTCGAATATTTGCGCGAGGCGGCGCGCAACGCGAACAGGCGCTCCTCGATGCGTTCGAGCTCTGAGGGATCGAAATCGGTCGCGGCAAGCGCCGCCTGCAGATGCTGGTCGGCTTCCTCCAGCGCGTTGATCGCGATGTCGATCGCCCTCACCGCGGGCTCGACCAGCGCCGGCGCGTTGACGCCGCGGCGCTCCAGCCGGCGCACGGCGGCCGAGAGCGAGGCGACCGGCGAATGGTGGCCGCCGACCGCCTCCTGCGCCTCGCGCAGGTCGGAGGCGATCTTCTCGCCCTGCATCATGGTGGTCCGACGGGACGCCAGCGAGGTCTCCTCGCCATCCCTGGGCGCGAGCTGCTTCAATTCGTCGGAGGCGTGACGGAGGTAATCGGCTTCGCGCGCAGCGCGCTCCATGCCGGCGCGATGCTCCTCCAGCGCGGTGTTGGCGGTGCGGCGGGCGTCCCAGAGCGCCTCGACCGCCGAGACATCCTTTTCGAGACCGGCGAAGGCGTCGAGCAGGCGGCGGTGGGTGGCGGCATCGACCAGCGCGCGCTCGTCGTGCTGGCCGTGGATCTCGACCAGGGCAGCACCGACCGCCTTCAGCGTCTGCACGCTGATCGCCTGGTCGTTGATGAAGGCGCGGGTGCGGCCGTCGGCGAGCTGGACCCGGCGGAGAATCATCTCGCCGGTATCCTCCAGCCCGTTCTCCGCGAGGATCTTCGCTGCAGGGTGATTCTTGGGGATATCGAACACGGCAGTAACCTGCCCCTGCTCCGCGCCGTGGCGCACGAGGCCGGCATCGCCGCGGCCGCCGAGCGCCAACGCAAAGGCATCGAGCAGGATGGATTTGCCCGCACCGGTCTCGCCGGTCAAAACCGCGAGGCCGGTTGCGAATTCGATATCGAGCCGTTCGATCAGGACGATGTCACGGATCGACAGACGCGCCAGCATGGAACTCTATTTCCTAGCCGAGACCCATTTTCTTGAAGGTCTTGCTAATCCAGGACCCCTGATTCTCGCTCGGTTCGAGACCGCCTGATTTTACAAGATTATAGGCGTCCTTGTACCAGCGACTGTCAGGAAAATTGTGCCCGAGCACGGCGGCAGCCGTCTGGGCCTCGCCGACGATGCCGATCGCCATATAGGCCTCGGTCAGGCGGTACAGCGCCTCCTCGACATGGCGGGTGGTCTGGTACTGCGTCACCACGGCCTTGTAGCGGTTGATCGCCGCCGTGTAGTCGCGCTTCTGCGCGTAATAGCGGCCGACGTTCATTTCCTTGCCGGCGAGCTGGTCTCGCGCACCTTCGATCTTGGCCTTGGCCGAGGTCGCATATTCGGAGGTCGGATATTTGCGCACCACCTCTTCCAGCGAGGCGATCGCCTTCTCGGTGCGGGTCTGGTCGCGGCTGATGTCCGGAATCTGGTCGTAATGCGAGGCGGCAATCAGATATTGCGCGTAGGCCGCATCCGGGCTGCCGGGATGCAGCGTGACGTAGCGGGTGGCGGCGCCGATGCAACTGTCATAATCGCCGCCCTGGTAGGACGCGTAGGCCGACATCAACAACGATTTGCGGGCCCAGTCGGAATAAGGATGCTGGCGGTCGACCTCTTCGAACTTTTTGTTCGCCGCCTTCATGTCCTTCTTCTCGTTCATGAGGTACAGGCCCTCATTGTAGATCTTGTCAGCGGGCTCCTCGACGAAGGTGTCGTCCTTGGCGGTGAACTTGTCCCAAAGCGCGCCGGTGCCGCAGCCGGCCAGCGGCAGCGCGAGCACGAAGAGGGCGACAACCTGAAGCAGCCCGCGGACTCGAGACGAGACTTCTCGAGACGGAACTTGACGATATCCGCGCGTCATACGCTGTGCCGACATGAGTATTGCCCTGACGCCCTGTGGTGCGGTGTCCGCCAGCCCATGAACCCCGTCCTGGGCGCGAAATATAGCCGTGGTGCCTGCCGTGCGACCACGCCGGTGTAACCGAAAAACGATCTTCAACCAACCCGGATAGGCAGGCATTCCGCCCGGATTAAGGCGAACGCGCCGCAATCCTAGCCGATCATCGTTACCAGGAGTTTCCCGGGGAAAGCCGCCGCCAAACGCCTGTGGCGACGGGTCTGTTCAGGACCCGTCTCTCTTTTAGGAAACGTTCGCTTCAGGATCCGTCTCTCTTTTAGGAAACGTCTGGCCCGTAGACCGCGGCGACCCGGCCACCGACGATGCCGCGACCGGTTTCGGCCACCGGACGCGTGGTGCGGCGGGCTGCTTCGCCCTCGACCACCCGCCAGGCGGTGCGGTCGGCGAGCAGCGCGGTCAGGACGGCGTGATTGAGCTTGTGGCCGCCACGAACCGAGCGGTAGGCGCCGAGCAGCGGCAGACCCGCCAGAGCAAGGTCACCAATCACGTCCAGCACCTTGTGGCGGGCGCATTCGTCGGCGTAGCGCAGGCCTTCGGTGTTGAGCAGCCGCTCCTCGTCGAACACGACGGTATTGTCGAAGGAGGCGCCGAGCGCATAGCCGGCGCTCCAGAGCCGCGCAACGTCGCACATCAGACCGAAAGTCCGGGCCCGGCCGACTTCGCGGCGGAAACGCTCCGGGTTGAGGTCGAAGGCGTAGCTCTGCTGGCCGATGACAGGATTCGTGAAGTTAATCTCGACCTCGGCGCGGAACCCGTCGGCATAGGGCCGGATCTCGCCGAAGGAGTCGCCGATCTTGACCGAGATCGGCTTCAAAACCTGAACGAAGCGGCGCTGTGCCGGCTGGGTCACGATGCCGGCCTGGTCGATCGCCGCAACGAAGGCCGCGGCGCTGCCGTCCATGATCGGCACTTCCGGCCCGTCGATCTCGATGATTGCGTTGTCGACGCCCATGCCCCGCAGTGCAGCAAGCACATGCTCGGCGGTGGAAACCAGCGGACCGTCGCGATCACCGAGGACGGTGGCGAAATCGGTCGCGATCACCTGCTCGGCGGTGGCCTGAACTTCGCGGTCGCTTCCCTCAAGCCCGGTGCGGATAAAAACAAAGCCCGCGTCGACAGGCGCGGGTCCAAGCGTGAGCGTGACGGGAAGACCGGAATGAACGCCGACGCCTGCCACACTGGCTTGCGCACGAAGCGTTGTTTGCCGGCTAAATTTCATCAGGAACCGCCCCACTACGACCACCGCGACTTATACTGAACCCGACTGAGCGGCTGAGACCGCTCGCTTCCGAATCCGTATCCCCAAGTCACGGCAAACCATAGTCACTGCCTCAAACAGCGCCAACTCACGCTTTTTTACCGATTGTTACCCCAAACCCGCCGTATTAGCGCCAAGGCTTAACCAAATTGGACCGGAGTTCGGGACCGTTTTCGGTAGTTTTACTGAACCATCGAATATGTAATTAATTATTTAAAATCAGTTGCTTGGCTACGCAATCCGGGTATGCACGGGGCAAAAGAAAAGGTCCCGGCAAGCTTCCCGCCGGGACCTTTTTTCGTCTGCCTTATTGTAACAATCCTCAGGTCGCCTGCCGTCGCAGGAAGGCCGGGATATCAAGATGGTCGTCTCCCTGTGGCGCCGGGGCAACAGGCGCGGGACGGCCGTGCATGTCCAGGCCCTGCGGCGCGGGACGACGGGCATACTCGGACACCGGCTCGGCGGAAGCGATTTGCTGCGCCACGGTCTTCTGGGGGCGGCGATCGGGCAACGGCGGCATCGCGGGACCGGCGGTGCGGGCCGCGATCGGCGCTTCGCTCTCCTCGTCACGACGGCCGAGGCCGACATTGGCGAGGCGCTGCAGCAGCGACAGCCGGGTCTTCTGCGGGGTCTCTTCCTCGACCTCGCCGCGGGCCTGGCGAAGCTCAGCCTGGGCCGGCATCGGAAGTTCCTCGATCCGCGGCATCCGCGGTGTGCGGACCGGCGCACGCTCGGCCTGCGGCGGGATGAAGGTTTCCGGCGTCATGGGCTCATGCATGGCCATCGGCGCCTGCTCGGGCTCCGGGAACAGCGTGGGCTTCTGCGCGATCGGCCGCACGGTGACGTCGCCATAGGTCTGCATCGGCGCGGGAGCCTGCGGTACGTCGGCAACGGCGGCGGCGATGGCGGCAAGCGCAGCGCGCTCTACGTTCGGACGCGGAGCCGTGGGAGCGGCGGCAAACTGACCCGTTCCGGCGGCCGGGGTCTGCGCTTCGAACTTCTGGGCGCGCTCGGCCATGCGCTGATTGTCGGCGCGCAGCCGTGCGGTCAGATCGGCAAGACGGCTCTCGGCAGCCGCGGCCGGAGCAGCGGGAGCCTGCTGCGCCTGCGGAGCAGGATTCGCGACGGGAGCGCTGGTGGCCTGGCTGTTGCGCGCGATCGCGGCCTGTTCGATGCCGGTCGCGACGACCGAGACGCGGATCAGGCCGTCGAGGGCTTCGTCGAAGGTGGCGCCGACGATGATGTTGGCGTCCTGGTCGACTTCCTCGCGGATGCGGGTCGCAGCTTCGTCGACCTCGAACAAAGTGAGATCCTTGCCGCCGGTGATGGAGATCAGGAGGCCCTTGGCGCCCTTCATCGAGCTATCGTCGATCAGCGGGTTGGCGATCGCGGCTTCGGCGGCGGTCAGCGCGCGCTTGTCGCCGGAGGCTTCGCCCGTGCCCATCATCGCCTTGCCCATCTCGCGCATGACGGCGCGGACGTCGGCGAAGTCGAGATTGATCAGGCCTTCCTTCACCATGAGGTCGGTGATGCAGGCAACGCCCGAATAGAGCACCTGGTCGGCCATCGCGAAGGCGTCGGCGAAGGTGGTCTTCTCGTTGGCGACCCGGAACAGGTTCTGGTTCGGGATGATCAGCAGCGTATCGACGACCTTGTGCAGCTCGTTGATGCCCGCTTCCGCGGTGCGCATGCGGCGGCCGCCCTCGAAGTGGAAGGGCTTGGTCACGACGCCGACGGTGAGGATGCCCATCTCGCGCGCGATCTTGGCGATCACGGGAGCCGCACCGGTGCCGGTGCCGCCGCCCATGCCGGCGGTGACGAACACCATGTTGGCGCCCGAGAGATGGTCGCGGAGCTCGTCCATCACCTCTTCGGCTGCGGCCGCGCCGACGACCGGCTGCGAACCTGCGCCCAACCCTTGCGTGGCCGCCGTGCCCATCTGCACGATGCGCTGCGCCTTCGACATCGTCAGCGCCTGCGCGTCGGTGTTGGCGACCACGAAGTCGACGCCCTGGAGGCCCGCCGTGATCATATTGTTGACGGCGTTACCACCGGCGCCGCCGACGCCGAACACGGTGATGCGGGGCTTCAGTTCGTGAATATCAGGAACATTGATGCTGATGGTCATGTTTGCCTCTCGATCACGCGCGCGTGGGTTCGCCCCGGCCGGCGGCCGCGGGAGTTGGTGAAAATCGAATATTGCGGGAAGGAGTCATCAGAAGCCCTCGCGTAGCCATCGTCCGACCTTTCCGAAATACCCGCCGGTCCCCGTCCTGACCTGCTGCCGCGTATGCCGCGGTTCGACATGTTCGTGGTGAACATATTGCGGGTAGACGAGCAGTCCGGCCGGCACCGCGAAGGCGGCGTTCTTCGCCTCGTTGGGCAGCCGGCCGAAACCGAGCGGACGTCCGACCCGCACGGGCCGGCCGAGAATCTGCGTTCCGAGCTCAACGAGACCGGTGAGCTGCGAGGCCCCGCCTGAGAGCACGACGCGGCCGTTGGGCTCCGAGGCGAAGGGCGAATCCTTCAGCTTGTCCCGAACCATTTCGAAGACTTCCTCGGCACGATGCTTGACGATGTTGGCGATGGTAGCGCGGGAGACGATCTGC
This sequence comes from Bradyrhizobium sp. i1.15.2, assembly GCF_040548425.1. NCBI lineage: Bacteria > Pseudomonadati > Pseudomonadota > Alphaproteobacteria > Hyphomicrobiales > Nitrobacteraceae > Bradyrhizobium > Bradyrhizobium sp. i1.15.2. Next base: position 90,522 of record NZ_JBEPRQ010000026.1, on the reverse strand, counting down.
GGCAGATCCTGCTCGTCACCGGCTGTCGGTACAGACATCAGCTCACGCGAGTCCGATCCGCCGGTGATGACGGTCCCGTATAACGTCTTGATTCGCTCGGCATCGGCAATGGTCGCGGAGAGTCCGCGCGCCAGATCCATCGTGATGTGTTGCCCGCCGACCGCAAAACCCGCGGCATGCACGAAGCGGCCGCCGGAAAAGACCGCGATCGTGGTGGTGCCCGCGCCCATCTCGACGACGGCAGCGCCGAGGTCGGCCTCGTCGTCGGTCAGCACCGACAAGCCTGCCACATAGGGACTTGCCGCCATGGCTTCGACGTTGATGTGGCAGCGTTCCACCGCCAGCATCAGGTTCCGCGCCACCGTGGCGTCGCAAGTGACGACATTCATGTCGATGCCGAACTGATGCGCGACCATCCCGCGGGGATCGCGGATGCCCTTGACGCCGTCGAGCGTGTAGCCGATCGGCAGCGCGTGCAGCACGGTGCGGCCTTCGCCGGTGGCGTGGCGCATGCCGGTGGAGGTGACCCGGCTGACATCGGCCGGCGTCACGGCGCCGCCGCGGATGTCGGCCGCAGCTTCGACCAGCTGACCGGAGAGCCGGCCGCCGGACACCGACAGCAGCACGGACTCGACCCGCACCTTGGCCATTTTCTCCGCAAGCCCGACGGCCTGTCGCACCGCCTGCTCGCATTCGCCGAGATCGATCACGGCGCCGGCCTTCATGCCGCGGGACTGGATCTGGCTGTAGCCGATCAGCTCCACCGCATGGGTCCGGTCGCGCAGGGCTTCGCTCGGCGCCGACGGCTTCAGCCGCGCGATCATGCAGGCGATTTTGCTGGTGCCGATGTCGAGGCAGGCGACGAGGCCGCCGCGCTTGTGCGGCATCGGGCGTGTCTTCGGTGTCTGGGTGCGATCAAGACCGGTCATGCAGCGTCCCCGGCCTTTTTCTTCTTCTTGTCCTTGAACAAATCGTCGCGCGCCTTGGCGGCGTCCTCGGACAGCTGCACCACCAGCCGATCGGGCAGGCGCAGGTCGACCGCGACGATGTCGCGGGAGAACAGCTTGTCCTCCTTGTCGAGCCTGGACAGCGTCGCAAGCGCGTTGCCGACGTCTTGTTCGGGCAGGCGGATGTCCAGGCCGTCCTTAAGCCTCAGGTTCCAGCGCCGCTCCCCGACGAAGATCGCGGCCTTGGTGATGGAATTGACCTGCGGATAGCGCGCCAGCAAAGCGAGGAAATCGCGAGCCTGCGTCTCGGCACCCTTGCCGACCACGAGCGGCAGCGACAGGAAGCGGCGCGAGACATAGGGTTCGAGCACGGCGCCGTCATCGGCGATGACGGAGAGCCGGCCGGCCTCCTGCCACAGCGCGAACGCCTTGCGCTCGGTGAGCTCGATCATGAGCTGGCCGGGATACAGCTTCAGCACGGTCGCATCCGCGATCCAGGGATTGGCCTTGAGCTTGTCGCGCACGGCGTCGGCGTCGAGGAACAGCAGCGAGGATCGGCCGCTGACGCCGCCGATCGCAAGGATCTCGTCCTGGCTGAGCTGCTTGCGGCCGTTGATCACGACGGAGGTGATGCGGAAGCCGGCGGAATTGGCCAGCGCGTTACGGGTGTCGTTGACCGCCGTGATGAAATCCTGGAGATGGCCGCCTTTGACGATACCGAAGCCGCAGCTTCCGATCAGGAGCAGCACCGTCATGCTGATCCCGACCCGGCGCGGCAGATAGCGCTCGACCAGCGCGACCAACCGCGGCGGAGGCTCGCGTTCGATGACGGCTTTGGCCCGGGCTTTGGTTTTAATCTTTTCCTCGGCTGCAGCACGCGCGCCGTGAACTCGTTCCAGACGCTTGTCCTGCACCCACTCGCGCAGAAGCACGACCGCTCCGATAGCGGCCGCCTTCAGGTCAGCTTGGGGCCTCAGCGATCTGAAAAGCGACCGAGTGAGGCTTCCTGCTCCATCCATTGCACGAGCTCGTCAACAGTTTGCCCGCGACATCGCGCGGGTCCTGGCGAACATGACGTCTCGGACTTGCCGGGCCGGGTGCTGGTCTTCAGCAGAAGAAAACCTCTCCCCTTCAGAGCGTTCGCCGGAGGTGACAACACCCGCAACGGTCCACGCGCCGGCAGCCAAAGCGTCATATACGCCGCCAGCGTTAACCTTCGGACGTCCTGGTAAACAAAAGGTAAAGTTCGTTAACGACGTGAGCTTTTTGCCCAGGCCTGTGAGGCATTTATGCCGCAATATCCGGCATTTTACCGGTTTTGGGTTCCAAAACCGGCCGTTTCGCCGGTTCGGCCGTTAACCAGTCCTAATTATTTTCGCACACCGGCCACAGCGAGCTCGACCAGGCCGCGCAGGAAGTCGACGAACGCGATGCCCTCGGCCTTCAGCGCCTTGGGGTAGAGCGAGGACTTGGTCAGCCCGGGCAGCGTGTTGGTTTCGAGATAGATCAGCCCCTTGTCCGAGACGATGAAATCCGAACGGGAATAGCCGGTACACGACATCGCCCGGTGCGCCAGCATCGCCTGCTGCTTCAGTGCGGCGGTGATTTCGGGTGCGAAGCGGCCGGGACAGATCTCCTGGGTCGACTTCAAAAGATATTTCGCCGCGTAGTCGAAACTGCCCTCGCCCGGAATGATCTCGATCGGCGGCAGCGAGATGATCGAGCCATCCGGCCGCTCCAGCACGCCGCAGGTCGCCTCGACGCCAGCGATGTAGGGCTCGATCACGTACTCTTCGTGCTTGGCGGCATTGCGGACGGCGACGAGATCCTGCCTGGCGTTAACGAAGATCAGGCCGTAGCTCGAGCCATCCCTGGCGGGCTTTGCGATCAGCCGGCCGTATTCGGCGAAGGCCTCGTCGATCTGGTCCAGCGCAATGTTGGCCGGCGGCGACACGCCGCCGAGCGCGGCGAAATGTTTGGCCGCGAACTTGTCGAACGCGAGATGCGAGGAGGCCGAGCCCGATCCGGTGAACGGCACGCCGCGCGCCTCGCACATCACCTGCAATTCGCCGTTCTCGGCGCGCCCGCCGTGCAGGCCGAGCACCAGCACGCGGTTCTCCGCCCTGGCCTGGTCGAGCGCCTGCTGCAACGGAATGCCTGACGTGCCCGGCTTGAACTCGTCCTCGAATGGGCGGGCATGTTCGAGCAGCTGTCTGGACTGCACGACATGCACCTTGTCCTCCACATCCCACCACCAGAGATCGGCCTCGGGCAGCGCCTGATGCAGCGCCTGGGCTGAGGCGACCGAAACCAGACGTTCGCGATTGGAGCCGCCGAAAAGGATGGTGATGCGCATGTTCTTTGGTCCGTCACCTGTCTGTGTTCGTCATTCCGGGGGCGATGCGAAGCATCGAACCCGGAATCTCGAGATTCCGGGCTCTCGCTTCGCGAGCCCCGGAATGACACTCACGCGGGAATTCCGATCCGCTTGATTTCCCAGTGTAGCTCAATTCCGGAATTTGCCTTCACCCGTTCACGCACGGTCTCGCCCAGCGTCTCGATGTCGTGCGCGGTGGCGTCACCCGTGTTGATCAGGAAATTGCAATGCATCTCGGAGACCTCGGCACCGCCGACGCGCAGGCCGCGGCAGCCGGCAGCATCGACCAGCTTCCAGGCGGAATGGCCGGGCGGATTCTTGAAGGTCGAGCCGCCGGTCTTTTCGCGGATCGGCTGCGCGGTCTCGCGATGGGTTTGCACTTCCGCCATGCGTGCGCGGATCGCGTCGGCATCCCTGATCTCGCCGCGGAAACGCGCGGAGGTGAAGATGATGGAGGGATCGACGCCGCTGTTGCGGTAGACGAACTTCATGTCGGCATTGGAGAAGACGTGCTTGGTGCCGTCGCGCCCGACGCCTCGCGCCTCGATCAACACGTCCCTGGTCTCGCCGCCATTGGCGCCCGCATTCATGCGCAACGCGCCGCCGATCGTGCCGGGAATGCCGAAGTAGAATTCGAGCCCACCGATATTGGCCGACGCGGCGACTTCCGCCACGCGCTTGTCGAGCGCGGCCGCGCCCGCAGTGACGACATCGCCGCTAGCGCTCGCCTCGCCGAAGGCGCGCGGCGCCAGCCGGATCACCACGCCCGCAATGCCGCCGTCGCGCACGATCAGGTTGGAGCCGACGCCGACGACGTAGACGGGAATGTCGCTTGCGAGATGCGCGAGGAAATAAGCGAGGTCGTCCTCGTCCGCCGGCGTGAACAGCACCTGCGCCGGGCCGCCGACGCGAAACCAGGTGAGCTCGGCGAGCGACTGGTTCGCCAGCAGCCGGCCGCGAAGATCGGGCATCGCGGCTTTGAGGTCGGGTGTGATGTCGGGGAAGCTCATGCGAGCATGCTCACTGCGGGTGAGGAGCGCACACTTCTTCCGTTCCCTCCCCCCTTGTGGGGGAGGGTCAGGGAGGGGGGTAGCCCCAAGCGAGATCGGAGTTCGCGGCCACCCCTCTCCCCCGCCCTCCCCCACAAGGGGGGAGGGAGCGCAGCTTGCCGTGCGGCTGACTGCGGGCCCCTCAGCATCATCATTCCAGCGCCTTCAACTCGCCGGGCAAGGCATAGGCCCATTGCGTGATGTTGCCGGCGCCAAGGCACACCACGAGATCGCCCGATTTCGCTACGCCCTTGACGATGCCGGCGAGATCGGACGCCGCCGGTAGCGGGATCACCTCGCGGTGGCCGTGGGCGCGCAGGCCCGCGGCGAAATGGTCGCGATCGATGCCCTCGATCGGCGTCTCGCCTGCGGCATAGACCTCGGCGACGATCACCACATCCGCGTCGTTGAAACAGGTGCAGAATTCCTCGAACAGCGACTGCAGGCGGGTATAGCGATGCGGCTGCACGACGGCGACGATCTTGCCGTTGGTGGATTCCCGCGCCGCCTTCAGCACCGCCGCGATCTCGACCGGATGATGGCCGTAATCGTCGATGACGGTGACGCCGTTCCATTCTCCGGTCTTGGTGAAGCGGCGCTTGACGCCGCCGAAGCCGGCGATCGCCTTGCGGATTGCCTCGTCCGACACGCCGAGCTCGCGCGCGACCGCAATCGCGGCCGTCGCGTTGGAGGCGTTGTGGCGTCCCGGCATCGGCAGCATGAGATCGGAGATCTCGTGCACGGCGCCCGTCTTGCGATCGCGGAAGGCAACCTTGAACTTCGATCCGCCGCCCATCGGGGTGAGGTCGACGAAGCGCACATCGGCCTGCGGATTCTCGCCATAGCTGATGATGCGCCGATCCTCGATCTTGCCGACGAGAGTCTGCACCACGGGATGATCGATGCACATCACGGCAAAGCCGTAGAACGGCAGGTTCTCGACGAAATGCCGGAACGCGTCCTGCACCGCCTCGAAGGTCTTGAAGTGATCGAGATGCTCGGGATCGACATTGGTGACGATCGCGACCTCGGTCGGCAGCTTCAGGAACGTGCCGTCGCTCTCGTCGGCTTCGACTACCATCCAGTCGCCCGCACCGAGACGTGCGTTGGAGCCGTAGGCGTTGATGATGCCGCCATTGATCACGGTGGGATCAAGGCCGCCGGCGTCGAGCAACGTCGCGACCATCGTGGTCGTGGTGGTCTTGCCGTGGGTGCCGGCGATGGCAACGCAGCTCTTCAGCCGCATCAGCTCGGCCAGCATCTCGGCGCGGCGCACCACAGGGATGCGCCGCTCGCGCGCCGCCGTCAGTTCCGGATTATCGCGCTTGATCGCGGTAGAGACCACGACGACCTCGGCGCCGTCGACGTTCTCCGCCTTGTGGCCGACCGAGACCCTCGCACCGTTCTTGCGCAGACGATCGAGATTGTAATTGTCGGAAGCGTCCGAGCCCTGCACGGAATAGCCGAGATTGAGCAGCACCTCGGCAATGCCGCTCATGCCGATCCCGCCGATCCCGACGAAGTGGATGGGTCCGATCTCGCGCGGCAGTCTCATGCTCTATTCCCTGACCTCGCCGCCGGAGAAGGCGGCATCTGGCGAAGGTCACGGCAAATCAGCCGCGCGCCTTTCCTACTGGATGCCCCGCTTTAGAAGGCGAAGACAAGGGCTTTTTCGCGTCAGATTCCCGCGATTTTGGCCACCAGATCGGCCAGCCGCTCAGCCGCATCGAGCCGGCCGGCGCCGCGGGCGGCCTGCGCCATGGTGGCAAGGCGCGCGGGCTCGGCGGCGAAGGCGGAGATCTCGGCGGCGAGGCGATCGGAGGAAAACTCGGTCTGCGGAATGCGGATCGCACCGTCGACTTTGGCCAGCACGCCGGCATTGGCGAACTGGTCCTGGTCGATCGCGCCCGGTAGCGGCACCAGGATCGAGGGCCGCCCGATCGCGGCGAGTTCGGCCACGGTGCCCGCGCCTGAGCGCGACACCACCAGATGGTTGGAGGCCAGCCGTGCCGGTAGATCGGTGAAAAACGGCGCAAGCTCGGCCTTGATCTTCAGCCTGTCGTAGACCGCACGCACGCGCGCCATGTCCTCGTCACGCACCTGCTGGGTGAGGACGAGCCGGCCCCACAGTGCGGGCTCGAGGCGCTCGATCGCGCCCGGAACGATGTCGGCCATGATGCGCGCGCCCTGGCTGCCCCCAACGACGAGCAGCCGCAGCGGGCCGTTCACTTCAGGCGCAGCGTATGGCACGCCAGCTGCGGCGAGAATCGCCGGACGCATCGGCGTGCCGACCGTCGTGGTCTTGCCTGATAGCGCCGGATCGCGATCGAGCACGCCAGGCAATGAAGTGGCGATGGCGCGGACGCGGCTCGACAGGAACCGGTTGGCGCGGCCGAGCACCGCATTGGCGTCATGGATGATGCCGGGCACGCCCGCGAATTTTGCCGCGACCAGCGGCGGCAGCGTCGGATAGCCACCGAAGCCGACGACAGCGACCGGCTTCAATCGCTTGATCAAGCTGTAGGCGGACAGCGTGCCGGCCGCGAGCGTCAGGCCGGCATAGGCGAGCTGCAGCGGATTGCGTCCACGCGCAGTCTCGCTCGAGACGACGTCGATCATGTCCTTGGTGAACAGCCCACTGTAGCGCAGCGCGCGCTCGTCGGTGACGAGGCGGACACGGAATCCGCGCCGGATCAGCTCGACGCCGAGCGCCTCGGCCGGAAACAGATGGCCGCCGGTGCCGCCCGCGGCGAGAAGAATCAGGGGGGAGGTGTCCATGGAGAGGAGTTTTACAGGGACTTTCCCGCCATTGCGAGCCGGTGCTCGTGCCCCGGGCGCAGCGCAGCGCGCCGCCCTTCGCGGCGTGGTGCGCTGCTGAACCGGGGCCCATGGCTGCGGCATTCTGGGTCCCGGATCTGCGCTTCGCTTGTCAGGGACACGAGAGCAATCACGCGTAGCTGCGCATCGCCTCGGCGTGGCCGCTTGCCTCGACCTCGGTGCGCGGGCGCAGCCGCGTCAGCGCCAGCATCATGCCGACACCATAGGCCAGCGACACGATCGAGGAGCCGCCATAGGAGATGAAGGGCAGCGTCATGCCTTTGGCGGGGATGAGCTGGAGATTGACCGACATGTTGATCGCGGCCTGCACGCCGAACAGGATCGCAAGCCCCGAGGCCGCGAAGCGCGAGAACATGTCTTCGTTGGCATAGGCGCGCGACAGCGTGCGGATGACGACGAAAGCAAACAGTGCCAGCATTGCGAGGCACAGGATGATGCCGAACTCTTCGGCGGCAACCGCGAACACGAAGTCGGTGTGGCTGTCCGGCAGGCTGCGCTTGGCGATGCCCTCGCCCGGCCCGAGCCCGAACCAGCCGCCGTTGTAGAAGGCTTCCATCGCGGTATCGACCTGGAAGGTGTCGCCCGAGGCCGGATTCATGAAGCGCTTGATGCGGCCGGCGACGTGAGGAACAAAAAGGTAGGCGCTGAACAGTCCGGCGGCGCCGAGGCCGGCGAGCCCGAACACCCAGATCATCCGCATGCCCGCGATGAAGAACAGCGAGCCCCACACCATCAGGATCAGCATGGTCTGGCCGAAATCCGGCTCCATCACCAAAAGCGAAACCAGCATCAAGAGCAGCACCAGCGCCATCGAGGTCGCCGGCATTTCTGGCCGCCGAGTGGATTCCGCGAACAGCCAGGCGGCCATGACGACGAACGACGGTTTTGCGATCTCGGAGGCCTGGATGTTGACGCCGATCAGCGTGATCCAGCGCCGCGAGCCCTTCACCTCGGGACCGATCGCGAGCGTCAGCACGATCAGGATGATGCTGGCCGCAAAGATGATCAGCGCGCTGCGGCGGATCGCGCGCGGCGACAGGAAGGAGACCCCGAGCAGCACGATGCAGGAAGGCACCAGGAACAGCACGTGACGGCTGAAGAAATGGAAGGGATCGAGCCCGATGCGGGTCGCGACCGGCGGGCTCGCCGCCAGCGACAGGATCACGCCGGTCAGCATCAGCGCCAGGATGGCACCCATCAGCGGCTTGTCGACGGTCCACCACCACTCGGAAAAGGGGGTGCGTTCTTCACGGGAGAGCATGGCGGCCGCTTTCGGACAGAGGTCGGTCCATTGGTCGCCGAGGTTGGTTACCGGGTGGTTAAGGGAATCGATGAAGTTTTCGGGAGTCGTGCCCCGGACGCAGCGCAACGCCCTTGCGGTGCGCTGCTGAGCCGGGGCCCAGCAGGCTTCTGGGTCCCGGCTCTGCGGAGCGTCACTTCGTGCCGCACCGCGTCCGGGACACGAAGGTCATCATACCGGCGACTTCCTATCCGAAAGCAAACTGCGAGTCCTCTCCAGCGCTTCGATGAGCTGGTCGAGCTCTTGCGCACCGAAGAAGACCTCAATGTCTCCGTTCTTTCTGAGGGACAGCGCGAGGCCGGCGACCTCGCCAGCAGTGCGTACCACTACGACGGCGTCATCTCCGGAATCGCGATCAGGAAAACAAATTGTGGCAACCTGCATCGTCACCTCATCACCCTCTCAGCGCGTCGGGTTATAAACCGTCACACCACCGGCTTCACGCCAGGCAGCGCCTGCACCAGCTCGCGGAACTTGGTGCCGCGGATCTCGAAATTGCGATACTGGTCGAAGGAGGCGCAGGCGGGTGACAGCAGGACGACCGCGTCAGCGATGCCCGACGCCTCCGCATCGCGTGCGGCTTGCTCGACCGCCACATCGAGGGTCTGGCTGATCTCGTGCGGCACTTGGGTGCCGAGCGTGCCGGCAAACTCCTCCGCGGCCTCGCCGATCAGGTAGGCTTTGCGGATGCGCGGGAAGTAGCCGGTGAGGCCCGTGATGCCGCCGGCCTTCGGCTTACCGCCGGCGATCCAGAAAATGTCGGCGAAGGACGACAGCGCATGCGCTGTGGCGTCCGCATTGGTGCCCTTGGAGTCGTTGACGAACAGCACGTTGCCGCGGCGGCCGACCTGCTCCATGCGATGTGCAAGGCCCGGAAAGCTGCGCAGGCCGTTCTGCAAGACATCGAGGCTGATGCCCATCGCGAGCGCGGCGGCGGCCGCACACGCCGCGTTCTGAGCATTGTGCAGACCGCGCAGAGAACCGATGCCGCCGAGCTTGGCGACTTCGCTGCGGGCACCACCGGAGGTCCGCACGATATTGCCATGCTCGACATGGATGCCGCTGGCCAGCGGATTCCTGACCGAGATGCGCACGATGTTCTTGCCGGTGCGATCGAGCCGGTCGGCGATATCGCGGCAAAAACCGTCGTCGACGCCGACGATCGCGGTGCCGCCGGCCTGCACACCGGCAACGAGGCGTTCCTTCACCGCAGCGTAATGCGCGATGGTGCCGTGGCGATCGATGTGGTCCTCGCTGACATTGAGCAGAATGCCGACGGAGGGATCGAGCGAGGGCGTGAGGTCGATCTGGTAGGACGACATCTCGATGACGTGGACGCGGCCCATGCCCGGCGGCTCCAGCGACAGGATCGCGGTGCCGATATTGCCGCCCATCTGGGTGTCATAGCCGGCCACTTTGGTCAGGTGCGCGATCAAAGCCGTCGTGGTCGATTTACCATTGGTGCCGGTGATGGCGACGAACGGCGCATCCGGCGCGTGGCGGCGCCGCTCGCGGCAGAACAACTCGATGTCGCCGATCACCTCGATAGCGGCCTCGCGCGCCTTCAGCACGCTCCAATGCGGCACCGGGTGGGTCAGGGGAACGCCGGGCGCGAGCACCAGCGCCGCGAAATTCGCCCAGGAGACGTTGCGTAGATCCGCCGTGATGAAGCCCGCTTGCGCGGCCTTGGCGACGTTCTCGGCATTGTCATCGGCGGCGATCACCTCGGCGCCACCCGCTTTCAAGGCGTAACAGGAGGCGAGCCCCGAGCCGCCGAGGCCGAACACCGCGACCGTCTTGCCGGCAAAGGACGTGACCGGGATCATCGAGGGCTCACCGCAGCTTCAGCGTGGACAGGCCGGCGAGCGCCAGCATCACGGAGATGATCCAGAAACGGATCACGATCTGCGGCTCGGTCCAGCCGAGCTGCTCGAAATGGTGATGAATCGGCGCCATCCGGAAGATGCGCTTTCCCGTCATCTTGAACGACACCACCTGCACGATGACGGAGACCGCCTCCAGCACGAACAGGCCACCGATCACCGCGAGCACGATCTCGTGCTTCACCGCCACCGCGATCGCACCCAGCATGCCGCCGAGCGCGAGCGAGCCGGTGTCGCCCATGAAGATCGAGGCCGGCGGCGCGTTGAACCAGAGGAAGCCGAGGCCCGCGCCCAGCAGCGCGCCGCAGAGCACGGCGAGTTCGCCGGTGCCTGCGACATATTTGATCTGGAGATAATCGGCGAACACCGCGTTGCCGGCGAGATAGGCGATCATCGCAAAGCTCGCGGTCGCGATCATCACGGGCACGATGGCGAGGCCGTCGAGACCATCGGTGAGGTTCACCGCGTTGCCGGCGCCGACGATCACGAAGGCGCCGAACACGACGAAGAACCAGCCGAAATGCAGCACGGTGTCCTTGAGGAAAGGAATCGTCAGCGCGGTCGACGCCGGATCGCGGTTCAGCCGCACCAGCGCGTAGCAGGCAACCAGCGCGATTGCCGCCTCGATCAGCAGGCGAAGCTTGCTGCCGAAGCCGGTCGTGGTCTGCTTGGTCACCTTGAGATAATCGTCATAGAAGCCGACGAAGCCGAAACCGAGCGTCACCGCCAGTACGATCCAGACATAAGGGTTGAGCGGATTGGCCCACAGCACCGTGCCGACCGTGAGGCCGGACAGGATCATCAGCCCGCCCATGGTGGGCGTGCCTTTCTTGGCGAGATGCGATTGCGGACCATCGGCCCGGATCGGCTGGCCCTTGCCTTGCCGGATGCGCAGATGGTCGATGATCCAGGGGCCGAACAGGAACACGAACAGCGCGCCGGTGACGACGGCGCCGCCGGTGCGGAAGGTGATGTAGCGGAAGACGTTCAGGAAGGTGCGAACGGCACCGAAGCCCGGAAATGTGTTGGAGAGCTCGATCAGCCAGTAAAACATTCAGACGGTCCTATGGCGCCTTTGCACGCGCCTTGATCTTGGCCTTATCAACCTGCCTCACGCGCATTCGCTGGTCTTCATCATGGGTCGGGCGACCTCTAAAGAAAACGAACGGCTTCGCGCCGGAAAGGGTGGGATTCGGGAACAGCGCCTTCCAAGCAGTTTACGCCCTTGCCTGCAAGGCGGCCACTAGGCCCGGCACAAACTTGTTGACCCAGAACATCTTCTTGCTGCCCTTGACAACCACGACATCGCCTGCCCTCAGCAGATTTGCGACCTCGCCCGGCTTCAGCGTGACGGGGTCGTCGTGCCAGCCGAGACCCTTGCCTGCTGGAAGCACCTCGAACAGGTGACGCATCAGGGGTCCGACGCAATAGACGCCGTCGATGCCGTCGAGATGCTTGGCGAGGCCGGTGTGATAGCCGGGCGCGCCATCGCCCAGCTCCAGCATGTCGCCGAGTACCGCAATGCGGCGGCCGCCGGTCGTGTTGCGCGCTTGAAGGCTTTGCAGCGCGGCAGCCACGCTGGCCGGATTGCCGTTGAAGCTGTCGTCGATCACGGTGATACCGCCGACCGCCTGCTCGACGCCACGGCCGGTCATGATGCCGACCCGGTCGAGCTTGATCGCAAGCGTCGCCGCATCGAGATTCGCCGCACGGATCGATGCGAGCGCGGCGAGCGCATTCTGCACGCGGTGCGGCGCGCCCGGCGTCAGGCTGAACGCGATCTCTTTCTTGCCGAGCGCGGCCACGACCTGCCAGCTGTCGCCATGCGGCGCGTGCGCGACCTCGTGCACCTCGGCTTTGTCGCCGAAGCGTATGACCTTGCCCTTCCAGTCCGGCGCCTTGATCCCGGCGGGCAGCACCAGCACGCCTTCCGCGGGCAGACCGAGTGCAATCGACACCTTCTCGCGACGGATGGCTTCGAGCGAGCCGAGCTTCTCCAGATGCACCGGCTGGACGTTGACGACGAGCGCGACTGTCGGCCGCGTCAGTTCGCTGAGCCGCGCGATTTCGCCGGCCTGGTTCATGCCCATCTCGACGACCCAGAGACTGGCATCGGGCCGCGCATTGCATAGCGTCAGCGGCACGCCCCAGAAATTGTTGAAGCTCGACGGGCTGGCATAGGCATTGGGGTAGGCCGCGAGGAATTCCTTGGTGCTGGTCTTGCCTGCGCTGCCGGTGAGCCCGATCACCGGTCCGTTGAAGCGCGCACGTGCCGCGCGGGCAAGACCCCAGAGGCCGTCGATCAGCGTGTCCTTGACGACGATCTGGGGAACGCGGACGCCCGCGATCTCGTGCGGCACGATCATCGCGACTGCGCCGGAAGTTTCCGCCTTTTCCGCGAACTCCCAGCCGTCACGCGCGCTGGCGAAGGCTGAGATGAAGCCGCCGCTCGGCGTGCCGCTCAGCGCGACGAACAGGCTGCCCGGTTTCACCAGCCGGCTGTCCTGGGTGACGAAGTCGATCGGCGTGTCCGGGAACGATCCGGCGGCGCCCAGCGCGCGCGCCACTTCGGCCACCGTCCATATGGGCGCGCTCATGCAATCCTCGACGCTAATGCGGCGGCGACCGCCTCGTGATCACTGAAGGGCAAAACCTCTCCGCCGACGATCTGCCCGGTCTCGTGGCCCTTGCCGGCGATGAGCAGCGCATCGCCATCTTCCAATTCCTCGATCGCCGTGCGGATCGCAACGGCCCGGTCGCCGATTTCGCGCGCGCCCCTGGCGGCGGCGAGGATTTCGGCGCGGATCGACTCCGGCTTCTCGCTGCGCGGATTGTCGTCGGTGATGATGATGCCGTCGGCGTTGCCGGCCGCGATCTCGCCCATGATCGGACGCTTGCCGGCATCGCGGTCGCCGCCGGCACCGAACACGACGACCAACCTGCGCTTCGCGTAGGGACGCAGCGCCTGCAGCGCCTTCGCCAGCGCATCGGGCTTGTGCGCGTAGTCGACGAAGATCGGCGCGCCGTTGCGCTCGCCGACGCGCTCGAGCCGCCCCTTGGCGCCTTCGAGGTGTTCGAGGCTCGCAAACACATTTGCGGCGTCGCTGCCGGTGCCGATGGCGAGACCGGCCGACACCAGCGCATTCTCGATCTGGAATTCGCCGACCAGCGGCAGCCGGATCGCATATTGCTTGCCGCGATGTTCGAGCGCGAGCACTTGCGAAAACCCTTCGACCTCCGCACCGGCGAGACGAATGCCCTCGCCTGCCCCGTCGCCCTTGCGACCGACCGCCATCACGCGCAAGCCGCGCGAATTCGCAGCGCTGATCGCCTCGGCCGAGCAATCATGATCGGCGGAGATCACGGCCGCGCCTCCCGGCGGAACAAGTTCGCGGAACAGCCTGAGCTTGGCCGCAAGATAATGCGCGACGGTCGGATGGTAATCCATGTGGTCGCGCGAGAGATTGGTAAAGCCGCCCGCCGATACGCGCACGCCGTCGAGGCGATATTGATCGAGCCCGTGCGAGGAGGCCTCGAAGGCGAGATGCGTGACGCCCTCGCGCGCGATCTCGTCCAACTGCCGGTGCAGCGCGATCGGATCGGGCGTCGTCAGCGAGCCGTAGACTGTACGTTTGGGCGAGACTAGGCCGATGGTTCCGATGCTGGCGGAGGCGTGCCCGAGCCGCTCCCAGATCTGCCGGGTGAATGCGGCGACCGAGGTCTTGCCGCTGGTGCCGGTCACCGCCGCAATGGTGGCGGGTTGCGCGGGAAAAAATCTTGCCGCGGCGAGCGCCAGCGCGCGGCGCGGATTGGCGACTGTGATGAACGGCACCTTGCAGCCATCAGGCACATGGTCGCCGACAACCGCCACCGCGCCTGCGGCAATCGCGGCATCGACGAAGCGCGCACCGTCGGTCTTGCTGCCCGCAAGTGCGAAGAAGAGATCACCCCGCTTGACCGCGCGGCTGTCGAGGGCAACGCCGGTCACATCGAGGGCCGCGATGGCGGGCTCGATTGCGGCGTCATTGCCTAGGAGGTCACGCAGCTTCATGGTCTTCCAGTCGACATGCCGGACCGGAACACCGAATCTGCAGGGAAATCCCGACTCAGCAGCGGCAACGGCCCACCCGGTTGATTACTGGGTTGTCCTGGATGCTGCAAGAATAAGGCGGTCCGCAGGCGGCAGGTCGAAGCGCGGCTCGATGCCGAGCAGCGGCGCGATCCGCTCAATCACCTTCCCGCCGGTCGGCACAGCATTAAAGCCGGACGTGATGAAGCCGTAGGTCTCCTTCAGCGGCTGCGGCTCGTCCAGCATGATCAGGATCTGATATTTCGGATCGTCGCAGGGCATGATCGCAGTGAAGGAGTTGAGCACGCGTTTCTTGGCATAGCGGCCGTTGATGACCTTCTCGGAGGTGCCGGTCTTGCCGCCGACATAGTAGCCGTTGACGTTGGCGGTCTTGGCGGTGCCGATCTCGGCATTGAGCCGCATCAGGAACCGCATCTTGTCGCTGGTCTCCGTCTTGACCACGCGCTTGGCCAACGCTGCCGCTTCGGACTCGCTGCGTTTCATGAAGGTCGGCGGAATTAGATAGCCGCCGTTCACGAGTGCGTTAATCCCCATCACCGCCTGGAGCGGCGCCACCGACAGACCCTGGCCGAACGCGATGGTGACCGTGTTCAGCTCACCCCAGCGGCGCGGGATCAGCGGAGCCGCGCTCTCGGGCAGCTCGGTGCGCAGCCGCGTCAGCTGGCCCATCTTGGCGAGAAACGCCTTGTGCGCCTCGACGCCCTGGCCGAGCGCGATCCGCGCCGCACCGATATTGGACGAGAACGTGAACACTTCCTTGGTGTTGATGAAGCGTCCGAGCGAGTGGCTGTCGTGGATGGTGAACTTGCCGTAGTGCAGGTTTCCGCGCGCATCCCACATCGAGTTCAGATTGATCTTGCCGGAATCGAGCGCCATCGCCAACGTAAACGCCTTGAAGGTCGAGCCCATCTCGTAGACGCCGGTGGTCAGGCGGTTGATGCGGTCGGGGTCGTGCGCTTCCTTCGGATTGTTGGGATCGAAATCCGGAAGCGAGACCATCGCCACGATCTCGCCGGTCTTGACGTTGGAGACGATGCCGGAGGCGGCCTTGGCGTGGTATTTCTCCTTGGCCTTCAGGAGCTCGTCACGCAGGGCGTGCTCGACGCGCAGATCGACCGAGAGCTCGATCGGCTTTTGCAGCCGGTCGGTGGCAAAGCCCGCGCGGTGGAGATCGGCGAGCCCCTGATTGTCGAGCCACTTCTCCATGCCGGCGATGCCCTGGTTGTCGATGTTGACGAGACCGATGAGGTGGGCGACCTCGTTGCCGGTCGGATAGACGCGCTTGTTCTCGCGCAGGAAGCCGATGCCGGGAATGCCGAGCTTGTGGATATCCTGCTGCTGCTTCGCCGTAATCTCGCGCTTGAGCCAGACGAAGCCCTTGCGCGTCTTCAGGCGCTCGCGCACCTCGGCCTCATCGAGGTCGGGCACGGTGGCGGTCAGAAGCTCGATCGCCTCGTCCTTGTCGATGATGCGGCGCGGCTCGCCGAACAGGCTCGACGCCTTGACGTCGGTCGCGAGAATTGCGCCGTTGCGATCGACGATATCGGGCCGCGCGGTCGCGACCACCTCCTGCGCCGCGGCGCGGCGTGCGCCGTGGGCGTCGGCGCCGATCGCGAACATCACGAGCCGGCCGCCGATCAGGGCGTAGACCGCGCCGAAGGCGAGCATCGCCAGGCCGACGCGCGCCCGCGCCTTGGCGGCGCGATCGACGTTGCGCCCGTACAGCAGACTGCGGATCAGCCGTTGCCGCCAGGGCTCGGTCGGCTTTCCTACAGGTTTGGCCGGGGTCACAGCACTCATGGCTTGTCCTCGGGCTGAGGCACGGAGCCCGTCACGTTATCGGGATCGCTCGCGGCTTCGATGGTATTGAGCATGGCGCCGATCGGATCCGGCTCGCCCGGCCTGAACATCCGCGGCGGACGCTCGGGCAAGTTCTTCAGTGAATCATATTGCGTGCCGTTGACCGGCTTGAGCTGCAGATGCCGGTCGGACAGGCCCTGCAGGCGCAGCGGCGCATCGAGCTTCGCCCATTCGGAGCGCAGCGCCGCGATCGCATCGCGCTGCTCGCGGATCTCCGCATGCAGCCGCAGCACCTTTTCGGTGCGCGCCGTGGAGTCCATCTTGATCCTATAGACATAGGCCGCCGCGAAGATCAGCGCGCCAATGACGAGCAGGTGGATGAAGCGCATGCGCTAGCCACCTCTCATGACGTCGGAGAGTTTTGGCCAGGACGATTGCTCGCGATCGTCCTGCGCAGGCGCCGAGGTGCGCTCGGCGGCGCGCAGCTTTGCCGACCGCGCCCGCGGGTTATGCGCGACTTCGTCCTCGCCCGCGATCACCGGCCGCCGCGTCAGGAGCTGGAAGCTCGGCACCGCCTGCGACACTTCCGGAAGATGGCGTGAACCGCCACCCGTCTTGCTGCGCTCGGCGAAGAAATTCTTGACGATGCGGTCTTCCAGCGAATGGAACGAGACGACCACGAGTCGACCACCGGGCTTGAGCACACGCTCGGCAGCGATGAGCGCGTTCTGGAGTTCCTCGAGTTCTTCATTGACGAAGATGCGCAGGGCCTGGAACGTCCGCGTCGCCGGGTGAATATCGCCGGGCTTGGAACGAACCACCCTGCCGACGAGATCGGCGAGCGCGCGTGTGGTCGTGAACGGCGTCTCCTGCCGGTCGGCGACGACGGCGCGGGCGATCCGGCGCGACTGCCGCTCTTCGCCGAGGAGATAGATGATGTCGGCGAGATCGCCTTCCGAGGCGCGCGCGACGACATCGGCCGCAGTCGGGCCCGCCTGCCCCATCCGCATGTCGAGCGGACCATCGAGGCGGAACGAGAAGCCGCGGCCGGCCTGGTCGAGCTGCATCGAGGACACCCCGACGTCCATCACGACGCCGTCGATGCCATCGACGCCTTGAGCCGCGCAGATTTCGGCGAGGTTGGAGAAGCGATCTTCAACCAGCGTCAGCCGGCCCGCCGAGCGTTCGACCAGCTCGGCGCCGCCTGCGATCGCAGTACGGTCGCGATCAATGGCAATCACCCGGGTTCCCGGCATGTCGAGGATCGCGCGGCTGTAGCCGCCCGCGCCAAAGGTCGCGTCGATGTAAAGGCCGCCCTCGCGTGGGGCGAGGTGGTCGATGGCCTCACGGCCAAGAACGGGGATGTGCGGAGCCGAGCTCATGCGCCAAGCCTGCCGATCGCCCCGCCGGACTCCCAAGTGAGATCGGGGACGAACAAGCTCATAACGCCTCGAATAATTCCGCGTCGCGGCGGTTCCACGACCCAATCCCCGTCCAGCATGGTTACCGTGCCCGATCGTCCCGGGCCACCAACCCAGTATTCCCTTTGGAATTTGTCGGGCAGCCATGGGATTTCGAGCCAAAATACGCTTTGGCCGCCTCCGGACGCGGGTCGGCTCTTCATCTCTCAGTAACGGCCCTTAGCGTTAAGAAAGCGTTGATCGGCTCGCGACAAGTCGAAAAGCTGACGCGGCGGTGATGCTTCATCCACACACATGCGCCAAAATGCATCCGTTAACCTCGTCGCGCGGTTGCGCACGGTGGAGGGTAAAGGAATAGTAAAGAGAAGGGCTTGGCCCACTCTCTGTCTGTCTCGAGCTGTTTATGTCGTCCGGTTCGTCCACGCCGTCTGGATCTGATTCGAAGCGTCAACGCGTTCTCCCGGTTCCCAAGGCCGCCGCGAACATGCGGACGTTCGAGCCGGATTCCTCGATCGTCTCCGACATCATCCCCTCACCGAACCACGGCGACCGCAACAAGGGCCGGCAGCCCGACATGATCGTGCTGCATTACACCGGCATGCCCGACGTCGAAGGTGCGCTGGCGCGGCTCTGCTCGGCTGGCACCGAGGTGTCGGCACATTATGTCGTGCTGGAGGACGGCCGCATCGTGCAATGCGTGCCGGAGGCCAGGCGTGCCTGGCATGCCGGCGTCTCGTCCTGGTCCGGCGAGGACGACATCAATTCCTGCTCGATCGGGATCGAGATCGTCAATCGCGGCCACGATTGGGGCTATCCGGAGTTTCCGCTGCGCCAGATCGCCGCCGTGATCGCGCTGTGCCGCGGCATCATGCTCCGCCGCAAGGTGCCCGCGCACCGGGTTCTCGGCCATTCCGACGTGGCGCCTGCGCGCAAGAAAGATCCCGGCGAAAAATTTCCGTGGCATTCGCTGGCCAATTCCGGGGTCGGCCACTGGGTCACGCCCGCGCCGGTCGTACGCGGCGAGAGCCTGATGCTCGGCACCATCAGCGACGAGGTGCTGAGCCTGCAGCAGGCGCTCGCCAGATACGGCTACGGCGTTCCCCTCACCGGCAAATACGACGGCGCGACCATGGAAGTCGTCACCGCGTTCCAGCGCCATTTCCGCCCGGCGCGACTGGATGGGGTCGCGGATCACTCGACGCTGTCGACCTTGCAGGCACTGTTGGGAAGCTTGCCGGCGGAGGGAACGACGGTCGCGTCGAAGTGACGGCGACTGCCACGCACCCCGTCATTGCGAGCGAAGCGAAGCAATCCAGACTGCCTCCGCGGAAGCAGTCTGGATTGCTTCGTCGCAAGCGCTCCTCGCAATGACGGAGTATGTGGCGACTACTCCATCTCCCGCATCCTTCGCGCATAAAGTCGTCGCAGCGGCTCGAGCTGCGTCGCTTCCGTCGCCGCGCGATAGGCCTCGCGCGCCTCCTCATTGCGGCCGAGCCGCCGCAATAGATCCGCCCGCACCGCTGGCAGCAGCTCGTAGCCATGAAGCCCGCCGCGTGCGGCGGTCGCATCCACGAGATCGAGTGCGCGCGCGGGCCCATCGACCATCGACACCGCCGCCGCGTGGTTAAGCTCGATCACCGGAGATGGGTTGATCCGCAGCAGGACCTCGTAGAGCCCGGCAATCTGCGGCCAGTCTGTCTGCTCATAGCTCGGCGCACGCGCATGCAGCGCGGCGATCGCGGCTTGTACTGCGTAGGGCTGCGGCCGGCCGGGCACGCGCAGCGCGTCGTCGACCAGGCGCAGACCCTCCTCGATCTGTGCATGGTCCCACCGCGAACGATCCTGCTCTTCCAGCAGCACGATGTCGCCGGCGGGGGTCTGGCGCCCTGCGCGGCGCGCATCGTGCAGCAGCATTAGCGCCAGCAGGCCCTTGATCCCGGCGCGATCGGGTAACAGCCGGTCGAGCAAGCGGCCAAGCCGGATCGCCTCGGCCGCAAGATCGGGCCGCATCAAATCCGCACCCGACGTCGCCACATAGCCTTCGGTGAAGACCAGATAGATCACGGCAAGCACACCGTCGAGCCGCGGCACCAGCGTGTCGCGCTCGGGGACCTCATAGGGAATGCCGGCGAGCCTGATCTTCTGCTTGGCGCGGACCAGACGCTGCCCCATCGCCTCCTCGCTGACGAGAAAGGCGCGCGCGACCTGCGCCGTGGAGAGCCCGCAGAGGGTGCGCAGCGTCAGCGCGACCTGGACTTCGGGCGCAAATGCAGGATGGCAGCAGGTGAAGATCAGCCGCAGCATATCGTCGTCGAGCGTCGCCGGCGGCTCGGCGGGCGCTTGCGCGTTCAGCTCGAGCTCGTGCACGAGCGCCTGCTCCTTGCCGCGGAAGACGGCCTGGCGCCTGATACGGTCGATCGCCTTGTGCCTGGCGACATTGACCAGCCAGGCACGCGCATTGTCGGGGACCTCGCACGCCGGCCAGCGCTCCAGTGCCACCGCAAAGGCGTCCTGGAGCGCGTCCTCGGCAAGATCGAAATCGCCGACGAGGCGGATCAGCGTGGCCAGCGCCCGCCCCGCCTCGTCGCGGAAAATCTTGTCGATCTCGGACAGTGTCATGCGCCGATGCGCGGCTGCGCCGTCACTTGTCGTAGACCCAGATCGGCCGCACCTCGATCGAACCGATACGCGCCGACGGAATCCGCGATGCAATCTCGATCGCGGTATCGAGATCCTTGGCCTCCACGAGGTAATAGCCGCCGAGCTGCTCGCGCGTTTCGGCAAACGGGCCGTCGGTCGTCAGAGTCTTGCCGTCGCGCACGCGGACCGTCGTCGCAGTCGTGGTCGGCTGCAAACGGTCGCCCGCCTTGAAATTGCCGCTCTGAATGATGCCTTGCGTGAAGGTCTGATATTCCGCCGTCATCTGCTGGCCGGCCGCCGGACGCATATTCGCGTACTCGGCTTCGTTCTGGTAGATCATCAGCAAATATTGCATCGCTTAACTCCTGTTGTTCGGCGGGATCGCCGACATCCAGTCGAACGGGACACACACCAAACGACATCTTCAGGATAAATTATTTGCAGGCCGCATGCGCGGCGATATCAGCTTGACGGAACCGTCATAAATGCCCCATGCCTGCCCCGTCAGTCGGCCGGACGGCCGCTCCGGCAGGTGCCGAAAGGCCGCCGGGGAGGAAAGTCCGGGCTCCCTTGACATACGGTGCCGGATAACGTCCGGCGGGGGCGACCCCAGGGAAAGTGCCACAGAGAACGAACCGCCCGCCTTCGCAGCGCAAGCTGCGTAGGCAGGTAAGGGTGAAAAGGTGCGGTAAGAGCGCACCGCGGCTGCGGCAACGGAGCCGGCATGGTAAACCCCACCGGGAGCAAAACCGAATAGGGACGGCGTAGCGGGCTGTTCGCGAAAGCGATAACGCCGCGGGGCGATGTCAGGCCCGCCGTCCGGGTAGGTTGCTCGAGGCCATGTGCAAACATGGTCCCAGAGGAATGGCCGTCACGTATCGTTCGCGCAAGCGGACGGTGCCTTACAGAACCCGGCTTACAGGCCGGCTGATATCTTGCAACGAGGGGTTCGATGCTGACCGCATCGAGCCCCTCACCATTTGGGCGCTCACTATCCGACGATCTCTTGCAATACGCCCATCAGCGCGTCCGGCGCTGTCACGTTCGGCGCGTGGCTGGCGTCGAGCTCGACAAAACGCCAGCCGTCCTCGCTCCTCGTGCGCCTCGCGAATTGCCCGAACACGTCGCCCGGCGGAATGCGCGTGCAATAGATGTAGCTGCGCGGCATCGCCGGCTCGCTACCTTCGAGCTTCAGCTTTGTCTCGAAACATTTGATCGGCATGTTGATCCGGCGGGCGTTGAGCCAGTCGAGATCGGCCTGCGGCGTGTCCGGCGGCGGCGGGTTCGGCGGGATGCGGTAGCCGTCGCCTGAGCTTGCCGCCTTGCGCATCGGCTCGCGCCCGCCCTCATGGAGATCGAACAGCGACTGGCCGTCACGCGGCACGAAGGCGTCGAGGTAGATCAATTGCGTCACCCGCTCGCGCGCGCGATCGGCGACGCCGGTGGCGACCATGCCGCCATAGCTGTGGCCGAGCAGCACGATGTCGCTGAGATCCTCGAACCTGATGACGTTGAGAATGTCCTGGATATGCGTGTCGAGATCGATCGCGGCACTGGCCAGATGCGCGCGCTCGCCGAGCCCGGTATAGGTCGGCGCAATCAGGCGGTGGCCGGCCTGCGCCATCAGCGGATGCATCTTCTTCCAGGCCCACCCGCCAGACCACGCGCCGTGACAGAGCAGGAAGGTTTTTGAGCGTGCGGCCATCGCCGTTTCCATCGTTCTTGTTTGTACGATGGAGTGTAGCGGGCGAGCGCGCGATGTAAACGCTATGGCTTCTTAAGCCGCGCGAGTGGTCACCTTCACGAGGGCGGGTGCAGGCCGACCAGCTTCGCGCCGCAGCTTGCCCGTCTCAAAACCGTGCATGCCGATCTGCCATTGCAGCCCGACGATGGCACCCTTGGTCGGCTGCAACAGCGCGAGCGAAGCGAACAAGGTCACCGGCAGCCACACCGCCAGTTGCAGCCAAACTGCTGGGGCATAGGCGGTCTCCACCGCGAGGATTGCCGGGACCACGAGATGGCCGACGACGACCATCACGAGATAAGCCGGAAAATCGTCGGCGCGCTGGTGGAACAGCTCCTCGCCGCAATGGTCACAGGTATCCGCCACCTTCAGGAAACGGCCGAACGCATGGCCTTCGCCGCAGTTCGGGCACTTGCCGCGAAATCCGCGCCACATCGCTTTTGCCAGAGAGACTGAACCGGTCGCCATGACCCCACCTCTTCCTTTTCTACGATCCATACAATAATATCTTGTATCCATACATTCAAAGGATATAGGCCTTAATTGCATGGATTGGACCCCTACAATCTCGGAGCTGAGCGGGCCGCGCTATCAGCGCATCGTCGAGGCCATGGAGGCCGACATCGCCGCCGGCCGGCTGGTGCGCGGCCAACAATTGCCGACGCAGCGGGCGCTGGCAAAGGCGCTCGGCGTCGACCTCACCACGGTGACGCGCGCCTACACCGAGGCGCGGCGCCGCGGCATCATGGAGGCCCGGGTCGGCCAGGGCTCGTTCGTGTCGGAGACCAGCGCGCGCCGCGCGGTCGACCTGCCGCATCCCGTCGCGATTGACCTCTCGATGAACGTGCCGCCGCAGCCTCTCGAAGCGCAGCTCGACGAGCGCATCATCGCCGGGATGGACGCCATCCGCGCGCAATCGGGTCTGACGGCGCATCTCAACTACCAGCCGCCCGGCGGCAGCGCACATGAGCGCGAGGTCGCGGCGCGGTGGATGCGGGCACGCGTGCCGCATGCGCATGCCGACAGGCTCGTGATCTTTCCCGGCGCGCAGACGATTCTGTTCAACCTGCTCGCCCATCTCGCCCGGCCCGGCGACGTGGTGCTGACGGAGGCCCTCACCTTCCCCGGCATCAAGGCCGCCGCGGCGCGGCTCGGAGTCAAGCTCGTCGGCGTCGCCATGGATGACGGCGGCATCCTGCCCGACGCGCTGGCGGAAGCTTGCCGCACGCATAGACCGAAAGCGGTCTATCTCATTCCGACGCTGCACAATCCGACCACCGCGACGCTTCTTCCCGAGCGCCGCGGCGCCATCGCAAAAATCATCAACGATGCCGATACGATTCTGATCGAGGATGACGCCTACGGGCTGCTCGATCGCTCGGCATCGCCGATCGCCAATCTCATTCCGGAACGGACATATCTCGCGACCACGCTGTCGAAATGCATCGCGCCCGCGCTACGGGTCGC
The DNA here is from genome assembly GCF_040548425.1 of Bradyrhizobium sp. i1.15.2. Taxonomy (NCBI): domain Bacteria; kingdom Pseudomonadati; phylum Pseudomonadota; class Alphaproteobacteria; order Hyphomicrobiales; family Nitrobacteraceae; genus Bradyrhizobium; species Bradyrhizobium sp. i1.15.2. The sequence continues at coordinate 66,966 of NZ_JBEPRQ010000026.1, read as the reverse complement.
CTATCTGGTGACGCCCGACAGCAGCTCGCAGCGGGAGATGCGCAACTCTTTGCAGGCGACGGTGCAGATGCCGGCACCGCTGATGGTCGCGCTGGTGACGCATTGGATCGAGACCGGGATCGCCGACCGCATCATCACCGCCATCAGGAGCGAGGCGGTCGGCCGCCAGCAGCTCGCGCAACGGGCGCTCAAAGGATTCGAGTTCCAGGCCAAACCCGCCGCTCACCATCTGTGGCTACGGCTGCCTGAGGGCCGCGCCGACGTCGCGGCGCATCTCCTGCGGAATGGACTAGCCGTCGTCGCCGGCGAGGCCTTCACCGTCGACGGAACGCCGCCACACGCGGCACGCGTCTCGCTTGGCGCGGCGCGCAACAGGGCGGAATTGACGGAAGCGCTACGCATCCTCGTGAGCGCGCTGCACAGCCCCGCCGACACCAGACAGATCGTCTAGCAATACTTATCGATGCTGACGGCGATGCCGCGAGCGAACGACTGGTGCGACGGGGGACGGATAGGCCGCATAGGCTTCGCTCGGCGCGACGGACTCGCCGCGGGCCCCGCGCGCGGCGGGTGTGAGCTGGCCGCCATTCAGAACGTCGCGGTCGGGATGGGCAGCCTGATAGGCCGCGGGCTCGGAAAACTGCGCCTGCGCCATCGTCGGCATCAAGGCCGCCGCCGACACCAGCGCGGCCGCGACGGCAATCTTCGTGCGGATCATCGTCCTTCTCCATATGCTCAGCCGGGATGCTGGCCGATCGGACCGCATGATGGCGTCGAGCGGGCCCCCAGGTGGAAGTACGAGCATCATCTAGACCTGTCTTTCGCGAACGCCCGCCGCTGGGGATCACGCTTGCGTGCGGTTTTGAAATTGACCTGCACGGCCGCAGCTGTGCTATGCGAGCGATGGGGATCAACAATTCGGGATCGCCCAGGCGACAGGGACAATCTGTTGGAAATACTCACCTACGCGCTGCTGCTGCTCGGCGCACTGGCCGGGGGCTTCGTCTCGGGCCTCGCCGGATTCGGCACCGCGCTGATGGCACTCGGCATCTGGCTCTACGTGCTGCCGCCCTCGCTCGCGGTGCCCCTGGTGCTGATCTGCTCGGTGATCGCGCAGAGCTCGACGCTGCCGTCGATGTGGAAGAGTTTTGATCTCTCGCTGGTCTGGCCGTTCCTGATTGGAGGACTGATCGGCGTGCCGCTGGGCACCATGCTGGTCGCCTCCGCCGATCCAAAAGTGTTCAAGCTGAGCGTCGGCGTGCTGCTGCTGATCTTCTCGACCGCGCTGTACCTCAACAAGAAGCCGCTCGCCATCACCTTCGGCGGTCGCATCGCCGACGGCGCGATCGGGTTTGCCGGCGGCATTCTTGGCGGTCTCGCCGGATTATCGGGGCCGCTTCCGATCCTGTGGGCCAACATCCGCGGCTGGAACAAGCACGAGCGGCGCGGCATCTTCCAGCTCTTCAATTTCACCGTGCTCGCCACCGCTTTGGTGTTGCAGACGGCCTCGGGCCTCGTCGCGTTCAAGGTGGTCTGGCTCGCGGTGGTCGCCTTTCCGGGCACGCTGATCGGCGCATGGGCCGGCGCGCGCGTCTATCACGCGCTGAGCGACAAGCATTTCGGCGATGTCGTGCTCGGTCTGTTGTTCCTGTCGGGCCTCGGCCTCGTCTGGAACAGTCTTGGCACGCACTAACTCCGTATTTTCTTCACGGTGAGCGCCACGCCGCCGGCAACCCCGACGCCAAGCACGCAGATAAGCGATCGCTACGCGGGCGCGCGTACAGGAGTCGCCACAGGCTCGGGTGCAGCCTGCTCGGGGGGCTCCTCGTGCCGGAGCACCACAAGGCGCTTTCCGAACTCGCGGCGCAACAGCCACACGCTCAGGGCAGCCTGCAGCGTGGTCGTCGCGATCGACAGGTACCAGACATGCTCCATCCGGAAGCCCGGCCACGTCGAGAGCCAGATCGACGGCAGGGAATAGGTGAGGACCCGCGTTGCCGAGGTCAACAACACCGGCTTGGTATTGCCGAGCCCCTGAAACATGCTGGAGCAGGTGAAGATCAGCCCCTGCGCCACCATGTTGAGCGAGACGATGCGCAGAAAAAGCGACGCAACCGCCATCGTCTCCTGATCCTTCGAGAAGCCGGTAAGCAACAGACCAGGCACGAGCTGCGCCGGGATCAAGAAAACAATCATCACGGCGGTCGCGACAAGCGCCGCCTTGACAAAGGTCTCCCTCACGCGCGCTCCATTGCCGGCACCGAAATTCTGCCCGGCGATCGGCCCCGCCGCAAGAGCGATGGCGAGCGCCGGCATCTGCATCAGGCCGAGGAGACGCGTCCCGATGCCAAATCCGGCCTGTGCCGCCGAGCCGAAAACGCTCAGCACGTAATAGCCCACGGCCATGATGATGAAGACCATCGCGAACTCGCCGCCTGCAGGCAGGCCGACATTGAGGATCCTCTTCCACTGTCGAAGCTGCGGCCGCCATTGCGCGGGATTAAAGGCGACATAGCGTTCCAGTTTCAGGAAATACACCAGCAGCATGAGCACACCGATGAAGACGGCAATCGAGCTTGCGAGGCCCGCTCCGGCAACACCGAGCGCGTGCCCGGTGCCCCAACCCGAGATCAGGACCGGCGCCAGCGCGATGTTGATGGCCACTGCAAGCGCTTGAACCAGCATGCTCGGCCGCACGATTCCCGTGGCCCGCAACGCAGACGCCATGACCTGCGACGCAAACTGCAGCGCCAAAGCCGGCATGAACCAGAGCAGATAAATCGCGCCGGCTTCGACCGTGGCCTCATCGGCCGCGACCGCGCGCATATATGGACGCGACAATGCGAAGCCCGCGCCCAAGGTCAGGAGCCCGAACAGCACCGACAGGAGGACCGACTGGTTGAAGACGAGGTTGGCGTCGCCGCGATCCTTGCGCCCCACCGCGTGCGCCATCAGCGCCACGGTGCCGACGCCAAGCACCTGCATCAGCGCATTGACGAGAAAGCCGGCATTGCCGGCCGCGGCGACACCCGCGATTGCCGCATCGCCCAGTCCCGACACGAAATACAGGTCGACGAGCTGGCAGATCATGATCGTGATCATGCCGACCACGATCGGTGGCGCCATGCTCAGGATGTGGCCCACGATGGAGCCGCGTGTCAGGTCTTTCATGTCATTCATCCTCTGGCGGCGCGACGGCGGGACTTTCGTCCCGCCAGCCGCGCGCCACTCACTCCGCTGCTGCGATATGTCCGAGCTCCACCACCTGGCGCTCGAACAGGCCGCGATAGATGCCGCCGGGCTTGGCCGCGAGCCTGGCATGCGTGCCTTGCTCGACGATCTCGCCGCGGTCGAACACCAGGATGCGATCGAGGCTCTTCACCGTCGACAGCCGATGCGCGATCACGATCGAGGTACGGCCTCGCATCAGCCGCTCCATCGCCTGCTGGATCAGCGCCTCGGATTCCGAATCGAGGCTCGAGGTCGCTTCGTCCAGAATCAGCACCGGCGCATCGGCCAGGAAGGCGCGCGCCAGCGCCACGCGCTGCCGCTCGCCGCCGGAGAGCTTGACGCCGCGCTCGCCGACCAGCGTCCCGTAACCCTTGGGCAGGCGCAGGATGAAGTCGTGCGCGTTGGCCAGCCGTGCCGCCTGCTCGATCGCCTCCAGGCTGGCGCCGGGCCGGCCATAGGCGATGTTCTCGGCGAGCGAGCGGTGAAACAGGATCGGGTCCTGCTGCACGATCGCGATCTGGCTGCGCAGCGAGTGCTGGGTGGCCTTGGCGATGTCTTGCGCATCGATCAGAACGCGGCCGCCGGTCACGTCGTAGAGCCGCTGCACCAGCTTGACGAAGGTGGTCTTGCCGGAGCCGGAGCGGCCGACGAGACCGACGCGCTCGCCGGCACGGATCGTGACCGACAACCCGTCATAGAGCGGCGCGTGATGACCGCCATAGTGAAACGTGACGTCGTCAAAGAGGAGCTCTCCGCGCTCGATCGCGATCGGCCGCGCGTCCGGCGCATCCGCAATCCCGATCGGCTCGTCGTGGATCGCCACCAGCTCCTCCATGTCGTTGACCGAGCGCTGCAGGTTGTTGATGTGCATTCCGACGTCGCGCAAATAGGCATGGATGACGTAGTAGCTCGTCAGCACATAGGTGACGTCGCCGGGCGAGGCCCGCCCCGACATCCACAGCAGCACCGCGCCGCCGATCACGGAGGCGCGCAGGGCCAGCAGCACCGAGAGCTGCGCCAGATTGGTGTAGTTGTAGCGCAGCCAGGTCCGCCGCACGCGCACGCGCCAACGATTGACGACACGGGCAAGCCGCGCATCCTCGCGCGCTTCCGCGCCGAAGGATTTCACCACCGCGTTGCAGGTTAGCGCGTCCGCCAACGTGCCGCCGACCTTGGTGTCCCAGGCATTGGAGACGCGCGCGGCTGGCGCGATATAGCGCGTCGAGAACAGCACCGTCATCGTGACGTAGGCCAGCGCGCCCAGCGCGATCACCGCGCCAAGCGAGGCCCAGTGCACGCCGAGCAGGATCATCGACCCGATCAGCACCAGCAGCGACGGCGCCAGCGCCATCAAGATGGTGTCGTTCAACAGGTCGAGCGCCCACATGCCGCGGGTCACCTTGCGCACCGTGGATCCCGCGAAGGAGTTGGCGTGCCAGTCGGTCGAGAAGCGTTGCACGCGCATGAAGGCTTCCTGCGCGACCTCGGACATGATCTTGAGCGAGAACGGCACGATGGCTTGAAGGCCGGTCAGCCGCAGCACCATGGACGCAGCGCCCAGCGCCACGATACCGCCCAGGGCCATCAGCGCCGCGTGACGCGCGGCGAGATCTGATGGGCCGCGCGTCAGGGCGTCGACCAGATGTCCGGAGAAGACCGGCATGAACAGGTCGGCGACGGTTGCGCCCAACAAGCCGCCGGCCACGACGAGGGTACGCCCCGGCTGCTTCAGCCAGTGCCGGAACACGAATGGCAGCACCACGCGTATCGCCGCGGGCCTTTTTGACAGAGCGGTCATGGCGTCATCCGGCCGCTTCTGGCGCGGGCCGGCTCCATTGATGGACGCAGGCCGGCCGCGAGGGCCGAGACGGCGTCACTTAAAGTTGGCTTTGGACTTGGGGAGCGGAGCGATCGGGACTGGAAGCCCAATCGAAGCTGGCGGAAGAGGCCTCTAGGAGGCCGAGCAGATACCGAGCCAGAACATCATCGAGCGCGGGCGTGCGATCTGCGAATGCGACGAAATCATGCAAATCCTCCCAGTTCGATGGAATGAGTTGCGCTTTATAGATGTGTCACTGGTGATTTGCAACGGGGCTCGCGCGAGATCACGCACGAGTGTTGCAAATTAGTGCGCGTCGCCGCTGGCGCCGAACGGCGAGGCCGGCTTCTTCAACAGCGTGACGAGCAGGGTGAGGCCGAGATAGAACACCGTCAGGATGAAGAAGGCATCGCCGAAGCCCATCACCACGGCCTGGCGATGCAAGAGCTGCGACAGCTGCTTCATCGCCATCAGCGTGGAATCGCCGAGCCCCTGGAACTTCTGCATGAACATGGTCAGGGTTTCGGTCGCGGTCGCGTTGCCCCAGGTCACGCGCTCCTGCAGGCGCGAGATGTGCAGGTCGGTGCGGTCGTTGAGCACGGTGTTGATGACGGCGAGGCCCACGGCGCCGCCGAGATTGCGCATCAGGTTGAAGAGCCCCGAGGCGTTCTTCACCCGGTCGGGCGCGAGCGTGCCGAGCGCGATGTTGTTGGTCGGCACCATAGCGAACATCATGCCGACGCCGCGCAGGATCTGCGGAATCAACAGCTCGTAGAAATCGTAGTCGCGCGTGATCCAGGTCATCTGGTAGGAGCCGAGCGCGAATACGACGAGCCCGAACGCGATCATGTAGCGCATGTCGTACTTCGCCATGAGGCGGCCGACCACCGGCGCAACCAGGAACATGGTGATGCCCGAGACGAACAGGGTATCGCCGATCATCAGCGCGCTATAGCCGCGCACTTCGGCGAGATAACGTGGGTAGATGTAGGTCAGGCCGTAGAGGCCGATGCCGATGCAGAACTGAAGGACGCAGCCGATCGCGAAATTGCGATTGGAAAAGGTGCGCAAATTGACGATCGGCTCGGCCGCCGTGAAGACGCGCCAGAAGAAGGCGATCGCCGAGATGCCGCAGATCCAGGCGCAGATCGCGACCGAGGGGTCCTGCATCCATTCATATTGCGGGCCTTCCTCCAGCACGTATTCCAGCGTGCCCAGGAAGCTGGCCATGAACAGCAACCCCCACCAGTCGAAACGATCGAGCAATTCGAAATGCGGCTCGTCGAAATCGACCAGCGCCAGCACGCCGATTGTGATACCGATGCCGGGCACGATGTTGATGAAGAACAGCCAGTTCCAGGACATCAGGTCGGTGATGTAGCCGCCGACGGTCGGCCCGATGGTCGGAGCCAGCGTTGCGACGAGCCCGATGATGGGACCGACGATGTGGAATTTGGTGCGCGGGAAAACGGTGTAGGCGGAAGCGAACACCGTCGGGATCATGCCGGCGCCGAGAAAACCTTGCAGCGCGCGCCAGACGATCATCTCCTCGATGGTGGTGGCGAAGCCGCAGAGCAGGCTCGATACGGTAAAGCCGGCCGCCGAGATCGCGAACAACAGCCGCGTGCCGAACGCGCGCGACAGAAACCCCGACAGCGGAATCGCGATCACTTCGGCGATCAGATAGGCGGTCTGGACCCAGGAGACTTCACTGGAGCTTGCCGACAGGCCGGCCTGGATTTCACTCAGGGACGCCGAGACGATCTGGATGTCCAGGATCGACATGAACATCCCGAACACCATGATGATGAAGGCGAACAGCCGCTTCGGCGCGATGCGCTCCGAAGCGGGGTCCGCCATCATGGCAGGTGAAACGGTCGTGGCGTTCGCCATCGTCTGACCTCGCGGCGCAGGCGCGCTACTGCGGATGGATCATGGTGGCGTCGTCGAGATCGACCTCGCTGTCGGCGTCGGCCGCGCCCTTGTTGGTATCGACGGTCGCAGTGACCGACATGCCGGCGCGGAGCAGGTTTTGCTTCGCGACCGACTTCGGCACGCGGATGCGGACCGGCACGCGCTGCACGATCTTGGTGAAGTTGCCGGTGGCGTTGTCGGGCGGCAGCAGCGTGAACACCGAGCCCGCGCCCGCCGCGATGCTGTCGACGACGCCGGAGAACTTGCGCATGCCGTAGGCGTCGACCTTGATCGTCACCGGCTGGCCGGGGCGGATGCGCTTGAGCTGGGTCTCCTTGAAATTGGCGTCGATATAGACGTTGTCGAGCGGCACGACGTTGCCGAGCCGCTGGCCAACCGCGACGAAATCGCCGGCACTGACGAGGCGGTTCGAGAACGTGCCGTCGACCGGCGCGCGCACCGCGGTGAAGGCGAGATCGCGCTCGGCCTTGGCCAGCGTGGTCTTGAGCTCGGCGAGCTGCGCCTGCGCTTCGGCCTGCTGCGCCTTGGCAACGTCGACATTGCTGAGCGCGACATCGTAAGCGGCCTGCGCAGCCTTGACGGCGGCGGCGCCCTGATCGCGTCCGGCTTCGGAGCTCTCGAAGGTGGCGCGCGAGGCAAAACCCTTGTTGCTCAGCGCCTGCTGGCGCTCGTAATCGAGGTCGGCGCGCTTGAGACCGGCTTCGGCGGAGACGAGTTGCGCCTTGGCCTGCGCGACCTGGCTGTCGAGCGCCACGACCTGGCGGCCGATGCGATCGATGGTGGCCTGCTGGGTCGCGATCCTGGTCGCGGCGGCGTCGACCGCGATCTTGTAGTCGCCGTCGTCGATGCGGAAGACGATGTCGCCGGCGCGCACCGTCGTGTTGTCGCCGGCGAGGATCGAGGAGACGTGGCCGGCAACGCGCGCGCCCAGCATGGTGTTGTTGGCGCGGACATAGGCGTCGTCGGTCGCGACGTAGAAGCGGCCAACCAGCGTGTAATAGCCGGCATAGCTCGCGGCCGCGAGCGCCAGCACCAGCCCCACTCCCATCATCACGAATTTGCGCTTGCCGGACTTCGGCGCGCCGGCGGCGGCAGGCGCGTCTGGGGCTGCGGCCGGCTTGTCGGTCACGGGCTGCTCCGGCGCCTCGCTGGGGCGGCGCTTGGTTTCCTCGGCCACATGAGAGCGCAACTGCTCGGCGAGAGCTACAGACGTCTCGGTGGCAGCATCACCACCCGCGGGCGTCGGCGTCTCCACGGCGTCCGGGCGAAGGACGCGCGCAGCCTGGTCTCTCACTACGGCCATGGAGGGCTCCCCCAACAAAAAAGCGCGATGAGGGACAGCCGCGTGCGGCCCGGTCCCTCTCGCTTATCCCAAATATCATTGACCGAACGGTTCGGTCAATATAGATAATATTCCCGGGCAGAGCCTACTGGCCCGAATCCTTTATTTCGGTTTCATGATCCTGGACCGATGCAAAAACCTTCCGAGACCCTGAACCAATGGTTGTAGCCGACCGCGAACATCTGCACGTCATCCAGGAGGAGGACAGCTCCAAACGCCGCCAGATCCTGGACGGGGCCCGCAAGGTGTTCATGGATCTCGGGTTTGACGGTGCCAGCATGGGCGAGATCGCTCGCGCGGCGCAGGTCTCGAAGGGCACGCTTTACGTCTACTTCGCGGACAAATGCGCGCTGTTCGAAGCCATCCTCGAGCAGGAGGCGCTCCAGCACGGTCAGGTCGCGTTCAACTTCGATCCGGTCCGCGATGTTGAAACCACGCTGAAGGATTTCGGCCGGGCCTACAACCGTCTGCTGTGCCGGACCGGCGGCGGATCCGCGATCCGCACCGTGATGGCGATCGCCGAGCGCATGCCCGATCTCGGCCGCCGCTATTATGCGCGGGTGCTGGACAAGTCCATCAACCGCCTCTCCGACTATCTCAACACCCATGTCGCCTGCGGCGATCTCGCGATCGACGATTGTGATCTGGCGGCGTCGCAATTCATGGAACTGTGCAAGGCCTCGCTGTTCCTGCCCTTCGTCTTCCAGGCTGCGCCCGCACCGTCGGAAGAGCGCATGAGCGAAGTCGTCGACAGCGCGACGCGGATGTTCCTGGCGGCGTACCGGGCGAAGTAACGGCACGCGTTGCAGGCCGTTCCGTCGGTCCTATATTGGGGCTCATGTCCCGTGATCTTCGCCCGCCGGTCGATATCCTCCATTACGAGATCGTTCAGGAACAGGCCTCCGCACTCGGACGGATGGGCCGCACGCTTGAACGGGCGCTGGCGCGCTTGCGCGAGTTCGACGCCGCTCACGCAAGCTCGGAAGTGCCGGCCGCGATGCAGCCGGCCAGGCGAAAGCTGGTGATGGAAGCCGGCCACGCGCTCTGGATGTTCGTGGTGCAGCGTGAGGCAACCGGCCTGCGCGACAGCCGCCACATCATGCGGACCTACAATGTCCCCGCCGAGGTACAGCTGTGCATGGGACTGGTCCCAGCACCGTCGAAGTCGACCTGAAATTTTTCTACGGCGCGGGCTCTAGTCGGTCACCTGCTTCCTCAACGCGGCGAGATCGTTGACGGCCGTCTTGGTCGGCCAGTCCAGACGATGCCGTCGTCCTGGAGGCGGCTGAGGATCAGGCTGATGGACAGGCGCGTCGCGCCGATCATGCGCGCGAGTTGGCCTGGCGTGATACGGCCGAGCGAGATCGGGCCCCTTTCCTCCTGGGCTACGCATCACGCGCAAGCCTCAATCGTCGGCGTACTCGTCCTCTTCGTGTTTTCGCGCCATGCTCTTGCGCGTACCCAGCGAGCCGGTCACGGAGGGATCACGCGCATTCGCATAGGGATTGCGCCCGCCCGCCCGCGCGGCGACCTCTTCGCCGGAGACGGCAGCGGGCTGGCAGATCAGGCGGCGGCTGGCGCGGCGCATCAGATCGACGTGGATGTGATCGTAATGATAGACGTTCGAGCCCGGCGCCAGCACCGTGGTGAAATGCACACACGCGCCCGACTGCACGTCGCGCAAGAACCCCTGCTCTTCCGGCATGCCGCGCCAGCCATCCTTCACGGTGACGCGGCGGCCGTCGGCGAGCACGAAGGCGGCGATGTCGAGCGCGTTGCCGAAGGCGTGCTCGGAGATATGGGCGTGCGAATTGCCGTTCATGCCGCGGCAGGAATAAGCGGAGATCTGCTTGATCTCCGCGACGCGGGTGCCGAACCACCGCATCGCCGAGGGCTGCACGGTGTCGGCGAGCCAACGATCGAGCTCGGACACGATCGGACAGGCCAGCGTCGCAACCGGCTTGATCGCAACGGGGCCAACGGCGGTGACGGGATTGCCCTGTGCCGGACCAAGGCGCGGCAGCGGTTGCTGCGCGGGCGCCTGCGAGTAGGGCGCCGGCCGTGCCGGATAGCTCGGCGCATTCATGTAGCGCGACGCGCCCGCGGCATCGGTGCCCTCGGGCGGCAAATCGATCTCGTCTTCCTGCTGCGCCACGCCGGGCGCATTCAGAGGCATTGGACCAGGGGAAGCGCCATAGCCGGACGGCTGACGCACCGCGCTCTCGGGATAGTTCGAGCGTTGCGGATAGGACGATGCCGGAGTGTTCTGGCTCTGCGGGTAATTCGATCGCGGCTGCGTCACCGGCCAGCGCGGCTGGCTGCCCACGCTCCCGGGCGGACGCAGTTCCTCATCGGCAAAGCCGTAGCTGCTCGAGCCTTCGCCGAGGGCGGCGACCTTGAGCGGAAACTCTGCGCCGCACATGCCCGGCCCGGAGATCGGGTCGATGCGGACGAGATCCGGCCCCTCTTTCACCGCGCCGGATTTCAGGCATGCGGCTTCGGCCTCGGCCCGCCACGGTTCACGTTCGGCCTGGAAGACGCCGCGTCCGCAACCTGCTAACGAAACAAGGACGATGGAGCCGACGAGATACAAACGAACTCCGCGCGTCATGCACGCACGTTCGGTGAATTTACTTAAAGACTCTTCAACGTGTGGATTTCAGTGTTCTTTAACCATATCGGCTCGCGCCAGCAGGAGCACCTGCCCGTGGCGAGTGACAGCAAGGCTGACTTTTTCGGAAAGAGACTTTCTGTTAACCATGACGCTCTCGCGCAAGGCGGCGCGACAGCGGGAGCGACATCATGACGTTCGCCGGGAGACTGAGCGTTATCACCGCGTACCTCGCCATGGCCTTTGTCGGTGCCATCGTGCTCGGCATGATCTAGCGGCTTCAGCCGAGGTATCGAACGCTTCCCTTACGACCGCGCGCTCCACTGCCGCGACGTCGTGATCAGCTTCTCCGGCCGCTCTTCGGCTCGCGTCCAGTCGTTTCCGGAACACCAGAAATGGCTGACTGCGCAGGCTTCCACGTGGAGCTTGCCGGAGCTCTTCAGCGTCATCGTCGCATAATAAGTGCTGCCGCTGGAGCGGCTGTAGATGTTGCCGGTCCAGACGTCGTGCGTTTTCGGCTTCATGTTGACGAGCACGCTCTCGCCCCTGGCCGACGCTTCAGTCAGCGCGAAGCCACACAGTGCCGGTCCACAGCGTTCGATGCGGACCGTGCCCTTGGCGCCTGCGCTCTCCCATTCGCCCAGCGGCAAATAGGCGGGCTCGTCGTCGCCACGCTCAGGGCTCGTCACGGGTTGCTCGAGCTCCGGCCTTGGCGCGACGACAGGTGCCTCCATGCGCGGCGGATCGAGCGCGACGGTCTTCGGCGGATCCATCCGCGGTAGCTCGACCCGCGGCGGATTGGAGCTTGGCGCCTGCGGCAGGACAATTGGCTGCGACGTCGTTGAGGCAAGGACAGGAGCCGTCTGCGCCGCCGCAGGCGCTACCGCAATCGCTTGCGCTGGCCTGACCGGAGCCGCGGGATAGAGCGGCTGCGGCGGCGGAAGCACCGGCGCAGGGGCCGGCGTCGTGTCATCGTCCGGCCGAAAGCTGCGATGGGAGGAAACCGAAACACAGGAAGCCGATCGGCAATGGCTGGGCGAGTCGACCTGGAATCGATGACCGCCGATCGAGAACGCGAAGGACCCGGCCTCGGCTGCGGGCGCAATCGCCATCAGCGCGATCAATGTGCCAAGCGAAGTCACAAGCCGCATCATCGGCGCCTCCCTCTCTGTGGCGACGACATTACACAGATGCAATCGCGGCTGAATGTGCGCGGCGTCACCCAGCACCGGGGAGCCGTTGTGACGCCCATCACAGAAGGTCCGACCGGCCCGGCGTAGGGTCGAACCACGCTTCATCCACCCGCGACTTCAGTCCCATCGGGACCCACACATTCTTCGGAGGTTGTCATGAACAAGCTCACCATCGCCGCCACCGCTCTCTTCCTCGCGTCCACCGCCGCCGCGCATGCCGGCAATGCGATCTCGTTCCAGATCGAAGGCCAGAACATCCGCATCGAGACGCCGCGCAACTGCGCCTCGCTCAATTGCGTGACCATCGTCGCGCCGGGCTTGTCCGACAAGCCGATCAAGCTGAACAACATCAACCTCAAGGGCCTTGGCTCGAAGGATGATGACGTCGACACCACGCCGGCTCCGGCCACGACCGCGCAGCCGGCGCCGGCTCCGGTGCAGCAGCAGCAGCCCGTGCAGCAGGCCCCCGTGCAGGCGACCGCGCCGGCAGCGCCCGCTATCGCGGTACCGAGCACGACGGTTGCCGCTGCTCCGTCCGCTGGCTACGACGCCACGACGCAGACCGCGCCCGCTGCGGCTCCCGCGCCCGTCGCGGTTGCTCCGGCCCCCGCTCCGGCGCCGGTGCCCGCCGCGCCTGTCGCGGTTGCCAACACGCCGATCGGCGTCTGGGCGACCGAAGAGAACAAGGGCAATGTCCGCGTCGAACAGTGTGGCGTCAATCTCTGCGGCTACGCCGCGAAGACCAACGAGCGTATCCTGATCAACATGAAGCCCGACGGCGCGAAGTGGAGCGGCCGCATCCACGATCCCGACTCCGGCCGCAACTACGACTCGACGATCGCGATGAAGGGCCCGAATGCAATGCGCGTGCAGGGCTGCGCCTTCGGCGGCATGTTCTGCGGCGGCCAGACCTGGAAGCGCGTGAGCTGACGCACCACCATCGTCCCATTCTATAGTCATCCCGGGCGATGCGAAGCATCGACCCGGGATCATGCGCGACAGTCTCAGTTTATCCCCTCACCCTGAGGAGCCTGCGAAGCAGGCGTCTCGAAGGGCAAAGGCCCGGATCGCGAGCGGGCCTGCATGGTTCGAGACGCGCGCAAGGGCGCGCTCCTCACCATGAGGGGAAAGAGTTGGATTTGAACGTTCACCGCCGCCGTGCGATAGACATTCATCCGCCGTTCAGCTGTACCCGGCTGATATCGGTCGATCTCGCCTCGCGTTTCTCACCGGGACTCTTCGTGACATTTATCGTGGCCTGGCGCCGCTTCATGTTCGCGCTTGTGCTGCTGGCGTTGCCGCCGGCCGGCGCGAGCGTTGCGTTCGCATCCGATGCGATCGAGCTTGCGCAGGCGCAGCCACAAGCGCAGCCGTCGCCCGCCCCCTCGCCGACGCCATCGGCTTCACCCGTTCCCGCGACCGAGGCGCAGCCCGCCGCCATCGAGCCGATCGGCAACGTCGCGACGGTGACGGGCATCGCGACCGTGATCCGCGACAAAAATTCCTATCCGCTGCGGGTACGCGACGACATCTTTCTCAACGACGTCGTGCAGACTTCGTCGAACTCCTCGCTCGGCATCACCTTCAACGACGCGACCACGTTCAACCTCTCGGCCAGCGCCAAGATCACCATCGACACTTACGTCTATGAGGACGGCGGCAAACAGAACGCAGGAATCTTCGACATCGGCAAGGGCACGGTCGCCTTCGTCGCGGCGGCGGTGGCAAAGACCGGCGACATGAAGATCACGACGCCGACGGCGACGCTCGGCATCCGCGGCACCACCGGCGTCGTCGAGGTGCCGGAAGGCCCGGCCGCGAACAACGCCAACAACGTCAACATCAAGCTCTATCCCGACGCCGACGGCCGGGTCGGACACATCGACGTCGACGACCGCACGAGCGGGACGCGGCTCGGCGCGCTGACGCAAGGCGCGAGCGGTTTTGCGATCCGGCCGGGCGCGGCCGCGGCAGGCGTCATGCGCTTTGCCGCGGTGCCGATCACGATCGCACCACAGCAGATCGCACGCGACCGCGGCTTCGTCAGCCAGGTGCATCTGGCGCAGACCACGGGCCGGCAGATCGTCACCGAGCAGCGCGACTTCCGCCGTGCCAATCCGACCGCGAGCCCGCGCATTCCGCGGCCGTTCCAGCCGCCGCAACAGCAACAATTGCGGCCGAATACGGCGCCAGGACAACAGCCGCAACAGCCGCAGCGGCCGAACGGTCAGCCCGGTCAGAACAACCGTCCAGGCCAGCAGCAGCCCGGCACGCCAGGCCGCCAAGGCGCCCAGCCCCAGCGGCAGGGCCAAGGACAGGGTCAAGCGTCGGGCCAAGGCGGCGCCGTCCAGCCCGGTACGCCGAGCGCGGGTCAGGGTCAGCAACAGCAAGGCCAGAAGCAAGGCGCGGGACGTCCGGCAGGCCCACCGCGCACCGGTCAAGGCACGCAGCCTGACGGCACGCCGCAAACCCGGCCGCAACGCGGTGGGCAGATTCCGACGCAGCCCGGCGGAGTCGCGCCGCCGCAGCCGGGCGGAACGCACCAGCAGCCGGGCCTGCAGCCGCAGCTTCCGCGCACCGGCATGCAGCCCGGCCAGCCGCCCGCTGCTCGACAGCCGGGCATGCAACGCCCGGGCGGATTCCAGCAGCGCCTCCCCGCCGCGCAACGCCCCGCAGCGCCGCGAAGGCCAGCACCAGTTCCGAAGGAGAAGGAGCGGCGGTGACTTTCTTCCTTCTCGCCTTGCGGGAGAAGGCGGCGCGAAGCGCCGGATGAGGGGTTCTATCGGCGAAAACTCATCGACAGCTTGACGCGTGGAGAGAGACCCCTCACCCGGCTTTGTTTCGCAAAGCCACCCTCTCCCGCAAGGGGCGAGGGTGCACCGTCACGCTGCGCGCGAGGAGAACTCACGCCTCGCCGCGCAGCCAAGCCTTCACCTTCTGCAAGAGACCATGCCGCAACTCGTCCGAAGCCGCTTCGGCTGGCGTCAGCGTCTGCAAGGCTGCATCGACATCCTCGGTCGCGAGCGGCGGTGTGACGTCGGTATCCACCGGCGCAAGCCCTGCCGCCGCGAGCGCGATCGGGCCGACCTGGGTCAGAAACACGCGCTCGTACTCGCGCGACAGGCGCGCGAGCGCGTCTTCCAGCGTCAACCAGTCGACCGCCTTGATGTCGTTCATCAGCTTGCGGACGGGACCGTCCCCGGCCTCCATGCGCCAGAAATGCACGACCTTGGAGCGCCCGCCGGACTGATAGACGAGCGTGCCCAGAAATTCGTGGATGGCGACCTCGTGACCGGTCTCTTCCAGCACTTCGCGATGCGCGGCTTGCTTCGGCGTCTCGCCGTCGTCGAGCTTGCCCTTGGGCAAAACCCATTCGTTGCGCTTGCGCTGGCGCACGACGGCGATCAGCGGCGGCGCACCTCGCCGCAGCACAATACCACCCGCCGCCATCACCGGCGCCTGTGCCATCACCAAATCCGTCGTCGCAGAAACGTCCCAGGGACGATATAGGCGGCCGACGCGGCTGATTGAAGGCTAGTTTTTTCTCAGCAGCGCTTGACCTGCGCGAATGCGCGTGCCCTCGGCGATGTCGTCGCAGAAGGTGAAATCGCCGGGCGCGAGGATGATGATGGTCGAGCCATGCTCGAACCAGCCGAGCTCCTCGCCCTTGCTCACGTTGACGTCGCAGGGAAAATTGACCGGCCCTCTCGTCTGGGCATTCAGCACCATGTCGAGGAAATGCAGACGGATGCTCGCGACCAGGATCGCGGCGACCGGTACCAGCGTCACGGCTTCGCCCGTCGGCAAATGCGTGCGGATCACTGCGCGCTCGTTCTTGCAAAACAGACGCTCGACCCGTTTCAGCGCGATCGGGTTGACGTTCCAGACGTCGCCATGGATCAACGTGACACGCTCGATATGCGCGTCAAAGGGCGCGTGGAAGCGGTGATACATGCTCGAGGTCAGCCGCAGGGTGACGAAGGAGCCGTTGCGGTGCTGATCGACAAGGGCGGAATCGCCGAGCAGATCGAGCAGCGAGTACGGCGCGCCTTTGACCTGGAACAGCTCGGTGTCCGCGATCCGGCCATGGGCGCCGACAATGCCGTCGGACGGGCTGGCGACAATGGAGGGGTCCGGATCAAAGGGGCGCAAGCCGGGCTTGAGCTCCCGGGTGAAGCAGTCGTGCAGGCTCTTGAAATGCGTTTTCCGCGCCTCCGACAGATCGAGGTCGGAGAACAGCTTCCACAGCGCGATGGAGCCGTCCCGCACCAGCGGGTTCTCGATCTTCGAGAACCAGCCCATGAAGCGGGTTAGCGCCGCGCGAGGGATGCGGTTGGTCAGCAGGAAGTTGAGGTCTTCCTGCTGGGTGAAAGAGGCGATCAGGGCTTTGACTGTCATGAATCTGTCAGCTCGCAGTATTAGCGCTTGTTGTCATGGAAACGACACTCCCGATTCTTTCTTTGTCCGTGGCCGCCGCAGCGTCCGCTGCCGTCGCCTTCCCGAAAATCAAGGCGCGGATCGCATTGTCCCGCGCCAAGCACCGCTCGCTCGCCGGACACTCCAAGATGTCGCGCCGGGTGGCAAAGCTGCTCCCGTTCTACGAATTCGAAGGCGATGCGTACTTCGCCTGCGACGGCGCGCCGGCGAACGTCGCAACGCAGCGCAAGGACGGCTTCTTCCGTCTCGCGCGTCTCTACGCCGAGCGCTACCCCAAGGGCCGCGCGATGACGAAGGAAGCGGCGGAAAAGATCTCCGATTTGCACTTCACCGAAACCTACCGCGTGCCGTTCCAGTTCTCGCGCCTCGTCCGCGAGCATTTGGGCACCTCGACCTTCTTGGAGTCGTCGCGCGGCGTCACCGTCACGGATGTCGACGGCAACACCTCCTACGACCTCACGGGGTCCTACGGCGTCAACATCTTCGGCAACGACTTCTACAAGGAATGCATCGAGGGCTCCGAGAAGCGCGCGCACGCGCTCGGACCGGTGCTCGGCCCCTACCATCCCGTCATCCTCGAGAACGTGGCGCGGCTGTGCCAGATCTCGGGCCTCGACGAAGTCTCCTTCCACATGTCCGGCACCGAGGCCGTGATGCAGGCGGTGCGGCTCGCGCGCTATCACACCAGGCGCACCCATCTCGTTCGTTTCGCCGGCGCCTATCATGGCTGGTGGGGCGACGTGCAGCCTGGAGTCGGCAATCCGATTCCCGCGCACGAGACCTACACCCTCGCCGAGATGTCGGAGAAGACGCTGCACGTGCTGCGGACGCGCAAGGACATCGCCTGCGTGCTGGTCAACCCGCTGCAGGGGCTGCATCCGAATGGCAACGCGCCCGGCGACTCCTCGCTGGTTGATTCCTCTCGCGGCGGCAATTTTGACCGCACCGCCTACACCGAGTGGCTCAAGACGCTGCGCGAGGTCTGCGACCAGCGCGGCATCGTGCTGATCTTCGACGAGGTCTTCGTCGGCTTCCGTCTCGCGGCAGGCGGCGCCCAGGAGTATTTCGGCGTCAAGGCCGACATGGTGACCTACGGCAAGAGCCTCGCCGGTGGCCTGCCGGTCGGCGTGGTCTGCGGCAAGAAGGAGTTGATGCGCCGCTTCCGCGACGACCGCCCCGCCGACGTCTGCTTCGCCCGCGGCACCTTCAACTCGCACCCCTACGTCATGACGGCGATGGACGAGTTTCTGAGCCGGCTCGCCAGCCCGAACCTCCGCGCCATCTATGACGGATTGGACGAGACCTGGAACGGCCGCGCGCAAAAGCTCAACCAAATGATGGGCGATGCCGACCTGCCGGTGCGGTTCGCGAACTTCTCGTCGATCTGGACGGTGAAATACACCACGCCGTCCCGCTACAACTGGATGCTGCAATATTATCTGCGCGCCGAAGGCCTGTCCTTGAGCTGGGTCGGCACCGGCCGGCTGATCTTCAGCCTGAACTACACCGATGCCGATTTCACCGAGGTCGCCGAACGTTTCGTTCGCGCCGCCGAGAAGATGAAGGCCGACGGCTTCTGGTGGCACGATGGCGTCCTCACCAACAAGACCATCAAGCGGCAGATCCTGAAAGAGATGCTGGCCAAGCGCTTCGGACGCTAAGGTCGATTCTCCGCTCCAACACACAGTCGTTCCGGGGCGGCTCGAAGAGCCGAACCCGGAACCTCGAGATTCCCCGGTGCGCAATGCGCACCTGCGGTCTGGTCCTTCGGACCATCCCGGAATGACGGCGTCTGTGGCGGCGCTCAATTCCACTTCCCCGCACGCTGGGCGAGGCGAAGAAAACGCAGCGGCCGGGCCCAACACGTGGATGCCCGGGACGAGCCCGGGCATGACGCAACCATCAGACATCGGAGGCCTTGGTGAGAACGGCGCGCTCAGGCGTGCTGCTCTTCGAGTGTGGGCTCGCCGATCAGGCCCAGCGTGTGCTCGGGCTTGAGGTGCAGGCCGGGGTCCATCAGCTCGCCGCGCATCAGCGCCAGCGGCGCGTTGCGGTAGAGCATCAGATCGTGGAAGGGGTCGGTCAGGATCTTCGTCATCCAGACGAGGCCGGTCTCGACGTCGCGGATGAAGAACAGGTGCACCGTGCGGAACATCAGACCGCCGCCGCCGACCACGAGCCAGATCTTGGCGACCTGCCGCATGAAGTCGGTCGCGCCCGCCCAGGGCGTGAACAGTCCGAACAGCGTGGGATCGACCAACAGCACCACCGGGGACAGCGCCCAGATCGACATCAGCACCACCTTGCGCTGAAGATTGTAGCCGACCTTGATCTCTTCCTTGTGCTCGTGCGTCGCCTGGTTGATCTGGTCGTAGCCGTGCGGCTCGAAGAAGAAGTGACCCGCCTGGCGCGAGGTCATCGAGACCAGCCAGCCGACCAGCGCCGAGATCATGGGGTCGACGAACAGCCAGACATAGGCGAACAAGAAGCTCAGCGCGCTGACGAAGTGCAGGCTCTGATTGATGCGGCTGTGGTGATAGTAGCGGTGGTCGTCCCAGCGCTGGATCCGCAGCTGCTCGAGATAGTTCTTGATCATGCTCTCCCCCAAATGCTTTCGGGTTCAGGATTTACAGAGATTCGATGTAGGCCGTGTGACATCATCATTTTGTCATGTGACGATGCGCAGCGACGCCGTGACGCATGCGACGCGTGAGCTTGGGTTACGCCGCCTTGGCGACGTCGACCTTGCGGAAGCGCACCAGCGAGAAATGACCGAGCGGCGGGATCAGGCGGCGCTCGGCAAGCTCGATGCCGTTGGCGCCGGCGAGCCATTTGGCGTAACGCGACCAGGCGAACTCGGCGGTGCGGAAGCCGAGCGGACGCACCACCGGCTGCAGCTTCTGCTCGATGAAGCGGCGCATGCCGGTATCGGCGCTGACGCGGGTGAGGATGATCAGCTCGCCGCCGGGGCGCAGCACGCGGGCGAATTCGTCCAGCGCGACTTCCGGATTCGGCACGGCCGTGACGACGTATTGCGCCATCACGACGTCGAAGGAATTGTCGGGGAATTCGAGCTTCTCGGCATCCATCACCGCGAGGCCTTCGACGTTGTTCAGCTTGCCCTCGGCGACGCGCTGGCGCGCCTTGTCGAGCATCGCCTCCGAGATGTCGGTGCCGAAGATGCGCAGATGCGGCGCGTAGAGCGGCAACGAGATGCCGGTGCCGACGCCGACTTCGAGCACCCGGCCGCCGATCTTGTTGGTGGCCGCGATCGCAGCCTGCCGGCCCTTGGCGAACACGCCTCCGAACACCAGGTCGTAGACCGGCGCCCAGCGGTCATAGGCCTGCTCAACCGTGCCGCGGGTGAGGTCGAGCTGCTGGGTGCCGTCAAGGTTCATGATCTTAGCCATCGATGAGGTTCTCGCTGTGGTTCGAAACGTTTTGGGTCAACCGCGCACCGGCCGACGCGCCATGATCGGCGAGGCGCGCAAGGCACGGCTGGGCTGAAGTGAAGTGAGGTTGCCGACGAACTGGCGCGCGCTGTTTTCCCAGGAGCGCTCCAGCGCGAAATTGCGGCAGGTCTCGCGCGACATGGTGAGCGCGCGCAGGCACGCGGCGCGCAAATCGTGGTCGATCGCGCCGATCGGGTGATCCGCGATGACGTCCTTCGGACCCGTCACCGGAAACGCCGCAACCGGCGTGCCGCAGGCGAGCGCTTCGAGCTGCACCACGCCGAACGTGTCGGTCAGGCTCGGAAACACGAACACGTCGGCGGCGGCGAGATGCGCGGTAAGGTCAGCACCCTTCTTCTCGCCGAGAAACACAACGTCCGGATATTTCTTTTCGAGCGCAACCTTCTGCGGGCCGTCGCCGACGACGACCTTGGTGCCGGGCAGGTCGAGCGAGAGGAACGCTTCCAGGTTCTTCTCCACCGCCACGCGGCCCATCGTCATGAAGATCGGCCCGGGCAGATCGAGCTTCGCCGGAGAGTCGGGATGAAACAGCTCGGTGTTGACGCCGCGGGTCCAGAAGCCGAGCCGCTTGAAGCCGCGCTCGGAGAGCTCCTGCCGCAACGAGGGCGTCGCCACCATGGTCATGGCGGCGGCATCGTGGAAGTGGCGCAGCACGGCGTAGCCGACGCGCGCGGGGATGCCGGTCCGCACCGAGACGTACTCGGGAAAGCGCGTGGTGTAGGAGGTGGTGAAGGCGAGCCGGTTGCGACGGCAATAAGCCCGCGCCGCCCAGCCGATCGGCCCTTCGGTCGCGATGTGCAGCGCCTCGGGCGCCGCCCTCTCGATCCGCCGCGCAATCTCCTTGCCGCTCGGCAGCGCAATGCGCAGCCCCGGATATGTCGGTAGCGGCCACGACCGAAAACCGTCCGGGGTGAGGAAGTCGATCTCGACATCCAATGCCTTGGCCGCGCCAGCCAGCGAGGTCAGCGTCCGGACCACACCGTTGACCTGCGGATGCCAGGCGTCAGTCGCGATTAATACCCGCATGGGGAAATCCCGAGATTTTTATGATTCTCGGCTTTGGACCATCAACCACGGATATTTCAGGCGTGTGACGTCATGGAAGTGTCGGCCCGCTGTTTTGTTCGTTAACGGGTCCGCGCAGCCACGAAACCGTCATGAAACAATCCTTGCCGCCATGAAGCCGTTTTCGGTTTTCCGCGCAAACGTCCCGAAACTTCTTTCCGTTAGTGATTTCCGCAACAGAGCACCGAAATGGTGCCGGGTGACCAAAAAACACCGCGCAAACAGGGGCGACCAATGATCAATCCGGAGACGTTGAAGACTTATTCGCGCGCCGTTGCGTTTGGCGCAGTGGCTGTCACCGCGATCGCGTTCGCCGGCCCGGCCAAGGCCGCGCCTGTGCAGCTCTTCCCCTTCTTCCAGCCGCTGCCGCCGATCGCGGCGCCATACCAGCCTTATCAAGCCACACCCTATCAGGCCGCGCCGTCCGAAGATCAGGACGCCGTCGAAACGCCGGCCCGCTTCCGTCGCCAGACCGTCTCCTACGCAACGCGTGAGGCGCCCGGCACCATCATCATCGATACACCCAACACCTACCTCTATCTGGTGCTCGGCAACGGCCAGGCGATACGCTACGGCATCGGCGTCGGCCGCGACGGCTTCACCTGGTCCGGCACCCAGTCGGTGACCAAGAAGGCCGAGTGGCCGGATTGGACCCCGCCGCCGGAGATGATCGCCCGCCAGCCTTATCTGCCGCGCCACATGGCCGGCGGCCCCGGCAATCCGCTCGGCGCCCGCGCCATGTATCTTGGCGGCACCATCTACCGCATCCACGGCACCAACGCGCCCGACACCATCGGCAAGCACGTCTCCTCCGGCTGCATTCGCCTGACCAATGACGATGTCGCGGACCTCTACTCCCGCGTCAACGTCGGCACCAAGGTGATCGTGCTGCCGATGACGGAACGCCGCGCGGATCTCGGCGCCGCGACGCGGTAAGCGACAGGACATTGTGACGCAAACGGCCCCGGAACCCACCGGGGCCGTTTTCGTTTGCCCTCGGCATCCCCAAGCGCGCGCGTGCTGCGACGCGATCCCCGATGGAGGCGCGAGTGCAATCAAATCCGCAAACGCCGCAAGGCACTTGGCTGCGCGCGATCGTCGGAGCTGGCGCAGTGGCACTGCTGCTGACCGCGCCCGCTTCGCTCGCACAACAGCCGGCGAGCGACGACGCAGCCCAGCAGGCCTTCAACAATTCCTGCCGAACCTGCCACTCGGTGAAAGAGGGCGACAATCGTCTAGGCCCCAACCTCAATAAAATCGTCGGACGCAAGGCCGGCTCGCTGCCGAACTACAACTATTCCGCGTCGATGAAAGAAGCCGGCTTCGTCTGGGACAAGGACAAACTCATCCGCTTCATGGTCAAGCCGGACGAAATCGTATCCGGCAACAAGATGCAGCCCTATGGCGGCGTCTCGGCGGAGGAAGCGGCGAAGGTGATTGCCTATCTGGAGGCGATGGGCAGCCAGTAGGATCGCGGTGGCGCTACGTATCCGCCGGCTCATACCGTCGCTCCACGTGGAACGATTTCGCGGTAATCAGCCAGGTCCCATTGATGCAGTGGTACGCCAGATAGTCAACGTATTGGAGCACATCGATCCGAATGCGAACTTTCACCATGGCTTGCGCTGACGACGCCATATCGACCAGCAATATCTCCTGAAGGCGCGGGGCATTCTTCGATTTGGGCGACGCAGTCGACGCCAGCATCGTCCTGTAGTCGCGAACGGGCAGGATCCGCAATTCGGCGTCGCGAAATCCATGGAGTTGCGCAGTCGGCGCAAAGACGCGGTCGAATTGCGAAACGTCATTGTCGTACATCAGCACAAAGTAGCGTTCGACGGCCTCCAGCAGAGGCGCAAGGTTCGGGCTCTCGGTCATGGCTCGCTCCATCAGCAGCAAAGTCGGAGCAATCCATCCCACGGAAAACCGAGGCGTGTCCTTGCGAACTAGGCTAATCTCGAAGCCTCCGGCGCAACATTGCGCCCTTCTTGATCAAACGGGATGCGGTTCATGCCAAAATGCGAGCTGGATGCGATCGACCGGCGCATCGTCACCGAACTCCAGACCAACGCGCGACTGAGCAACATCGAACTGGCAGATAAGGTCGGATTGTCCCCGTCACCCTGCCTGCGACGGGTGCGACGGCTGGAGCGCGACGGCTATATCGACGGTTACCGCGCCGCCCTCCGGCGCGGCCGCCTCGGGCTCGGCTTCTCGGCCTTCCTCGGCGTCAAGATCAACGGCCATGCCAACGACCAGGCGCTGAGCTTCGAAAGGACAGTCGTTGCCATGCCCGAGGTCGTTGCCTGTCACCTCGTCTCCGGTGAAGCTGACTACCTCCTCGAAATCGTCGTGCCCGAGCTCGAGGACTACCAGCGCTTTCTCGTCGACAAGCTGCTCAACCTGTCCATCGTGCGAGAGGTTCGCAGCAGCATCGCACTCCAGACGCTCAAGGCCGGCGCACCCCTGCCGCTGGCACATCTCGCATAACCATGATCAGACTGCTGACACCAGCCGACGCCGCGCTCTACCGCCCCGTCCGGCTGGAGGCGCTCGCGAGCAATCCCGAGGCTTTCACCAGCACGCTTGAACGCGAACAAGACAAGCCACTCGCATGGTTCGAGGAGCGCCTCGCGATATCGGACGTGTTCGGCGCGTTCATCGCGGGCGAGCTCGTGGGGACCGCCGGCTTCCGCCGGGAGGACGGCGCGAAGACCGCACACAAGGGGGTGCTCTGGGGCATGTATGTGCGGTCGCGGGCACGGAAGTCCGGCACAGGGAGGCTCCTCGTCAACGCGGTCGCGGCGCATGCCGCAAAGCGCGTCGAGCAGCTTCATCTCGTCGTCGTCAGCGACAACGAGGCCGCGTTGCGGCTCTACGTGGCCGCAGGATTTGTCGAATACGGCCGCGGGATGAAGGCGCTGAAATACAATGGCCGATATTACGACGAGACCCTGATGGCCATGTTCTTCGACGGAAGCGACGCGGCCGCGGTGACGCGGCGGCCGTCTTAACGACCAACCGCCCTCCACCGCTCCGCAATCAGCCTCAGCCACGCCGCCGAATGAAACGCGCTCATCAGCAGATACATCGGCACCATCCCGCCGAGCATCGCCCCATGTCCGGAGCCGCACAGCATGTCCGCCGGGCCATCGACCATGGCCGTCAGCACGGCCATGATCGCGAAGGTCGGCGTCGCCGCCAGCGCCAGCCATCTGGCGAGGTGACGCGCGGCCACCACACCATTGCGGCTCGCGCCGGCCGTTGCGCTGACGGGGCTAGTCACGTCCTTCAGCCGCCTCCTCGCGAAACGCCTTCTCGCCGGCGGTCGAGATCTCGACCCATTTCTTGTCGGGCGCCGCGCCTTCGGTGTAGCTGTCGTGCCAGTTCCACCATTTGTAGGTCGGCGTTTGCGGATAGCCTTTCGGCGAATCCTCCCAGACCTCCTGCCGTCCCAGCGGCGTGATGTCGAGGTAATTCCAGGTGCCGCCCATCTGCTCGTCGCCCCGGCTCTTGACGAAATAGGTGCGGAAGATGCGCGTCCCGTCGCGGAAGAACACGTTGGTCCCGTGCCATTCGTCGACGCCGAAATCCGCATCGAAACTGTCGGTGACGGTGACCCATGGCATGGTCCAGCCCATCCGCTGCTTCAGCCTGATGATATCGCCCTGCGGCGCGCGCGAGGCGAACACCAGCGTGGTGTCGCGGGCATTGAGATGCGCGACATGGGCGACCTGGTCGGCGACCATGGAGCAGCCGCGGCAGGCATGATCCGGCCAGCCGAACACGCCCGGCTCGAAGAAGGCGCGGTAGACGATCAGCTGCCGCCGGCCCTGGAACAGGTCGTACAGACTGACCTTGCCGCCGGGCCCCTCGAACGCATAGGTTTTGGTCACTTCCATCCACGGCATGCGCCGGCGCTCGGCCGCCAGGGCGTCGCGGGCACGGGTATGCGCCTTTTCCTTCACGAGCAGTTGCTGACGGGCAGCCTCCCAGTCCTGCGGCGACACCACCGGCGGTGTTTGCATGGCGGCCTGTCCGTTATTTCCTGCGTTGTCAGCTGATGTCATCATGGCTCTCCAACTTTTCCCGGGCGGCCGTTCCGTATCTCGCTGTGCAAGATGCGGAACCGCTCGCCCCTCGCCGCACATTGTCGGCCGTCAACGATCTCTCGCACCGGACGGTTGCGTGGTGGGAGTAACAAGTGTGGCGGGATTTGAATGGAGTCGCTGATCACGGCCGCGGCGCGCGCGCTCCAAGCCGGCGATCCGCTCGGCGCGCTGAACCGCGTTGCGCTGCGCAATGATGCACCTTCGCTGGCGCTGCGCGGCATCGCGATGGCGCAGCTCGGCGATCTCGCCAAGGCGAAGACGTTGCTGCGCAGCGCCGCACGCGCCTTCGGCCCGAGAGAGGCGGTCGCGCGCGCCAGGTGCGTGGTCGCGGAAGCCGAGATCGCGCTCGTCTCGCGCGACCTGAATTGGCCGGCTAAGACGCTCGCGGCGGCGCGAGCGACGCTCGCAAGCCACGGTGACCTCGCCAACGCCGCCCATGCGGGTCACATCGAGGCGCGCCGACTTCTCCTTCTCGGGCGCCTCGAAGAGGCCGAGCGCACGCTGGCCGAGATCAACACCACGCCGCTGCCCCCGGCCGCGCAGGTCGCCCGCGAGCTCGTGATTGCCGGCATCGCCATCCGGCGGCTCCGAACGAAGGACGCGCGCGCGGCGCTCGGCCGCGCGGCGAGCGCAGCACGGCAGGCCGGCATTGCAGCGCTTGCAGCCGAGGTCGAAAGCACGAGCCGCGTGCTCGACACGCCCGCAGCGCGCCTGATCACGCGCGGGCACGAACGGCCGTTACTGCTCGAGGAGGTCGAGGACCTCGCGACATCGGAGGCGCTCGTGGTGGACACGTTCCATCACGCGGTTCGCAGGCAGGGCATCCTCGTGCCGCTCGGAACGCGGCCGGTGCTGTTCGCGCTGGCCCGCATCCTGGCGCAGGCCTGGCCCGCGGACGTCTCGCGGGAAACGTTGATCACGGGCGCGTTTCAGGCAAGGCACGTCGACGAATCGCATCGCGCCCGGCTGCGCGTCGAAATCGGACGGCTCCGCACCAAGCTCGAGCCTCTCGCCGACGTCAGCGCGACGAAGCAGGGTTTTGTGCTGGCGCCGCGCAAGACACCGCGCAAGACGCGGGAGGTTCTCGTGCTGGCACGACCCGTCGAGGAGAAGCACGCCAATGTGCTCGCCTTCCTCTCCGACGGCGAGCCCTGGTCGAGCTCGGCGCTCGCGTTCGCGCTGGGAACGAGCGCGCGCACCGTGCAGCGGGCCCTCGAAGAGCTGGCGCGATCGAACAAGGTACAGTCCTTCGGACACGGACGGGCGCGGCGCTGGATGACGCCGCCCGTGCCGGGTTTCCCGACAGGCTTGTTACTCCCCGGACCGCTCCTGAAGACGTAAAGTGGGATTCACACTACAGGGACCGAGCAGATGAAACGTTCAGCCGCCGAGATCGTCAGGGAATACGGGCCCTATGCTGGCGTCGAAGCCGTGCACGGCGTCACCTATGACGGCAGCCATATGTGGTTCGCATCCGGCGACAAATTGAACGCAGTCGACCCGGCCGATGGCAAGATCACCCGCTCCATCGATGTCGCTGCGCATGCGGGAACGGCGTTCGACGGCCGCCACCTGTTCCAGATCGCCGAGGACCGCATCCAGAAGATTGACGCTGCGACCGGCAAGGTGCTCGCCACCATCCCTGCACCTGGCGGCGGCGGCGATTCCGGACTGGCCTGGGCCGAGGGCTCGCTCTGGGTCGGGCAGTATCGGGAACGCAAGATCCATCAGGTCGATCCCCAGACGGGAAAAATTCTCCGCACCATCGAAAGCAAGCGCTTCGTCACCGGCGTGACCTGGGTCGAGGGCGAGCTCTGGCACGGCACCTGGGAAGGCGAGGACAGCGACATCAGGCGGATCGACCCTGATACGGGCAAGGTGCTGGAGCAGCTCGACCTGCCCGCCGGGACGATGGTGTCAGGATTGGAGTCCGATGGCGGCGACCGCTTCTTCTGCGGTGGCGGAGATCGCGGCAATGTGAGAGCGGTGCGCCGTCCGAAGCGCAGCTAGGGTGCGCCATGACGAATGCGCGACAATTGCGCGTTCGCAGCCGTTAATATGTTTGCCCCAATTCCACCCCATCGGTGGGCTCTAGCGCCCTCCTCGCCTGCCCTGTAGACTTCTGCCCTGGGGCGGCCTGGGGGATTGATGCGACTGACGCTGAACTTGAAAACTGTCCTGATCGCCGTCGCGGTGCTCGCGGCGTCGTTTTTCATCAGCCTCAAGGCGATGGACTGGCTGTCGCCGCGGGCGACGAATTCCGCGCCGCCGGTCGCGCAATTGCCGCCGCTGCCGCCGGTCTCGAAGAGCTCGATCGTGGTGGCGCCGGTCGCCATCGCGCTGTCGGCGATCCGCGAGCAGGCCGAGAAGGCCGCTCCGCGCAATTTCGCCGGCAAGGCCGAGAACCCGATCTCGCAAATCCTGGAGAACGGCGACATCGGCTGGTCCGCCGTGCGCGGGCCGATGTCGGCTGTCGGCGACAAGGACGTGCTGACGATCTCGACGCCGCTCACGGGCAAGCTGAACGTGACGGGCTCGCTGTCGTCGAAAGCCACCGGCGCGCTCGGCGAGGCGCTCGGCAGCGTGCTCGGCGGCAATGCCGCGAAACAGATCGGCGCGGTCAACATCAAGAATCTGAACGCCAGCGCCGAGATCAAGGGCAACGTCGTCGTCACCTCGCGGCCGAAGCTCGCGGCCAACTGGCATCTCGAGCCCAATCTCGGCGCCCAGGTCAACCTTGGCGACACCAACCTCAACATCTCCGGTGCCAAGGTCAACGTGCCGGCGCAGGTAAAGCCGCTGATCGACAAGACCGTCAGCGAACAAATCAACGCCGTCTCCGAACGGATGCGCAACGATCCGACCTTGCGGGAGAACGCGAAGCTGCAATGGGCCAAGGCCTGCCGCTCGATCCCGCTGCAAGGCTCGGACTCCTCGGCCGCACTGCCGCCGCTCTGGTTGGAGATGAAGCCGATCCGCGCCATCGCCGCGCAGCCGCGCGTCGACGCGCAGGCCGTGACGTTGCTGATGGGCCTGGAAGCGGAGACGCGCGTCACCTCCACGCCGACCAAGCCCGACTGCCCGTTCCCCGACAAGATCTCGATCGTGCCGCCGACCGGCACCGGCGTGAACATCGGCGTACCCATCGACGTGCCCTTCACCGAGATCAACAAGCTGATCGCGGCGCAGATGGTCGGCCATACCTATCCCGAGGATGGCTCCGGTCCCGTGGACGTCACTGTGAAAAGCGTCAACGTGATCCCGTCGGGCGAGCGCCTCCTGATCTCGCTGCTGGTGCGCGCCAAGGAGAAGAAGAGCTGGCTTGGTCTCGGCGCCGAAGCGACCGTGCACATCTGGGGCCGGCCGATGCTCGACCAGGCGCAGCAGACGCTGCGGCTCGCCGACATCCAGCTCGCGGTGGAGTCCGAGGCGGCCTTCGGCCTGCTGGGTGCCGCGGCGCGCGCGGTGGTGCCGCAGATGCAGCAGGCGCTGGTGCAGAAAGCGACAATCGATCTGAAGCCGATTGCCGCCAATGCACGCGAGAAGATCGCAGCCGCGATCGCCGATTTCCAGAAGAGCGAGGACGGCGTCAAGGTCGAGGCGAAGATCGACAGCCTGACGCTGGCCGACATCGCCTTTGACTCCAAGACGCTGCGCGTGATCGCGGAAGCTGGCGGATCGCTGAATGTGTCTGTGACGAAACTGTCGGGAATGTAGCGCGCCTTTCCTCGACGGGTCCGTGCGCGTCGTTACTTGCGCCGCTGGCATTCTGGTCGGAGGATGCTAAGCTGTTCCTCGCACACTCGGACGAGGTGCCGACAGCACTGTGGCTGATAACGCGAGGACGACATGGAAGCCGGCATGGTCACGCCTGCGCCGGCACTGGTGCGCTTTTCCGGCATTCAGAAGACCTACGATGGCGAGCACCTCGTGGTGAAGAACCTCGATCTCGACATCAGGAAGGGCGAGTTCGTCACCCTGCTCGGTCCGTCGGGCTCGGGCAAGACGACCACCCTGATGATGCTGGCGGGTTTCGAGGTTCCGACCCATGGCGAGATCTACCTCGCGGACCGGCCGATCAAGAATGTGCCGCCGCACAAGCGCGACATCGGCATGGTGTTCCAGAACTACGCCTTGTTTCCGCACCTGACGATTGCGGAGAATATCGCCTTCCCGCTATCCGTCCGCAGCACGAACAAGGCCGAAGCGCAGGATCGTGTCAAAGCGGCATTGCGCATGATCAAGATGGAAAACCTGGCACAGCGCCGGCCCGGGCAGCTGTCCGGCGGTCAGCAGCAGCGCGTGGCGCTGGCCCGCGCCCTGGTTTTCAATCCGCAACTCGTGCTGATGGACGAACCCCTGGGCGCCCTGGACAAGCGCCTGCGGGAGCAGATGCAACTGGAGATCAAGCAACTGCACGAGACGATGGGCATCACCGTCGTCTACGTCACCCACGATCAAAGTGAAGCGCTCACCATGTCGGACCGCATCGCCGTATTCAACGACGGCATCGTGCAGCAGATCGACAAGCCCGACAGGCTGTATGAGCATCCGGTGAACAGCTTCGTCGCCCATTTCATCGGCGAGAACAATGTGCTGGCCGGCACCGTCGAGACGGTCGAGAAAGATTATTGCCGCGTTGCGCTGGCTGGCGGCGGCGCCGTGACCGCACGAGCGGTCAACGTATCAGGCGCGGGCGCATCGACCTCGCTGTCGGTGCGGCCGGAGCGGATCGCTATTATCCCGAATGGCACCTCCAGCGACGAACCGAACCGACTGCCGGCCAAGGTGCAGAACACCATCTATCTCGGCGACCACGCGCTGGCCGTGCTCGACGTCGCCGACAACAGGGAGTTTATGGTCAAGCTTCAGCCGGGGACGCATGACAGCCTGAGAGCTGGCAGCCTTACAGCTGGCAGCCTGAGACCTGGCGATGACGTGTTCATCACCTTCCGCCCGGAGGACTGCCTCGCCCTCGATCCCGTCTGATCCAACCATGCAGCAACGCTCCAACGCGGGCGGACCTACATCGACCAAGCTCAACGCAAGTCACGTGAAGAAGAAGGAACAAAGACCATGCTGAAGCGCAAGATTGTACTGGGGTTCGCCGCGGCATTCGCCGCCAGCGCGGCGCTGGCCACGGTCGCGCAGGCGCGTGACCTCACCGTCGTGTCGTGGGGCGGCGCGTATCAGGATGCCCAGAAGAAGGTCTATTTCGAGCCGTTCAAGAAAGCGACCGGTGTTGCGATGAACGACGAGTCCTGGGACGGCGGGGTCGGCGTGTTGCGCGCCAAGGTGCAGGGTGGTGCCGCCACCTGGGACGTCGTGCAGGTCGAGAGCGACGAACTGGCGGTTGGCTGCGAGGAAGGCCTGTTCGAAAAGCTCGACTATTCGAAGATCGGCGGCGAGGCCGCCTATATCCCACCGTCAGTCAACGCTTGCGGCGTCGGCGCCATCCTCTACGATTTCGTTCTCGGCTACGACAAGGACAAGCTGAAGGAGGCTCCCAAAGGCTGGACCGACTTCTTCGACACCAAAAAGATTCCGGGCAAGCGCGCCTTGCGTCAGGGCCCGAAGACCACGCTCGAGATCGCCCTCATGGCCGACGGCGTCGCGCCAAAGGACGTCTACAAGGTGCTGGCGACCGACGAAGGCGTCGAGCGCGCGTTCAAGAAGCTGGACACCATCAAGGGCGACATCGTCTGGTGGAAGGCCGGCGCCCAGCCGCCGCAATTGCTCGCCTCCGGCGAGGTGGCGATGACCTCGGTCTACAACGGCCGCATCGACACCGCGAACAAGAACGAGAAGAAGAATTTCGGCATGGTGTGGGACGGAGCCCTCTTCACCATCGACACCTGGGTGATCCTGAAAGGCAGCCCGAACAAGGACGCGGCCTACAAGTTCCTGGACTTCGTCGGCAAGGCGGAGAACCAGTCGAAACTGTCGGAGAACATTGCTTATGGCACCTCGAACAAGGACGCAGCCGCTCTGCTCGCGCCTGCCGTTCTGAAGGATTTGCCGACAGCACCTGACAACATCAAGAACGCGGTCGAAATCAACGTTGCCTTCTGGCTCGAGAACATCGACCGCCTGACCGAGCGCTTCAACAAATGGGCAGCGAAATAGCGCGCGGCCGAACCGGCGTGCGGCGCGCATTGACAGCAGTTTCGTCGCGGCCATCCTTCGAGACGCCCACCTTAGGCGAGCTCCTCAGGATGAGGACGTGCGCGGCAGCGACTTCGGAGAGCCTCATCCTGAGGAGACCGCCACCGGGTCCGCGCAAAGCGCGGCCCGATGACAGGCTCCGCGGTCGTCTCGAGGGACGAGGCGCTTGCTCAGATCGCTCCGAAAGGCCGCACGCGATTGCCACAGCCAAAATGACGAGAGATGTCCAGTCACAATGGGGCTCCCGATGACGGCAGCCTCCTCAATCGGCGCCGACGCGTTGGCCAAGGTGCCGCTCAAGCGCCGGCTGAAGCAGGCGGAGCGCGCGCGCCAGACCAAGGCGCTGGCACTCATTCTGCCGCTTCTCATCTTCCTGCTCTTCACCTTCGCTGGGCCCATCGCCGGCATGCTGTGGCGTGCCGTCGATGACCGGGAGGTGCGTCTGGTTCTGCCTCAGACCATCGCGGCTCTCGCTAGTTGGGACGGCAGGGATCTGCCGGACGAAAAGGCCTACGCGGCGCTGGCAGGCGACATCATGGCGGCGCGCGCTTCCGGCACCATTGCGATTGCGGCCAAGCGGCTCAATTACGCGCTGAACGGGTTCCGTACGATCCTGACCAGCACCGCACGCAATCTGAAGACCGTGCCCGACCCCGGCACGGCGAGGGAGACACTGGGCAAGATCAACCCGGCCTGGCGCGAACGCGCCACCTGGACCACGATCAAGGACGCCAGTGGTCCCATGACCGGCTTCTATCTTTTGTCGGCGCTCGATCTGACGCGGAACGCGGACGGCACGATCGTCGCAGCCCCGCCGGATCAGGCCATCTACCGCGACGTTTTCGTCCGCACCTTTCTCATCAGCCTCAGTGTCACGGTGCTGTGCCTGATCCTCGGCTTCCCGGTCGCTTACTTGCTGGCGGCGCTGCCGCCCGGCCGGTCGAACCTGCTGATGATCTTCGTCCTGCTGCCGTTCTGGACGTCTCTGCTGGTCCGCACCTGCGCCTGGATCGTGCTGCTGCAGAGCAAAGGCGTCGTGAACGACAGCCTGCTCTGGCTTGGCATCATCGACGCGCCGTTGCGCCTGATCTACAACCGCTTCGGCGTCTGCGTGGCCATGACCCACGTCCTGCTGCCGTTCATGATCCTGCCGCTGTACAGCAGCATGAAGGCGATCTCGCCTGCTTACATGCGTGCCGCCGCCTCGCTCGGCGCGCCGCCGCTCACCGCCTTTCTGCGGATCTACCTGCCTCAGACGCTGCCCGGCATCGGCGCGGGAAGCCTGCTCGTCTTCATCCTGGCGCTCGGCTATTACATCACCCCGGCCCTCGTCGGGGGCGCCGCCGATCAAATGATCAGCTACTTCATCGCGCTCTACACGACCGAGACGGCCAATTGGGGTCTTGCTTCGGCACTGGGTGCGGTGCTGCTGCTCGCCACTATTCTGCTCGCGCTCGTCTACGGAAAGCTGGTGCAGGGACAGCAGGTGACGGGAGGGATGAAGAATTGAGCGACAATTCCTCCATCCGCACGCCGAGCCAGCGTATCGCGTGGACCGCGACCATCGTTATCTCCACGCTGGTGTTCATCTTCCTGATCGCGCCTATCCTTGCGATCATGCCGCTGTCCTTCAGCTCGGGCTCGTACCTCACCTATCCGCTGCCGGGCCTCTCCCTGCGCTGGTACGACGACTTCATCAATTCGCCGCGCTGGATGAATTCGCTGAAGAACAGCATGATCATCGGTGTGGCCTCGACCTTGCTGTCGATGGTGCTCGGCACGCTGGCGGCGCTGGGGCTGGCGCAGTGGAAGAGCCGGTTCAAGCCGCTCGTGCTGGCCTTCGCGCTGTCGCCGGTCGTCGTGCCCGGCGTTATCACCGCGGTCGGCCTGTATTTCTTCTTCGCGCCGATCGGACTGACCGGCAGTTATCTCGGCTTGATCCTGGCCCACACCGCGCTGGCGACGCCCTTTGTGGTGATCACGGTCGGTGCGACGCTGCAAAGTTTCGACACCAATCTGGCCCGCGCCGCTGCCTCGCTCGGTGCCTCACCGCTTGACGCGTTCCGCCGCGTGATCCTGCCTCTGATCCTGCCCGGCGTGGCATCGGGAGCCCTGTTCGCCTTCGCGACCAGCTTCGACGAGGTGGTGATCGTGCTGTTCATGGCAGGTCCGGAACAGCGCACCCTGCCGCGCGAGATGTTCAGCGGCATCCGCGAGAACATCAGCCCGACCATCACGGCAGCGGCGGTGATTCTGACAACGGTCTCGGTGATCCTACTCGCCACGCTGGAAGGCTTGCGCCGACGCAACGAACGGCTGAGGGGCGGCGCGTGAGCGCGCGGTGTCTTCTCCTTCTCCCCTTGTGGGAGAAGGTGGCGCGAAGCGCCGGATGAGGGGTCTCTCTCCGCACCTTCGATTACAGTGAGACTCGCGGAGAGAACCCCTCACCCGTCTCGCCGCTAGCGCGGCGAGCCACCCTCTCCCACAAGGGGAGAGGGCAAAAACACCGCCGCGCCCTGCTTATTTCTCAACCCTCATCTCGCATCCCGGGCTTTGCTCCCGCGTCCGTTTGTCGCTAGAACGTGCCCGCAACAACGCCCAAACAACAACGCAAGGGAGAAAAACAAATGCAAAAACTCATCGTCGCGATCGCGGCCGGTCTTGCTCTCGCCGCCACGTCGGGCGCCGCGCAGGCGCAGATTTCCGACGACGTCGTCAAGATCGGCGTGCTCACGGACATGTCGAGCCTCTATGCGGACGCGACCGGCAAGGGCTCGCTCGCCGCCGTGGAGATGGCGGTCGCCGATTACGGCGCCAAGGTCGCGGGCAAGCCTGTCGCAGTGGTCTCCGCCGATCACCAGAACAAGCCCGACGTCGGCGTCAACATCGCCCGCAACTGGTACGACAACGACAAGGTCGACGCGATCTTCGACGTGCCGACGTCGTCGGTGGCGCTGCCGATCTCGGCGCTGACGCGCGAGAAGAACAAGATCCACATCAACTCGGGCGGCGGCTCATCCGATATCACGGGCGTCGCCTGCTCGCCCAACACGGTGCACTGGACCTACGACACCTATGCGCTGTCGAACGTCGCCGGCAAGGCGATGGTCAAGCGCGGCGAGGACACCTGGTTCTTCGTCACCGCCGACTACGCCTTCGGCATGGCGCTGCAACGCGACGCCGCCAACGTCGTCAAGGAGAGCGGCGGCAAGGTGCTCGGCGAAGTCCGCCATCCGCTCAACTCGTCGGACTTCTCCTCGTTCCTGCTCCAGGCCCAGGCCTCAAAGGCGAAGGTGGTCGCGTTGGCCAATGCCGGCGGCGACACCACTAACGCCCTGAAACAGGCGGCCGAATTCGGCCTGACGCAGGGCGGCCAAAAGATGATCGCGTTGCTCATGGAGATCACCGACGTTCATTCGCTCGGCATCAAGTCGACGCAAGGCCTGATCATCACCGACGCGTTCTACTGGGACACCAACGAGGAGACGCGCGCCTTCTCCAAGCGCTTCAACGAGAAGGTCGGCCACATGCCGACCATGATCCAGGCGGGGCTCTATTCGGCGACCATGCATTATTTGAAGGCGATCGACGCCATCAAGTCGGACGAGGCACCGAAGGTGATGGAGCAGATGCGCAAAACGCCGGTCAACGACTTCTTCGCCAAGAACGGCAAGATCCGCATCGACGGCCGCATGGTCCACGATATGTATCTGTTCGAGGTCAAGAAGCCCGAGGAATCCAAGGGCGAGTGGGACCTCTACAAGCTGATCGCTACCGTGCCCGGCGACGAGGCCTTCCGCCCGCTCGACAAAGGCGGCTGCCCCCTGGTGAAGGGAAATTAGGGATATTCTCCGTCATTGCGCGCGAAGCGAAGCAATCCAGAAATGCATCCGCGGTGACAGCCTGGATTGCTTCGTCGCAAGAGCTCCTCGCAACGACGGCAGACGAAAAAACGCACGACAGCGCGCCCGGCAAAAACCGGGCGCGCTTCGTTTAGCCGTTCAGAACCGCGTTACTCCGAGTATTTGAACTCGGGCATGTTCTTCAGCTCGTCCTTGCTCGCATTGAACACGGCGTGGTCCGGATACCATTTCGACGAGGACGTGGCCGTCGTCGCGGGCTTGTTGTCGGTGCCGGTCGCGGCACCCGTCGTGGTGGTCGCCGCGGGCCGGTTGGCCGCGCTGTTCGGGTTGTTCCCGGCAGCGCCGGTGTAGGCAACGGCCTCGTTGACGAATTTCAGCTTCTCATAGGGCACCGCGACCAGATGCTCGCCCAGGCCGAGGAAGCCGCCGACGCCGATCACGGCGATCTTGATGTTGCCGCTCTTGTCCATCAGCAGATCGTTGATCGAGCCGATGTTCTCGTTGGCGTCGTTATAGACCTTGATGCCGTTCATCTTGGACGTACGCCACTGTCCCGACGCGGTCGTGGTCGTCGTCGAGGCGGCGGCAGCCGGCGCCTTGTCGGTGGTGGCGGTCGGATTTTGCGCGAACGCAACGGTTGCGAGCAGTGCGGTACCGGCGAGACCGGCCGCGATCGATTTCATCAAC
Source organism: Bradyrhizobium sp. i1.15.2 (assembly GCF_040548425.1). Taxonomy (NCBI): domain Bacteria; kingdom Pseudomonadati; phylum Pseudomonadota; class Alphaproteobacteria; order Hyphomicrobiales; family Nitrobacteraceae; genus Bradyrhizobium; species Bradyrhizobium sp. i1.15.2. The sequence continues at coordinate 31,033 of NZ_JBEPRQ010000026.1, read as the reverse complement.
ATATTGTCCTCTCCTTCAGCAGAAAACTCGTGCGGAGAAAACAGCTCGGATCAGTCCCAGTTCCGCGCGTGCTGCAATTTCGTCGCGTGCTGCGCGAGGATTGGAGCCGCGTGCGATTGTTCCTAAGTCACTCAGGAACATTTTGCAGCGCACTGTTCCTCGCGGACGATCGTGCGCCCTGGGTGAAGCAAGACCGCAGCGAGGAACGCGCCGATCTGCGTCACGCAGATCAGCTCCTGTAGTCGATCAGAAGCGCGGCGAAGTCCGAGCCGCCTGATGAGCTGCCGTTGGCGCCGTAAGACGACGACGACGATTGCGACTGCTGCAGCGCCTGGAGAAACTGCTGAAGGATCTCGGCCGTGGTGGAGGCGGTTGACGTGCTGCTGGTCGCGTCCGTTGACGACGAATCCGACGAGCTGTCGTCCGGCGGCGGACCTGGCGGGGGGCCGCCCGCACCCCCGGGACCGCCCGCACCACCGGGACCGCCGGCGCCATTGGCGAAGGCGGATTGGAATACGTTCTTCAGCTCGTCGGCCTGGTCTGACGTCAGCGTCCCGTTCGACACCTCGTTGGAGATGAGGTCGTCGATCTTCGAGTCGATGTCATCCTTGGAGGGACGCGCGCCGCTCGACTGATCGCTCGACCGGCCCTGCTGAAGCGCCGTGTCGATGTCGGTCAGCGCCGTCGAAAGCGCCGACTGGTCCGACGACGAGACCGTGCCGGCGGACACGTCCGATTGCAATTGCTGCTGCAGCCTCTGCAACGGCGACTGGTGGTGACCGGCGGAGGCCGCCGAAATCGAGGTCATGATGGCTCTGTGAGTTCTGCAGGGTTTCGTGGCCGACCAAGCCACGGTATGGTTAGCGCGCTTAACGAGACCTTGCCGCTTCCCTGCCCGGTGATGTCCTGCTGTTGCGGCATGGGCCATGGAAACAATCTGAAACAAATCTCTTCGCCATTTGGCCCGAACCTTGGACAAACAAAGCGCATGGCCCTTCCCAATCCCAACATCCTTGTCGTCGAAGACGACCGTGAAACCCGGACGTTGATTGCGAAATACCTCCGCAACAACGCCTGCAACGTCACCGCCGTGAGCGACGGCCGCGAGATGTCGCGCGCGATGGCCGATCATCGCGTCGACCTCATCATCCTCGACGTCATGCTGCCCGGCGAGGACGGCCTCAGCCTGTGCCGCAAGCTGCGCGCGGAAGGACAGACGCCGATCATCATGCTGACCGCACGCGGCGAGGACGTCGACCGCATCGTCGGCCTCGAAATGGGCGCGGACGACTATCTGCCGAAACCGTTCAACCCGCGCGAGCTGCTCGCCCGCATCAACGCGGTGCTGCGCCGCCAGGCGGCCGCGCAGGCGGCGAGCTCGATCGAGGGCGCCAGCACGCTCGCCTTCGAAAGCTGGCGCATCGATTTGCGCCTGCGCGAGCTGCGCAATCCCGACGGCGCGCGCGTCGCGGTGACCAGCGCCGAGTTCGACCTGCTGCGGACGTTCTGCGAGCGTCCCGGCCGCGTGCTCTCGCGCGACAGCCTGCTCGACCTCACGCAGGGGCGCAGCACAGGCTCGTTCGAGCGCTCGATCGACGTGCTGGTCAGCCGCATCCGCCGCAAGATCGAGCCCAATCCGGCCGATCCGACCATGATCAAGACGGTGCGCTCCGGCGGCTATCTGTTCACGCCAAGAACTGAAGCGGTCAGGACTGAAGCGGTCGCGGCGTCCCTGAGCAGCTGAGGGAACGCCGACGATGAAGCCGTTCGGGTTCTTCCACCTCAGGGGTATCGGCGGGCAGATCGCCGCGCTGGTGCTGGCTTCCACCGTCGCGCTGCATCTCGTCGTCACCGCCGCCTTCCTGATCGGCCGGCCGGACCGCCCGGACACGGCGCCGGACGGCGCGCCTCAATTGGCGGACGCCGCGGTGCTGCTCGGCTCGGCTGAGCAGGCCGAGCGGCCGCGCCTCATCGCAGATCTCGCGCGCGCCTTCCCGAAGCTCAACATCGAGACGTTCGCGCCCGGCACCGCGAACGTCGTCGACGACAGCGAAAGCCAACATTTGCACGGGATCCGCCGCCATCTCGGCCGCGGCTACAAGGTGGTGCAGCTCGCCCCCCAAGCCGGCGAGCACCGCATCGGCGTACAGCTGCCCGACGGCACTGTGATCGCCGGCCAGGTCCGTGGCGGCCCGCGGCCGTGGTTCTGGGGCGCACCGTGGCTGATGGCGCTGATGACCACCTTCATCTGCGTCACCGTGCTCGGCCTGTGGGCGGCGCGCGCGCTGGCGGCGCCGCTGTCGTCCTTTGCCAGGGCTGCCGAGAATTTCAGCCTGGACGGCGGGGCGGATCCACTTCCCGAGCGCGGCCCGGAAGAGATCCGCTCGGTCGCGCGCGCGCTCAACCGCATGCACGAGCGGATCGCGCGACTGATGTCGGACCGCACGCGGATGCTTGCCGCGATCAGCCACGATCTGCGCACACCGATCACGCGGCTGCGCCTGCGCGCCGAGTTCGTCGAGGACGAAGGCAACCGCAAGCGCATGCTGATCGATCTCGACCAGATGCGATCGATGCTGGAATCCGTTTTGTCGCTATTGCGCAACGACCGCCAGATCGAGGCGGTGACGCTGGTCGACATCGCGAGCACGCTGCAGCTCATCGCCGACCAGTTCGGCGACATGGGTCATGTCGTGCACTATGCCGGCCCGCAATCCGCGACCGCCGCCGCGCGTCCCGACGATCTGCATCGCGGCGTCACCAACCTCGTCGAGAACGCAGTGCGCTTCGGCGCCGAGGTGACGATCCGGCTCGACATCTCGAACGCCAAACTCGTCATCGACGTCGAGGACGACGGTCCCGGCATTTCGGATGCGCGCAAGCAAGAGATGCTGGAGCCGTTCGTGCGCGGCGACGACGCCCGCACCATGGACGAGTCCACCGGCTTCGGCCTCGGTCTGTCGATCGCACGCGCGATCGCCCTCGCCCATGGCGGCGAGCTGTCGCTGCACGACCGCGAGCCGCATGGGCTGATCGTGCGGATGCAATTGCCGGTATGGCAACAGCCGCGGCTTGCGGCCTAACTTCAGGCCGCGAGCGGCGGGTGCTCGAGGGCAGCCTCGTCGAAGATCGCAATCGCCTCGAAGCGATAATTGCAGGCCTGACAAGTCCAGAGATAGGAGACGCGCCCCTCGCCCGGCTCGACCCAGTCGGGCGTCGGGATCAGCGTGCCGCATTGGGCACAGGGATTGTTTCTGGGCAAATCGTGTTCTGACATGTCGCCGCTGTGGGCTTTGACCATGGTTGATTTTGTCATGGCACCTCTCCCGATTCGCTGGCCGTGACATACTCGCTTTCGTGCGCCCATGCGAATAGACAGGCCTGCTGTCGCGAGTTGTCCGCCTGAGGAAACTCTGACGCCAGCATTGAGTCGTCACAGCGGCTCGGCACCGCGAAAAAATTAACGGCGGCGTTTGGTCACATCATTGCCGCGTTCGGGAGGCCTAAACGGCAGCCGGGCGCAGGCCTTCAATCAGTCTCAGGGACCTCCGGGATATCTGATGAAAATTTTACGTATCGCCGCGCTGCTCGCGGCCGGACTGACGTTGCCACAGGCCGCATTCGCGGGCCAAGCGGAGTACGCCGAGATGGTCGCGGCCCACGCGCGCGCCAACGGCGTGCCGGAGGCGCTGGTGCATCGGGTCATCATGCGCGAAAGCCGCTATCAGCCCGGCCTGGTCGGCCATGGCGGCACCATCGGGCTGATGCAGATCAAGCTCGCGACCGCCCGCGGGGTCGGCTACACCGGCGACGCCGCCGGCCTGCGCGATCCCAACACCAACCTCACCTATGCCGTGAAATATCTCGCCGGCGCCTATCACGCGGCAAATGGCGACCACGCCCGGGCCGTTCGTTATTTCGCCGGCGGCTATTACTACGCCGCAAAGCGGCAGCGGCAGGAGGCCGTGCAAGTCGCCAATACGAACGAGGCCAATATGAGCGCCCCTTGGCTCGAGCCGAACGGCAATCCGCAGCCGATATTCGGCGCCGCGCCGCACCGGAAGCTCGCCCAGCGCGTTCGCAACGCTCGGGCACAGACGCCCAGGTAAGTGCGGTTCCCGCCAAACGCGTTGACACAGCCTGTCACTGGCATACATTAGAGCCGTTCCGAGGGGTGCTCCGAGGAGGAGCTGAGATACCGCTAAATGGGCAAATCCGCCCAGGACCGCGGTGACCCTTTGAACCTGATCCGGGTCATGCCGGCGAAGGGACAGGGATGTTGCAGACGACCAAGCGACCGGATTCCCCGGTATCCATCATCGGCGCAGGCATTGCTGGCGCCTGGCAGGCCTTGCTGTTCGCGCAGGCCGGCCACGCCGTCATCCTGCACGAGCGCGGTGACGCCGACATGACCGATGCCACCAGCCATTGGGCCGGCGGCATGCTCGCGCCTTATTGCGAGGCGGAGGTTTCCGAACCCATCATCTCCAGGCTCGGCCTGCGCTCGCTCGACATCTGGCGGCGCGAGCTGCCCGACACGCCCTTCAACGGCTCGCTGGTCGTCGCCCACCCGCGCGAGCGCAACGATTTCGAGCGTTTTGCCCGCATGACCGAGGGCCATTGCCGGCTCGATGCCGCCGGCCTTGCCGAGCTCGAGCCGTCGCTCGAAGGCCGCTTCCGCGACGCGCTGTTCTTCCCGACCGAGGGCCACGTCGAGCCGCGCCGCGTGCTGCCTAAACTGCACGAGCGCATCCGCGCCGCCGGCGGCACCATCAAGTTCGAAAGCGACGTCGCCGCGGCCGAACTCGCAAAACTTGATCCTAAAGGCATCGTGATCGACTGCCGCGGCCTTGCTGCGCGCGACGAGCAGCCTGGCTTGCGCGGCGTCAAGGGCGAGATGATCCTGATCGAAACCGCCGAGGTGCAGCTCGCGCGCCCGGTGCGGCTGATTCATCCGCGCTGGCCGCTCTATGTGATCCCGCGCGAGGACAATCTGTTCATGCTGGGCGCGACCTCGATCGAGGCCGAGGACACCGGCGTCAGCGTGCGTTCCGCGCTGGAGCTGTTGGGCGCGGCCTATGCCGTGCACCCCGCCTTCGGCGAGGCCCGCATCGTCGAATTCGGCTCCGGCCTGCGCCCTGCTTTCCCCGACAATCTGCCGCGCATCGGCATCCGCGGCAACACGATCAGCGTGAACGGCCTCTACCGCCACGGCTTCCTGATCGCGCCTGTTCTGGCCGAGCTGACGCTTAGCTTTGTCGAGCGCGGCCAGATCGACAATGAGGTGATGCAATGCGCGTGATCGTTAACGGCGAGCAACGCGAGATCAATTCGGCCAGCGTGGACGCGCTGCTCAGCGAGCTCGACTACGAGGGCACCCATTTCGCGATCGCGCTCAACTACGACGTCGTGCCGAAGAGCCGCTGGGCCGAAACCGCGCTGAAGGCCGGCGACGAGATCGAGATCATCACACCGCGGCAGGGAGGGTGAGGATGGCTCTCCATTTATCGCCTAGGCGCGCGCCACACATTCCGCTGTCATCGCCCGGCTCGACCGGGCGATCCAGTACGCCGCGGCGTCTCGGTTCTAGCCGCACCGCCTCTGGAATACTGGATCCCCGCCCCCCGTGCGCAATTTGCGCACTAGGCGGGGATGACAGTGTCATTTGGAGAGACACCACATGGTGACCTTCTACGGCAAAACCTTCCCCTCCCGCCTGCTGATCGGCAGCGCGCTTTATCCCTCGCCTGCGATCATGCAGTCGGCGATCCGCGCCTCGGGCTCGAACATTGTCACGGTGTCGCTGCGGCGCGAATCCGCCGGCGGCAAGACTGGCGATGCGTTCTGGAATCTGATCCGCGAGCTCGACGTCACCGTGCTGCCGAACACCGCCGGCTGCCGCAGCGTGCGCGAGGCGGTGACGACGGCCAAGCTCGCACGCGAATTGTTTGGCACGAGCTGGATCAAGCTCGAAGTCATCGCCGACAACGACACGCTGCAGCCCGACGTGGTCGGACTCGTGGAAGCAGCAAGCCTCCTGATCAAGGACGGCTTTGAGGTGTTCCCCTATTGCACCGAGGATCTCTCGGTCGCCAACCGCCTGGTCGACGCCGGCTGCAAGGTGGTGATGCCGTGGGCCGCGCCCATCGGCAGCGCGAAAGGCATCACCAACCGCGACGCGCTCAAGCTGATGCGCGAGCGGCTGCCCGATATTACGCTGGTGGTCGACGCCGGCATCGGCGCGCCCTCGCATGCGTCCGAGGCGCTCGAACTCGGCTACGACGCCGTGCTGCTCAACACCGCCATCGCCAAAGCCGCCGATCCCGTCGCGATGGCCAACGCCTTCCGCCTCGGCATCGAGGCCGGCCGCACCGCTTACGAAGCCGGGCTGATGAACGCCCGCGATTTCGCCTCTCCTTCCACCCCTGTCGTTGGGACACCTTTTTGGCATGCCGTATCCTGATCGTTTCTATCCCGTCGTCGACAGCCTCGCCTGGGTCGAGCGCCTGACCAGGCTCGGTGTCGGCACCATCCAGCTGCGCGCAAAAGACCTCGACGATTCGCAATCGCTGCAGATGGTCACCGATGCGCTGGCGATCACCGCGGGCACGCAAGCCAAGTTGGTCGTGAACGACTATTGGCGCGCGGCGATCGTCGCCGGCGCGAAATATCTTCATCTCGGCCAGGAGGACCTTGCGGACGCCGACCTCGCTGCGATCCGCGAGGCCGGCCTGTCGCTCGGCGTCTCCACCCATGACGATGCCGAGCTTGACACCGCGCTCGCCGCCGAGCCCGATTATGTCGCGCTGGGCCCGATCTTCTTCACCACGCTCAAATCGATGCGCTTCGAACCGCAGGGCATTCCGAAGATCACGGAATGGAAGAAGCGCATCGGCAATATCCCGCTGGTCGCGATCGGCGGCATCAAGTTCGAGCACGCCGCGGAGATCTTTGCCGCCGGCGCGGATTCCATCGCCGTCGTCAGCGACGTCACCCAGAATGCCGACCCGGATGCGCGGGTGCGGCAATGGCTCGGCCTGTCCGCGGAGGCGGCGTGATGCGCACTCTCTCCACCCGTCATTGCGAGGAGCACTTGCGACGAAGCAATCCAGACTGCCTCTGCAGAGAGATTCTGGATTGCTTCGCTGCGCTCGCAATGACGGAGCAAGAATTCACCGCCGTCGCTCAAACGCACGCACAACAGAATTAAACCGGAGGATCCCATGAACATCCGCTCCAACCCCGACAAGACCGTTCCCGCCGTCACCACCGGCCCGCTGCCCTCGTCGCGAAAAATCTTCGCCTCGCCCGATGCCGCGCCTGAGCTGCGCGTGCCCCTGCGCGAGATCATCCTGTCCGAGGGTGCCGGCGAGCCGAACCTGCCGGTGTACGACACCTCCGGTCCCTACACCGACCCGTCCGTGACCATCGACGTCAACGCCGGTCTCGCGCGCGGCCGCAAGGGCTGGGTGCTCGAGCGCGGCGGCGTCGAGGAATATCAGGGACGGCAGATCAAGCCGGAGGACAATGGCAGCGTCTCCACCGACAAGGCCGCGCGCGCGTTCTCGGCCTATCACCAGCCGCTGCGCGGCCTCGACGGCCACAAGATCACCCAGCTCGAATTCGCCCGTGCCGGCATCATCACCAAGGAGATGATCTACGTCGCGGCACGCGAAAACCTCGGCCGCAAAGAGCAGCTCGAGCGTGCGGAAGCAGCCCTTGCCGACGGCGAAAGCTTTGGCGCCGAAGTGCCCGCCTTCATCACCCCGGAGTTCGTCCGCAGCGAGATCGCGCGCGGCCGCGCCATCATTCCCTGCAACATCAACCACTCAGAGTTGGAGCCGATGATCATCGGCCGCAACTTCCTCACGAAAATCAACGCCAATATCGGCAACTCGGCGGTGACGTCATCGGTCGAGGAAGAGGTCGAGAAGATGGTGTGGGCGATCCGCTGGGGCGCCGACACCGTGATGGACCTCTCGACGGGCCGCAACATCCACACCACGCGCGAATGGATTTTGCGCAACGCGCCGGTGCCGATCGGCACCGTTCCGATTTATCAGGCGCTGGAGAAGTGCGACGGCGATCCGGTCAAGCTGACCTGGGAGCTCTACAAGGACACGCTGATCGAGCAGTGCGAGCAGGGCGTCGACTATTTCACCATCCACGCCGGCGTGCGCCTGCAATACATCCACCTCACCGCCAACCGCGTCACCGGCATTGTTTCTCGTGGTGGTTCCATTATGGCGAAATGGTGCCTGGCGCATCACAAGGAGAGCTTCCTCTACACCCATTTCGACGAGATCTGCGACCTCATGCGCAAGTATGACGTCTCGTTCTCGCTCGGCGACGGCCTGCGTCCGGGCTCGATCGCCGACGCCAACGACCGCGCCCAGTTCGCGGAGCTGGAGACGCTCGGCGAGCTGACCAAGATCGCATGGGACAAGGGCTGCCAGGTCATGATCGAAGGCCCCGGCCACGTGCCGATGCACAAGATCAAGATCAACATGGACAAGCAGCTCAAGGAGTGCGGCGAAGCGCCGTTCTACACCCTCGGGCCTCTGACCACCGACATCGCGCCGGGCTACGACCACATCACCTCCGGCATTGGTGCGGCCATGATCGGCTGGTTCGGCTGCGCCATGCTCTGCTACGTCACGCCGAAGGAGCATCTCGGCCTACCCGATCGCAACGACGTCAAGGTCGGCGTCATCACCTACAAGATCGCCGCGCACGCCAGCGATCTCGCCAAGGGTCACCCGGCCGCCCAGCTGCGCGACGACGCGCTGTCCCGCGCCCGCTTCGACTTCCGCTGGAGCGACCAGTTCAACCTCGGCCTCGACCCCGACACCGCCAAGAACTTCCATGACGAGACCCTGCCGAAGGAAGCCCACAAGGTCGCGCATTTCTGCTCGATGTGCGGGCCGAAGTTCTGTTCGATGAAGATCACCCAGGACGTGCGGGACTACGCGGCGACGCTGAACGATCCGAACGGCGTCGGCATGTCGATGAGCGGGACCGCCGAGGACGGCATGGCCAAGATGAGCGCGAAGTTCAAGGAGATGGGCGAGAACTTGTATCTGGATGCGGAGAAGGTGAAGGAGAGTAATCGGGTGTTGTGAGGATGATCGAACTGAACTTGCGTTGAAGGCCGGGCGAAAGCCCGGCCTTTTTGTTAAGACAATCGGCCATAGTTCGAAGAGCGAGGGCAGTATCATCAATCGCTTTCTTCTCCAACATGGAGGTTACACTTCGCTAACCTACCTTGTGAAGTCTCCACCTCCGTTGGTTGCGAGTTCGCTTCATATCGCTGTAAGATAGACAGCAGGCCCCTGTGGCGCGAGCGGTATCGCACCTTTGAAGTACAGATTACATGATCTGATATTCTTCTTCCTACTCGCCGAGATTTCAGGTGCGCCGGCGCAGGAGCAGCCACGCGTGGCCGGCGGGCCGATCGCGCCTGCAGAGGTCGTGCTTTACATCCAATCAGACTTGAAGCGCACCGAGTTCGTTCATCCGCTGGTTTGCGCGCTTCAGCGCGTGCTCACCGCGCCCGTCACCGTGCGGGCTCTCGACCTTCCACTCGGACCCGAATTGCGTGCAACGCCCACGCAGTTCGAGGTCACCAGGGTGGCAGACCGCTTCATCCAGCGAACAGAAAACGAAGGAAATTCGCCTTCGTTCAAGTATCTTCTTATTCCGGTCGATATGAAGGTCGAGGCTTGGAATTGGCGCTATGCATTTTCTACGAGCTTTGGCGACCCAACGACGTCCTACCACGCCGGCGTCGTCTCTACCGCGCGGATCGTTGCCGGCAATTGGTGGCTGCAATCCCCTTGGGACCACCAGATAACGGCGACGCGCGCTTACAAGTTGATACTCAAATCAATCGCACAGACCGCAGGACATCGCGGTACCGGCGCCTGCATTCTCGCAACTTCACTCAGCCTTGAGGAGTTGGATCGAAAATCTTCCGAATTTTGCCCGGATGATCGCGCCGCACTTGTTGCTGCCGGCATTCTCAAGGAGAAAGAAGAGCAGAATGGCCCCGGCTGCATGACCGTTGCAGGGCGATTGCTTATGCCGATGCTCGTGACAGCACGCAGGATGCTGGACGATTGGTGGGCTACGCTGCACTAACCTACCCTGCGCAGCGAGCAAGCGTAGCCCAGATGGAGCGCGAGCGAAGCCCAGCTCCCGCATTCCGCTTCGCTTCATGCGGACTACAATGCTGACGATCCTCCCGAGGCCTGATTTGCCCGACCCCGCCCTCCACCGCCTCCCCGACCAACTCCGCCCCAACCTCCGTCTCGTCTTCGTGGGCACCGCTGCCTCGACGCGTTCGGCCGAGCTGGGGCACTACTACGCCCATCCCGGCAATCGCTTCTGGCGCGCGATCGATGAGGCAGGGATCACGCCGCGGCGCTATCAGCCGGGCGAGTTCGCAAGCCTGCTCGAGCTCGGGATCGGCTTCACTGATCTGTCGAAGTCGGGCGCCGGAATGGATCACCAGATCGCGGCTGAGACAATCGACGTGCCGGGGTTCAGGGCCAAGATCGAAAAGTTTCGCCCGAGGACGATTGCATTCACGAGCAAGAAGGCGGCGAGCTTGTTTTATGGCAGGCCGTCGAGCGGGATTGCGCTGGGGCGGCAGCCGCGGGATGAGAGCTTGCCCGAGGTGTTCGTGCTGCCGTCGCCGTCGGGTGCGGCGTCCGGGCATTGGACGCTGGAGCCGTGGCGCGAGCTTGCGGCGTGGGTCGCTGCACTGGACACTCAACACCCACAGACCTCATCCTGAGGAGACCGCGTAGCGGGCGTCTCGAAGGATAGCCGCGGCGGGATGTGGGCCTGCATGGTTCGAGACGGCGCTACGCGCCTCCTCACCATGAGGAGTTGGCACCGTCACCACGGCCCGCCCCTCACCCCGCATACGCCCTGTCCAGGTCCGCAATCACGATCTTTCTCATCTGCATCATCGCCTGCACGACGCGGTTCGCCTTGCTGCGGTCGGGGTCGCCGAGATAGCGGCCGAGCGCTGATGGGATCACCTGCCAGGACAGCCCGAACTTGTCCTTGAGCCAGCCACAGCGGGATTCCTCGCCGCCGTCGGCGGTGAGCCTGTCCCAGAAATAATCGACTTCCGCCTGCGTTTCCACGCTGATGAAGAACGACACCGCCTCGTTGAACTTGTATTGCGGCCCCCCGTTGAGCGCGTTGAAGCGCTGGCCTTCGAGCTCGAACACCGCCATGAAGTCGCTGACGGTCTCAACCTTGGCATTGGGAAACACCGATTTGTAGAAGGCGACGGCCTCCGGCACGTTGTTGTCGAACCAGAGAAACGGCGTGATGGAGGTCATGAATGGAAATCCTTTTGTCTCGCGCGGACGCGCGGCGGCGCGCCGATGTTCCAAGGACGAGGCAGGAGGCAACGATCCGACAGTGGCGGCGGGTTTTTCTTGTAGCCCGGATGAGCGACAGCGACATCCGGGGCCGGCAGCTGCCCCGCATATCGCTATCGCTCATGCGGGCTACGGGGTCCACGAAAACCCATTAACCTGTCGGAATCCACTCATTCCATTCGTCCTCCGAACGCAAAACGCGATCAACCCCGGAGACCTCCGATGCCTCCCACCATCACCGCCTTCGCAAACTCGCCCGACCGCGGCCGCGGACAGGCCCGCGACATGCGGGTGCGCTGGGCGCTCGAAGAGGTGGGGCAGCCTTACGAGGTCCATCTGGTTTCGTTCGCGGACATGAAGGGGCCCGCGCATCTCGCGCTACATCCATTCGGGCAGATCCCGACCTACGAGGACGGCGACCTCGCCTTGTTCGAGACCGGCGCGATCGTGCTCCATATCGCGGAGCGCCATGCCGGGCTGCTGCCGACGGAGCCGCAGGCCCGGGCCCGCGCGATCGCGTGGATGTTTGCCGCGCTCAGCACACTGGAGCCGCCGATCGTCGAGCTCGGGATGGCCATGCTGTTCGAGCGCGACCAGAGCTGGTACGCGGAGCGGCTGCCCACGCTGCAGGATCGCGTCCGTGTCCGGCTCGGCGAATTGTCCCGCCGCCTCGGCGATGCCGACTGGCTCGACGGTGCGTTCAGCGCCGGCGATCTCATGATGGTGACGGTGCTGCGCCGGTTGAACGCGTCAGGCCTGCTGGACGAATATCCAGAAATCGCCGCCTATGTCGCCCGCGGCGAAGCGCGGCCGGCCTTCAGGCGCGCTTTCGATGCGCAATTGGCGATATTCACCGCTGCATCGAAGGGTTCGCAGGACCGTTAGCGCCCTAAAGATCGAAATTGGTCGGCAGCATGACCACGTCACGAATTGTCATGCCGCGTGGCCGCGTCAGCATGAACATCACGACCTCGGCCACGTCGCCGGCCTCCAGCAGGCTTCCCGAGTCCCTGGCTTCCTTCAGCTTCTCGGGTGGCCAGTCCGCAAGCAGGGCGCTGACGACCGGGCCGGGCGAGATCGAGCCCACGCGGATACCGTGCTTGAAGACCTGGCGCCGCACTGTCTGGACGAAGCAGTTGACCGCCCATTTGGACGACGCGTAGACCGGCTCCCATGGCGTCGGAAAATGCGCCGCCAGCGAGCTCGTGACGATGATGTCGCCGGTCCCGCGCGCGATCATGTGCGGCAGCACGTCGTGCACGTTCTTCATCACGACGTTGACATTCAGGTTCAGCATCCGGTCGATCGCCATGGTGTCAGCATCGACCAGATCGCCACCGACATACGTGCCGGCATTCGCATGCAGGATGTCGAGCTGGCCGGCCTGCTCCAGAACGCGCGGCAGCAGCGTTGCGCAGTCTTTTGGGTCCAGCAGGTCGACGAGCAGCGGGATCACGGCGTCGCCGTGCTTGTCGCAGAGCGACTTCAGCGCGGCCTCGTCGCGGTCGACCATCACCACGCGCGCGCCCGCGGCCAGCATCGCCTCGGTGCTGGCCAATCCGATGCCCGACGCGGCCCCGGTCACGGCCGCAACCTTGCCTTCCAACTCTCTCGCCATAGGGTCACCATCGCTGACGTCACGGGGATGCGGAGTATAACAATCCCGGATGGCGTTGTCGGGGCAAACCAGCAACGATGCAATCGTCCTCCGATCGAAGGAGGCGGCGCACAAAGCGCGGAACTGTTGCAAGCGCGTCACGGCGGCGATACGACTTCAGCGCGAGGAGCGTCCCATGCTGACCCTCTACTCCTATCCAGACCTGTTCGGTGTCGCCGACAACAACGGTTACGGCCTCAAGGTCTATGCCTTCCTGAAGCTCGCGGGCGTACCGTTCGCGCATGAGCATGTGTTCGATGCCTCCGCCGCGCCGCGCGGGCAGCTGCCCTATGTCGTGGATGACGGCGAGACGATCGGCGACAGCGAGACCATCATCGCGCATGCGACCGCGAAATACCGCCTCACCATCGACGCCGCGCTAACTGCGGAGCAGAGGCGGACCAACCACTTCGTCACGCGCATGCTCGACGATCTCTATTGGGTGATGTCGTATTCGCGCTGGAAGGACGAGCGTTATTATCCCGCGTTTCGCGACGCCTTCATCGCGCAGCACAAGCAGATCGATGCGGCAGGATTCGAGAAGGCGAAGGCGTATAATGCGCAGCGTTATCACTTCCAGGGCATCGGCCGCTACACGCCCGAGCAGGCCTATGCGCGGGGGCTCGCAGATCTGCAGGTGCTGGCGGAGATCGTGCCGGCGGCCGGCTTCGTGCACGGCGCGGCGCCGACTAGCGTCGATGCCGGCATCTACGGCTTCATCGCCAACATTTTCTTCTTTCCGATCCCGACACCGCTGAAGGCGTTCGTCGATGCGCACGCAAATCTCGTCGCACATTGCGAACGGATTCACGCGGCGGTGACGGGAACGTAGCCCGGATGAGCGACAGCGACATCCGGGACCGAGGGTTGACCCGCATGTCGCTCTCGCTCATGCGGGAATTGAGCTGATCGCCCCTACCGCATCGTGATCGCGAGCCCGCTCAGATCCGCATTCGCCATCAGGCCGACTTGCGTGCCGGACAGCTCGAGCACGGCGCCCTTCTGGTTGGTCAGCACGATCGCACGCGCGCCGCGGCCCACTGCGATGCCGGCACCGGCGGCGCCGTAGACGCCGGCGATATCGGAGGGCCGGTTGATGTTGGAGACGCGGCCGCGCAGCACGGTCTTGGAGCCGCCGAAGACGAGGCCGTAGTCGAGACCGCCGGTCGAGAGCGAATAGGCGCGGCCGCGGAAGTTCAGTACGCCCGAACCGCCGGAGCCGCCGATGATCCAGCCCGCCTTGTAGATCGTCAGCACCACGGTGCCGCCGTCGGCCAGCGCCGAGGTCGAGAGGCCGGCAAGCGCGGCAATGCCGACCAGCGCGGCGCGGAAGGTGGATGCGAACTTCATGAGGGTCTCCGGGGGCTATTCTTCAAGGGGGAAACGAATCAGACGCGAATGTATCCGATGCATCGCGGCGGCAACATGATGGGCGCGGACGTGAGTCGGGGTCTGTAGCAACACACTCAACTGTCATCGCCGGTTTAACCGGGCGATCCAGTATTCCAGAGAGGGCGATGGTGAACCGAGAAGCCGCAGCGCCCTGGATGCCCCCGGTCAAGCCGGGGCATGACGGCGGAGTTTGGCGCGACAAGACGCTCACCCGCCATCATGCCATTCTGCCCCTGTTTTGCCCGACGGAGCAACGGTTATTTTGCTTTTCCCGAAGTCAAAAAGAAAGCTCAATGATTCCCGCCGGATGCCTACTGTGCATGGGGTTGTTTTCGCGTTTTTTGTTGGAGGCGCCCCGACCTGCCGCTACGCTTGCGCTTCCTGCCGTCCATCCGAGGTGATCTCATGCCGATCCAGCATTTCGCGCCCCCGCCCCACATCAAGGCGCCGCCGCTGTCCTTTGCCACGCGCACCGGCGATCTCCTGTTCGTCTCCGGCATTCCCGGCTTCGACGCGAGCGGCGCGCTGCCCGATGGCTTCGAGGCGCAGTTCGCCAACGTCGCCGTCAACATCAAGCGCGTGCTGGCAGAGGCCGGCGCCGCGATCCGCGATCTCGTCAAGGTCAACGTGCTGCTGACCCGCGCCTCCGACGTCGCCGCCATGAACGCGCTCTATGCCGGCGCCTTCGGGCCGCCGCCCTACCCTGCCCGCACCACCTGCGTGGTCCACGCACTGCCCGATCCGAAGATGCTGATCGAGATCGAGGCGGTCGCGTCGCTGGCCAAGGGGTAGACGTGTGATAGTCCGGCGACAGTCAAGGCATAAGGGGCATCCGAACAGCCGACCAACGACTGACATGTCCGTGAACGGTCGCCGCCCCGCTTGCCAGCCGCACCATTTTGCCGCACCAGTTTCCTCTCACGTTCCCATCAGGAGATATTTCATGCGTCGCGTTCTCGCCCTCTGTGCCGTTGCCGGCATCGCCACCTCCGTGTTCGCCGTGCCGGCGTCGGCGGCGGTCGGTTATTACGTGATCCGCTGGGACAACACCGGCATCTGCCAGGTCTGGAACGAGGACCTGAAGTACAAGCCGTTCCAGTGGGGCGTGTCGACCTACAAGGTCGTCAGCAAGCCGCTCCCGACCTTCACCGCCGCCTCGGAGCTCCAGATCAAGCTGCGCGGGGAGCGCCGCTGCACGCTCTAGGCCTGAGGCGACAGATCGGATTTCAAAGGGCGGATCGCGCGAGCGGTCCGCCTTTTTTCTTTTCGACGCGCCACTGGTTTTTCGGCCGAGATCGCGCATTTTCCGCGCACCCGCTTTGAACCTGGCCAGCTGGCGGACCTACTCACATCTTGTTCGGGGCGCCTCCCAGCGTCCCGCGCCAACCAGCATCCTTGCCCGCTTGTTTTTGCCCGCTTGTTTTTCACCTCGCGGCTTTGGAGCCAATCGATGCGCGCGCCGACGAAAGCCACGGTTCTGGCCGCATCGCTGCTGATCGCCGCAACGGCAAACGCACAGGCCCCGCAATCCTTCCGCGTGATCTCGCCGGTGTTCGGCCAGTTGGTCAGCTTCGCGATGCCGTCGAATTTTTCCGCGGTGTTCGAGAACACCAAGGGCGGCCACTACATCCGCGAGGCCGTACTGAAGGGCGAGACGCCTGAACGCTGGACCGAGATGATCACCGTGACCGGCGAGAAGGGCATGACGCTCACTCCAGGTTCATCGCCCGAGAAATTCGCGGGCTCGATCGCAAGCGGTTTCAAATCCGCCTGCCCCGACAGCTTTGCGGCAAGGCCGCTTGGCGCCACCACGTTCGGCCGGTTCGAAGGTTTCGTCGCCGTGATCGGCTGCGGCCGCGTCGACAGCGGTCCGACCCGGCACAGCGAAACCGCACTGCTGGTCACGCTGAAGGGCACGAGCGACTACTACACGATCCAATGGGCCGAGCGCGGCCCCGAAACCGACCAGCCGCCGGTGAACGACGACCGCTGGCAGGCCCGTCTGCGCGCGCTCAGCCCGATCGAGCTCTGCCCGATCGTAGCGGGCGAAGCCGCGCCCTATCCGAGCTGCGTGAACAAGAGCTGAGGCTCGACTCCAAGTCCGACGTCCGTAGCCCGGATGAGCGAAGCGATATCCGGGAATTCAACCTACGCCCGGTCAGCCTCCCTCGGCTCGCTCACCGAAAGCAATCCCGCTTTCGCCGGCATCGCCCGCCCAATCTTCCGGGAGCAATCCCGCCCGCACATATCGGTGAAAGGACGAATGCGGCCAATCACAAACGCGCTGGACGTAGCGATGTTTAATTGGGTTGAAGTGAATGTAATCCACGTGGCGGGCGAAATCATCTTCGTCGCGAACCGTGTGCTCCCAGTAGCGTCGTTGCCACAGAGCCAATTCTCCATTGGACTGGCGGGCTACGTCGATACCCGCATGCAGTAGTGCGCTGCTGAAATGCCCCTTGATCCTTCGCCAACGTCCCGCGAAATCGGCGTCATGCGGCGGGAGGTTCATGACGACATGCAAATGGTCCGGAAGGATCACAATCGCATCGACCTCGGACGGGCGCTCCCTGCGAGCGGCCCGAAAAGGCATCGCGCAGGGCGTCAACGTTCTCAATCAAAATGGTCGATCGGCGGTCGAAGAGCGCTACAGTAAAAAAGTAGGTGCCGCCGGGAAGAAAATTTCTGCGATACAGAACCATGGGCTAGACCCGTCCCGGATGTCGCTTCGCTCATCCGGGCTACAGGATAGCACATGAGCTCTCACGCGTCCTTGTAGGCGCGGGGATGGATCAGGATATCGCGCGCGGCGGCAAGGTCGATGAACGCTTGGGCGCTGCCGCCGTGGTCGGGGTGCATGCCCTTGGCGGCGCGGCGATAGGCCTGGTTGATGTCCTCGCAGGTGAGCTGCACCGCGAGCGGCAGGCCGAGCACCTTGCGGGCGCGATCCTCGCTGGACAATTTTTTCGGCGCAGCATTGCGGCGGCCGAAGCGCGGCGCGGTCAGGTCGTGGACAACGTCGAGCACCACGCCGAGACGGCGCCGGGCCGCCAGCGTGACGCTGTGATCGTCATTGTCCACGGCCTGGCGCAGCACCGGAAGCGCCTGCTCGGCGGCCTGACGCAGCATGGTATCGGTGCTCATCCGCGCGACCTCGGCGACCAGCCGGCCCGCCTCGGCCCAATCGGCGCCGTCCGCCGACCGCAGGCGTTCGAGTGCGAATTTCCAGGATTCGAGCTGTTCCATCATGCGCGCAACGTTTAGCAATCAAGACCAGTATGCCAAGGCCGCCGTTTCCGACCCCTTAATTTCGAGTTAGCCTTTCATGAAACTTCGAAAAGAAATCGGGAGGAAATTGTCATGGCATTGCTCGCGAACCACATCGCAATCGTCACGGGCGCCGGTTCGGGCATCGGCCGGGCCATCGCGGCCGGCTACGCCCGCGAGGGCGCGCAAGTGGTGCTGCTCGACGTCAACGCCGACACGGTCGCGGAAGCCGCCGAGGGGATCCGCAAGTCCGGCGGCAAGGCCGAGAGCTTTGCGCTCGATGTCACCAAACGCGACGACTGCTTCGCGCTCGCCAAGCAAGTCGCCGACGAGGTCGGGCAGGTCTCGATCCTCGTCAACAATGCCGGGATCACTCGCCGCAACGCCTTCACCGCGGAGACGGAGACGGTGGCGAAGGACTGGAACGACATCATCTCGCTCAACCTCAACGGCGTCTTCAACATGACGCAGGCGTTCCTGAGCCCGTTGCGCGTAGCGAAGGGCCGCATCGTCAATATCGGCTCGATTCAGTCCTTCGTGCATCTGCGCACGCCGAGCTCGGCGGCCTACACCACCTCGAAACACGGCGTGCTCGGCTTCACCAAGGCGCTCGCGGTCGAGCTCGGCAAGGAGGGCGTGCGCGTCAATGCGATCGGGCCGGGCTTCATCGAGACCAACATCAACGCCAATGTGCGCGCGACCAATCCGGCGCTGGTGCAGGCCTTCGTCGATCACACCCCGCTGGCGCGCACCGGCAAGCCCGAGGACATCGTGGGTCCCGCGATCTTCCTTGCGTCGGACATGTCGGCCTACGTCACGGGAACGATCGTGATGGTGGATGGCGGATACCGGACGGTGTGAGCGGGATGATGCCTGCTTGGCAATGCGGAGTATGCTCGCGGGAACATGCAATCCGTGCCAATCGCGGCGGTGCGGCGGCATTCCCAAGGTCAATTGGTGCGATCGCCCCGCGGTTAACCTTTCGTTAACCAAACCCGCCCACCGTAGATTTACGGCTTGGGGGTCGTTTGTTCTCGATCCGCTTCCAAAGAGGGAGGCGGGCGTTGATCGGGGAGTGTGTCGATGACCACTGTTCATGTCGCTGCGTCCGAACCGGGCGCATATTTCCTTTCACCGAACCAGATCGTTCCGCTGCTGATCGGCGCGACCGTCGACGAGGTCGAGCGTGAGCTCGTCCTGCAGACGCTCGCCCGTTGCGACGGCAATCGCACGCGCGCCTCGCGCGTGCTCGGCCTCTCGGTGCGCACGCTGCGCAACAAGATCAGGCTCTACGCCGCCTCCGGCATCGAGGTGCCGGCCTATCACGACTAGCGCGCGACGTGCGGCCGATTGGTGTTGATCAAGCCCAGGCGCGAGCCCGGCGGAATTGCCGCTGTCGTCAAACGCCGCTAATTAGCTTGCTTCCGGTCAAGGGAGCAGCGGCGTGGCAGACGAACAAAAACGGCAGGGACCTCAGGGACCGCGCGGACGGCAGGGCGAACCGGGGCGGCCGGGACCACAGGGCCATCCGGGCAAGCGGGGCCCCGATGGCGCGCGTGGCAAGCCGGGGCCGCAGGGCAAGCCGGGTCCGATCGGAAAGGCCGGACCACTGGGCAAGCCCGGCCCGCAAGGCAAGCAGGGCGAAGCCGGACCGCGCGGGGCAGCCGGTGCACAGGGACCTGTCGGACCGCAAGGGCCGGCGGGGCCGCAAGGCCCGCGTGGTGAGGCCGGTCCGCCCGGCCCATTGCCGTCGATCGAGCAGGTGCTGCCGTGGCTCGATCAACTGTTCGACGCCTGGGACGAGCGCCGTCGCCAGCGCGAGCGTGAAGCCGCCGAGCGCGAGGCGCTGGAGGCAGCCGTGCAGGAGACCGACGACGCGCCCCTCGGTGACGAGGACGAGGACAGCGAAGGCGACAATCACAGGAAGAAGAAGAAAAAGAAGAAGCACGGCTAGGACTGACAGACGAATCTATTTCGTCCCATTCTCGCGTCGCGGCAGCATGCCCATACGCTCGAACTGCCAGCGCATGGCGCGGTACCAGAGATAACCGACCGCTGCGCCGCACAAGGCCAGGATCACGACGTTCGCGCTCGAGAACGAACCGCTCCACCACGTCATCCACGCTGTCCACAGCAGCGTGAAAACGACGGCACCTGCTTTCAGCGGAAGAAGAGGGCGGCTCATGGTCGTGCTCCCGGGTGTCAAAAGCCCGGCGAACATCATCGCGCGTTGCGACCGCTTTCACCGTGAGCCAGATCACGGAACGGACCTTCGAGCCGCCTAGCCGAAGCGCAGCCGCGAACGTTCCTTGGCCTTTTCCGCCTCGGCCTCACGGTCGCGTGCCGGGGCGTGGGTGTGCAGCGACGTCAGGAGTTTTCGCGCAGCCTCCGCGACCTCCGCCACCGCACGATCGAAGGCCGCCTCGTTGGCCTGCGAAGGCTTGTTAAAGCCGGACAGTTTCCGAACGAACTGGAGCGCGCTGGCGTGGATCTCATCCTCCGTCGCCTCCGGCTCGAAGTTGAACAGCGTCTTGATGTTGCGGCACATGCACTCTCTCCTGACCTTTCCCTCAAGGACGACCGGCGAAAACGAAATCCTACATCCTTCCGGACAGTTCTGCTAAGTTCCGCCGCAACGCGGCCGCCGACCAGAGCCGCACGGGGGAAATAGACATGAAAGCTTCTTGCGCGGCGCTGTCAGCCATCCTGTTGTCCGTCTCTGTGTCGGCCATCTCGACGTTCGCATGGGCGGCCGATTATCCGGCACCGAAGCAGGGCGACTGGGTCGTCAGGGATTTCAAGTTCCACACCGGCGAGACCATGCCGGAGCTGAAGCTGCACTACACCACCGTGGGTGAGCCGAGCGGCCAGCCGGTCCTGGTGCTGCACGGAACCGGCGGCTCGGGCGCGAGCATGCTGTCACCAGCCTTTGCCGGCGAGCTGTTCGGCGCGGGGCAGCCGCTGGATGCCTCCAAATATTACATCATCATCCCCGACAATATCGGCCATGGCAAATCGTCAAAACCGTCCGACGGGATGAAGACGAGCTTCCCGAAATACGATTACGAGGACATGGTCGAAGCCCAGTATCGCCTGGTGACGGAAGGGCTTGGCGTCAAGCACCTGCGGCTCGTCATCGGCAATTCCATGGGCGGCATGCACACCTGGTTGTGGGGCGAGAAATATCCGAAGGCGATGGACGCGCTGATCCCGATGGCCTCGCAGCCGACCGAGATGGCGTCGCGCAATTGGATGCTGCGGCGGATCATGCTCGACACCATCCGCAGCGATCCCGACTACAATGGCGGCAATTACACCGGCCAGCCGCGCATGATGAAATACGCGATCACCGCCTACGGCATCGCGAGCATCGGCGGAACGCTGGCCTATCAATCGCAGGCGCCGACGGCAGCGAAGGCCGACAAGATCGTCGACGAGCGGCTGGCCATGCCGATCACGACAGATGCCAACGACTTCGTCTACCAGTGGGAGTCCTCGCATGACTACAATGCCCGCGAGAAGCTGGAGGCGATCGAAGCGTCGCTGCTGCTGATCAATTCCGCCGACGACGAACGCAACCCGCCTGAGACCGGCCTCACGGACGCTGCGATGACGCGGGTCAAGAACGGCAAACTGTATCTCATCCCAGCAAGCACGGAGACGCGCGGCCACGGCACCACGGGGAACGCCAAATTCTACAGCGAGCAGGTCCGGCAGTTTCTGCAAACCGCGCCGCAGCGGACGATGTAGGATTGCCAGGCTTGCCGCCATGTTCGCCATGCATCATATGCGGCGCCTCGACGCCGCATATTATTTGAGCATGCATTGCGCTGACAGGTCGGGCTTAATCGCATCAACGATACGAATCGACGCGCGGGGCAATCGCGCGCCAATGGCACGACACGCGATGAGGAGGATCGCATGCACAGGCTCGTACTGTGCGTTTGGCTGGCGGCGCTGACGGGCGCAGCGTTCGCGTTCGACAACGGGCAATATGATCACGTCCCGCCTGACATCCGCGCCTGGTTCAAGAGCGTGATCGCACCGAACGGCGTGCCCTGCTGCGACGTCTCCGACGGCCATCGCACTGAGTACGACGTGCGCAGCGGCGCCTATTGGGTGCCGATCGAGGGACAATGGATGGAGGTGCCCGAGCGCGCCATCATCCGCGACCGCGGCAATCCGGTCGGCCAGGCCGTGGTGTGGTACGTCCATCACCGCGGCGCCATCATCATCAGTTGCTTCGTGCCGGCGGATGCGGTGTAGCGCGATAGCGCCTCGACGCGGTGCTAGCTCGGCCGATGGTTCCTGTGAACGACAGAACGCGCGCTTGCGCTCTATGCGCTTTGCGTGTGGGCGGCAAACATCAAGCATGTCCTGGAGGGCATCGACCTTCCACGCATCCCCAACAGCTGGCTCTACCACGGGCCGCGGCTGGCGCTTCAGCCGGTCCTGATCGGGCGGGCTCTGTATTGCGCTGGCGTGATCGAGTGGCCGCGGCGGCGTGACAAGGGGGATAGCGATCGCGCTGGGAGATGATATTCTCAGGCATTCCACCAGGGAGACCTTCGTGACTGATCTTTGCGCCGAAGACCTCGCCACCATCTATGCCCAGCCGAGCCCACGCGTGATCGCGAAAGCGCGCCCCGCGATCGATGCGCATGCGAAGAAATTCATCGAGATGTCACCGTTCTGCGTGCTCGCGACGTCGGGAGCGGACGGCAGCGTCGATGCCTCACCACGCGGCGGCGGCGTTGGCTTCGTCCACGTCGCCGGCCCCAACCAGCTGCTGATGCCTGATCGCTCCGGCAACAACCGGATCGACAGTTTTCGAAATGTCGTCGAGGGCTCGGGCTTCGTGCATCTGTTGTTCTTCGTCCCCGGATTCGACGAGACGCTGCGCGTCGGCGGCCGCGGCACGCTGTCCGCCGATCCGGACCTGCTCGCCTCGATGGTGGAGTTTGGCAAGCCGCCGCGCGCGGTGCTGAACCTCGCCGTCAGCGAAGTCTATTTCCACTGCGGCAAGGCCCTGATGCGCTCGAAGCTGTGGTCGTCCGAGAAGGTGCCGCGCTCGGTGATGCCGAGCATCGTCGAGGTGGTCCACGAGCAAACCGGCCTTGGTGAGCCGCAGAGTCAGGAGATCGTGGAAGAGCTCTACAAGACGCAGTTGTAGCCGGCTTTCGAACCGCACACGGGCGTCATGCCCGTGCTTGTCCCGGGCATCCACGTCTTCGTTGCAGGGTAGCACGTGGATGGCCGGGACAAGCCCGGCCATGACGAATGGAGAGTGCGGAGTGAGGGACCTAGTGTCCCTCGCCCTCGAGCCCGCCAACGTGCTTCTGGGTGTAGAGTTCGAGGCCGATGCGGCCGATCAGGTCGAGCTGGGTCTCGAGGAAGTCGATGTGGTGCTCCTCGTCGCTCATCAGCTTCTCGAACAGGTCGCGCGTCACATAATCCTTGACGCTGTGGCAGTAGGTCGCCGCTTCCTGGTAGAGCGCCCGCGCGCTCATCTCGGCAGCGAGATCGCACTCGATGATCTCCTTGACGTTCTGGCCGATACGCAAGGGATCGAGCACCTGCATGTTCGGGAAGCCGTCGAAGAACAGGATCCGCTCGGTCAGCTTGTCGGCGTGCTCCATCTCCTCGATGGACTCCTTGCGCCAGACCTTGGACATATCCCGCAGGCCCCAATTGTCGAGGAAGCGGTAGTGCAGCCAGTACTGGTTGATTGCAGTCAGCTCGTGACGCAGTGCCTTGTTGAGATAATCGATAACTTTTGCGTCGCCCTGCATGGTTCACTCCAGCTCTTGCAGTCCAAATCGGCCGTAAACCGAATTTAGAACGCTTCTAAATGAGTTTGAAGACTGGAGCAACCGGCTACGGGACGCAGCCGGTGAAATGCTCAGCCATGGTTGCGGAAGATTTCAGCAGGCCGCGAGGGCGAACTCGGCCGGCTGGGCCGTCTCGTCATTGGCCGCCACAGTGTGGTTGTGCGGACAGCCGGAGCAGCAGGACGTGGCACAGGGGCCGAGTGCTTCGTCGATAATGGTCTTGATCGTCCGAGCGCAGCGGCCGCATTCGGCGCTACAGCCGAGACACCCATACACCTGCTTGGCATGGCGCACAGCGTCGTCGGACTCGGCGACGGCGGCGCGGATGTCGTCATCGCTCAGCACGTTACAGGAACAAACGATCATGGAAGCGGCAGGCCCTTTGGTGATGCGCCATCATCGATATTTAAGGGGCCGGCCGGATGCAAAAGGAAAAAGCGGAATTTGAAGCTATTCCAAACTAGCCCGGAAACAGCCTAGAACGGCTCTAAAATAGGGCCTTGCGCTGGATCAAGATTGCGGCGGATCTAGTCGCCCCCGCCGCCTCCACCATCGCCGCCGCCCCCGCAATCTCCGCCACTACTGCCGCTATCGCTGCTGGAACAGCTGCCGCCGTCGGTCGAGCTGCCGGAACTATCGCTGGAAAACCAGCTCCCCCACGAGAAGCCGTCGCTCGAGCCGGTGGCGGTGTCGCCACCGCCACTGCCGCCGGCCCCGGCGCGGGAGCGCCGCTGGCTGCGGTTCTGAAGATGGGTGATCCAGCCGTAGCCGATCGCGAAGACGACCCCGGCAGCGATCAATGCATTTATCATCGCGCTACCCATCATCGCCCTCCCCTGGCTGAGCTGCGGTCCATGTTAATTGGTCGCCCCCGGCAAAGGTGCCGTTCATTGATCATTCAATCGAAATATGGAACTTTACCCTCAAAGAGTTCCCGTGTGCTTTGTTCGAAAGGTCAGCCAATGAAGAAGTCGCTCCTGGCAATCGCTGCCGTCGCCGCGGTGGCCCTTAGCGCCGCTACACCAGCCCAGGCGCAACGCGGCGTCGCGGCGGGCGTGGCAGCCGGAATCATCGGCGGCGCCATTGTCGGCGGGGCGCTGGCCTCTCCGTATTATTACGGACCGAGCCCCGGCCCCGGCTACGCATATGGTCCGGGATATAGCCCGGGCTACTATCCGCCGCGCTACTACGCACCGGGCCCGGGCTACGTCGCCGACGACTATTATGGCGACGGCTGCGTCTGGCAGAAGCAGCGCTTCTGGGACGGTTATGCCTGGCGCGTCCGCCGCGTCAGAGTCTGTGGCTGAAGTCGCCCCAAGCAGATTCATTCCAGATGCGCCGTTCATCTCCGGGCCTGAAAAAGACCGCTTTTTCTCGTCACAGCTCCGTGTGCGTTTACCGGGGATTGACCATTTGCGCGCTTCCTAACTGCAAGGCCAATTCCATCAGAGTCTGCGTGAACCTTTGAACCCCGGACGCTCCTAACAAGGAGCATCCATCTCTCAGGAGAGCCAAGAGTATGAAGAAGACTTTAGTTGCCGCCCTTACGGTTGCGACGATCGCCGGTTCGCTGGTGACCGCCACTCCGTCCGCCCAAGCCCATGACGGCGTCGGCGCCGGCATCGCAGCCGGCCTGATCGGCGGCGCAATCGTCGGCGGTGCCATCGCATCGAGCCGTCCCGCCTATGGCGGACCGGTTTATGTGGCCGAGCCCGGCCCGCCGCCGCCGCCCTGCTACTGGCAGCGCCAGCGCTACTGGGACGGCTACGGCTGGACCGTCCGCCCGGTTCGCGTTTGCTACTGATCTGATCGCACGGCGTTCATGAGCGCCGCGATCGAAGCCCGGCCGAGCACCTCGGCCGGGCTTTTTCTTTGGCGAAGAACTGCGGCTCGCTATCGCGCCTGGATCGAGCGCAGCACCTCTTCGCTCGGCCAGCAATCAACCTTGAGGCCTGCCGACTTCTGGTAGGTGCCGAGCGCAGCGCGCGTCTGCATGCCGGCCTTGCCGTCGATCTTGTCCTTGTAGAGCCCGACGCGCGTGAGCCCGCGCTGCATCGCCTCGACATCCTTGGTGCGCAATTGCTTCGAGGCAGACCACGGCGTCGCGAACGGCTGCGTGCTCGTCATGCGGTCGGCGAGATGGCCGACGAACAGCACGTAGAGATCGGAGAAATTGTATTCCTTGATCACGAAGTAGTTCTTCGTGGTCAGGAAGGACGGGCCGTAGATGCCTTCCGGCTGCAGCAGCGAGGCCGGCTGCGCCTGCTCGGCGGCAGTGAGCTTTTGTCCGCGCACCGGCACAAAGCCTTCGCGCAGCCACTGGCCGATCGGCTTCGTCACCTCGGGCACGCCGGCGGTGCAATCGACCTTGGCCGGAGCTTGCACCTCGTAAGCCCAGCGTACGCCGCTCTGCCAGCCCTTGTTGACGAGCTGCTGCGCGGCGGAGGCCAGCGCATCCGGCACCGAATGCCAGATGTCGATGCGGCCGTCGCGGTCGAAATCGACGCCGTGCTTGTAATATTCGGACGGCAGGAATTGCGTGAGCCCGGTCGCGCCGGCCCACGACGAGCGCATGTCCTTGCGTGTCACCACGCCGTCACCGAGAATTTTCAGCGAGAGGATGAACTCGTTGCGATAGGTGTCCTTGCGGCGGCCGACATAGGCCTGCGTCGCCAGCACGCGCACGAGATCGTAAGGCAGCGTGTAGCGGCCATAGTCGGTTTCGCGGCCCCAGATCGCCAGCATGACGGTGGCGGGCACGCCGGAGTTTTTCTCGATCTCCGTCAGCGCGGGACGATATTTTTGCAGCAGCCGCTGCCCCTCGCCCGCGAGGCGCGCGATCGAGGCTTCCCTGACATAGTCGGCCGGCACCTGCACGAACTCGGCCTGCGACGGCGCCCCCGTTGCGGGCCGCCCCGGCAGGATCAGATCCGGCAGCTTGTAGTCAGGCTCGAGCCCGCGCGTCTCTCGCTCGAACGTCGCGCGCGACACGCCGGCGGCCTCCGCGTCCGGCCACAGCGAGGCGATGAACTGCGCGAAGGCGGCGTCGGCAGCGCGGGCGGGCGACAGGCCGCAGGTGATAGCGATCACCGCAGCTATGAGCACCCGCCGCATCATGCTGAGATCACCGCGTCAGCTTCTTGTACTTCACGCGATGCGGAATGATGCTGTCCTGGCCGAGCCGGCGCATCTTGTCCTTCTCGTAGTCCTGGAAGTTGCCCTCGAACCATTCGACATGGCTGTCGCCTTCGAAGGCCAGGATGTGGGTCGCGATGCGATCGAGGAACCAGCGATCATGGCTGATAATGACGGCGCAGCCGGCGAAATCCTCCAGAGCCTCTTCGAGCGCACGCAGCGTGTCGACGTCGAGGTCGTTGGTCGGCTCGTCGAGCAACAGAACGTTAGCGCCGGATTTCAGCATTTTCGCAAGGTGCACGCGGTTGCGTTCGCCGCCGGAGAGCGCGCCGACTTTCTTCTGCTGGTCGGCGCCCTTGAAGTTGAACGACGAACAATAGCCGCGTGAATTGACTTCCCTCTTGCCGAGCAGGATCAGCTCATTGCCGCCGGAGATCTCCTCCCATACGTTCTTGCTGCCATCGAGCGCGTCGCGCGACTGGTCGACGTAACCGAGATGAACGCTCTCGCCGACCGTGATGGTGCCCTTGTCCGGCTCTTCCTGCTTGGTGATCATCCTGAACAGCGTGGTCTTGCCGGCGCCGTTGGCGCCGATCACGCCGACGATTCCGCCGGGCGGCAGCTTGAAAGTGAGATCGTCGATCAGCATGCGATCGCCGAAACCTTTGCTGAGCCCTTCGAAGTCGACCACGTTCTGACCTAGGCGCTCGGCCACTGGAATCGTGATCTGCGCAGTCTGTGTCTGCTTTTCGCTCGCCTGCTTCAGCAGTTCGTCATAGCGCTGATAGCGCGCCTTGGATTTGGCCTGGCGGGCTTTCGGCGAGGACGCGATCCATTCCTGCTCGCGGGCCAGCGTCTTCTGATGCGCAGCGTCCTCGCGGCCCTCCTGCTCGAGCCGCTTCTGTTTCTGCTGCAGCCAGGACGAGTAATTGCCCTCGTAGGGAATGCCCTTGCCGCGATCGAGCTCGAGAATCCAGCTCGTGACGTTGTCGAGGAAGTAGCGGTCATGGGTGACGATCAGGATCGCGCCGGGATAGTTGCGCAGATGGCCTTCCAGCCACGACACCGATTCCGCGTCGAGATGGTTGGTCGGCTCGTCCAGCAGCAACAACTCAGGCTGGTCGAGCAGCAGCTTGCACAGCGCGACTCGGCGGCGCTCACCGCCAGAGAGTTTCGACACGTCGGCATCGTCAGGCGGACAACGCAGCGCGTCCATGGCCTGGTCGACCTTGCTGTCGAGATCCCAGAGGCCCTGGGCCTCGATCTCGTCCTGCAGCTTGGTCATCTCGTCGGCGGTCTCCTCGGAGTAGTTCATCGCCAGTTCGTTGTAGCGATCGAGGATAGCCTTCTGCTTGGCGACGCCCAGCATGACGTTCTCGCGTACGCTGAGTGCCGGATCGAGATGCGGCTCCTGCTCGAGATAGCCGACGCGGGCGCCCTGGGCGACCCAGGCCTCGCCGTTATATTCCTTGTCGAGGCCTGCCATGATCTTGAGCAGCGTCGACTTGCCCGAGCCGTTGACACCGAGCACGCCGATCTTGGCGTCCGGGTAGAAGCTCAGATGGATGTTATCGAGCACCTTCCGGGTCGGGTAGCTCTTGGTCAGGCCCTGCATGAAATAGATGAACTGGCGCGCCATCGGTCCCGAAAACCTTCGATTTGAGGAAATTTGCTTGCCGCCGATGTAGCGATCCCGCCCCCAAAGGGCAATGTTTTCCCTCCGTTCACCACGGATGAATACGGGCCGGACACCATCCCGCCACCGATCCGGACAATTGAAACTATCTTTTAATAAATCAGGCCAAAGCTCGGTTTCGCGCGGAAACAGCGCCACCCGCTCAGAATGAACGGGAGCACAGCGAGACAGCGTCATGGCCGTGATCGAGACCCATTCCCTTCCCGTTCCGGCGGAAGCCGGCAGCGCCTCCGCATTTGCCTCGGAGATCAAGGGCTTCTGGAAGCGCTTCTTCGCCACCGCTTTCAACCCCTACCGGCCCGAACTGCATTACATGCGCGGCCCCGGCCCCGCCTGGCGCGCCAAGCACGGCATGAATGCGCCGTTCCGGCTCAAGCCCCGCGACCTCTGAGCCCTTATCACCTGTCGGATTTTTGAAGACGCGAACGGCTTGCGCACGGTCCTGATTGCGCGCAACCATGGCCTGGTTCCACCTCTCGCCATGGAAGAACGCTGATGACGCGGCTGCGCTGTGCAATTCTGGACGACTATTTCAATCTCGCCCTCGAAGTCGCCGATTGGCAAAGCCTGTCCGACCGCATCGACGTCACCGTGTTCAGCCATCCCTTCGCCTCCGAGCAGGCCGCGGCGAGCGCGCTGGCCGATTTCGAGATCGTCTGCGCGATGCGCGAGCGCACCGCGTTCCCGAAGAGCCTGTTCGAGAGCCTGCCGAAGCTGAAGCTGCTGCTGACATCAGGCATGCGCAACGCCTCGATCGACATGGAGGCCGCCAAGGCGCGCGGCGTCACCATCGCCGGCACGCAATATTCACGCGATCCGACTGCGCCCCTCACCATGGGCCTCATCCTGGAACTGACCCGCGGCATCGGCCGCGAGAACGCGCGCATGCATGCGGGCGAGCCCTGGCAGACCTTTGCCGGCGTTGAGATCGAAGGATTGACGCTCGGCGTCGTCGGGCTCGGCAAGCTCGGCAGCAAGATGGCCGGCATTGCGAAGGCGTTCGGCATGAACGTGATCGCCTGGAGCCCGAACCTGACCCCGGAGAAGTGCAAGGATGCCGGCGTCGGCTACGCTACCAAGGAGGAGCTGTTCGCCAAGGCCGATATCGTCAGCATCCATGTGGTGCTGAGCGAGCGCTCGCGCGGGCTGGTCGGGGCTGCCGATCTCGCGCGGATGAAACCGACGGCCTTCCTCGTCAACACCGCGCGCGGGCCGATCGTGGACGAGCAGGCGCTGCTCGAGGCGTTGCAGCAGAAGAGGATTGCAGGCGCCGGCATCGACGTATTCTCGGTCGAGCCGCTGCCAACAGACCATCCCTTCCGCAAGCTCGACAATCTCGTGCTGACGCCGCATCTCGGCTACGCCACCGAGGACGGCTTGCGCATCCACTACAGCCAGATGGTCGAGGCGATCGACGCCTTCACCAAGGGCGGCGAGCTGCCGCGGAAGCTGGCGTGATGCCTCAGGCCGCCGAGCGGTGGCTGGTGGGCTGCCGTGCCGCATCGGCAAAGCCGTCGCGCCAGGAGGCATGCGCCGGCAGCCAGCCGAGCTCGCGCTTGGCCTTGCCGTTGGAGGCTCCGCGCACCTCCGTCATCATCGCAACCATATGCTCGCCCGCAAGCAGGCGGCCGAGCCAGGCGGGAATGTGACGCGGCGGCTTGGCACCGAGCAATTCGGCCAGCGCGGGCAACCAATCCTTCACCTGCGCCGGATGATCGTCGACGATATTGTAGATGCTGCCGGCGCGCCCGCGTTCGAGCGCGGCAAGCGTGGCAGAGGCGGCATCTTCGGTGTGAATGAACGACCACGTGCCGCCGCCATCGCCGATCACCGGCACACGCCGGTGGCGCAGCTGGTCGATCATCGCAGGCGAGAGCGTGCCCGTGCCGGGTCCATAGAAGAATCCATAGCGCAGCACGATACCCTCCGGCTTCGTCGAAGCGGTGACGCTTCGCTCCAGATACCGGATTGCCTCAAGCGTGCGTCGCAGCTCTCGCGGCGGATGCGGGTCGAGCTCATCGGTCTCGGTCTTCACCGTTCCCCCGGCGCGACTGAAGGTCCAGCCGCAGAAGCTTTGCGCGATGAAGCGCCTGGCGCCGGCCTCGCGTGCGGCATTCAGCAGAATGTCGGTTCCGCGGGTGCGGAGCTCGTTGGTTCGCGCGAAGGCCCGATCGAAATGCCGGAGGTCCGTGGCGGCCGCGAGATCCGTCATCTGGTGAATGACGGCGTCGGGCTTTGCCGCAATCACCGCAGCGTGCATGCTGCCGGCATCGAGGCCGTCGGCGACGACCGGCTCTGCACCCAATCGACGCACCAAATCTGTTTTTGCCGCATTCCGTGTCGTGCCGATCACCGAATGACCCGCGGCGACCAGCGCCGGAACAAGATACCGACCGACCGCGCCGGTCGCGCCCGCAACAAAGATGCGCATCCTGTGCTCCTCAATTCGTTGCAATCCTCCCGGACGTAATCGAGGTGCGGAGCCGTTCAAGTATGCGCAAGTAGGACTTGCGCGCATGCGTCAAATGATGACGGGGGGGGGGCGGAGGGGCCGCGCCCGCCGGACATGAAAAAATGAGGGGGGCGTTCAGCGCCCCGGGACCCGGGGGGGGGGCGGGGGCCCCCCACCCACCCCCACCCCCCCCCCCCCCCCCCC
>NZ_JBEPRQ010000025.1:0-104969 GCF_040548425.1 Bradyrhizobium sp. i1.15.2 | reverse complement strand
TCGGTGACGTCGTCTGGCAACGGCCAGCTCAAGCCCGCGGCCTCGAACCGCCGGAGCGCCAGGCGCACCGTCGAGGGCGCCGCGCCCACCCGTCGCGCAATCTCGCGGCTCGGCAGCCCGGCCGCCTTCATTCTGATCACATCGCGCACACGGCGCATCGCAAGCCTCTCCGTCGGCATCCAGGGTCCCCTTCGCAAAGCCGAAAGAGTTGACCCTATGGGAGCCAGAAGAGGCCTCGTCACCCGGGCGACATCATCCCGGAATGGTGGGCGACATCATTTCGGAACGGGTGGGCGACTTCAAATCGGAATGGTGGGCGAGATCATCTCGGAATCCTGGGCGACATCGATCGGAATCCGCAGAGATTGGGGGTACGCCTGTTGCAACGCACGACCCGGCGACAAGCGCTGACCGAGGCCGGTGCGGCATTCTACGAGCTAACGCGCGAACCATTGAGGCAACTGCACGACGCCTCCGACCGAGCATCGGAATCGCGAACCAGCCTTCACGGCAGGCTGCGCCTGAGCGCGCCCGTGTCTTTTGGTGTGCGGTATTTACCGTCGGTGCTCAGCCGTTTCAGCGAACAACACCCCGGGGTGGAGATCGACCTGGTGCTCAATGATCGGATCGTCGATCTGGTGGAGGAGGGATTCGATCTGACGCTGCGCATCGGTCGTTTGGCAGACTCCAGCTTGATGTCGCGGCGGCTCGCGCTGTGTCGAAGAGCAATCTGCGCTTCGCCCGCATATCTGGCGCGACACGGCATTCCAAAGCATCCGGCCGACCTGCTTGCTCACAACTGCCTGCGCTACACTCAGGCCGGACAGTCGCAAAGTTGGGCGATGACAGCTCCTGACGGAACCAAGGAAGTGGTGACGGTGGGCGGCAACTTGGCTGCCAATAATGGGACGGCCCTCATGATGGCGGCCTTGGCGGGAGAAGGCATCATTTTGCAGCCGCTGTTCATCGTTGATGAGGCCTTGCGTGATGGCCGGCTGGTTCAACTGCTGTCGACCTACCGCCTCGGTGAATTGGAGCTTCATGCTGTTTTTCCGGCAGCACGCTACATGCCGGTGAAGCTGCGGCGTTTCGTCGACCACTTGGTGGAATCCTATGCCGTCGGGCTACCGTGATAGAGAAAGCGTGGCCCCCATTGGAAGGCTGCCGCGGGCTTAATCGCCGCCTCTGGTGGATTTGACTCGAATGGTTGAGATCAACGCGTATCCCGTGGGCGTCTTGAGTTCGGTGGTTACCGGTTCAACGCGAAAGGACCGATGCTTATTGAGGAAGGGTTCGACCCACTCGTGATGGTCGCGAAAAAAGATAAGTTCTTCTCCGCACCTGGCAATGGCTTGATTTATAGCGCGGACTTCGTTCCGGGAAGGCGTCAGCAGGCGACAACGAAAAGCCTTGAATGTCGTGTCCATATTTTGATCCCGCGCATCAAGATCGGGGCGAATACGCAAAGCAAGGTCGGGAGCTAGCGGCACCAGCCTGTTGATGATTCTTGGATCGTTAGACGTCTCAATTCCGTTTGCGAAATCGCTAGTAAAGAAGGGGCTATCCTTGGCGTATTCGTTAACAACAATATCCCAGGCGGAATTCCCCCAGATGTTCACCCGCTCCATGATTCCATTGATGCCGAGGGCTTGAGGGTACTTCTCGTTGATGGTTGTTTTGATGACCGCACTCTCGATCAACTCGGTATAGCTCTTGCCTCCGAGAGCTTCCGGCGCTCTCGGAATCTCTCCCGATGCGTCGAGGATCTTGCCGGTGGCTTCAACCGTGCTCCTCAAAGGTCCCGAATGTAGCCGCATTGCTGCCGGCGAGCAGATCGTTACGTAGGCGGCGAAGCCGGCAACCACATGGACAGTATCACGACTCGGTTTTCCAGTTCGCAGTTCTGCGATTGCGGGATTGTAGTTGGGTTCGACTGTTTTCAAGAATTCTTCGATGGCTCGATCGTTCAGCAGATATTCGTTCGTGCTACCGTTTTGCACGCGGCAGACATCTTTTGAACTGCATGGGAAAACATGGCCGTCGCGCTTGCGAAAGCCGTGCATCTGCTTTCCATCAAGTTCAGGCGAATAGAACTGCCGCAGATGAACCTGTGAAACGTAATGATCGAGAGGCATGTCGGGTTTTGTCAGAGAATTTCAGAGGGCGGGGCCTCAAAACAATTAGGCGACTCAACCGGACTATAATTTTAGGCATACCGGCTTGCTCAACGAATAAAAGCCCGGGCTGAGAGCGGCGCTTTTGGTTAAACCGCGATGGCCGTTATCGTCGTCATATTCTCGACGACGTAGCGAAGCCGCTCAGCTGTTTCCTGTTGGCTCGAATGCTGTAGACAGGGACGCAACGATAATTCTCTATACACATTTGATTACGGTGATAGTGCACTCTTTATGTTGCCGGATGTCGCAGATGCCATGTCGCAGATAGCGCAGGCCGCGCGTTGGGCAACGAGCGCTTCTTCCACTGCCCCTTGCGACTGACCAGCTATGGTTCATGTGGAGTTTCGACACTCTCACCGCGCTCCCGACCGGTTTTATACGCAGATCGCGAAATGATGATAACGCGCCTGCCGCAGGCGGGAGGCGCCAATCCGTGATGTCTGCTTAAGCCCTGCCGCACCGTTGGTACAGTTGGGTGGGCTCGAACCACCGACCTCCTGTTCCACAGACAGGCGCTCTAACCAACTGAGCTACAACTGCATCCTTGCGAGCCGCCCGAGGGGCGCCCTTGATAGGGCCGGTACCTAAGGGGGGCTGGACGGGGCGGAAACTAGGTGCAACGGGCGTTTTTGGCAAGGCCGCAAACAGACGAAAAACCGGGGTAAATCACCCTCAGCGCAATGAAATCAGGCTTGATGGCGACCGTAGCGAGGTTGCGCTCCCCTCGCCCGCTTGGTCGCGACAGTCCCCCTGAGGAAAGAGCCCTCTCCCGGCCTCTCCCGCAAGCGGGAGAGGTGAAGAAAAAACCCGGGCTTTAGGCCCGGGTTTCTTAATTCAGACGTCCCGGCCAGATCAGGCGGCGGGGTAGAGCTTCGCGGCAGAGGCCTTGATCGGCTCGGCGGCGGCAGTGGCAGCGCGCTGGGCGATCTCGGCGAGCTCCCTGGCCTGGGCCTGGAAGGTCTCGAGCTGCGCCTTGGAATGGTTGGTCCACAGCGCGAACGCATCCTGCGGCGCCTTCACGCTGAACAGCTCCTGGGTGAAGTCGAGATGAGCCTTGGTGTTGGCCTTCGCGAACTCCATCAGCTTGGCGGTGTATTCGCTCACGCCCTTGTGGGCGGACGAGAACACGGCCTCGACGGTGCCGTTGTGGGTCTCGGCGGCGTCCTTGAACTTGGCGTAGTTCTCGCGGGCCTGCGACACGCCCTTTTCGGCGAACGCACGCATCTGCTCGGGGACCTCGAACGGAATGATCGAGGCAGAAAACGGATCAGTCGCACCTGTCATGGTTTGTCCCTCACACTAATGAAAAAACGGAGTGAGCCTTCAGGCGCGCCCGCCGGCCAACTGGGTGACGGGTGCGAAGACTGGAAACACGAAACGAATGATGGCTCGCCCAGCGCGGGGGACCATGGCTGCCTAAAATGTCAACATTGTGCAACGCAATGGGTTTGGAGGGTGCGTTGCAAAATTTAATCTCGGGGAGGATGAGGTTCCCGGGCAGGGGAACCGGTGGTTGAGGGGGTTTGCGACGGCCAGCAGCGCTCTCTCCGTTCCCTCCCCCCTTGTGGGGGAGGGTCAGGGAGGGGGGTGCCACACGGGGATTCTGTCCGTCGCGCTCTGGGCCTCGGGGCAACGACTGAGACCTTTTGCTGGGCTTACCCCTCTCCCTAGCCCTCCCCCACAAGGGGGGAGGGAACGCAGTTGGGGTGGGGCGCTAGCTCGGCTTGATGCGATCGACCATCCGCACGCGCGAATCCTGCGGATGCAGCGCCGGCACGCCTTGCGGGCCTGGGGACATTAAGGTTATCGCGGCTTTAGGCCTTGCCGCCTAGGCTTGGGACGTGGACCTGCCCGCGGCTGCGGGCGATACTAACCCTTTCTTAAGGCTGCCATTCCCGGCAGCCTGATGCGCACAAGCGAGACGCGAAGCCAGTCGGATGACGAGTTCGGATTTCCAGTTGCGAGGCGTGGGCGATCCCCGGCTGGCCGTGCACGCGACTTCGCCGCTGCCCGCCTGGCTCTGGTCGATCGACGGCACGCGCGTGCTCTGGGCCAATCCGGTCGGGGCAAGACTGTTCGGCGCGGCCAATGCCACGGCGCTGGCGGACAGGGTTTTCGGCCCCACCGACAGCCATCGCCGCCAGATCATCCGGCTTGCCGGCCGGCTGCCTCCGAACGGGGCGATCCGGCTCGAACGGATGCGCGGCTTCGGCGCGCGGCTCGGCACGCTGATGACTTGCGCCTGCGCCCGGCTGGACTTCGCCGATGGCGGCCGCGCTGTGCTCGTTACCGCGATGGACCCGGGCTTGCGCACCATGCCGCTGGTCGAGCGCCTGCTTCGTCTCGTCGACGGCGCCAAGACGCCGATGGCGGCGTTCGCGCCCGATGGCCTGTTCGTCGGCGCCAGCGAAACGGCCCGCACCCTGCTCGGCTTCCGCGATCTCGGCGAAGCAGGCCTCGACCGGGCGCGCAGCGATGCGCTTCGCCAGGGCCGCGCCGAGACGCCGATCGGCATCGGCCAGATGGTGCTGCAGCGGGTCGGCAGCGGGGCCGATGTCGGGCTGGTCGCGCTGATCGAGCCTGCCGTGCAGCAGGCGGCGGCTGCGACTGATGACGTTAAAGCCGAGGCCGCTGAAGAGGTCGCGCGCGAAGACATTGTCCAGCGTGAGGCTGCGCCGCCTCCTGCTCCCGCCGCCGTGCCGGAGCATGTTCAAGCTGCGCCGTCGCACGATGCGCCATCCGAAATCGCGCTGTTCGACGCCTTTGCCGAGCCGGTCGACGCGCCGGACGCAACGATCGCGCACGAACCGCCCGCGCGCGAGCCGGCCACTGAGATCGTCTCGATCCAGCAAGCCGTCGAGCAAGCGGCCGAGGCCGCGCCAGAAACTCCGGTTGAAAACTCGGCCGAAGCCATGGTGTCGCCGCAGGCCGCGCCGACCGTGACCGGCATGGTCGAGCCGCCGTCGGGCCACGAAGAGCCGCCCGCACCGCGTCAGCATCCGCTGCGCTTCCTCTGGAAGGTGGATGCAGAGGGCCGCTTTGTGCTTCTGTCCGACGAATTCATCCGCCTGATCGGCCCGCGCACGGCCGCCGGCTTCGACCGCCCCTGGCACGAGATCGCCGACGTATTCGCGCTCGACCCTGAAAGCCGCGTGGCGCAGGCGCTTGCGAGCAAGGACACCTGGGCCGGGATCACCGTGAACTGGCCGGTCGACGGCGGCGAGCATCTGCCGGTCGAGCTTGCCGGACTTCCGGTTTATGACGGCGACCGCAATTTCGCGGGCTTCAGGGGATTTGGCGTCTGCCGCGATCTCGATGGCCTCAACCGGCTCGATGCGCTCAGGCGTTTTGAGCTGCTGGCCGAACCGCAGGCGCCGCAAAGCCTGTCCGCCGATATGGTCGAACCCGAGCCAGAGGCGCCGCCTCCGCCGATCGAACCGCCCGCACCTGAGCCTGAGCCTGAGCCTGAAGCTAAACTGCCCGCCCCCCCAACCGACGCGAATTCACATCCAACCGATCCGGAAACGCCAGTGGAAACGCCTCCCAATGTCCTGCCGTTCCGCGCGCCCGGCGACACGCGATCGCCGACGCTGACGCCGGTCGAGAACAGCGCATTCAACGAGCTCGCCCGGCAATTGTCCGAGCGCCTCGAGCGCGACAAGGAAACCATCGCGGCATCGGCCGAACCGCCGGATGCCGAGATCACGCCCGAAGCGCCGACGCCGGAGCCCGAGCCCAAGTCTGAGACGCCGCACACGCCAGCCGAATGGCTGAGCGCGCCCGCGCCGCCGGCGCACGGCCACAGCCCGCGCGACCGCGCGCTGCTCGACCTGCTGCCATCAGGCATCCTGATCTACCGGCTCGACCGCCTGCTCTACGCCAACCCCGCGTTTCTCGCGCGCATGGGCTATGCCAGCCTGAGCGCCCTGGAGAACGCCGGCGGGCTGGATGCGCTCTATGTCGAGCCGGGCGTGTCCGCGGCCAGCAGCACATCGCAAGCAGGCACGCCTGTCACGATCAGCGCGACGCTCGCCAATGGCGAAGCGCCGCTGCCGACCACCGAAGCGCATCTGCACGCGATCGACTGGGACGGCGAGAGCGCGCACGCGCTGATCTGCGCGCTGCCGCAAGCAGCACCCGCTGCGCCCGTCGTTGCGGAGACCGTGATCGCAGAGACCATTGTCCCCGAGACCTTCCCGCCCGAGCCCGACGTCGGCGAGGCGGACGCGGAAGATCTCGCCGCGATCCTCGACACCACGGCCGAGGGCATCGTGATGTTCGATGCCGAAGGCAACATCCACGCCTGCAACCGCAGCGCCGAGGCGCTGTTCGGCTATGACGGCGAGACGCTGATGCAGCAGAATCTGGTGACGCTGTTCGCGCCGGAGAGCCAGCATGTCGTGATCGACTATCTCGAAAACCTCAAGAGCCAGGACATCGCGAGCCTGCTCGACCACGGCCGCGAGGTGCTGGGGCGCGAGAAGAAGGGCGGCGTCATTCCGCTCGCCATGATCATGGGCCGCACCAGGCCCGACGGCCCGAACTTCTTCGCCGTGTTCCGCGACCTCTCGCACAGCAAGCAGGGCGAGAGCGAGCTGACGCAGGCGCGACGCCTGGTCGACGGCGCGGCCAATGCCAAGGCCGACATGCTGGCGCGGATCAGCCACGAGATCCGCACGCCGCTCAACGCCATCATCGGCTTCTCGGAGGTGATGATTTCGGAACGCTTCGGCACGCTCGGCAACGAGCGCTACGGCGAGTACATGAAGGACATCCGCGCCTCCGGCGAGCGCGTCATCGCCATCATCGACGACCTGCTCGAGCTGTCGCGGATCGAGACCGGCAAGCTCGACCTCAACTTCGCCAACCTCAACCTCAACGATCTGGTCGAGGCCTGCGTGGTCGTGATGCAGCCGCAGGCCAATCGCGAGCGCATCATCATCCGCACCTCGCTCGGCCATGCGCTGCCGCAGGTGAGCGCGGATGCGCGCGCGATGCGGCAGATCACCATGAACCTGATCTCCAACTCGATCCGGCTCGCCAGCGCCGGCGGCCAGGTCATCGTCTCGACCGCCCTCACCGACCGCGGCGAGGTCGCACTTCGGATCCGCGACACCGGCCATGGCCTTACCGAGCGCGAAGTCGCCGCCGCGATGGAGCCGTTCCGGACGCCACCGCCCGGCGACGCCGAAGACAATTCGGCGCTGAGCCTGTCGCTGACCAAGGCCCTGGTCGAAGCCAACCGCGCCCGGTTCAACATCAAGAGCGCGGCGAACTCCGGCTCGCTGATCGAGGTGGTGTTCGCACCGGCGCTGGCGCAGGCTTAGCCTTCGCCACATCGTCGTCCCGGCGAAGGCCGGGGACGACCCGCGTTGAGAGAGCCCACAAGCACAAATCGCCCAAACAAAAGGGCACGGCGTTTGCGGCGCCGTGCCCTTCGCATTCAATGAGTCTTCGCCTCAGCTATAAATCTCGAACAAGCCCGCGCCGCCCTGGCCGCCGCCGATGCACATCGTCACGACGCCCCATTTGGCCTTGCGGCGCTTGCCTTCCTGGAGGATGTGGCCGGTGAGACGTGCGCCGGTCATGCCGAAGGGATGGCCGATCGCGATCGAGCCGCCGTTGACGTTGTACTTGGCGGGATCGATGCCGAGCTTGTCGCGCGAATAGAGACACTGGCTGGCGAAGGCTTCGTTGAGCTCCCACAGATCGATGTCGTCGATCTTCAGGCCATGACGCTTCAACAGCTTCGGCACGGCAAAGATCGGGCCGATGCCCATCTCGTCCGGCTCGCAACCCGCCGCCGCCCAGGCGACGAAGCGGCCCATGGGATTGAGGCCGCGCTTCTCCGCGTCCTTGGCTTCCATCAGCACCACGGCCGCGGCACCGTCCGACAGCTGGCTGGCGTTGCCCGCCGTGACGAACTTGCCGGGGCCCCTGACCGGCTCGAGCTTGGCGAGACCTTCCAGCGTGGTCTCGGGCCGATTGCACTCGTCGCGGTCGACGACGTAATCGACGATCGACTCCGCTTTGGTCGCCTTGTCGACCACTTTCATCTTGGTCTTCATCGGAACGATCTCGTCCTTGAACTTGCCCGCCTGCTGCGCGGCGGCCATGCGGCGCTGCGATTCCAGCGAATACTCGTCCTGATATTCACGGCTGAGATTGTAGCGCTCGGCGACGATGTCGGCGGTGTCGATCATCGCCATGAAGATCGCCGGCGCCGTCTTGAGCAGCTCGGGATCGATCGATTCTTTCGGAGTCCCGCCGCCCGGCATCGAGATGCTCTCGACGCCGCCTGCGACGATGCAGTCGGAACCGTCCGAACGGATCGAGTTGGCGGCCATCGCGATGGTCTGGAGACCGGACGAGCAGAACCGGTTCACCGAGACGCCCCCGGTCGATTTCGGCATTCCTGCCAGCAGCGCGGCCTGGCGGCCGATGTTCGGCGCGCCATGGGCGCAATTGCCGAGATAGCAATCCTCGACATAGTCCTTCTCGACGCCGGCGCGATCGACCGCGTGGTGGATGGCGTGGGCCGCGAGCGACATCGGCGGGGTGATGTTGAACCCGCCGCGGCCGGATTTCGCGAGGCCCGTGCGTGCATAGGAAACGATGACGGCTTCACGCATTGTTTTCTCCCTTTTCGAACGATTTTGAACGGAGCGTCGGTCGACGTCTTCTCGGCGCCATTGGTACACAATGTCCAGCGGTCGCGGGAGAAATAAAAACGCCGCCCTCGCGAGAGGGCGGCGTTGTTCCGCGGGTCGGAATATGTCGGCGTATCAGAACGTCAGCGCCTTGACCTGCTTGACCTGCGGCAGGGCCTGCACCTTGGCGAGCAGATCCGCCGGCACGGCACCGTCGACCTCGATCAGTGCGATGGCATCGGAGCCCGGCGCAACTCGGCCGAGATGGAAGGTCGCGATGTTGATCTTGGCATCGCCCAAGAGGCTTGCGAACTTGCCGATGAAGCCCGGCTTGTCCTCGTTGGTCACGTAGATCATCGACTTGCCAAATTCAGCGTCGACGCGGATGCCCTTGATGTCGACCAGGCGCGGCTTGCCGTCGGCATAGACCGTGCCCGAGACCGACCGCTCCTGCCGCTCGGTGGTGACCGTGACGGTGATCAGGCTTTCATAGTCGCTCTGGGCGGCGCGGACGATCTCGTCCACCACCATGCCGCGCTCCTTGGCGACGACGGGCGCGGAGACGACGTTGACCTCGCCCAGCATCGGCCGCAGCAGGCCGGACAGCACGGCGGAGGTGATCGCCTTGATCTTCATCTCGGCGACGTGGCCCTCATAGGTGATCTCCACCTTGAGGATGCCGCTCTCGGTCAGCTGTCCGGCGAACGAGCCGAGCTTTTCGGCGAGCGCGATGAACGGCTTCAGCTTCGGGGCCTCTTCCGCCGTGATCGAGGGGAAGTTGACGGCATTCGAGATCGCGCCGGTGAGCAGGTAATCCGACATCTGCTCGGCGACCTGAAGTGCGACGTTCTCCTGCGCCTCGGTGGTGGACGCGCCGAGATGCGGCGTGCAGATCACGTTGGGATGACCGAACAGCACGTTCGCGGTGGCGGGCTCCTCGACAAAGACGTCGAAGGCGGCACCTGCGATGTGCTTGGAATTCAAAGCGTCGACCACGGCCTGCTCGTCGACGAGGCCGCCGCGGGCGCAGTTGATCAGGCGCACGCCCTTCTTCATCTTGGCGATCGCGGATGCGTCGATGATGTTCTTGGTCTTCTCGGTCAGCGGGGTGTGCAGCGTGATGAAGTCGGCACGCTTCAAGAGATCGTCGAGCTCGACCTTCTCAACGCCGATGTCCCTGGCGCGTTCCGGCGACAGGAACGGATCGAACGCGATCACCTTCATGCGCAGGCCGAGCGCGCGGTCGGCGACGATCGAGCCGATGTTGCCGCAGCCGACGACGCCGAGCATCTTGCCGGTGATCTCGACGCCCATGAAGCGGTTCTTTTCCCATTTGCCGGCCTGGGTCGAAGCGTCCGCCTGCGGAATCTCGCGCGCCAGCGCCAGCATCAGGGTGATGGCGTGCTCGGCGGTCGTGATCGAATTGCCGAACGGCGTGTTCATCACGATGATGCCCTTGGCCGTGGCGGCGGGAATCTCGACGTTGTCGACGCCGATGCCGGCGCGGCCGATCACCTTGAGGTTGGTCGCCTTCTCGAGGATCTTCGCGGTCGCCTTGGTCGCCGAGCGGATCGCGAGGCCGTCGTAATTGCCGATGATCTCGGCGAGCTTGTCCTTGTCCTTGCCGAGGTTGGGCTGGAAGTCGACCTCGACACCGCGGTCTTTGAAGATCTGTACGGCGGCGGGAGAGAGCGCGTCGGAAATGAGAACTTTGGGTTTGGTCATGGGAATGTGTCCTCTGCCTTCCTCAAGGGAAGGGCCTTAGACCGGATTGGATGAATGTCTCGGAGCACTTTTCTCCCTCTCCCCGCAAGAACGGGGAGAGGCGAAGAAAGAAACTTACGCCGCCTTGGCGAGCGTGGCCTTGGTCTCGGCGAAGGCCCAGTCGATCCACTGTGTCAGCAGCGCGACATCGCTGGCCTCGACGGTGGCGCCGCACCAGATCCGCAGGCCGGCGGGCGCATCGCGGTAGTAGGCGAAGTCGTAGCCCGCGCCCTCCTTCTCGACCAGCGCCACCAGCTTCTTGGAGAAGTCGGCCTGCGCGTCCTCGGAGAGCGAGGTGATCGCGGGATCGGTGAACTTCAGGCACACCGAAGTGTTGGAGCGGATCGCGGCGTCCTTGGCGAGGAAGTCGATCCAGGGCGTCTTCGCCTTCCAGTCGGCGAGTACCTTGGTGTTGGCGTCGGCGCGCGCGATCAGCGCCTTCAGGCCGCCGATCGACTTGGCCCAGGTCAGCGCGTCGAGATAATCCTCGACGCAGAGCATCGACGGCGTGTTGATGGTCTCGCCGACGAAAATGCCTTCGTTGATCTTGCCGCCCTTGGTCATGCGGAAAATCTTCGGCAACGGCCAGGCCGGCTTGTAGGTTTCGAGCCGCTCCACCGCGCGGGGCGACAGGATCAGCATGCCGTGCGCGGCTTCGCCGCCGAGCGCCTTCTGCCAGGAGAAGGTGACGACGTCGAGCTTGGCCCAGTCGAGGGGTTGTGCGAACGCGGCCGAGGTGGCGTCGCAAATGGTCAGGCCTTCGCGGCTCGCGCTGATCCAGTCGGCGTTCGGCACGCGCACGCCCGAGGTGGTGCCGTTCCAGGTGAAGACGACGTCGGACTTCGGATCGACCTTGGAGAGATCCGGGAGTTCACCGTAAGCCGCGTTGAGCTTGGTGACGTCCTTGAGCTTCAATTCCTTGACGATGTCGCTGACCCAGCCCTCGCCGAAGGATTCCCAAGCGAGCGTGGTGACGGGCCGCGCACCCAGCATCGACCACAGTGCCATCTCGACCGCGCCGGTATCGGACGCCGGCACGATGCCGATGCGATAATCGGCGGGCACTTCGAGCACCTCGCGCGTCAAATCGATCGCGAGCTTGAGCTTGGTCTTGCCGACCTTCGCGCGATGCGAACGGCCGAGCGCTGCGTCCTTGAGGTTTTGGGCATTCCATCCGGGGCGCTTGGCGCAGGGGCCGGAGGAAAAATGCGGCACGTTCGGCCGCGAAGCGGGCTTCGCTACAGTCATCGTCTACCCTTCCAGATAGTAAGCCTCCCGTTGGGGGGAGGTGTCCCGCCGCGGCTGATACGGGAATCGGGAAGACCAGTCAAGGAAGTTCCGGGACCTCACGCGCGAATGATGGCGCCTCCGGTGCGATTTTAGGGGATTCGACCACGGCCAGCGCGTTCAACAAGTCCGTGGCATCGTTGATCAATTGCGCGGCGCGGCGCCGGCTGCCGACTTTCAAAATGCATTTGTCATTGGCCTGCACGACGTAGTCGTTGCCGACCTTGATCATCGAATAGCTTGTCATCGAAATCCCCGAACCGACCGAGCCCGGTTTCAGACGCTCGCGTAGCACCGTTCGTTCCTGGTTCCACGTGAACGTCGAACGGGTAGTTTATCAGCTCTTAACATGAACGTATGCGCGATCCGATTTCACTGATCGCGCAACGCTCATTGGCGTGCTGCGTCAAAAGCGGACAGTCATGCCGACGTGACTCGCCGTGAACCCAAGCCGCTTGTAGAAGCGCTGCGCATCTGTTCGCGTCTGATGCGTCAGCAGTTCGACCAAATTGCAGCCGCGCGCTTTCGCTTCCGTCACCGCCCATTGCACCAATTGCTCGCCGATGCCGCGGCTGCGCCAATCGGAAGCAACGCGGACGTCTTCGAGCAAACCGCGCAAGCCGCCTTGCGAGCTGAGACCCGGCAGGATCGCGAGCTGCAGGCAGCCGACCACCCTGCCCTCGCTCTCGGCAACCACGAGCTGGATATTTTGATCGCGCTCGACCCGCGCGAATGCCTCGTAATAGGACGCAGGCAACGGATCTTCCACGCGCTCGCGTGCGCTCCCGAGATGATCGTCGGCGAGCATCGCCACGATCGCAGCAACATCCTCACGGCGCGCGGGACGAATGGAAACGGATTCGGTGTTCATTGAGTTACTCCTGCCTCAGCGCGCCTAACGCACCTTGGGAAGCCCGAGAAAGGTCTCGGCTTCGCCGATCCAGCGGCGGATGGCGGCATAACGACCGAGATCGAAGCCGCCTTCATGCGCGACGCGCGTATAGGCAAGCAGCGAGACGTCGGCGAGCGAAACTGCATCGCCGGCGAAGAAGCGGCTTGCCGCCAGATGCTGCTCCATGCGATCGAGCGCCGCATAGCCGCGCTTGACCTTTTCAGGGTCGAGCTCGGAGGCGTCCCTGCCGAGATAGACGAGCTGGAAGCGGCACACCGCGATATAGGGCTCGTGGCTGTATTGTTCCCAGAACAGCCATTCGTCCATCTTCGCGGCAGTGAAGGCATCGCGCGGAATGAGCGCACTGTCGCGCGCGAGATAGCGGATGATGGCATTGGATTGCGCCAGCGTGCGACCTTCGTCGAAGGCCACCGTCGGCACCTGGCCGGCGCCGTTCATCCTCAGGAATTGCGGCGTGCGGCTTTCGCCCTTGCGAGTGTCGATCTCGATCCACTGATAGGGCAGCGCGAGCTTATCGCAGACCCACTTCACCTTCAGACAATTGCCGGAATTGGTATCGCCGTAGATCCGCATCGCTGCCCCCGCGTTCGGCGACAGAGCATCAGGACGGAGGCGGCCTGTCAATCGCGGCGCGCACGCGCGTCAGAACTTGTAGCCGAGACCGGCGCGGACGGTATTGATGCTGGTGTCGACTGATGACGTAAAGCGAACGTATTCCCACTCCGCCCGCAGAAACAGGCCTGCACACAGCATCGCATCGACACCAATACCGGTGGAGTAGCCATAGATCAGGTGACTATAGAGACCATCTGTGGCGGACAGATTGACATTGATTGTTTGAAAGGGCGCCGACTGGTTGAACTGAGTCCCGGTGATCTCGGCAGTCTTGGTGATGTTGGCTTGCCCAAGTGCAATGCCTCCGAACAGATAAGGCAAGAAAGAGCCGACGGCGTAGCCGCCGCGAATGCGGAGCGTTCCCATATCGGAGATCGCTATCGAGCTCGTGCTTTTGTACGTGATGTCGTCCAGAAAACTCAGAGGATCGACAAAGGAGCGCCCCATGGTGCCGGTCGCCGAGCCGCCGAACTTGCCATGTATGTAATTGA
The DNA here is from genome assembly GCF_040548425.1 of Bradyrhizobium sp. i1.15.2. NCBI lineage: Bacteria > Pseudomonadati > Pseudomonadota > Alphaproteobacteria > Hyphomicrobiales > Nitrobacteraceae > Bradyrhizobium > Bradyrhizobium sp. i1.15.2. The sequence goes on along the minus strand of NZ_JBEPRQ010000025.1, from coordinate 91,072 downwards.
CCTCGACGCCGAGCACGACATCGTCCCATTGCCCGTTGTAACCGGCGAAGGCGCCATAGCCATGACCATGTGATGACACCTTGCCGCCGCCCACTGGCCAGCTCGATACCTGTCCGCCGGCTTCGATCGAAGTATTGGCAAGCAAGGCAGCCGCAACAGTTCTAGTAGAACCGGTGAAATTCATATCGGATGTCCCGTAGCTTCCCTGGGCGCCGATATAGCTTCCTTGCCAGTTGACGTTGGAGTTGCTCAAGCCGTCTGTGAAGCCGCCGCGCAGGATCGGCAGGTCAGAGAGATCAGCCGCGTGCGCCGCAGAGATCGTCCCCAACATCGCCGCCGCCAACAAAAGCCTACGCATCGAACGCTCCATCGAACTCGAACTTTCGCTCGTGATCATGGCTCGTTAACCTTAACCAATGGTTGCGTCGGAGCCTTTCGTCGCCGCCCGCCATGAAAAATACGCAAAGCAAAACGGCGCGGGATGATCCCGCGCCGTTAAGAAGTCCTAACCGATCAGGCTGACGATCAGCCCTTGGTGACGAGCGGCGGCATGTAGGCCGGCGGGCTGTCGAGATTCCAGCGCACGCCGAGCTTCAGGTCGTGCGAGGTGATGTCCTTGAACTTGAAGACGTTGCCCGTGGTTCCCCCGGTGTAGGTCGACAAAACACCGGTTTGCCCCTCACCCATATCGACATAGCTATAGGCAAGTTCGAGGACGAGGTTGGGATTGACCTTGTATGCGAGACCCGCGTGGGCAGCCCACGCCAAGTTCCACTTCGAACCGGTCGGTGCGCTCGAGAAGCTCGCGGTCGAGAACGCAAGATCGTTGATGCCGGTGTCGGTGAAGTTCGAGATGGAGACGCGTGCGCCGCCAACGCCCGCGCCGATGAACGGCGTGATGCACCACCAGGTGCCCAGGTCGACATACGCGTTCGCCAACACCAGCCATTCGGACTTGGATGCACTGTAATTGTCGATCCCGCTGTAGGGCACGCCGCCCGCGGTTCCGGTGAAACGATCCGTTCCCTTGAAATTCGAATTGCCGCGATACTGCCCGGTCACGTCCGCGCGGAACCAATTGTTGAACCGGTAACCCGCGCCGAGCCCAAAGATGCCGGCCGTGTCGAACGACGCCTGCTGATTGAACGAGGTGAGCTGCGAATAGGCGGACTCGCGACCGTAGTGGAGATCGCTTGTCTTCTGATTGCTGAAGCCGACGTCGCCGCGCAGATACCAGCCACCGAAATCGGCGGGCGGAGCCGGGGGCGCGTACATCGGAGGGGGCGCCGCGATCGGCATGTCGGCGGCGAACGCCATCGATGAGATCAGGGTTGCCGCACCCGCGGCAAGGAGAGACTTAACGCTACGCATTGGCTTCGTCCTTTTGGCCGGTGAGGCAAATACGGCGCCTCACGTTCTGGAAACTCACGGCCCGGACGATGCCAGCAAATGTTTAAGCGCCACTTAACCCTAATTTTTAAGGTTGATTTTTTCTAACTGCACACGCGCGTGCGGCGCGAGCGTTGCAAAAATGCAGCGCAAATACGACGCCGTCGCCGCATTTCCTAACGATGTATGAAGCCGCGTTGCAGCAAGACAGGATATGTTAACGCGCGTGCCGCGGCAGCTTGGGCAGGAACACCGCAAGCAGGCCGATCGCCGGGAGGTAAGCGCAGACCTGGTAGACGAACGCGATCGAGGTGTGGTCGGCGAGCTTGCCGAGCACGGCGGCGCCCAAGCCGCCGATGCCGAAGGCGACACCGAAGAACACGCCGGAGATCATGCCGAAGCGATGCGGCACCAGCTCCTGCGCGAACACGATGATCGATGACGTCGTCGAGGAGATGATCAGGCCGATGATCACTGATAGCACCGCGCTCGCATAGAGCCCGGCATAGGGCAGCGCCAGCGTGAACGGCAGCGCCCCCAGGATCGAGATCCAGATCACGATCTTGCGGCCGAAGCGATCGCCCAGGGGACCACCGAGAAAAGCGCCGACCGCGTTCGCGGCGAGGAAAATGAAGAGATACATCTGCGCGGCTTGCGTCGACACGCCGAAGCGGTCGATCAGATAAAAGATGTAGTAGCTCGACAGGCTCGAGACGTAGAGCTGTTTCGAGAACAGCAGCGCGACCAGCACGAGGAGCGCAACGACGACGCGACGCGAGCTCGGCGCGTCGGGATGGGCTTGAGCGACCGCGGTCTTCTTCGCCTTGATCTGCGGTTCGTACCAGCGGCCGATGCGCCAGAGGATGAGGATCGCGAGGAAGGCGATCGAGGAGAACCAGGCGATGCTGCCCTGCCCGAACGGCACGACGATGAGCGCGGCGAGCACCGGTCCCATCGAGGTGCCAAAACTGCCGCCGAGCTGGAACACCGATTGCGCAAAACCGTAGCGGCCGCCGGAGGCGAGCCGCGCGATGCGCGCCGATTCCGGGTGAAACACCGCCGAGCCGAGGCCGACCAGCGCGGCGGCGACGAGGATGACCAGATATTGGTGGGCGGCACTGAGCAGCAGCAGACCGAAGAAGGTCGAGGCCATGCCGATCGACAGCGAATAGGGCTGCGCCTTCTTGTCGGTGTAGTGGCCGACCACCGGCTGGAGCAGCGAGGCCGTGAACTGGAAGGCCAGCGTGATCATGCCGATCTGCGCGAAGTCGAGTGCGTAGGTGTCCTTCAGGATCGGATACACGGAAGCGATCAGCGACTGCATGGTGTCGTTGAGAAAGTGCGAGAAGCTGATGCCGGCAAGCACGACATAGGCCGGCCCTGCGGCCTTGGCGGCGGATGCCACGTCGCTGACGATGACGGGCTCGGTCAGCGTTTCCTCTGAGACGACGACTGGCTTGTTCAATGGAGCATCCCGGCCGGCGCGGCAGATTGCCGCGACAAGCTAGTTACGCTGCGCGCGGCGAGCGATCCACCGCCAATCGTCGATGGCTGGGATGCGCTTCGCTCTTCCCGCCTGAGGGAGTTCGTAGCCCGGATGGAGCGCAGCGCAATCCGGGGCCGTTCGCCCGTTGCACGAATCCCGGATTTCGCTGCGCTCCATCCGGGCTACGATCGTGCTTCGCGATGCGCCTCAGGCCGCGGCCTGCCCGAGTGCGGAAACGATGGTGTCGACGACGTCCTCGACCAGGATGCGATCCTCGCCCTCGCCCATGACGCGGATCACCGGCTCGGTGCCGGAGGAGCGGATCAGCAGGCGGCCGTGGCCGTTGAGCCGCTGCTCGCCGTCGGAGATCGCCGATTTGACGTCGGAATTGTCGAGCGGCTTGCCGCCCTTGTGACGGACGTTCTTCAGAATCTGCGGCAGCGGATCGAAGCGGTGGCAGACTTCCGACACCGGCCGGCGCAGCTTCTGCACCACGGCAAGCACCTGCAATGCGGCCACGAAGCCGTCGCCGGTGGTGGCGTAGTCGGACAGGATGATGTGGCCGGACTGCTCGCCCCCGAGATTGTAGCCGCCGTTCAGCATCTGCTCGAGCACGTAGCGATCGCCGACCGGCGTGCGCACGAGATCGAGCCCCTGCGCATTGAGGAAGCGCTCGAGCCCGAGGTTCGACATCACGGTGGCGACGATGCCCGATCGCGACAGCCGGCCGTCTTCCTTCCAGCTCTGCGCGATCACCGCGAGCAGCTGGTCGCCATCGACGATGTGGCCGCGCTCGTCGACCAGGATGACGCGATCGGCGTCACCGTCGAGCGCGATGCCGATGTCGGCGCGCATCTCGCGCACCTTCTTCGACAGCGCTTCCGGCGAGGTGGAGCCGCATTCCTTGTTGATGTTGAAGCCGTCGGGCTCGACTCCGATCGCAATCACGTCGGCGCCCAGCTCCCACAGCGCTTCCGGTACCACCTTGTAGGCGGCGCCGTTGGCGCAATCGACCACGACGCGCAGGCCGTCGAGCGACAGATCGCGCGGCAGCGTGCGCTTGGCGAATTCGATGTAGCGATCATGCACGCCATCGATGCGGCGGGCGCGGCCGAGGCTGGCGCTCTGGGCAAGACGCTTGTCGATGGGCTCGTCGAGCAGCTGCTCGATCTGCTTCTCGACGTCGTCGGAGAGCTTGAAGCCCTGCGGGCCGAACAGCTTGATGCCGTTGTCCTCGAACAGGTTGTGCGACGCGGAGATCATCACGCCGAGATCGGCGCGCATCGACTTGGTCAGCATCGCGACCGCCGGTGTCGGCATCGGGCCGACCAGCAGCACATCCATGCCGACCGAGGTGAAGCCCGCAACCATGGCGTATTCGATCATGTAGCCGGACAAGCGGGTGTCCTTGCCGATCACGACCCTGTGGCGGTGGTCACCGCGCTGAAACGCCAGGCCTGCGGCTTGGCCGACCTTGAGCGCGAGCTCCGGCGTGATCAGCCCGTTGGCGCGGCCCCGGATCCCGTCCGTCCCGAAATATTTGCGGCTCATATCGTCCCCCACGCGACAACCAGGGATCCCAAGACAACCTGCGGGTGCCCTGGCGGGACCCGCATCCCTGATTTGCTGAGGTCTTATAAAGCCATCGCGGCTAACTTGGCTTCAAAAAATATGATGAATCATTACGGAACCGGACGTACCCCGGCCCCGATAACGCCTTGTTAACGTTATATTTCCGGTGAGGACGCCGGAACAGGGCGGAACCGCGCCTAGTCCGAGCGCTTCACATGGCCGTCCCCGCGGCTCGGCGCCGGCTGGGTGACATTGACGGGATCGGAGCCCGGAAAGGTCTCTTCCAGACCTTCTTCCAGCGCCTCCTCGAGATCATGCTTCTCCTTGATCTCCTCCGGCGTCGGTCCGGTGTGCGGCCTGGTCATGGCGCCCTCCTCCAAAAGATTTTCAAACGATTTGGCTGTGCATCCAACCATGCTAGATGACCCCTCGATCTTCCGATGCAAGAGTCTTCCAGTACAAGACTCTTGATAGAAGACGGGCCGGGGAAACGTTCATGAAGCACATCACCTGTATCGACGATCTTCGCACACTGCATCAGCGCCGCGTGCCGAAGGCGTTTTTCGATTATTGCGACCGCGGCTCCTACGCCGAGGAAACGCTGCGCGCCAACCGCGATGACATGCAGGCCATCAAGTTCCGCCAGCGCATCCTGGTCGACGTCTCCAAACGCGACACCGCGACCACGATCCTCGGCGAGCCCTCGACCATGCCGCTGATACTCGCGCCGGTAGGCCTGCTCGGCATGCAGCATGGCGATGGCGAGATCCATGCCTGCCGCGCCGCGCAAGCCGCCGGTATCCCGTTCACGCAGTCGACGATGTCGATCTGCTCGATCGAAGACATCGCGGCCAGTGTCGAGAAGCCGTTCTGGTTCCAGCTCTACGTGATGAAGGACCGCGGCTTCATCAAGGAACTGATCCAGCGCGCGATCGCGGCGAAATGCTCCGCGCTGGTGCTGACAGTCGATCTCCAGGTCATCGGCCAGCGCCACGCCGACATCAAGAACGGCATGACGGTTCCGCCGGAATGGTCGCTCTCGAAGCTGATCGACTTTGCCACCAAGCCGACCTGGGTGTCGGGCGTGCTCCGGGGCAAGCGCCGCACCTTCGGTAACATCGCCGGACATGTGAAGAACACCGGGGATCTCAATCGCCTCGCCGAGTGGACGGCGTCGCAGTTCGACACGTCGTTGAACTGGAAGGACGTCGAGTGGGTCCGCAGCATCTGGCCGGGCAAGCTGATCATCAAGGGCATTCTGGACGTCGAGGACGCGGAGGAAGCCGCCAAGACCGGCGCGCAGGCTCTCGTCGTATCGAACCACGGCGGCCGTCAGCTCGACGGCGCGCCGTCATCGATCGAGGTGCTGCCCGAGATCGCCGAGGCGGTCGGTGACAGGATGGAGATCATGTTCGACGGCGGCATCCGCTCCGGTCAAGACGTGATGCGCGCGCTCGCGCTCGGCGCAAAGTCCTGCATGATCGGCCGCGCTTACGCCTATGGCCTGGGCGCCGGCGGCCAGGCCGGCGTCGCCAAGGCGATCGACATCATCCAGAAGGAGCTGCTCACCACCATGGGCCTGTGCGGCGTCAACAGGATTGACGAGATCGACGAACATATCATTGCGATGTGAACCGCAGCGGCAGTGCTGTAGGGTGGGTTAGCTCTGCGGCTGCGCGAAGCGCGGTCGCTGAGCGTAACCCACCAACTTCGGTCCGCATTTGCGGAAGCATGGTGGGTTACGGCTTCGCCTAACCCACCCTACAAATCTCCGCTTGGCGCGCTCCTCACATCGGCGGCGTCACCCCATCGCGGCCGACGTTGACGCGGTTGGCTTCCAGCGAACCATCGTCCTTCTTCACCGCGCCGAAAATGATCAGCTTGGCGCCGGGCTTGAGCTCGGATTTGTCGCTGGCGACGAAGGTGACGATCGGCGTGTCCGGAGGCACCACGACTTTCTTCTCGCCGTCCTTGTACTTGACCGTGATGTTCTGGCCGTCGGTGCCCTTCACCGTCTGCGCCACGGTGGCGTTGGTCATGGTCGAGTTGGCGCGCGCGTCCCAGGGACGAAAGCCTTCGGCCGCGCCGCGCTGGTTTTCGGGGAAGATGTGCACCGCGATCGCCTTCTGAGTGCCGTCGGGCTCCGGCAGGCCGGTGACGCCGATATAGGAGCCGTCCTTGATCTCCGACAACGACGTCTTCACCACCGCGAAGACGGCGACGTTGTCGGTCATGCGCACCTTCACGTCGCTGCCTTCGCGGGTCTTGATGCCGAGCGTGTTGCCGTCGACGCTCTCGATGGTGCCGCGGATGCGCACCGTCGGCGTCTGCTGCGCCAGGGCGGATGACGTGACGATGCAGGCCGCGAATGCGGCCATGCCAATGCGTGATATCCAGCTTCTCTTCGACATGTTGTTAGTCTCCATTTACATTGGCGGCGTCAGGCCGTCGCGGCCGACGCTGACGCGGTTGGTTTCGAACGAGCCGTCCGGCAGCTGCTTCATGAAGGCGATCACCTTGGCGCCGGCCTTCAGATCGGATTTGTCGCCGGGCACGAAGGTCACCACCGGCGTATTGTCGGCGACGAACACCTTCTTCTCGCCGTCCTTGTACTTGACCAGCAGCGTATGGCCGTCATTGCCGACGACGCTCTCCGACACGGTTGCATTGGTCATGCTGGAGTTGGGCTTGAGGTCATAAGGTCGCGAGCCCTCGCCGGTGCCGCGCATGCTCTCCGGAAACACGTGGACCTCGACCGCGTTCGCGCCACCGTCCGGTCCCGGCACGGTGGTGGCGCCGACGAAGGAGCCGGGCTTGATGTCGGCAAGTGAAATCCTGGTAATGCCCGACACGTTCACGTCGGAGGCGATGTGCAGCTTGACATCCTCGCCGCTGCGCGCCTTGACCTGCATCGTGTCGCCATTGACGCTTTCGATCGTGCCGCGGACGCGCGTCGGCACCGGCGCCCTTTGCGCAAGTGCCGAGAGGGTCGAGACGGCCACCATCGCGACGGCAATGAGCGGACGTGTGAAAGTTGCACGTTGAACAGACATGATGGTCTCCGATTGTCCCTATTGTCCCCTTACGGACATAGAACTCCGGAGGTTACGCGCTATTCTCTCAAGTCTTTGTGAGATCGGCCTCGACCAGCGCACGCAGCTCGGCCGTGACCTGCGGCCGCTGGCCGAACCACAGCTCGAAGCCGCGGACCGCCTGATGCAGCAGCATGCCGAGCCCGTCGGCGGTCTTCAGCCCGCGCGCCTTTGCGGCCGCGAGCAGCGGCGTCGCCAGCGGGACATAGACGAGATCGGCGACCACGGCGCCATCCGGCAGGCGCGCCACGTCAAGGTCGAGTGAAGGCTGGCCGTGCATGCCGAGCGAGGTCGTGTTCACGAGAAGTCTTGCACGCGACAGGATGTCGTCGATCCCGTCCCAGGCAACAGGATGCACCTTCGGCCCGAACTCGCGTGCAAGCATCTCGGCCCGGGCGATGGTGCGATTGGCGAGATGCACGCAGCTGATGCCGCGTTCGAGCAACCCGAACACGATGGCGCGCGAGGAGCCGCCGGCGCCCAGCACCAGCGCCTCTTCGGCTGCGTCCCAGCCGGGCGCGCTGGCATCGAGATTGCCGATAAAGCCCTCGACGTCGGTGTTGGTCGAGCGCAGCTCGCCGTCCGCAAACCACAGCGTGTTGGCCGCACCGACCGCCCGCGCGCGGGCATCGGGCGTCGAGAGCTCGAGCACGCCCTCCTTGTGCGGGATGGTGACGTTGGCGCCGACGAAGCCGCGCAGCGACAGCCGCAGCACGAAGTCGCGCAAATTGTCGGGTGGAACCGCCTCGATGACATAGCCACCCTCGATCCCGAGCGTGCGCAGCCAGTAACGATGGATCAGCGGCGAGCGCGAATGCGCAGCCGGCCATCCGATCAGACAGGCTGCGGGAGCCTTGGTCACGGTCGTCCTCCCCTAGGGTCGTTTCGGAGGCGATCCATTTCGCGTCCCGCAGGCCCTGTCAAGCGCGCGGGCGTCTCGGGAGAGGCTCGACGTCAGGTCGTGCCCGCCTGACCGGCCGCGGGATGCGCCGCACCGCCCTTGATGTCGGCGACCGCACGCGCGATGGTCTCGCGATAGCGGGCGCGTGGCGGCGTGACGCCATGGGTGAGCAGCGCGCGGCGAACCGTTGGCGATGCCCCCGTGATGAACAGCCGGATGCCCTGGCGGTGGGCCTTGGCGGCGACGCGGCCGAGCACGTTGGCCGCGGTCGAATCCAGGAACGGCACCGCGGCGAAATCGACCACGAATCCCTTGCGCTTGTCGGCGATGCCGTCGAGCACGCCGCCGATCGCCGAGGCTGCACCGAAAAAGAATGCGCCGGTGATGCGATAGACCAGCACGTCGCGATCGACCGCGAGGGCGGGGTCGTAGGGCACGCGCCCGCCATTATCGTCGTCGGGACGATCGGCGGCCACCAGCGGCGAACGTTCCTCGATGCCGGTCATTTCCGCCATGCGATGGATGAACAGGACCGCGCCAAGCGCGAAGCCGACCAAAATGCCTTCGGTCAGATCGCGGAAGATGGTGAGCAGGAAGGTTGCGAGCAGCACGACGGCATCGCCCCATGACGAGCGCAGCAGCGTCGCGAATTCGTGCTTCTCCGCCATGGTCCAGGCCACCACGACGAGCACAGCGGCGAGCGCGGCCAGCGGGATGTAGCTCGCGAGCGGCGCTGCGATCAGCATGAACAGCAGCAGGAAGACCGAATGCAGCATGCCCGCGAGCGGCCCGCGCGCGCCGGCACGGATGTTGGTCGCGGTACGCGCGATCAGCCCCGTGACACAAATGCCGCCGAACAGCGCCGAGCCGACATTGGCGGCACCTTGCGCCACCAGCTCGCAATTGGAGCGGTGACGGCGTCCGGTCATGCCGTCGGCCACCACCGCCGACAGCAGCGATTCGATGGCGGCGAGCAGCGCGAAGGAGATCGCATCCGGCAGCACGGCACTCGCCTTCGCGAGCGAGAACGCAGGCAAGGCCGGCGAGGGCAGTTCGCGCGGAATGCCGCCGAAGCGCGATCCGACGGTCTCGACCGGCAGCGACAGCACGGCACATGCGACCGCCGCGAGCACGACCGCGATCAGGATGCCCGGCCAGGACGGCCGCCAGCGTCGCAGGCCGGCGATGATGGCGATGCTGACGATCGCAACCGCCAGCGCTGACGGATTGACGCTGTGCAAGCCTGCGGCCAGCGCTGCGAGTTTTGGCACGAATTCGCTGGGCTCCTTGCCCGCCAGCGTGATCCCTGCGAGGTCGCGCAGCTGGCTTGCGAAGATGATGACGGCGATGCCGGCGGTGAAGCCGACCGTGACCGGATAGGGGATGAACTTGATGTAAGTCCCGACGCGCAGGAAGCCGGCGGCGATCAGGAACAGCCCCGCCATCAGCGTGGCGAGGATGACCCCGTCGACGCCGTGACGATCGGCGGTCGCCGCAACCAGCACAATGAAGGCTCCGGCTGGACCGCCGATCTGGAACCGGCTGCCGCCGAGCAGCGATGCGATGAAGCCGCCAACCACCGCGGTGTAGAGTCCGCGGTCCGGCGTCACGCCCGAGGCGATCGCGATGGCCATCGACAGCGGCAGCGCGACGATCGCGACCGTGAGGCCCGCGAACACATCAGCGCGGAAATCCGCTAGGCCGTAGCCCTCGCGCCATACGGTGACGAGCTTTGGCAAATAGAGTTCGGTAAAGGTCGGCCGACGAAGCTGGTGCAGCTTGCCTGCGTGTTCGCCTGTGATGCTCATTTCAGCAAGATGCTCCGCTGCCCACAACGCTCCGATGCATCGTGCGGCCGCGTATCGGGGCGCGACGGTGCGTTAGTCAAGACTGCTTCCGAGCATGATCATTGCGGGATCATGCTCCCACCCGACGCGGCGGCCCCGGCTCCTTGAGCCGAACGCCGCGTCCGCCGCCTTCGCTGCGCACCTGTTCGCCGATCAGCTCGACGCCGGCCCGATCAAAGGCTTCGACCACCTTCATCAAGGTCTCGACCACGCCGCGGACGTTGCCGGTGCTCGCCTCCATCCGCTGAATGGTCGGCAGCGAAACGCCTGCGAGCTCCGCCAAGGCCCTCTGGTCAATGCCGAGCAGCGCGCGCGCTGCCCGCATCTGGAACGACGTGATCACCTTGGCCTCACGTTTCAGCCTTTATAAGTAATATCTGAAGCATGTACAATGATGTAAAATACATCATTCAAGGCCGTGCGCAAGCACTTTATCGCTCCCGTCTGTCTCCACCGTCATTGCGAGCGCAGCGAAGCAATCCAGGCTGTCCCCGCGGAGGGATTCTGGATTGCTTCGCTGCGCTCGCAATGACGGGGTGGCGAGGCAGCCCCTCACCCCACCCTCTCCCCGTAAAGAACGGGGAGAGGGGGTGAGAGAGCGTGCTCCCCTTACTGCGCGAGAGACAGACTCACGCCGCGTGTTGATGCGCGGCGATGATCTGGTCGGCGGCGCGCCCCGTGACTTCGGCCATGTGGTCGAACTGGCGGGTGAAGCTGCCGGCGCCTGCCGTGGCCGAGCGCAGTTCGACGATCAACTCGCCGATCTCGGCTTCCGGCATCATGGCGCGGACGCAGTCCCATCCGCTCCAGCCGTCGCGGGTGTCGAAGCCGAGGATCTGGCCGCGCCGTGCCGATAGGATCGCGTTGATCTTGGCGGTGGCGTCGGTCGGGCAGACGATCTCGACCACGTGGATCGGCTCCAGCAGCACCGACTGGCATTGCGGCAGGCCCTCGGTGAGCCCGACCCGCGCCGCCGTGCGGAAGGCGAGGTCGGAGGAATCGACGCTGTGATAGGAGCCGTCGGTCAGCGTCACCTGCAAATCGGTGACCGGGAAACCGAGCGGGCCGCGGGCGAGCCCGTCGACGACGCCCTCTTCCACCGCGCCGATGTAGTTGCGCGGCACCGCGCCGCCGACCACCTTCTCGGCGAACTTGAAGCCCTCGCCGCGCGGCAGCGGCCTGATGTCGAGCACGACGTCACCGAACTGGCCATGCCCGCCGGACTGTTTCTTGTGGCGGCCGCGCTGGACGATCGGCTTGCGGATGGTTTCCTGATAGCCGATCGCAGGCGGATGCGAGGCGACCTTGACGCCGAAACGATCGCGCAGCCGCTCGCTCGCGACGCGCAAGTGCATCTCGCCCTGACCCCACAGCACGGTGTCGTGGGTCTGGGCGTTCATCACGAAGACGAGCGAGGGATCCTCCTCGTGCAGCCGCATCAGCGCCTGACCGAGCTTGACGTCGTCCTTGCGGTCGGTGGCCGCAACCGAGATCGCGAGCACCGGCGGAGTGGGCTCGCTGGCGGCAAGCGCTGCCGGCGGGGTCTTGCCGTTCGAAACCGTGTCGCCGGTCTTGATCGGGTCGAGCTTAGCGAGCGCCACCGTGTCGCCGGCTTCCGCCGCGGCACGCTTGGTGTCGTAGGCCCCGGTGACGGCGAGGATGCCGGAGATGCGGCTGACCCCGCCGGAGGAGGATTGCAGCGTAGCACCGTCGTCGAGATGGCCCGCGAGCATCCGCGTCAGCGAGAGCTTGCCGCCGTGCTGCGAATGCAGAGTCTTGAAGACGAAGCCGAGGACGTCTCTGGTCTCGGGAACGCCGAGACGCTTTGCGGTCTCCGCGATACCGGGCGCCTCGTGGCGCAGCGCTTTCATCAAACGCAGCACGCCGTTTTCGCGTGCGGCGGCGCCCAGCAGCACGGGGCAGATCAGCCCGTCGCGCAATTCGCGCGCGAGATCGTCGAACACGGCGTCGCGCGGCGGCTGGATGTCCTCGAGCAGCTGCTCCATCAGCGCATCGTCATGATCGGCGAGCTTCTCCAGCATCGAGAAGCGGGCCTCCTTCTCGCGATCGAGATCGCCGCCTTGGAGCGCGACGACTTCGGAGGCCTTGTGCTCGCGGTAAATGAACGCACGCTCCAGCGCGAGATCGACGAAGCCCTCGATCAGCTCGTCCTTCCAGATCGGGATCTGGCGCAGCACCAGCGGCACGCGCGAGGCGGGCTGGAGTATCTCGAGCGTCTCGCGGATGCGCTTGTTGGCGCGGTCGATCTTGTTGAGGAACAGGAAACGCGGGATCTTCAGTTCTTCCAGCTCGCGCAGAATGATCTGAAGCTGCGGCAGCTTCTTCTCGTCGGCTTCGCAGACCACGATTGCGGCATCGACCGCGGGCAGCGCGGCGCGCATGTCGTGGGCAAATTCGACGGAACCGGGACAATCGAGGAAGGTGTAGCTGTCGCCCATGAAACTCGTGGTGACGGCAGTCAGCCCGACGGTCATCTTGTGATGACGGGCCTCTGGCGCGGCGTCGCCGACGGAGGTTCCGGCGTCGACGCTGCCGGCGCGCGGGATTGCGCCGGTTCGCGCCAGGATGGCTTCGAGAAGTGTGGTTTTACCGCTTTGGAAAGGGCCCACCAGCGCGATGCACCGTGGACCTCGGGGACTTCTGACGTCTTGTCCCATTCGCCGCCTCCTTGGTGTGGAGCTCGGCCCATGATTGGGTCGGCAAACGCCGATGCTCTGCCCGTCCCCGAGATTTGGCAAGCATCAAACGTCGCTGCGGTGCGTCGTTGCCGGAATCGCGTCGGAGCGACGCGATTCGCACACGGGAGTTGTCAACGGCCCGGGTGGAGTTCCAGGCTCTCGAGGCCGGCGGCGACGTTGAGGCCGACCTGGCCCTGCACGCTGAGTGGCTGGAGCGCGATCGAATTATTGGAGCCGCCGACCAGCACGTTGCCGCCGAGGCCGACGCCGACCGATGCGCTGCCCTGCGCACCGGCGTAGGTGCCGGCGAGGTCGCCCGGGCCGAGCCGGTTCACCGGCGCGAACACGCCCCAGGCGAGTGCCGTTTCCTGGGTGATGCCGAGGTCGAGGCCCACCTTGCGGATCGTCGCGACGTAACGGTCGTCCGGCAAACCATCGACGCGCAGCACGCAGCCGAGATTGGTTACCGATCCCACGATGAAGCCTACGCTGGCGCCGCCGCGGCATTCGAGCACGCCCACCTGCACCATCCGGGACTGCGCGCTGGCGCCCACAACGGAGGCAACGAAGCTCGCAACGGCAAGCCCGGCGAGGAGGAGTGAACGGCGCATGAATATCTCCGGCGATGAATGTGATGCGAGCAGAGAGAGCGCCCCACCCGTGATGCGCGATGGTCTATGCCACAATAGTTTTGCGTGTGCCAGATCGAACGCGTCTAAAAGCGAGTTCGCGGAGAGAGCCCCTCACCCCACCCTCTCCCCGTAAGAACGGGGCGAGGGAGTGCACGAGCAGTGTGTCCCTCACTTCATGGGCCCATCGAACTTCAACGGGACGCCGCGAGCGCCCTTAACCTCTCCCTGCTCTTTGCGGGGGGAGGTCGGATCGCTTTGGCGCGCAAGTGCGCGCCAAGCGATCCGGGTGAGGGGCAGGGCACAGCATCGGCCCAAGCAATAGTCCATCCAACTTCACTCATCGAAGCACCCATAAAAAAGGCCCGCGCGAAGCGGGCCTTTCCAATTTGCACTGTCGCGACAGCCTTACCGCAGATTGCCGCAGAAGCGCTGGATGCGCTTGCAGGCGTCTTCGAGGTCGGAGGTCTTGGTCGCGTAGGAGATACGGAACGCGGGGCCGAGGCCGAACGCCGAGCCCTGCACCACGGCGACACCTTCGGTCTCCAGCAGTTCGGTCACGAACGTCTCGTCATTGTCGATCACCTTGCCCGACGGCGCGGTCTTGCCGATGGTGCCGGCGCAGGACGGATAGACGTAGAAGGCGCCCTCGGGCCGCGGGCATTCGATGCCCTTGGCCTGGTTGAGCATGGAGACGACGAGGTCGCGACGCTCCTTGAACACCTTGTTGTTGGCCGGGATGAAGTCCTGCGGACCGTTCAGCGCCTCGACCGCGGCCCATTGCGCAATGGACGACGGGTTCGAGGTCGACTGCGACTGGATCGTCGACATCGCCTTGATCAGCTGCGCCGGACCGCCGGCATAGCCGATGCGCCAGCCGGTCATGCAATAGGCCTTCGACACGCCGTTCACGGTGAGCGTGCGATCGTAGAGTTTCGGCTCGACCTGCGCGACCGTGGTAAACTGGAAATCGTCATAGACGAGATGCTCGTACATGTCGTCGGTCATGACCCAGACGTGAGGATGCTTCACCAGCACGTCGGTGAGCGCCTTCAGCTCGGTCCTGGTGTAGGCAGCTCCCGTCGGATTCGACGGCGAGCACAGGATCACCCATTTGGTCTTCGGCGTGATCGCGCGCTCGAGCGCCTCGGCCTGGAGCTTGAAGCCGGTCGCGGCGGTGCAGACCACCGGCACCGGCTCGCCGCCGGCGAGCGCCACCATCTCGGGATAGCTGACCCAGTACGGTGCGGGGATGATCACCTCGTCGCCCGGATTGATGGTTGCCATCAGCGCGTTGTAGAGCACCTGCTTGCCGCCGGTGCCGACGATGATCTGGTTCGCCTTGTAGACGACGCCGTTCTCGCGCTGAAACTTGGCGATGATGGCTTCCTTCAACTCGGGAATGCCGTCGACCGCGGTGTACTTGGTCTTGCCGGCTTCGATGGCGTGGATCGCGGCCAGCTTGATGTTCGCGGGCGTGTCGAAGTCGGGCTCGCCGGCACCTAAGCCGATGACGTTGCGGCCCGCCGCTTTCAGCGCACGTGCTTTATCCGTGACCGCGATGGTCGCGGACGGCTTCACACGGTCGAGCGCAGCGGCAAGGAAGGACATCGTCATCTCCTGACAAGCGTCGTGAACCCTTTGGCTTCACGACTCCGATTGTGGGAATGAGCCACCCTAAAACGAGTGCCGTTGCGCCGCAAGAAACTTCGGTCCGATCCCGCAAAAGTTTACGTGTCTGGCGCGCATCAAGGCGTGACTTTCCGCAATTTTCCGCAACTTTGCCGGGCAAATCCCACATATCCGACAAGGCGTGTCCTCGGAGCAATTTTGCGCGCTTTCAAGACGCCCATGAAGCTGACGGCAGTCCGGCGCTTGAGAGACCAGCGGCCGAGGCGATCACGACCTTCAACCCTCTCACACAAATGCGCCGACCAATGCGGCCGCATTGACGCAAGCGTGAACTGAGTTGGATGGTCGCACGGAAATGATCTTCCGCCGCATTGCAATGCGGTAGGGTTTTCGAGTTTTTCTATTGGCCGGGTCTTGCGGCGGATTCGCATCGGCATCATTGTTTAGCCGCGTTGCGGGGCAACAAGCGCCGCGCCCTCCCGTCTTCCGGAATCATCCCTAGAATGTACAAGCTCTATTCGATGCAGCGCTCGGGCAACAGCTACAAGGTCCGCCTTGCGCTGGCGCTGCTGAACTTGCCTTACGAAGCGGTCGAGGTGGACATTCTGCGCGGCGAGAGCCGCACCCCGGACTTCCTGGCCAAGAACCCATCCGGTCAGGTGCCGCTGCTCGAGGTCGGCGACGATCGCTATCTCGCCGAGTCCAACGCCATTCTCTGGTATGTCGCCGTCGGCACGCCGCTCGCGCCGGAGAACCGCATCGATCGCGCCGACGCGCTGCAATGGATGTTCTTCGAGCAGCACGCGCTGGAGCCGAACATCGGCGCGGCCTATTTCTGGCTGTCGCTGGTGAGGGGCGGCCGCGACCTCCAGACTCATTCGCTGGAGGACTGGATGGAGCGCGGCTATGGCGCGCTCCAGGTGATGGAGAATCACCTCAAGACCAACGCCTATTTCGCCGCCCGCCAGCTCACGGTCGCCGACATCGCGCTGTACGGCTATACCCACCTCGCCGACCGCTGCGACTTCGACCTCTCGACCTTCCCGGCGATCCGGGACTGGCTGAAGCGCGTGGAAGCGGCCCCCGGCTTCGTCGCAATGGACTGGCGGCCGGCCGACATCGAGGACCCCGCCAGCATCGCCGCCGGCGCCTGAGGGGCGATCGCGCTCTGGCGAATAGCGGGCATAAGGGTCACCATTGCCGCAATCTCGCCATTTTCACCCGATTGGCCGCCGCAATATTGCCGATTGCAACAGTGAAATTGTTCGATGTCGCGGGTGATTCGATCGCGCGTTGAAGGATTTAGACCATGATTCGGGCGTCCGGCACGGCGGGCTTTCAAGGCCAACCCGCAACCGTTTCGTCTTCCCGGCTGACCAACGCGGTCGCGGCCTCGCTCGCCGTCGCCGCGCTCTCGCTGTGCCTGATCGTCACCCTGACGGTGCTGTCGACCAAGGCGACCATGGCGATGGGCCTGCCGGTCTGATTCCCGCTTCATCCTGGACACGCCTTCAAGGCGAAGCGTCGCCCGCGCCGACCGGCATCGCGACAGGATTTCGATGAAATCACCTGTGGTCATCGTTGCAATCACCCTGACCGCGGCCATCCTGGTCGCGGCGTCGCTGTTGATCTTCGTCGGCACGCGCAAGGGCCAGGGGACGTCGACGCTGAATGCGCCCGCGCTGCAACAACGTCTCAAGCACGCGCACTTGGTCTAAAATCATCCGAAAGCTTTGCGCATGAATCAAAGCGCACCTTAAGCACACCGCGCGAAACCGCATCGCACTGGCGCGATAATCAGTCAGTGTTGCCGCCTTACCGCGTTCAGGGAGGAGCGAGACAGGCCCATGCGGTTGGGATGGCGTGCGATCTCCGGTCCGGCGCTGACGGCAGCGACTTTGCTGCTGGCGATGTTTTTCGATCGCTTCGTCCGCACTCCCTCGCCCGCGCCGCTGCTCGTCTGCATCGTGGCGCTCGCCGGCGCGCTCTCGGGTCCCGCTTCCGCCGTCGCCAGCGCAGCCATCGCCGTCATCGGCGCGGCACTGCTGCTCCTCAGCCGACACGGCGTTGCAGGTCTTACCACCGCGGATATGATCCGGCTCGGCGTCCTGGCCGCGACGGCCGCGGGCACCGCAGCCATCACCGGCCTGATGCGCCAGCGGCTGCTCGGCACGTTTGCCGCCGAACGTCGGAGCCACGCCACCGCCGCGCGGCTGTCGGCCGCGCTCGACCAGGTCGATATCGGCATCGTGCTGCTCGATGCCGAGACGCGCGCCGAATTCATCAACCGCGCGTTCCGCGATTATTTTGCGGTGCCGGACGACATCGCCGACGATAAGCCGCCGTTCATCGCGCTGATGTATCATGGCCGCGACACCGGCGCGTTCGAATTGCCCGAGGACGAGCTCGGCACTTTCATCGCACAGCGCATGGAGATGGTGCGGATCGGCGATGCCACGCCGATCGACATCGCCTTGCGCAATGGCGCGGTGTTGCGCTTCGTCTGTGCTGCGCTGCCCGATGGCGGGCGCATGCTGAGCTACACGCCCGTGACCGACCTCGTGCGCCACACCGATGCGCCGTCTCGCGCCGACTACTACCGCTCACTGCGCGATCCCACAGGCCGCAAGCTGATCCGGTATCTGCGCGTCGCGGAGTGATGCGCGATTGATCAGCACGTCCCTCATCACGTATGAAGGACACCTCATCGATCGCGGGAATCCATATGTCGCTCACCATTCGCTCCGTCACGAGGCAGGACTACGAACAATGGCTGCCGTTGTGGGACGGCTACAACGCCTTCTACGGCCGCTCCGGTCCGACCGCGCTCTCGCCCGACATCACGCGCGCGACATGGCAGCGCTTTTTCGATGCCTATGAGCCGGTGCACGGATTGGTCGCCGAGAGCGACGGCCGCCTGCTCGGGATGACGAATTACCTGTTTCACCGCAGCACCACCGCGATCGAGCCGTCCTGCTATTTGCAGGACCTGTTCACGACCGAGGCCGCACGCGGCAAGGGTGTCGGCTCGGCGCTGATCCATGGCGTCTACGAGCGCGCAAAGCTCGTGGGATCGCCGCGCGTGTACTGGCAAACGCACGAGACCAACGTCACGGCGCAGCGCCTGTACGACAAGGTCGCCGAGCGTTCCGGGTTCATCGTCTATCGCAAGATCTTCTGATCCTCGCGATCGCGACGCCTGTGGATAACTCTGCCTGTCACCCGCGCGTAACATAGCGGGACTAGGCTGCAGCTGCGTCTGGTCAGCCCCCCGTCACCGATCAAGCGCCCCAAAGCGGTCCCCGTCAGTCGCCGCGTCTGACAGGGGCCGCATTTTTTTGTCGGCAGTCGTTGTCCGCAGTTCCTTGTCAGCATGGCAGCAACGCGGCGCGCGGCTTGCTGCGGCGGCGTACCGCAGTCACAATAAGCCCCTGCCCATCTCCGACAGGGATCTCCCATGGAAATTCGTAATCTCGGCGCCTCCGGCCTGCGCGTGTCTGCGGTCGGGCTCGGCTGCAACAATTTCGGCCAGCGCACGGATTTGGAGACCTCGCGCAAGGTGATCCATCGCGCGCTCGATCTCGGCATCACGCTGTTCGACACCGCCGACATCTATGCCGGCATGGGCGGTTCGGAAACGGTGCTCGGCACCGTGCTTGGCGACCGCCGCAAGGAGATCGTGCTCGCCACCAAATTTTCCAAGCCGATGGCGACCGACGGAACCAAGCAGGGCGCTTCGCGCCGCTACATCATGAACGCAGTCGAGGCGAGCCTGACGCGGCTCAAGACCGACTACATCGATCTCTATCAGCAGCACGATTACGACCCGCTGACGCCGATGGAGGAGACGCTGCGCGCGCTCGACGATCTCGTCCGTCAGGGCAAGGTGCGCTACATCGGCAATTCCAACTTTCCGGCCTGGCGCATGGCGGAGGCCGAATTCACCGCGCGCGCGATGAATGTCAGCCGCTTCGTCTCCTGCCAGGACGAATACAGCTTGCTGGTGCGCGACATCGAGAAGGACCTGCTGCCGGCCGCACAAGAGTACAAGCTCGGTCTCCTGCCGTTCTTCCCGCTCGCAAGCGGCCTCCTCACCGGCAAGTACCAGCGCGGCGCGGCCGCCCCGACCGATACGCGATTCGGCAAGGTCCCGGCGTTACGCGACCGCTATGTCACGCCGCGCAATGAGGACATCGTCGAGAAGCTCACGGCATTCGCGAAAGCGCGCGGGCACAGCATGCTCGAGCTCGCCTTCTCCTGGCTCGCCGCGCGCCCGCAAGTGTCGAGCGTGATTGCCGGCGCCACCCGCGTCGAGCAGGTCGAGGAGAACGTGAAGGCGATTGCCTGGAAGCTCAGTCCGGAGGAGATGGCGGAGATCGACAAGATCACGCTGGGCTGATCGTTACGGCGTGGCGCGCTACTTGGCGCCGCGCCCCACCGTCTGCATCACCTCGAAGCCCTCGAACTGGGGATGGCCGAGATAGGTCGGCTTGGTATCGCCGGCCCGCGCATGCGCGGCACGAAAAGCATCCGATTTGGTCCAGGCCTCGAACGCCGCATGGTTCGCCCACACCGTGTGCGAGGCGTACAGCGTGTGGTCCTCGAGCTCGGGGCCACGCAGCAGATGAAACTCGACGAAACCCGGCACCTTGTCCAAATGGGTATCGCGCGAAAGCCAGACCTGCTCGAAAGCGGCCTCGGAGCCCTTGGCGACGCGGAAGCGGTTCATGGCGATGTACATGGATGATGGTCTCCTGATGTTCGCTCATCATGTCGTCATTCCGGGACGCGCCGCAAGGCGCGGGCCCGGAATCGCAGTTTAAGCAACCAGCCCCTTCATCGGCCGTGCTCCCGCACTGTCCGGAAACACCGTCTCGGCCAGCACGCGATCGGACAGGCCAAACTGGCCCTGCAGCACGCCTTTGATCACGGAGCGCAGGTCGGTGGTGGGCTTGAGATCGCGGGCCTCGAAGAGATTGGCGGGCTTGAGACCTGGCCAGTCGGCGACGACACGACCGCCCTTCACCGCGCCGCCGGCGAGCAGCGCGATCGTTCCCGTGCCGTGATCGGTGCCGTCGGTGCCGTTGATGCGCGCGGTGCGGCCGAACTCGGTCGCGACCACCACGACGGTGTCGCGCCAGCGTTCCCCTAAGCCGCTTTCGAATTCGGCGAGCGCGCCGTCGAGCCCGCCGAGCAGGAACGCAAGGCGACCGATCGGCCCGCCTTCATTGGCGTGCGTATCCCAGCCATCGAACGCGAGCGCCGCGATGCGCGGGCCGTCGTCCGACGCCATCAGTTTTGCGGCGCCACGCGCGACCTGGCGCATCTGCGCGACCGCATTGCCCGGCTTCGGCTTCATGTCGTCGCCGCTCGCGGCCTTTTCCAGCTGAAGGCCCTGCGACAGCACGGCCGCCAGCGCGGGATCGCGGTGACGATAGAGCTCGACCAGACGCATCGCGGTGTCGTCGTCTGCTTGCGGCAGCGCCACCGGCGCCCAGCCGACGGTCGGCGCATTGCCGCGCAGCACCAGCGGCGTGGTCGGGCCGACGGCAAGAGCACTCGACACCCGCTCGCCGCGCGGCAGCGCCTCCAGCGCGCGGTTGAGCCAGCCGGATTGCACGCGACCCGGGCCGGCATAGCCGCTTTCGAGCACGTCCTGGCCGTCGAAATGCGAACGGTCGCGATAGGGCGTCGCCACCGCGTGGATCACCGCGGCATGCTTGTCGCGATACATGCGTGCGAACTCAGGCATCGACGGATGCAGCGCGAAGAAAGCATCGAGCATGATGGCGGGATGGGCGCCGTCCGCCGTGAGCGCGATCGCCCCGTGCAGGCCGGCATAATCGGGATCGCCGACCGGCGCGACGGTCGAGAGACCATCGAGCGCGCCGCGCAGGATCACCACGATCAGCCTGGGATCGCGGCCGTCAGCCGCGCGTGCGAATTTCGGCAAGTACGCCCAGGCCGCGAACGAGGCGCCGCCGAGCAGGAGGCCGCGGCGCGAGGTGAGGAGCCGGTTCTCGACGCAGTCGATCATCATCATCTCCTCTGCATTTCCGGCGACATCAACAGCAGCGCCAGCGCCTGCTGCCGCGACTCCGCCCGTTCGATGGTGCGCCGCGTTTCGATCGAGGCCGCATCTGCGGCGGCAAATTCCAACAAATCGAGCGGATCGATGTTGGGCCCGAGCCGCGCGCCCATTTGCGCGGCGATGTCGAGGCGGAGCTTGATGCCTTCCGGCGCAGCCCACGCGGCGCTGGTGTCGGCGAAACCATTCGGGCCGGCCGGCGACCACAGCGGCTGGCCCAGCAGATTGAGGTTGTTGAGGTAGGCGCCGGGATCCTCCGGCACGCGCGCGAGCAACCGGCCGCTCGCGATCAGGAAATCATAGGGGCTGCGCATCTTCGTCAGCGGAGCCTTCCACGCCTCGTCGGAATCAACCAGTGCCGTTGCGAGCGCCTTGAGATCCCCGTCGGTCTTGATGAAGACATCACGCAATCGCGCCACCAGCGCCGGCGGCGGATCGTCAGCGACGAAGTGGCGGACGATTTTGGTGGCGATGAAGTTCGCGGTCGAGGGATGGCGTGCGATGTCCGCGAGTGCGGCTTCGCCTTGCGCAAGGCCGGTTGGCTCGTAGCTCTTGCCGAGCAGCATTTGCGACCCGGGCTGGTGCGCATTGACGTTGAACACGAACGAACCGGGCGCTCCCAGCTGTCCCTGCCGGCCGGCGAAGGTCCAGCCGGTGATGATGCGCGCGAGCGAGGTGACGTCGTCCTGCGTGTAGCCGCCGCCGACGCCGAGCGTATGCAGCTCCATGATCTCGCGCGCGAGATTTTCGTTGAGCCCGCGCTTGCGGTTCTGGCCCGCGCGCGAGTCCGGTCCGAGCGATTGCTGGTTGTCGAGGAAGAACAGCATCGCCGGATGCTGCTCCACCGCTTTCAGCATGTCGGCGAAACGCCCGAGCACATGCGGCCTGATCGCCTCGCGCTCGAACGCGCCGGCCCATATTCGCGCCAGCTCGCCCTTGCTGGCGGAGATGCAGAAATGGTTGGACCAGAACACGACCAGACGTTCCGTGAAGCCGCACTCGACCAGGGTCGCGCGCTGCAACCGCGCCAACGCCTCGGCGCGAAAGGTCTTTTGGATGACGTTGAGCGGCTGCGGGGCGGGTTTTGCGGCAGCCGGCGCGGCCGCGTTGGGCTGCATGGTGTCCGGCTTCGCCATATTGTCCGCCGGCTTATTGTCGGTCGGTTTGTTGTCAGTAGGCTTGGCCTCGGCCATCTGGCCGGCGATCTCGGTTGCCGCAGCGTTCAGCGAGAGGTTGCGGCGCAGTCCGGGTTTCTGATCTGCCGGCGCTTGCGGCGGCGCTTCGGTCGGCGCGCCGGCTTTGGCGGCGGCCTCGCGCGCCTGCTTGACCTGATCCTGATAGGCAAACACCGCCTGCCCGAGCTGCGGCGTGGATTGCAGGCCCGGCGCCTCCAGCAGCACAGCGATAGGACGAGCCAGTTCCGCCTTCACAAAACCGCGAGGATCGGAGGCGGCGTTGATGAGATCGCCGGATGCGCCACCGCGAGCGCCGAAGCCGAAACGGTTGAGCGCGACGAGCGCGGCTTGGGAATCGCGGGCCATCGATGTGTCCTTCGCGCGTTGCCAACCGCTTTCCTGATACGTGCGCGAGGCGTAATATACCGCAGGGGGAGATGAACCCGACATGAAAATGACAGCACGGCTTTTGCGCAAATCATGACAAATCCGCAAGACATTCCAGTGCAGGAACCGCGCCGCCTCGCCTGCTCCCGCTGCGGCGCCGAATTCGGCTGCGACCTGTCGGGCACCTGTTGGTGCGCGGAAGAAACGGCGCGGCTGCCGATGCCGGTCAAGGGCGAGGATTGTTTGTGCCGGGCGTGCTTGCGCGAGGCGGCGGAGGCAACGTAATCCTCCGCGTCGTCCTGGCGAAAGCCAGGACCCATTACACCACGGAGTTGTTTGGCGAAGATTCGTCGTTCGGGACGTCTACCGAACGCCGTCGACAGATTCCGCGGTATGGGTCGTGGCTTTCGCCAGGACGACGCTGAGGAGAGACAGCTCGCGACAACTACACCGCGTGCCCCGGCGATCTCCGAGCCATTCCATCAAACCCATCCAGCAGCTTTTCGCGCCAGGCGTAGACCGGGTCGTCCGCTTCCAGCAGCTTGAACGGGCTGGTCACGCGCGCCCACTGAAAACCACCGAACACGATGTAGTCGGCATAGTTCGGTGCGGCGCCGCCGATGAAGGGCTGCTTCTTCAGGGCCTGCCGCATCGGCTCGAGCGATTTGCGGAAGGCGACCACGCCGGCATCGCGGCCCGACATCACCTCTTCCAGACTCTTGCCGAAACGCGCCTCGCGCGACTGGCGGAAATAGGCGGCGTCCACCGCGTCCAGATTCTTCGGAATGTCGGCGATGATCAATGGAAAGATGCCGCCGACGATGGCGATGTCGCCCCAGGCATTGAGCATGCGCGCCATGGCGCGGCCGCCCTCGCCGCCGAACAGCGACGGACGGTCCGGAAAATGATCCTCAAGATAATTCGCGATCGTCCAGGAATCGACCACCGGCTGGTCGTGATGCAGCAGCACCGGAACCTTCTCCGAGCCGTGCGGCGCGATCGCGCTCTTCTCGGTGAAGCGCCAGGGCAGCGTTTCCGCCGAAAGGCCCTTGTGCGCCAGCGCCATCCGCGTGCGCCAGCAGAACGGGCTGAACGGTCGCGAGGGATCGGTGCCGACAAGTTCGAACAGTTTGAACGACATGAAAGGGGTCTCCCGGTATTCCGTCATTGCGAGCGAAGCGAAGCAATCCAGGACTGCCGCCGCGGAAACATTCTGGATTGCTTCGCTTGCGCTCGCAATGACGGATGTGGCGGGAGCTAGCGCCCGTTCGTGCGCAGCAGTCTCTCGCCGTCCTCCGTCACCGCGATGACCAGCCCCATTCCGGGCAGCGTCTCGCGCGCGACATAGCCGCGGTCGGCGGCGTCTTCCCAGATGGTGAGGCGCGGACACGAGGTCTTCCAGGTCGCGATCACCTCGGCATAGGCGCGCGGCTCGCGCGCAACCCATTCGACGAAGTCCAGCACCAGCGGGTCGGCAGTCTCGCTCATTGCAAACCTCCCTTGTCGAAGGCGGCCAGCACGGGCGTGCGGACCAGCAGCCAACCGCCATAGGCGATGTAGTAGCAGGCGATGGTGGTGATCAGCTTCATCGACCAGGCCACGAATTGCTGGTCGGTCATGGCTTCGAGGATGCGCCGCGCCAGCGTGGTGCCGAGCATGGATGCCGCGATCGCGACCCCGGCGAGCACGGGGTCGAGCGTCGCCGCCTGGTCGATGATGCTGCCGAAATAAATCAGCTTGGTGAAATGGCTGACGAGCTGGCACATCGCCTTGGTCGCCACCTTCTCGCGCCGGCCGAAATCGCCGCCGAGGAAGAAGGTGTCGAGCAGCGGCCCCGACACGCCGGTCATCAGCATGAGGCCCATGCAGATCGTGCCGTAGACGGTGCCCTGCCAGAGACGGTCCGGATCCGGCTTGATGTTCGACGGCAGCAGCCGCGCCATGAACGGCGTGATTCCGAGCAGCAGCAGCGCGACCGGCTTGTCCGGCACGTAGCGCGTGAGCAACCACGCCGCAAGCGCGACGGCCGCGCCGACCATATAGTTCGCGACCGGCCGCCAGCGGATATGCGCGCGCCAGAGAAAGGCGCGCCAGCCGTTCGAGGCCATCTGCGTGATCGCATGCAACACCATCGCTGTCGGCAGCGGCATCAGAGCCAGCAGCACGCCGATCAGGATCAGCCCTCCCGCCATCCCGAACAGCCCCGACAGGAACGCGGTGCCGACCATCAGCAATCCAAGGGCAGCGATCATGATGGGCGTCACGCAAAAATCTCCGATTGGCCTTCTCCCCGCTCGCGGCGCGAAGCGAAGGGAAACGTGCCCCGCTTGCCCCGTCTACGCAAACTGAGTTATCTTGGCCTGGCATCAGCTTTCCTGAGGGTTGGTCATTTGCGGCGCTTGCTGTTTCTCAACGGCATCAAGGCATTCGAAGCCGCGGCGCGGGCCGGCAGCTTTGCCGCGGCCGGCCTTGAGCTGAGCGTATCGGCGGCGGCGGTCAGCCGCATGGTGCACATCCTGGAAGAACGGCTCGGCGTCGCGCTGTTCGAGCGCAAGGCCAACAAGCTGCTTCTCACGCAGGCGGGCCGCGCCTACCAGAGCGGGCTGACGCCGATCTTCGACGCGCTCGCAAGCCTCACCGCCCAGGTGACGGCGCCCTCGAGCGTCCGCGTGCTCACCATCGGCATCGGCCACACCTTTGCGATGCGCTGGCTGATCCCGCGCCTGTCGGAGTTTCGCAACGAGGAGCCCGACATCGAGGTGCGCTTCACCACCGGCGGCGCGTCGGTGCCGTTCGGCGAGGACTGGAGCTGCGGCATCCAGCTCGGGACCGGCGACTGGCCGGGGCTGGTCGCCGAGCCGCTGTTCGCCGGCGACCTCACACCGGTCTGCGTGCCCCGCCTCGCGTCCTCGCTGAAGCGCCCGGCCGATCTTAGGGGACCGAGCCTGATCCGCGTCGCGCATTCGCCCGAGGACTGGCCGATCTGGCTCAAGGCCGCGAACCTCGCGCGCATCAACGCGCGGGGACCGGAGTTCCAGTTCTACGGTCAGGCGCTTCAGGCTGCCGCCGACGGGCTCGGCATCGCCATGGGCATTCGGCCCTATATCGACGACGATCTCGCCGCCGGCCGGCTGGTCGCGCCATTCGATCTCTCGGTGCCCAAGGGCATGCGCTGGTATTTGCTCTATCGCAGCTTCCAGACCGAGCAGCGCGACTTTGCCGCGTTCCGCCGCTGGATCATGCGCGCGGCGTCGGAACCGGCCGCCCGTCCCATCCGGCGGACCGGCCGCACCAGCCCGCGGAACTGATCATCCACACGAACAGGTTTGCTGAAGCCGCGCGCCCGGAATGCGGTGCACCTCTCCGCTTGCTTGCGGGGGAGGTCGGCGCGAAACGCCGGATGAGGGTTCCCTCCACGTTGGGGAATCTCTCTGTGGAAACACCCCCGGCCCAACCCTCGCCCGCAAGCGGGAGAGGGAGCGCACCGGGTTTGCGGAACCGAATTCATTGGTCCGCAGACAAAAAAGCCCGCCGCTTGTGAACGGCTTCACATTCTGAAATCCGCAAACGTGGTCCCCTGACCCTCCAACAAGGCGCTCGAACAAAACATTTTGGGGACTGCAATGACGACCCTCTACGACGGCTTTGACATCGAATCCTTCGAAGCTGGCCAGGGGCTGTGGCACGCCCGTATCAGGCGTGCCGATTTCAGCCCGGTTGCCATCGACGGCGTGCTGTTTCCGGCCATGGAAGTCGGCTTCGCCTGGCCCGATCCCGATGCCGCGATTGCCCATGCCAAGCATCACATCGATCGCTTCCGCCGGCGGGCCGACGACAGCGACGACGAATAAGCGAGCGGGACTGCAGGCGACCAAGGAACGGCGCAGGGTCAAAAGGGGGCAATCGATCATGTCAGTCATCGAATTCGAAGACACGCCGCGGCCGAGGATTTACACCCGCAATGTGTTGTCCAGCTGCCCGGAATGCGACGGCGATCTCGCCGTGCTCCGCGTGATCGGCGGCCGTGCCGGAAGCGAGTATTGGGCCATGCGCTGCACGGATTGCGGCGGCATCCATCTCGACATCCTCGAGCCGCATCAGGCAGCCGGGGACGATGAGGGACCGTCGCCGGCGGCCTGATCGCGAGATCCGGGATCTCAAGGCCTGCCGTGATCCCAAGGCCTGCTGCCAACCTGCTGTCAGCAGTCTGATCCGGGAAAGGCATTCGCTCTTTATTGCGAGGCGGACTCGCCCCATATTCGGAGCATGGCGAAGAAACCTGCATCCTCCGAAAAATCCGGCAAATCCCCCAAGACCAAGGCTCCGAACGCCAAGGCGCCAAACTCCAAGGCGTCACGCCCGGACGTGCAGCCGATCGGGCCGGCGCTGGCCGAGTTGCTCAATCCCGCGATCAATCGCGGCGATGCCGGGCTCGGATCGGGCACCGGCCTGCAGCCGCCGCCGGACAATTCGCGCGACCGCCGCTCCGGGGGCGAGGCTGCCGCGCATCGCGCGCGCGCTTCGACGCCGAAGGAGTTTCCGCAGGACACCGCAACGGGCAGCGCGACTCGCGGCTTACCCCTCTCCCCGACCCTCCCCCACAAGGGGGGAGGGAGCAGAGAGGCCGAAGGTCTTGGCGAGGCGCCGCAGGCCAATTACGGAACCGCGGCCACGATCCCGACGCTCGATCCTGAACTGGCGCGTCAACTCGGCCTTCCCACCGAAGAGGACGATGCCGAAGCCCTGGCGCGCCCGCCGCGCAGCAAGATGGAGGCGCTCGGCGTCAAGGCGACCGCCGACGCGCTGGAATCGCTGATCCGCGAGGGCCGGCCGGAGTTCCGTAAGGACGACGGCTCCACCAGGGTGTGGACCCCGCATCGGCCGCCGCGCCCGGAAAAGTCCGAAGGCGGCGTGCGCTTCGAGATCAAGTCGCATTACGAGCCGCGCGGCGACCAGCCGACCGCGATCGCCGAGCTGGTCGAGGGCATCAATCGCAACGACCGCTCGCAGGTGCTGCTCGGCGTCACCGGCTCCGGCAAGACCTACACCATGGCCAAGGTGATCGAGGCGACACAGCGCCCCGCCATCATCCTGGCGCCGAACAAGACGCTCGCCGCCCAGCTCTATGGCGAGTTCAAGAGCTTCTTCCCCGACAACGCGGTCGAGTATTTCGTCAGCTATTACGACTATTACCAACCGGAAGCGTATGTCCCTCGCACGGACACGTACATCGAAAAGGATTCCTCGATCAACGAGCAGATCGACCGCATGCGCCACTCGGCGACGCGCGCGCTGCTCGAACGCGACGACGTCATCATCGTTGCCTCGGTGTCGTGCATCTACGGTATCGGCTCAGTCGAAACCTACACCGCGATGACCTTTGCCCTGAAGAAGGGCGAGCGGATCGACCAGCGCCAGCTGATCGCCGACCTCGTCGCCCTGCAATACAAGCGCACCCAGGCCGATTTTACCCGCGGCACATTTCGCGTGCGCGGCGACGTCATCGACATCTTCCCGGCGCACTATGAAGACCGCGCCTGGCGGGTGAACCTGTTCGGCGACACCGTCGAGACCATCGAGGAGTTCGACCCGCTCACCGGGCATAAGCAGGACGAGCTCGAATTCATCAAGATCTACGCCAACTCGCACTATGTGACGCCGCGCCCGACGCTGGTGCAGGCGATCAAGTCGATCAAATCCGAATTGAAGATGCGGCTCGACCAGCTCCACGACCAGGGTCGCCTGCTGGAAGCGCAGCGGCTGGAGCAGCGCACCACGTTCGACCTCGAGATGATGGAGGCGACCGGAAGCTGCGCCGGCATCGAGAACTATTCGCGCTATCTCACCGGGCGCCTGCCCGGCGAGCCGCCTCCGACGCTGTTCGAATACGTGCCCGACAACGCGCTGGTGTTCGCCGACGAGAGCCACGTCACCGTGCCCCAGATCGGCGGCATGTTCCGCGGCGACTTCCGCCGCAAGGCGACGCTCGCCGAATATGGTTTCCGGCTGCCCTCCTGCATGGACAACCGCCCGCTGCGCTTCGAGGAATGGGACATGATGCGGCCGCAGACGATCGCGGTCTCGGCCACGCCCAGCGCCTGGGAGATCAACGAGAGCGGCGGCGTGTTCGTCGAGCAGGTGATCCGCCCCACCGGTCTGATTGATCCTCCCGTCAACATCCGCCCGGCCCGCACCCAGGTCGACGACCTCGTCGGCGAGGTCCGCGCCACCGCGCAGGCCGGCTATCGCTCGCTGATCACGGTGCTGACCAAGCGCATGGCGGAGGACCTCACCGAATATCTGCATGAGCAGGGCATTCGCGTCCGCTACATGCACAGCGATATCGACACCATCGAGCGCATCGAGATCATCCGCGATCTGCGCCTCGGCGCGTTCGACGCGCTGGTCGGCATCAATTTGCTGCGCGAAGGCCTCGACATTCCCGAATGCGCGCTGGTTGCGATCCTCGACGCCGACAAGGAAGGTTTTTTGCGCAGCGAGACCTCGCTGATCCAGACCATCGGCCGCGCCGCGCGCAACGTCGACGGCAAGGTGATCCTCTATGCCGACCAGATGACGGGCTCGATGGAGCGCGCCATCGCCGAAACCGACCGCCGCCGCGAGAAGCAGGTCGAGTACAACACGGCGCATGGCATCACGCCGGAGAGCATCAAGAAGTCGATCGGCGACATCATGAACAGCGTCTACGAGCGCGATCATGTGCTGGTCGAGATCGGCGGCCATGACATGACCGACGACGTCATCTCGATCGGCCACAATTTCGAGGCCGTGCTCGGCGATCTCGAAACAAGGATGCGCGAGGCCGCCGCCGATCTGAACTTCGAGGAAGCCGCCCGGCTGCGCGACGAGGTCAAGCGCCTGCGCGCCACCGAACTCGCGGTGGTCGACGATCCCACCGTCAAGCAGCGCACGGTGCAGGGTAAAGCCGGCGCCTATGCGGGCGCGAAGAAATACGGCGACGCCGCTAACCTGCCGGTCAGCGCGCTGAAGAACAAGAGCGCTGCCACGGCACTCAAGGCGAGCGGCAGCAAGGGCTCGCGAATCCACAAGCCGCATCTCGACGAGATGCACGGCCCGGAGTCGTTGCCGTATCGGGGCGACCGCGCGCTGCCCTCAAAACCGTTCGGCGGCGAAAGCCGCATCATCCAGCCGACGGATTCGCGGCAGTCAGGCCCGGAGTTTGGGCCATCGCCGCGGTCGAGCGGAGGGGCGCCGGGGCATAGAGGTGGTTGGAAGAAGAGATAGGGGGCGCGGAGCGCCGGCGCCGCCCATGGTTATTGATGGCGGCATCCGAGAATGATGAGAACGCGCACTCACCCCACGCTCGCCGCGAGCAGCGACAGCAGCAGCACTGAGGCCACCAGCTGCATCGACGTCGCCGGCTTGGCGCGCCAGCGGGCGATCTTCTCGGAGAAGGACAGGCTGGCGTCGAAGAACAGCGGTTCGTAGGCGTTCTTTGCAAATCCCGGGAATGTCGATCCCGCCCAGATGGCGAGACAGCTGTAGAAGATCGACGCCATCGCGATGGTGAGGACGTGACTGCCACCGCGGTCATGTCCCAGGAGCTTCACCATCAGCGACGCCGCGGCGAAGATCGGGAAGCCCTGAAGGATCGTGGTGAGGGCAAAGCCTTCGAGCCAGTTGAGCGGACCGGATTTCGACGCGGTGATGAAGGGCATGATGCGATCACCCCACGCTGGCCGTCACCACCGCCATCACCGACAGCAGCAGCACGATGGTCATGAGCTGGAGCGAGGCGACCGGCTGGGTGCGCCATGCCGTGATCTTCTCAGTGAGCGACAGATGGGCCTCGAAGAACTTCGGCTCGTAGACGGTCTTGAACAAATGCGGGAAGTTCGGCCCCAAGGTCACCGCAAGCAGCGCGTGGGCGAGTGAGGCGATGGCGACGAAGATGGCGACGCCGGGATCGCCGACCAGGTCGTGATTGCCGACCAGCTTGAGCAGGAAAGCCGCGGCGGCGAAGGTCGGGAAGCTCTGCAGCGTCGCAGTCAGCGCGAGGCCTTCAAGCGCGTTGTGCAGGCTGGACTTTCTGACTGTGGCGATGGCGGCCATGGCGCGTCTCCCTGATGACATGGGGAGGACGATAGCCACAGGGGAAGGCGCGCGATGTGAGCTGGCTCACGCCCGTCCGAGAGCCCGGGACGTGAGGCAGCCGGGACCGGCTCAAAGCTGGCGAAAGAAAACGAGATAGATGGCGAGGCCGATCGTCGAGAATGACAGCAGAACGCCGACCCAATTGTACTTGACGCCCGCAGAACGGGAAGCCTTCCCCACGAAAGCGACGACGAAATACAGGAACAGGATTGCGAGGACTAAACCCCACAAGGACTTCCCGACGTCCATCGTTCCCTCGCCTGGTTCAATCCCAGCGTTCGCGAATGGAATTTACCATCGAAGCATGCCGGATAGAAGACGGCGGGAGCACAGTTTTCCGTGCCGTTACAGCTTGCCCTGGCCGTTGACCTGGCTCTGCTGTTGTCGCTGCCTCTCCTGCTCTTGCTGCTCCTTGGCATGGTGGCGGCCGTAGAGGCAGCCGGCGGCGGCGCCGAGGACGCCGTGATGGCCGGCGTAGTGGCCGGCGACGCCGCCGACGACGGCGCCCTTGATGCAGCCCTTGGCGTTGGCGGCGGAGGTCGCGCCAAGCATGAGAAGTGCGGCGGCGATGGCGGCAAGGGATTTCATGGATCGATGTCTCCGAATGCGGTGTCGCAATCTCAACGGGCACGGACCCGTCCCGGTTCCCGTGTTCGCTGCCGCGCGTTGGGCAGCGCGAGCCCATGCAGCCGAAAGCCACGCGAATTCGTGCAGGCGCGCGGTAACTCAACCGGCAGTTGCAGTCATGAACCTGGCATTGCGTTTGCGCGTCAAATCGTCTGCAACATCCCCTGTGGTTTTGCGGATTGCCGGTGTCCGAAGCCGCGCGTTAGCTTTGCGCAAACTCCACACGGCCAATGAGGACGGGCGGAATGACGGTCGAGAAGCTCAATCGCCAGCGCGTGCTGCACCTGCTCGACGCCATCGGGCGCAGCGATCTCGAGGCCGCGCTGTCGTGCTGCACCGACGACGTCGATTTTCTCACCCACGCGCCGATCGACGTGCTGCCGCACATGGGCCCCTGCCACGGCAAGAAGGAGCTCGGCGAATTCTGGCGCACCGTGCAGGAGCGATACGCCGAAATCCGCTACGAGGTGCCGCAGATCGTCGCCGAAGGCGACACGGTCGCGGCCTATCTGCGCGTGTTCTTCAGGAAGCGCAGCCACGACCGCATCATTCAGGTCGACATGGCCATATTCTACACTTTCCGCAACGGCCAGGTGGCGCAGATCCGCGAGATCATCGATTCCTACGACCTGGTGCAGCAGGTGCTGGAACGTGAGATCGGCCCGCTGATCGTGGGCGAGCGGGTGGACGGGGGCTAGCTCTCTCCAAACCGGCCCGGACCGGGAAAATACGGGCTCCTATTGTAAATCTCACACGCCGGGATCAATTGTGCATTGCGAAAACGTGAATTGCGTTTTGGCCGAATTGGCGTATTTTGTTCGTATACAAATGAGTTGAGCGACCCCGCGGCACCATTTCTGTGCGCTGGGGTTGATTTTTGTTTTTGCAAGCCAGCTTCAGGACTGCCCAAAATGACAGAGCACAGCCTCTGGCGTTTCTCGCGCGCATTGCACCGCGCGATCAACGACCGGCATTTCGAGGACATCGAGGCCCTGATCGACGAGGACGTCGAGTGGGCGCTGTACGGCCCGATCGACATGTTTCCGTTCCTCGGCGCGCGCCAGGGCAAGGACGCCGTGCTCGATGTCATCCACCAACTCGCCGACAATTTCCAGGTCCGCCGCTTCGACCGCGAGAGCATCATGCTCGGCGTCGATTCCGCCGCCTCGATGCTGCGCTATTCGCTGACCGCGCTGGATTCCAACAAGCCGATCAGCTTGCGGGTGGCGCAGTTCGCCCAGTTCAAGGCGGGCAAACTCACCAGCATGCGCGTGCTGATCGATACATTCGATCTGGTCGAGCAGGCACTCGGCCGCGCCATTCATCTGCCGAAGATGACCGGCGTCGGCTGAACGGAACACCAACGGGCCCCGCACTTCGGGACCGATGGCTGATGCTCCCCGCGACGCGTCCTGGCCTCCAGCCCCGCCGGATGCAATCGTGGAGAAGCTCGTCATCGGGCGCGCGCCTTTCGCGCGGCCCGTTGGTTCGCGCTTGATGGAGCCGCCACAATTTCGCGACGATGGTTCCGCATCCTCGGCGAGAACTGGGCTGACGGGCAGGACGATGGAATTCTCGACAGGGTTTGGCTTGACCAGGCTGCCGATGCTGGCGGCCGCTTTCATCTTGGGATCGGTGCTGACGGTGTCGGCGCAGATCATTCCGCCCTTCTCCCCCGGCCCGGCCGCAGCGCCCGACGACGAGGCCGAGACGGCGGAGGCCCCTGATGTCAACGATCCCGACGTGCTCCGCGGCATCGACGTCGACAAGCTCGACTGGGGCCAGCTCGCGATCGACGCCGGGACGCTCAACGACATCATCGCCGCCAAGAAACGCGCGCAGGCCGCCGCCAAGGACGGGCTGAACTGGGCGTCGAACGCCAACGCCAACGGCACCTCGGCGGTGACCGTGAAGCAGTCGGTATCCTCATTCTGGGACGCCCGCATCGGCGCCGACATGACGGTGACGAGCGAGCCGCGGACGATGTCCGAGCTCCTGGCGCAGAAAGCCACCAATGGCGGTAGCGTGCCTCAATCGTCCGGCAGCGCCTGGGCGGCCGCAACCGCGCCGGGCGCGGGCGCGATCTGGGACAAGACCGCGGTGGAGGCCCGCGTCGATCCCGGCGCCGAACAGAGCAAACTCGGGGCGGCGCTGATCAAATCGGTGCCGCTATCGGGCGACACGTCGCTGACGCTCCAGAACGGCTACAGCGTCAACCAGCAGGGCACCACGGCGCTCCCCGGAGTCGGCGGTCACATCACGCGGAATTACGAGACCGAGCAGTCGGCCAAGGTCACTCTCACCGACACCGGCACCAGCATCACCGCGGGCCAGTCGCTGTCGACCACCGACGACAAATGGCTGCGCAAGGTCGGCGCCGAGCAAAAGCTGTTCGACAACGTCACCGTCTCCGGCTCGGTCGGCGAAACCTCGCAAGGGGCGATCAACAAGAGCCTGACGGCGGGGTTCAAGAAGAGCTGGTAGTTGGGCGCTAATCTTTCTCCTCATCCTGAGGAGCGCGCTCTTGCGCGCGTCTCGAAGGATCGAGGCCCCCGCTGCTACAGTTGGGCCTGCATGGTTCGAGACGCGCTTCGCGCTCCTCACCATGAGGAGCTACAAAGTTCGCCGGTGCGGCCGCGTTCAGACTTCCGTAACCATACGCCACGGCAAAGCCCCCGAATGGACCGCCCTTGCCGCACCTCGGCCAAGTTGCGGCCAAAATCCGACGCCCTAGTCCCAGGCTGACGTCGTCGTGCGGGGGACACTCGCGCTGCGCTCAACGCGAACAGGGGAATAACGATGAACGCCATGCGTCCGGAAAAGACCGAAACCACCGAGACCGAGACCATCGACACCAACCTCGCCGCCGTGACGGAAGTCGAAGCCGGCATCCGTGACTTCGTCCGCAACGACATCGCCTATCTGCGCCGTCCGGCAGCGACCGCCACGGACGCGCCGCCGCTCGATCCGAGCGCGGAGGCCACCGTCACCAACGTCAACTCGCTGATCCAGCGCGTCGCCGGCACCTCGCTCGCCGAGATCGAGAATCTGATCTCCGAGCTTGAGAGCCTGCGCGACCTGCTCCACGCCGAAGGCCAGCGCGTCCAGCGCGAGATCTCCGGCTACGCCCAGCTCAGCCAGGCCGCGATGAAGTCGACCCGCATGATCGCCGACAACGTCTCGCAGTGGAAGCGCGCCGCCGACGGCCTGCGCAACAGCTGATCGCTGACATCACGCATCACCGGCCGCCGCGTTCCGAAAGGGGCGCGGCGGTTTTGATTCTGGGGGGCACCCTCAATGTAACGTCATCATCCGCGAAGGCGGATGATCCAGTATTCCAGAGGCGGTGATGTGCTACCGAGACGCCGCGGCGTACTGGATGCCCCCGCTTTCGCGGGGCATGACAGCGGAGGGTTTTGAACGCCCCACCGCCACCCGACGACTAACGCCAAGCGCTCCTGCCATCGCGGCGGGCCCGGGGACATGTCATGGAAAGCATTCGGCCCGACACCACCGACCCGATACCGCTGCGGCCCGCGCCGAACCAGTTCGGCACGATCATGCTGCGTTTTGTCGGATTGCTGGCGATTGCGATCGCGATATTGGCGTTCGTCTATAGCCGCTGAGGGCGGAGGCCGCGTTGCGGCCCCGCAGAGTTAACGAAGTCTTACCGGGCGGCTTCCACGGTCGAAGCTTCCAGGGTGTAGGCACCATCGGCATAGCCCTTCACCACCATGCCGGCGACCAGCATCACGGCCAGCGTGGCGGTAGCAAAGATGAATCCGACCAGCTTGAGTGCGCCGCGGTCTGCCATGGTCCTCGTCCCCTGTACTCTGCCCAGTTCGTTCAAATAGACAGCGACAGGTTCATAATTGGTTAGCAACTCGATGGTTCCGCACACTGCTTCGCGGGAAAACCATGTTGCGCAGGCTTATGGCAGCCCCCCGGAATCGCGTCCATAGCGCGGAAGCAACACTCGCACGCTGTTTTCGCCGTTCATCCTGGAACGAATCTAACCGCCGTTCGCACGCATCGGCACGAAGGCCGTTGCGGTGATGGCGTAGACGTCCTCGCCTCGCTGGTTGGTGCCGGTGGTGCGCGCGGTCAGGATGCCCCAGCCGGGTCGCGAGGCGGAGCTGCGTTTGTCGATGACGACGTTGACGTAGGTGACGATGTCGCCGGCGAGCACCGGCCTGATCCAGCGCAGGTCGCGAAAGCCCGGCGACGGGCCCCACACCGCGACCTCCTCGCCGCGCGAAGCGGCTTCCCGCGCCAGACGCTGGCCGTCGGCGACAAGCAGGCTCATGCAGGCCGAGCCGACATGCCAGCCCGAGGCCGCGAGCCCGCCAAACAGCGAGTTCTTGCCCTCCTCCTCGTCGAGGTGAAAACGCTGCGGATCGAACTTTGCGGCGAATGCCTTGATCGACTCCGCCGTGAACGTATAGGCGCCGATCTCGCGGCGATGCCCAATCTCGATCTCCTCGAAAAACGGCATCAGACCGCCCCCTCGCGCCGCTTGATCAGGATCGGCGACGTCATCTCGCACAGCGCATCACCCCTGGCGTTACGCACGGTGCATTTGAACTTGACGATGCCGAGCTCCGGGCGGCTCTTCGAGATGCGGGCCTCCACGACGTCGACATCGAGCATGAGGTCGTCGCCAGGCCTCAAGGGCGACAACCACCGCACTTCGTCGACGCCGGGAGATCCCAGCGAAGCGGCGCGGGTAATGAAACCGTCGGCCATCATCCGCATCATCAGCGAACAGAGATGCCAGCCCGAGCCGGACAGGCCCCGCAGCATGCTCTTGCTGGCGGCCTCCTCGTCGAGGTGCATCGGCTGCGGATCGAACTCGGCGGCAAAGGCCACGATCTCGTCGCGCGTGACATGGCGCGGGCCGAATGTTCCGAACCGGCCGGGCGGGAAATCTTCGAAGGTCAGGGTCATCTTGGGAAAGGTTTGAGGAAATGACAGATTGTGGCCGCACTTTGCGGCAATCTCAACCCGCCGGCCCGCATGGCTCGTGCTACATTCGGCGCGCCGGCGTCGGTCTTGAGTCGGATCGATCAGGGGCCACGATCCATTTGCAAGGCCCGACAACACCCGAATTGCCCTGGGGAGAGCAATGTTTTCATTCAGCGATCTGTTTCAATGGGACCGCTTTATCACGCCGACGATCATCAAGACCTTCTACTGGCTGGTGATCGCGCTGATCTGCCTGTTCGGCCTCTCCGGCATCTTCTCCGGCCTCGCGATGATGGCGATCAGCCCGTTCGGCGGCTTCCTGATGCTGCTGTCGTCGATCGCGAGCGTTGTCGTCGGGATCGTGTTCTCGCGCATCATCGCGGAGCTGATCCTGATCATCTTCCGCATCAACGAGCACCTCGGCGCGATCAGGGATCAGGGCGGCGGGGTGCGGTGAGGCAAGCGCAGGTGCCGTAGGGTGGGTTAGCCGAAGGCATAACCCACCAACTTCGTTCCGCAAACGAGGAAGCATGGTGGGGTACGCTGCGCTAACGCACCCTACGAACCTATCCAGATCTTACGTATTGAACCTGAAATGCATCACGTCGCCGTCGGCGACGACGTATTCCTTGCCTTCGAGGCGGAGCTTGCCGGCATCGCGGGCGCCGGCTTCGCCGCCGAGCGCGACGTAGTCTTCATACGCAATGGTCTCGGCGCGGATAAACCCCTTCTCGAAGTCGGTGTGGATCACACCGGCCGCGCCCGGCGCCTTGGTGCCGCGATAGATGGTCCAGGCGCGCGCTTCCTTCGGGCCCACCGTGAAATAGGTGATGAGGTCGAGCAGCGTGTAGCCGGCGCGGATCAGGCGATCGAGGCCGGCCTCTTCGAGACCCAGCGTCTCCAGGAAGTCGGCGCGTTCGTCACGTGAGATGGTGGCGATCTCGGATTCGATTTTTGCCGAGATGACGACGGCGATGGCGCCTTCCTTGGCGGCTTGGTCCTGCACCGCCTTCGAGAACGAATTGCCTGATGCGGCCGAGCCTTCCTCGACGTTGCAGACGTAGAGCACGGGCTTGGACGACAGCAGGCCCAGCATGCCGAAGGCGCGCTCCTCCTCGGCCTTGCGCTCGACGAGACGCGCGGGCTTGCCCTCGCGCAGCAGCACCAGGGTGCGATTGACGAGGTCGAGCTGCTCCTTGGCGTCTTTGTCGTTGCCCTTGGCCTTCTTGGCCAAATTGTCGACGCGCTTTTCGAGGCTGTCGAGATCGGCGAGCATCAGTTCGGTCTCGATGGTCTCGATGTCGGCGAGCGGGGCGATCTTGCCCTCGACATGGGTGATGTCGGAATCCTCGAAGCAGCGCACGACATGCGCGATGGCGTCGACCTCGCGGATGTTGGCGAGGAACTGGTTGCCGAGGCCTTCACCCTTGGACGCGCCGCGCACGAGGCCGGCGATGTCCACGAAGGTCAGCCGGGTCGGGATGATCTGGCCCGACTTGGCGATCGCTGCGAGCTTATCGAGCCGCGGATCCGGCACAGCGACCTCGCCGACATTCGGCTCGATCGTGCAGAACGGATAGTTCGCCGCCTGCGCCGCGGCCGTCTCGGTCAGCGCGTTGAACAAGGTCGATTTGCCGACATTGGGCAATCCGACGATCCCGCATTTAAATCCCACGAGCGTTAATCCTTGCCGTTGTCGTCCTTGGTCAAAAATCCCTTCGCCTGCATGGCGAGGTGCACCCTGTTGGCGAAAGTCGCGTCCGTGCCCTTGGCAACCAGTGCCGCGTGCTCGGCCACCGCGTCGCAGAGCGTCGCCACCCAGTCGTTGTCCGCTTTGGCGAAGTCCGACAGCACGTGGCCGTGCACCAATTCCTTCACGCCGGGATGACCGATGCCGAGCCGCACCCGGCGGTAGTCGTTGCCGATATGGGCGGAGATCGAGCGCAGGCCATTGTGGCCGGCGATGCCGCCGCCGATCTTCACCCGCACCTTGCCCGGCGGCAGTTCGAGTTCGTCATGGAATACGGTGACGTCGCCCGGCGCGATCTTGAAGAAGCTTGCCGCTTCTTGAACGCTGCGGCCGGACTCGTTCATGTAGGTCATCGGCTTGAGCAGGATCACGCGCTCGGTGCCGAGCGTGCCTTCCGAGGTCTCGCCCTGAAACCTGCGGCGCCAGGGTGCGAACCCATGACGCCGCGCGATCTCGTCGACGGCCATGAAGCCGACATTGTGCCGGTTACGTGCGAATTTCGGGCCGGGATTGCCGAGCCCAACAAACAGTCGCATGACGCGGCGCGCCCCTCGCTCGGCGCGCGGTCAGGGACCGCGCGCCAGCTTTGAGAGATTACTTCTTCTTGTCGCCGCCGGCGGGGGCCTTGGCAGCCGGGGCCTTGGCAGCCGCTGCCGGAGCAGCAGCACCCGCAGCCGGAGCAGCACCAGCCGCCGGAGCAGCAGCACCCGCAGCCGGAGCAGCAGCCGCAGCCTTCTGCTCTTCGGCGTAGCCGGACGGCGGCACGATGGTGACGAGGGTCGCGTCCTCGGAGGTCAGCGCCTTCACGCCGGCCGGCAGCTTGATGTCGGAGAGATGCAGCGAGTGGCCGATCTCGAGCGAACCGACGTCGGCCTCGATGAACTGCGGGATGTTCTCCACGCCGCACTCGAGCTCGATCGCGTGCGCAACGATGTTCACGGCGCCGCCGCGCTTCACGCCGGGCGAACCTTCAGCCTTCACCACGTGCAAGGGAACGCTGATGCGGATGGTGGCGCCTTCGCCGAGCCGCATGAAGTCGACGTGGATCGGGAAGTCCTTGACCGGATCGAGGTGGTAGTCGCGCGGAATCACGCGGTGCTTGTTGCCTTCGAGGTCGATGTCGACCAGCGTGGTCAGGAACCGGCCGGCGAGGATGCGCGAGCGCAGTTCGCGATCGTCAACCGAGATGGTCAGCGGGGGCTGGTTGTTGCCATAGATCACTCCGGGCACTCTCCCGGCGCGACGCTCAGCCCGGGCGGCCCCCTTGCCGCTCTTCGGACGTGCGGTCGCCTTCAATTCCTTGACGGTCGCCATAACGTTAAGTCCTTGTTTTTGCAAAAGTTAATGGGCCGCAACGCGGCCCATGGCATACGCCGCAGCAAGCCTCCAGGGGTGCGGGGGCTGCGGACGTGGCGGGCTTTTACCCGGAAGACGCGGAAATGACAAGGAGAATGGGCTGGTGGGCGGAACCGGATCGCCCGGATGGAGCCGGCGGAGTTAGCCGCCGAGCTTGGCCTCCAGCGCCGCGATGCGCGCCTTCAGAGCCTCGTTCTCCTCACGCGCCAGGCGCGCCATGTCCTTGACCGCCTCAAACTCCTCGCGCTTGACGAGGTCCATGTCGCGCAGGAATTTTTCGGCCTGGGTGCGCATCACCGTGTCGAACTCGCGCTTGACGCCCTGCGCGGCACCGGCGGCATCGTTCATCAGGCGGCCGATCTCGTCGAAAAACCGGTTGTTGGTCTGGGTCATGTCGGTCTCCTGGCGGCTTTCGATGAACTCTGCGCGAACGCGCGGGGAGACAATGGCAATCCGATTGGGCCGGTTCAAGGGCCGATCGGCGGTATCCTTGTCATGCCCCGGTTTCCTTGCAATCGTATTCAACGTCCCTGCATAAGAAGAATCACAAAAGGCGCTCGAGATGATCGACCAGCAGATCGCGATCCCCACCAAGGACGGTCACACCGCAACCTTCATCAGCCATCCCGAACGCGGCGGGCCGTTTCCGGTCGTCCTGTTCTACATGGACGCGCCGGCGATCCGCGAGGAGCTGCGCGACATGGCACGCCGGCTCGCGACATCGGGTTATTACGTGATGCTGCCGAACCTCTATTACCGTTCCGGCGTGATGGAGCTCGGCGCGCTGCCGGCCGATCCGAACGCTCCGGAACGCAAGCGCATGTTTGCGCTGATGGGATCGCTCACGATCCCCATGATCATGGACGACACGCGGGCGCTGCTCACCTATGCCGAGGGCCAGGCGGCCGCGAACACCAAACTGATCGGCACTGTCGGTTACTGCATGAGCGGCCGCTACGCGATCAACGCCGCCACGCATTTTCCCGATCGCGTCAAAGCCGCTGCCTCGGTCTACGGCACGCAACTCGCAACCGACCAGGACGACAGCCCGCATCTCGCGGCCGCCAAGACCAAGGCCGAACTCTACTTCGCCTGCGCCGAGACCGACATCTACGCACCGGCCGAGATCATCGAGCAGGTGAAGCAGGGCATGAGCGGCGCCAAAGCCGAAGTCGAGATCTATCCCGACACCCATCACGGCTTCGCCTTCCCCAAGCGTCCGGTCTATCACCGCGACGCCGCCGAGCGGCATTGGGAGCGTCTGCTGGCGCTCTATCGCCGCAATCTCGTCTAGACATAGAAGGCGCGATGCCCTTTCTGCTCATCGACTTTCCCGCCTTCAAGCCGATCGCGATCGAGATCGGTCCGTTCGCGATCCGCTGGTATGCGCTGGCTTATATCTGCGGCATCGTGTTCGGTTGGCTCTATGCGCGCTCGCTCCTGAAGAAAGAGCGGCTGTGGGGCGGCCCGGCGCCGATGTCGTTGGTGCAGATCGACGACTTCATTCTGTGGGTCACGCTCGGCATCATCCTCGGCGGCCGCACCGGCTATGTGCTGTTCTACAATCTGCCCTTCTTCATCGACCATCCCGCCGCGATCTTCAGGCTGTGGGAAGGCGGCATGTCCTTCCACGGCGGCTTCCTCGGCTGCGTCGTCGCGGTGATGTGGTTCGCCTATCGCAACCGCATCTCGATCCTGTCGCTCGGCGACATCACCACCGCCGTCGCCCCGGTCGGGCTGCTGCTCGGCCGCATCGCCAATTTCATCAATGGCGAATTGTGGGGCCGCACCGCCGGGCCGGAGCTGCCCTGGGCGATGATCTTCCCCAACGATCCCACCCAACTGCCGCGTCATCCGAGCCAGCTCTACGAGGCCGGCATGGAGGGCATTTTGCTGTTCACGGTGCTCGCGATCATGATCCGCTTCGGCGCCCTGAAGCGGCCGGGCATGATCCTCGGCGCGTTCATCCTGATCTATGGTCTGAGCCGGATCGCCGGCGAGCATTTCCGTGAACCGGACGTCCAGCTCGGCTTCCTCTGGGGCGGATTAACCATGGGCATGCTGTTGTCGATTCCGATGCTTATTGTGGGCGGCATACTTATTGTATTGGCAGTGAGGCGCGGTGCGCCCGAGCCCGCAGGGGCTATTCGTTAATTCCTTTTGAGAAGATAGGCCGTGACCGACCAGCCGTTACTCGACGAGATCAAGGCGCTGATCAAATCCTCAGGCCCCATGCCGGTCTGGCGGTACATGGAACTGTGCCTGATGCATCCGCGCTATGGCTATTACGTCTCGCGCGATCCGTTGGGACGAGAAGGCGACTTCACCACCGCGCCCGAGGTCAGCCAGATGTTCGGCGAGCTGTTGGGCCTATGGACCGCCTCGGTGTGGAAGCAGATGGGCTCGCCGCAATTCCTGCGGCTGATCGAGCTCGGTCCTGGCCGCGGCACCATGATGGCCGATGCGCTGCGTGCGCTCCGCGTGCTGCCGCCGCTCTACCAGGCGCTCCACATCCACATGGTCGAGGTCAATCCGGTCCTGCGCGAGCGGCAGAGTGCGACGCTGTCGGGCGTGCGCAACATTGCCTGGCACGACAGCATCGACGACGTGCCGGACGGACCGAGCATCATCCTCGCCAACGAATATTTCGACGTGCTGCCGATCCACCAGATGGTCCGTCACGAGAACGGCTGGCACGAGCGCGTGATCGAGGTGGACGCCAACGGAAAACTTCAATTCGGCGCGGCGGCCGAGCCGACCCCACGCTTCGAGGTGCTGCTGCCGCCTCTGGTGCGCGCCGCGCCCGTCGGGGCCGTGTTCGAGTGGCGGCCCGATGCCGAGATTATGAAGCTCGCCAGCCGCGTGCGCGACCAGGACGGCGCGGCGCTGATCATCGATTACGGCCATCTGCGCAGCGATGCCGGCGACACCTTCCAGGCGATCGCGCGCCACACCTTCACCGATCCCCTGAAGGCGCCGGGCCAAGCCGACGTCACGGCCCATGTCGACTTCCAGGCGCTCGCGCGCGGGGCGGAGGACGTGGGCGCCCGCGTGCACGGGCCGGTGACGCAGGGCGATTTCCTCAAGCGCGTCGGCATCGAGACCCGTGCCGCCGCCTTGATGCAGAAGGCGGCGCCCGAC
The DNA here is from genome assembly GCF_040548425.1 of Bradyrhizobium sp. i1.15.2. Lineage (NCBI taxonomy): Bacteria > Pseudomonadati > Pseudomonadota > Alphaproteobacteria > Hyphomicrobiales > Nitrobacteraceae > Bradyrhizobium > Bradyrhizobium sp. i1.15.2. The sequence goes on along the minus strand of NZ_JBEPRQ010000025.1, from coordinate 48,200 downwards.
GTTGCCACCGACATTTCGATCGCGCTCAAGCGCCTGACTGAAACCGGGCGCAGCGGCATGGGTTCGATGTTCAAGGTGCTCGGCATCTCTGAGCCGCGCTTGACGGGCCTTGCGGGACTGAGCGATCTCGAACGCGCCGGAGACCATTCATGACGCTTGCCTCCTCGCTGCTCTCAGCGGTGCCCGGCCTGCGCCACGCCTTCTTCACCCGCGAGGGCGGCGTCTCGGGCGGCATCTATTCCGCGCTTAACGGCGGGCTCGGCTCCAACGACGATCAGGCCCTTGTCGCGGAGAACCGCCGCCGCATGGCCGAGCATGTCGGCGTCGCGCCGGAACGCTTTCTCAGCCTGCACCAGATCCATTCGCCCGACGTGCTAGTGGCCGACGCTCCGTGGCCGAGCGGGCCGCGACCGAAGGGCGATGCGCTGGTGACGAAGGTGCCCGGCATCGCGCTCGGCGTCTCCACCGCCGACTGCGGGCCCGTGCTGTTCGTCGACCCCAATGCGGGCGTGATCGGCGGCGCGCATGCCGGCTGGAAGGGCGCGCTCACCGGCGTGCTGGAGCAGACCATTTCAGCGATGGAAAAACTCGGCGCCTCGCGGAGCGGCATCATCGCCGCGATCGGCCCGCTGATCCGCCAGGACAGTTATGAAGTCGGCAACGAGTTCGTGGCGCGCTTCATCGAGGCGGATGCGGACAACACGATGTTTTTCATCCCGTCGGTGCGCGAGGGACACGCGATGTTCGACCTCGCCGGCTTCATCCGCGAGCGTCTGGAAGCCGCGGGCATCCTGATGATCGACGATCTCGGTCTGGACACCTACGCCGACGAACGCTTCTTCAGCTACCGCCGCTCGGTGCATCGCAACGAGCCGGATTACGGCCGCCACGTTCACGCGATCGCGCTCGAAGCGTGAACACAAAGGCAACCCCGTGTCATTCCGGGGCTATGCCTGCGCGCGATGACAGTGGGCTGTGGCGCCCCCGCCCTAGACGTTAATGCGTTTTAACGATATCGCTGCCCTCCATAATGAGGGACGCGTCATTCATCTTGCGCCGCGCAGGTTCGCGCGTGCTGGCGGTCATGCTGCTGACGGCTGCGACCGCGCTTGGCGGCTGTGCCGGTGGCGGTGGTGCCGCAAACTCCTACGCCATGGCGCCGAGCGCCGGCTCCGGGGCGACAGTCGCGTTCGAATCGATCGACGGGCCGCCGCCGCAAGTGTTCGACCGCATGGTCGGCGTGCTCGACACCGAATCCAAGCTGCGCAGCCTGTCCGTGGTCTCCCGCGAGGGGACGGCTGCCTACCGCGTGCGCAGCTACCTCTCCGCTCAGATCGTGCGCGGCAAGACCGTGATCGCCTGGGTCTGGGACGTCTACGACGCCAACCAGCAGCGGGCGCTGCGCCTTTCCGGCGAGGAACCTACGGCGGCCAAGGGCGGCCGCGACGCTGCCCGGGATCCTTGGGGAGCTGCCGACGACCTCGTGCTGCGGAAGATCGCCCAGGCCGGATTCAGCGGACTTTCCAACATGATCAACGGTACGCCGGATGCGCCGGGCTCGGCTCCCGGCTTGCGCGGGGCGGCTGTGGCGAGCGTGATCCCGGAGGCTCCGGCGGCCGGGATGCCGGCCTCGGCGCTGGGCTATGCCGAGCGATAACCCCCGCGAAACCACGGCCCCAACTTCCGGCCAAACCGTTGGCCGGATTCGGGATTTCGCAGGGAAAACGTAGCGTCCCGGGTTGCCATTGCAGCCCCCGGCCTGATATTTCCTCGCCCGTCGTAACCGTGCTTCCAGTGGGTATTGTTTGATGTTGAACATCGTGTCCAGCAAAGCGCGGGAGGAAGCGTCCATGTCGGCCAAGAACGGCTCCATCAAGCTCGTCGCCGGCAACTCCAACCCGGCTCTCGCACAGGCCATCGCGCAAGGTCTCGACCTGCCGCTGACCAAGGCGGTGGTACGGCGCTTCGCCGACATGGAGATCTTCGTCGAGATCCAGGAGAACGTGCGCGGCTCGGATGCCTTCGTCATCCAGTCGACCTCGTTCCCGGCGAACGACCATCTGATGGAATTGCTGATCATCACCGACGCACTGCGCCGCTCCTCGGCGCGCCGCATCACTGCGGTGCTGCCCTATTTCGGCTACGCCCGGCAGGACCGCAAATCGGGTTCGCGCACGCCGATCTCGGCTAAACTCGTCGCCAATTTGATCACGCAGGCCGGCGTCGACCGCGTCATGACGCTCGACCTGCATGCCGGCCAGATCCAAGGCTTCTTCGACATCCCGACCGACAACCTCTACGCGGCGCCGCTGATGGTGCGCGACATCAAGGACAAGTTCGACCTCTCCAGGACGATGGTGATCTCGCCCGACGTCGGCGGCGTGGCGCGCGCACGCGGTCTCGCCAAGCGCATCAACACCCCGCTCGCGATCGTCGACAAGCGCCGCGAGAGGGCGGGTGAATCCGAGGTCATGAACGTGATCGGCGACGTCGCCGGCTACACCTGCATCCTGATCGACGACATCGTGGATTCCGGCGGCACGCTGGTGAACGCCGCCGACGCGCTGATCGCCAAGGGCGCCAAGGACGTCTACGCCTACATCACCCACGGCGTGCTCTCCGGCGGCGCGGCCGCCCGGATCACGAACTCCAGGCTGAAGGAACTGGTGATCACCGACTCAATCCTGCCGACCGAGGCGGTGAGCAAGGCCCCGAACATCCGCACGCTGCCGATCGCCAGCTTGATCTCGGACGCGATCGCGCGCACCGCCGCGGAAGAGTCGGTGTCGAGCCTGTTCGACTGAGCACGCTGACCTCGTAGGGTGGGTTAGCCCTGCGGACTGCGCGAAGCGCAGACCGCTCGGCGTAACCCACCACTTCTGCCCCCGCGGAAAGTAAGAGGCGGGTTACGGCTGCGCCTAACCCACCCTACGGCTCCCCCACGCGCCGCCGCTCCCCGGGTTGTTGCCAACGACCGCCCATGACATCATCCGAATCCCGAGTCATCTCTGCCCTCTGGATGCCCGATGCCACGCCGGAAATTTGCCTGGGAGAAGCTGTCGGACGACGAGTTGCTCAAGCAACGCCTCTCCAGCCTGAGGGTTACGGTCGAAGGCACCTGGCTCGAGGATTGCGTCAGCACGCTGTACGAGGAGCTCGAGGAGCGCGGCATCCGGCTGCGGCCGCACACCTGGATGTCGAGCGAATGGTTCAGCCCGGGCGGCGTTCCCGGCATCGCCATTCCGTTCTATCTCGCTCATCCCCGCCTGATGAAGCTCGAGAAGAAGATGATGTTCGACGTCGAGGGCGGAACCTGGCGCGAATGCATGGCCATCCTCCGTCACGAAGCGGGCCACGCCATACAGCACGGCTACCAGTTGCAGCGCCGCCGGCGCTGGCAGCAACTGTTCGGCCCGTCGTCGAAACATTATCCGCGCTATTACCGGCCCAATCCGGCGAGCCGGCGCTATGTCCAGCATCTGCGGCTCTGGTACGCGCAGAGCCATCCGGACGAGGATTTCGCCGAGACGTTTGCGGTGTGGCTACGGCCCCGTTCGAACTGGCGGACGCGATACGCTGGTTGGCCGGCACTGAAGAAGCTCGAATATGTCGACGAGCTGATGGGCGAGATCGCGGGAAAGCGGCCGCCGATCACGACGCGGGAGCGTGTCGATCCGCTGGGTCGGCTCAGCCAAACGCTCGAAGAGCACTACAAGAAGAAGCAGGCGTTCTACGCCTTCACGCCTCCCAAGACCTACGACCGCGATCTCTCCCGGCTGTTTTCGGCCGATCCGCGGCATCACCGCTCAAAGCCGGCTTCGACCCTGATCAGGCGCCACCGCTCCCAGATCAGGCAATTGGTCGCGCGATGGACCGGCGAGAATCAGCTTACGCTCGATGCCGTGCTTGACGAGATGATCTCCCGCTGCCGCGAGCTCGACCTGCGCGCCGTCGGTCCTGAACAGAAGCTCGTTCTCGACTTCATCGTCCTCGTGACCGCCAAGACGATGCACACGATGTTTGGCCCATCTCGACGAAAATGGATCGCGCTATGAGACGTCTGCGCATTCTGGTGCTCATGCATCCGGACTTCGTGCCGCCGGACTCCAGCGACGGGCACACCGCGCAGGAAATCAATGCGTGGAAAACCGAATACGACGTGGTGAGCACCTTGCGCGCAGCCGGCCACGAGGTTCGACCGCTCGGCGCGCAGGAGGAAATCAAGCCGGTGCGCGAGGCGATCGAGGAGTTCAAGCCGCACGTGGTTTTCACGTTGCTGGAGGAATTCCACAACAACGTCGCCTTCGACCAGCACATCGCGAGCTATCTCGAGCTGATGAAGGTCCCTTATACCGGGTGCAATCCGCGCGGCCTGACCCTGGCCCGCGGCAAGGATCTGTCCAAGACGCTGGTGCATCACCGCCGGATCGCCGCGCCGGCCTTTGCCGTCTTCCCGATGCGCCGCAAGGTGAAACGCCCGACGCGTCTTGCGCTGCCGCTGATCGTCAAGAGCCTGAACATGGATGGCTCGTTCGGCATCTCGCAAGCATCGATCGTCGACACCGACGAGAAGCTGGCCGAGCGGGTCGCCTTCATCCACGAACGGGTCGAATCCGCCGCCATCGCCGAGCAGTTCATCGAAGGACGAGAGCTTTACGTCGGCGTGCTCGGCAACAACCGCTTACGAGTCCTGCCGGTCTGGGAGTTGAAATTCGGCAGCATGGGCGGCCGCTCGTCACGGCACATCGCCACGGAGAAAGCCAAGCACGACACCGACTATCAGGAGAAGGTCGGCATCGTCGACGGGCCTGCGAAGGATCTGGCGCCGGAAGTGACCGCCAGGATCCAGCGGGCCGCGAAACGCATCTACCGGGTGCTTGGCCTCGACGGCTACGCTCGTATCGATTTTCGTCTCACCGCCGACGGCACGCCGTATTTCATCGAAGCCAATCCAAATCCCGAGATCGCCAAGAGCCAGGAATTCGCCACGGCCGCTCTACATGACGGGCTGAAATATCCGGCTCTCCTGCAGCGCATCCTGGCGCTCGGAATCAGCCGCGCCAAAGCGGGCGTGTCATTGGGGTGATGACGGCTGCGATCACCCCTCATCCTTCGGGACGCGCTTCGCGCCCCTCGGGATGAGGGATGGTCGTTGCGCGGCGTTACACGATTCCCGCGGCGACCTGGCCGCGCAGGCGTTCGAGCCCGAGCAATGTCTCCGCACAGGCGGCCGCCACTTCGACGCCCTTGATCGCAAAATGCCTGCGGAAGAAATCGTAGTGCACCTCGGTCTCGTGGAATTGCTGCGGCGTCAGCACCGCGGAGAACACGGGCACCTCGGTACGCAGCTGCACGTCCATCAACGCCTTGATCACGGTGTCGGCGACGAATTCATGGCGGTAGATGCCGCCGTCGACGACGAGGCCGGCCGCGACGATCGCGGTGTAGCGCCGCGTCTTGGCGAGGATCTGCGCATGCAGCGGGATCTCGAACGAGCCCGGCACCTCGAACACGTCGACATGATTGAGGTGGCGCGCTTCTGCCTCCTTCACGAAGGCGATACGGGCCTCCTCGACCACGTCGCGGTGCCAGCAGGCCTGCACGAAGGCCACCCGCTGCGGTTTCGCGAAGCGCGGGTGGTCGGGCGCCGGGTCCTGTGGAACCGGCGGTGGCGTTTGGGTTGGTTGGGAGGTTTCGGCTTGGGGATCTTGCAACATCTGATTCATGGCTTTCCTCAGTTAAGGACCAGAATCAGGGCACACGGAACGACAAACAGCCGCATCCTGCGATGCGTCTGCCACCGACCGTTCTCTTTCATCCGGACTTTAACCGTCGGCTTCGGAGTTGCACCGAATCTGCTGACCCTTCCCCGCAGCAACAGGCTTTGAGGAAGGCGCTCGCGGGCTTGGGCCTTACGGCCCTTACCGCCGGTGGGGACTTTCACCCCGCCCTGAGAACATCGGCCGTCCGGAATGAACGGCCTGACCGAAATATGACGCCGGTTCGGGGCCGCGGCAAGCGGGTTCCGCATGGGAAAATCGCATGGTCCCATACCGCGAAGGCGGTCCAGGGGGCACGCCGCGGAATTAACGATCGGGGGCGGCCGCCGAATCCGATTCCGATTTGTTCTTCCCGTTAATAATTGTGGCCGAGATGAGCTGTGGACGAACGAGTCCTGACTTGTGGACGGACTCGGCAGCCAGTTGCGCAGATTCCGCAAATCACATCAGTTGATCCGCGACAAGCCCGCGCTGATCCGAACGGATCGCCTTAGCAAATTTAAGGGAGCGCGCGCCGGACCAACCGCGTGCGTATCAAAGACAACAAAAAGGCAAGAGGTCGAGACGGCATGTCCCTGCTCGAAGGCACTATCGATTCCAAAAACCATCCGCTCGCGGTGGTCGAGGATATCGCTGCCAGCAATAACTGGCCGTTCGAACGCTCCGGCGAAGACGAACTCACGATTGTCTCCAAGGGACAATGGACCGACTACCAGATCTCCTTCACCTGGATGGGCGAGATCGAGGCGCTGCATCTGGCCTGCGCATTCGACATGAAGATTCCGGTTGCGCGGCGATCTGAGGTCCAGCGGCTCGTCGCCGCGGTCAACGAGCAGCTGTGGGTCGGGCACTTCGACCTGTGGACCACCACCGGCATGATCATGCACCGGCAGGCCCTGGTGCTGCCGGGCGGGCTCATCGCCTCCACCGGCCAGTGCGAAGCCATGCTCGCCGGCGCCATCCACGCCTGCGAACGCTATTTCCCGGCGTTCCAGTTCGTGGTGTGGGCCGGCAAGTCCACGGCGGAAGCCATGGACGCGGCCATGTTCGACACGGTGGGCGAGGCTTAAGGCCTCTCAGCAAGTGAGGGAGCCACACCTCCCTCCTCATCGTCGTCCTGGCGAAAGCCAGGACCATATCGCGAGGTCTCTCCGTGTCTCGCGGTGCTTGTTGCCCTGCCATCCTTCCACTAGAACCAGCCGTGGTAATGGGTCCTGGCCCCCCGTGCGCAATTGCGCACTAGGCCAGGACGACGGCGGTGGCGACAGCGATGGCGAACAGCACTCTCCAAAACATCACCGGCACCATCCTGCTCGCCGGCGCCGGCAAGATGGGCGGCGCGATGCTGACCGGATGGCTTTCGGGTGGGCTCGACCCGCGCCGCGTCGCGGTGATTGATCCTCACATCTCGGCCGAGATCACCGCACTTGCCGCCAAGGGGATTGCGCTCAATCCCGACGTGACGACGGCGGGCCAGGTCGAGACGCTCGTGGTCGCGGTGAAGCCGCAGATGTTCCGCGAGGCCGGCGCCAAGCTGAAGCCGTTCGTCTCCGACAAGACCGCGGTAGTGTCGATCATGGCGGGAACCACGATCGCCTCCCTCGAGGAGGTCTGCGGCGGCGCTGTGGTGCGCGCGATGCCAAACACACCGGCCGCGATCGGTCGCGGCATCACGGTGGCTGTCGCCGCGAACAATGTCAGCGCACAGCAACGCGCGGTGGCCGATGCGCTACTACGCGCCACCGGCTCGGTCGAATGGGTCGACGATGAGAGCCTGATGGACGCGGTGACCGCGGTGTCCGGCTCGGGCCCGGCCTATGTGTTTTTGCTGGCCGAAGAGCTCGCGCGCGCCGGTGTCGAGGCGGGATTGCCCGAGGCGCTCGCGACAAAACTCGCGCGCCAAACCGTCGCCGGCTCGGGTGAACTTCTCCATCAATCGGATCTGCCGTCGAGCACGCTGCGCCAGAACGTCACCTCGCCCGGCGGCACCACGGCCGCGGCGCTCGGCGTGCTGATGGGTGAGCCCGGCCTGCGCGAGCTGATGATCCGCGCGATCGCGGCGGCGACGAAGCGGTCGAAGGAATTGGCGAAGTAAGGAAGTGCCGTAGGGTGGGCAAAGCGAAGCGTGCCCACCAATTCGAATGCAGCCGCGGAAAGATGGTGGGCACGGCGCTAGGCGCCTTTGCCCACCCTACGATTTCGAGCCTGTAGCCAGCCGCTTGTTGAACATCGCGACATTAATGAGCCCGCGCGCGTGGCGGCCTTCGCCGAGTTTTCGCGAGCCCTCGAAGGCCTCGACCTCGAAGCGGATGACGCGGCGCTCGACCGCGACCACCTTCGCGGTAGTCCGCACCGTCGCACCGACGAGAGCTGCTGCAAGATGGCGGATGTCGACCTCGGTGCCGACGGTGACCCAGCCGGGCTGAAGGACGCTACGGATCGCATCGCCCGACGTCATCTCCATTTCCAGAATCATCATCGGCGTCGCATAGACCATCGGCATGCCGGGCACGAAATGCCCGACCGTGCGCTCCACCGGCACCACCAGCGTGCGCTCGGCGCTCATGCCGGCCTTGATGAAGTCGCGTGCGTCCATGGGGCCTCCCCCGTCGTCCTGGACAAGCGAGCAAAGCGAGCGCCGATCCAGGACCCATTACCCCGACACAACACTTTTATGCGCGGTCTGAACTCGACCTGCTGCAACAACTGCCGCTTGGGGTAATGGGTCCTGGCCCCCGTGCGCAATTGCGCACTAGGCCAGGACGACAGTTGCGTTTGCAGCTACAGCGATGGCTACTTCTTCGCAGCCGCCGCGCGCTCCACGAACGTCTTGCCGCCCTTCATCTTATGGGCGAGCGGGGCTTCGTTGATCTGGATGACGACGGCGTCGGCATCGACGCCGAGATTCTTCACCAGCGCCTGGGTGATGTCGCGCATCATGCCGGCCTTCTGCTCGTCGGTGCGGCCCACGGCCATGCTGACAGTGATCTCAGGCATTTTTTCTCTCCCTTGGGCCGCACACCGGCCATTGACGGTCGTCATCAAACAGGAGGTGGATGCCCGGGACAAGCCCGGGCATGGCGCACCAGCGAATAGCTAGCCCCAGCTCACGTCATGGCGCGCCAACACCTCGCGCACTTTGGCGACGAGGTCGGCCTCGCTGCACGAGAACTGCGCCGGGCGGCTCTCCCGCCATTCCTGGTTGGAAGCGATCGCGGCCGCCGCCTTCGCGCCCTCGATCAGATCCTTGATCTGCACTTCGCCACGCGCTTTTTCATCCGACCCCTGGATGATGACGCAGGGCGCTTTGCGGCGGTCGGCATATTTGAGCTGGTTGCCCATGTTCTTGGGATTGCCGAGATAGAGCTCGGCACGGATGCCGGCGGTTCGCAACGATGCGACCATCTTCTGATAGTCGGCGACGCGGTCGCGGTCGAACACGGTGACAACGACGGGGCCGAACTCTGGCTTCGTGTCGAGCTTGCCAAGCAGCGTCAGCGCGGCCTGAAGCCTGGACACGCCGATCGAGAATCCGGTAGCCGGCACCGGCTCGCCGCGGAAGCGTGAGACGAGGCCGTCATAACGGCCGCCACCTCCAACGGAGCCAAAGCGGACGGGACGGCCCTTCTCGTCCTTGGTCTCGAGCAGCAGTTCGACCTCGTAGACAGGGCCCGTGTAGTATTCGAGGCCGCGCACGACGGAGGGATCGATGCGGATGCGGTCTGCGCCGTATCCCGAAGCCGTCACCAGTTTGGCGATTTCTTCCAGCTCGCTCACGCCGGCCTGACCGACTTCGCTCTTGGCGAGATAGGTTTCCGCCGCGGCGATCGCCTCTTTCCAGTCGTCGTGCGGTTTGGTGATGGCGAGAACGACGTCAGCTTCCGACGCGCTCAAATTGGCGCCCTTCGTGAAGTCGCCCTTGCCTTCTTCGCCGCCATCCCATCTGCCGGGACCGAGCAGCTTGCGAACTTCCTCGGCGGGAAACTTGTCGAGCTTATCGATCGCGCGCAACACGGTCAGTCTGCGTGCTGCGTTCTCTTCGCCACCGAGCCCGATTGCTTCCAGAACGCCGTCAAGCACCTTGCGATTGTTCACCCTCACGACATACGAGCCGCGCGCAACGCCCAGCGCCTCCATCGTGTCGGCCGCCATCATGCAGATCTCGGCATCGGCCGCCGGTGTTGCCGAGCCCACCGTGTCCGCGTCGAACTGCATGAACTGGCGGAATCGGCCGGGGCCGGGCTTCTCGTTGCGGAAGACGTAACCGACGCGATAGCTGCGATAGGGCAATACAAGACCGTCGGTACCGTAGCGCTCGCCAACGTAGCGCGCGAGCGGCGCGGTCAGGTCGTAGCGCAAGCTGATCCACTGCTCGTCGTCGTCCTGGAACGAGAACACGCCCTCGTTCGGACGATCCTGGTCGGGCAGGAACTTGCCGAGCGCATCGGTGTATTCCATCGCCGGCGTTTCCACGGGCTCGAACCCGTAGAGCTCGTAGACGGTCCGGATCTTCTCCACCATCTCCCGCGTCGCCCGGATCGCGGCGGGATCGCGATCCTCGAGCCCGCGCGGCAGGCGCGCCTTCAGTTTCTGGGGTTTTTTGGATTTTTCGGCCATGCGCGGCATTTACCAGCCGACGCGCGAGGCGGCAACTGCCGGGTAGGCTCTTACGGCTGCTCCATCCGCGCCCGGAGCGCGTCGGCATCCGCTTTCGGCAACGACTTCAGCGTTGGCTTGATGGTTTCGCCGCCGACGATCTTGCCGTTGCGCATGAACATCCAGTCCGAGATGTCGGCTTCAGTGAATTCGACCTTGTCGCCTGCCCGCTTGCCGGGCAGATCGCGTGGCTCGTTGGCGAAGAGGCCGGAATAGGCCCCGTTGGGTATCTTCTTCACCTCGGCCATCCAGATGTGCTCACCGCCTTTGCGGGTCGAAAAGTGCACCTTCAGGGCATGCCCTGTCTCCGACGGCTTCGGCGCCTCATAGGAGGCCCAGAATGTCGGCAGCGTGCCGCGGGCGCGCGCGATCGCGGTGTTCATCTCCGGATCGGTGGTGCGCACGTCGACAACGGGCGAACGTCCCTCAGCGGAGACATCCGGCTGGGGGCCGATGGTCAGAATGCCAAAGACGGTGACGCCGGTGATCGCGGCGAGAACGACCCATTTCAGGGGTTGGGGAAGAGTGGATGCCATGATCGCGATGTCCAGATGACTCGATGTTCGAGTATTCGAGGTCTCGGACTTTGTCGCACGATCATCGTGTCGCGTTCATGGCGCCTCTCTCTCCCCGCGCGCGGGGAGAGAGAGGGCAAAAATCAAGACAGATTGCGGATCCAGTTGTGCGGATCGTTGGTGCGGCCGTACTGGATGTCGACGAGTTGCTTGCGCAGGCCCATGGCGACCGGGCCCGCGGCGCCGCCGCTGATCTCGAAATCGCCGCTCACCGAGCGCACCGTGCCGATCGGCGAGATCACGGCGGCGGTGCCGCAGGCAAACGCTTCCTTCAGCTTGCCGCTTGCCGCATCCTTGCGCCACTGGTCGAGCGAGTACGGCTCCTCGCGCACGGTCTTGCCGGCATCTTTGGCCAGCGCGATGATGGAATCGCGGGTGATGCCGGGCAGGATGGTGCCGAGCGGCGGGGTCGAGAGCGAGCCGTCGTCGAACACGAAGAACACGTTCATGCCGCCGAGCTCTTCGATATAGCGGCGCTCGATCGCATCGAGGAACACGACCTGGTCGCAGCCGTGCTGGATCGCTTCGGCCTGGGCGCGCAGGCTCGCGGCATAGTTGCCGCCGCATTTGACGGCGCCGGTGCCGCCGACCGCGGCGCGCGTGTAATTCTCGGACACCCAGATCGAGACCGGCGCAGGGCCGCCCTTGAAGTAGGAGCCGACCGGCGAGGCGATCACCGCGAAAATGTATTCGGACGACGGCTTGACGCCGAGGAAGGTCTCGCTCGCGATCATGAAGGGGCGCAGGTAAAGGCTGCCCTCGCCGCCCGGCATCCAGGCGCGGTCGATGCGCACGATTTGCTCGACCGCCTCGATGAAGACGTCTTCGGGGAGCTGCGCCATCGCCATGCGGTCCGCCGAGTCCTTGAAGCGCCGTGCATTGGCGTCGGGGCGAAACAGGTTCACGCCGCCGTCGTCGCGCTTGTAGGCCTTGAGGCCTTCAAAAATTTCCTGGGCGTAGTGGAGGACGGCGCCGGCCGGATCGATCTGGAAATTGGCGCGGGCCTCGACACGCGCCTCGTACCAGCCGCCCTTGGCCTGGTTGTAGCGGACCACCGCCATGTGGTCGGTGAAGACGCGCCCGAAACCGGGATCGACCAGCTTGGCGACCCGATCCTTCTCGGGGGTCGGATTGGATGCGGGCTGGATGTCGAATTTCATGCTCATGTCCTTGCCTCCCGCTGCCGGTGGCGGTGCCGTTGTGGCACCCACCTGCCCTGATTTGGGCCCGGCTGGCTCGATTGGTTTCTGGCCGGACCGCCGCCAGCCTTGTTACGGCCGGTTTCCGTGGCCAGCATGTCACCGAGGACATGCTTTTGCGGAAGACGGAAGTCCAGTATGTTTTGCCGAAATGCCGTTCGACAATCGCACGGTAGATCTGCTCCGGCCGTCGCCGCCCGTCCGGCCCACTGCGGCGGCCTTGCTTCGATGCCCACCCGACGCGAAACGATCTAAAATTTCGTGCGGGCTGATCGTTTTGTAACATTGAGACCAAGATACGTCAATATGCCTGACATAAATTTCGCGACTCCTTCTCAAGACGCTGCCGGGCCGCGGCCGGCCGCAGACGACGGAGGCAATTTGCGCTGGGATATCATCGAACTGCTGTTCTTCGCTTATCGCGATTTCGTCGGCGATCCCGACCAGGAGCTGGAGGCGTTCGGCTTCGGCCGGGCCCATCACCGCGTCATGCACTTTGTCTATCGTTATCCCGGCCTCAAGGTCGCCGACCTCCTCGACGTCCTGCGTATCACCAAGCAATCGCTCGGCCGGGTGCTCAAGCAGCTCCTGGACGAGGGCTATATCGTGCAGAAGACCGGCGACAATGATCGCCGCCAACGCCTGCTGTTTGCGACACCGAAGGGCGAGGCGCTGGTGCAGAAGCTCGCCGGCCTGCAGACCACGCGCATCACCAAGGCACTCGCCGAGATGGCGCCGCAGGATGCCGAGACCGTCAAGCGCTTCCTGCGCGCGATGATCGACCGCGACGATCCGGACAAGGTGCTGGAGACGATCTTTGCCACCGTCAATCAGGACAAGGAGTGACCGTGCCGCTCGCTGCAACGCTCGCACGCCCGCCGGCACGCCCCGCCGACGATGCCCCGCATCTCCTGCTGGTCGACGACGACCGCCGCATCCGCGATCTGCTCTCGCGCTTCCTTGCCGGCGAAGGCTATCGCGTCTCGACCGCCGCGAGCGCCAGCGACGCCCGTTCCAAGCTTTTGGGCCTGCACTTCGACCTCTTGATCCTGGATGTCATGATGCCCGGCGAGACCGGCTTCGATCTCGCCCGTTTCATCCGGACCTCGTCCTCGGTGCCGATCGTGATGCTGACGGCGCGGCATGAAGCCGAAGCGCGCATCGAAGGCCTGCAGATCGGCGCCGACGATTACGTCGCAAAGCCGTTCGAGCCGCGCGAGCTTGCGCTGCGCATCAACAACATCCTCAAGCGCGCTGCGCCGCCGCCGCAGGCCGCTGCAGTGGAGAAGATCGCGTTTGGCCCGTACATCTATCACCTCGAGCGCGGCGAATTGCGCCAGGGCGAAGACGTCATTCACCTCACCGACCGCGAGCGCGAGATGCTGCGGATCCTGTCGGAGACACCGGGCGAGACCGTGCCGCGCAGCGCGCTCACCGGCAATGGCAGCGTCAACGAGCGCGCCGTCGACGTGCAGATCAACCGCCTCCGGCGCAAGATCGAGACCGATCCCGCCAATCCGCTGTTCCTCCAGGCCGTGCGCGGGATTGGCTACCGGCTGGTAGCCTCGCCATAAAGCAGTAAAGCGCCACCGATGAGCACGATCGATAGCGGCCTGACGCTTTTGAAGAGCGCCGCCGGCCGCGTCTCCGCCGCCAATGGCTGGATGGGCAATGCGTTCAAGGGCTGGATGCCGACCGGCCTCTACGCGCGTGCGCTGCTGATCATGATCGTGCCGATGGTGATCCTGCAATCGGTCGTCGCCTTCGTGTTCATGGAGCGGCACTGGAACACGGTGACACGGCGCCTGTCGGCCGCGGTGGTGCAAGACATCGCCGCGCTGATCGACGTCTACAAGGGCTATCCGCAAGACAAGGATCGCGACCAGATCCGCCGCATCGCGCAGCAGCGCCTGGGCCTCGTCGTCGATTTCCTCCCGGCCGGCGACATGCCGCCGCCGGGACCCAAGCCGTTCTTCTCGCTGCTCGACCAGACGCTGTCAGTGCAGCTCGGCCGCCAGATCGGGCGCTCCTTCTGGATCGATACGGTCGGCCGCTCCAACCTGGTCGAGATCCGGATTCAGCTCGACGACGCCGTGATGCGCGTGTTCGCACAGCGCAGCGCGGCTTATGCCTCGAACTCGGAGATCTTCCTGTTCTGGATGGTCGGCACGTCCTCGATCCTGCTGATCGTCGCGGTGCTATTCCTGCGCAACCAGATCAAGCCGATCCTGCGACTTGCCGACGCTGCCGAAAGTTTTGGCAAGGGCCGCGAGGCGCCGAATTTCCGTCCGCGCGGCGCGCGCGAGGTGCGGCGCGCGTCGGTCGCCTTCCTCGAAATGAAGTCGCGCATCGAGCGGACGATGGAGCAGCGCACCGCGATGCTCGCCGGCGTGAGCCACGATCTGCGCACGATCCTGACGCGGTTCAAGCTCGAGCTGGCGCTGATCGGCGACAGCCCCGAAATGGAGGGCATGCGCAAGGACGTCGACGAGATGTCGATGATGCTGGAGGACTATCTCGCGTTCGCCCGCGGCGATTCCGGCGAGCAGTCGCAGCCGACCGACATGGCGCAGGCGCTCGAGGAGCTGCGCAGCGACGCCGAGCGCCACGGCCACATTGCGACGGTCGCGTTCAACGGACTGCCCGTGGTCACGGTGAAGCCGGCCTCGTTCAAGCGCTGCCTCGCCAACCTCGTCACCAACGCCGCCCGCTACGGCAAGGCCATCGCTATCACCGGCCAGCGCGATCACCGTTATTTGACCGTGACAGTCGACGACGACGGCCCGGGCATTCCCGCGCACTTACGCGAAGAGGTGTTCAAGCCGTTCCTGCGGCTGGACAACGCCCGCAACCAGGACGAAGGCGGCACGGGTCTTGGCCTCGCGATCGCCCGCGACATCGCCCGTTCGCACGGCGGCGACATCACCCTTGGCGACAGCCCGATGGGCGGATTGAGAGCAAGCGTGCGGATACCGGTGTAGCTGCCTCTTCCCTTCTCCCCCTGTGGTAGAAGGTGGCGCGAAGCGCCTGATGAGGGGTCTCTCTCCGCGAATTCAAAAGCGAAAAGAGTCACACGCGGAGACAGACCCCTCACCCGTCTCGCCGCTACGCGGCGAGCCACCCTCTCCCGCAAGGGGAGAGGGAAGAGTCTTACTTCGGCAACAGCGCTTTCAGCTTGTCCATGTCGCGCACGTTCATCTTGAAGCCGCCGGGCATCACGATGTCGCCGGGCTTCTGGTCCGGCTTGCAGGCCCCCAGCCATTTCGCTTCGAGCTGCAGGGTCGTGTCGCGGCCTGCTGCGCCGGCGGCGCCGCCTTGCGCGTGCGACGACGTCTTCACTGTATAGGCCGAATTGAAATCGCCGGTGATCTCGGCATGCGAGGTCGTGCTGATGCCGGCGACATTGCATTCGGAATCGCTGACATAGCCGGTCGCGGTCTTCTTGATGTCCTGCTTGGCGCAAATCTGCTTGGCCATCGGGGAGACGTTGTTGTTCATCTCCTTGTCGACGGTCTCGTCGGTGCAGTGCTGCATGGTCATCTCGGGCACCGGCGTGCCGGTCCTGACCATCTTCAATTCCCACAGGCCCGCCTTGCGCACCGGCAGGTCGTCAGCGCGGGCGCTGCCTGCCGACACGACGAGGCAAAGGGCGGAGCCGAGCAAAGCGAGTTTGCGCGTCATGTGGGAAGCTCCCGGCTGAGAGGTAGCGGCGCTGCGAAAGCGCCTCAGTAGAGCGTGCGGATCGGCTGGTCGGCCGCGCCATAAGGCACCCAGCGGCAGGAGAACGAGATGTAGCCGCCCTCATAGGCCTGCATCGCCAGGAATTTGGCGACCTTGCCGTAGCGCGCGCAGTGATCGACCGCGACCTGCCGCGCATCGACCTGGGTTGCCATCGAATAGGCGATGATACCGCCGGTGTCGTTGCCCTTGAACGGAGGCACCGGAAGGAGATCGGCGCGCGCCGACTGGCTCGCCATCATACCCAAGGCAAGTAGGCCCGCGGCCGCAATGATTCGCATTCCCGTCACTCCGATTGGTTGGTGGCAGTTTACGGTGCCGGCGCGGCGGTGGAAAGAACCGAAGACCCCTCTGGTGCAGCATTGCGGTCAACTCGTCGGCAAGTGTTGCCGCGCTGCACTTGACCTCCCCCGGCCTTCGCGGCACCGTCCGACCCTCGCAGATCATGCTGTCTGGATTGCCCATGCGCGCCTCGACCTTCCTGAAATCGCTCCGCTTTGCCGCCGTGCTCGGCCTCCTGTTCGGGGCGCTGTCGCTCGGTGAGGCCAGGGCCGCCAATCCGCTGGAGCTGAATTTCTGGCTGAGCGGGCCGCGCTATGACGGCAACGTCTCCGAATGCGACAGGGCGCTGCCGACGATCGCCAGCCAGTTCTGGGAGAAAGAAAGCTCGTTCTGGAATTCCTCGTTGAAGATCACCGGCTTCTCCGCCGTTCACGAGACCGCGTTCCGGCCCTGGGCGTCCGACAACATCCCGCGCCGCTATTGCACCGGCGAGGCTATGCTCACGGATGGCAAGCTGCGCAAGGTGCATTTCTCGATTGTCGAGGATGGCGGCTTCGCCGGCTACGGCCAGGGCGTCGAATGGTGTGTGGTCGGGCTCGACCGCAACTGGGCCTACAACCCGGCCTGCCGCGCCGCCAAACAATAATTGCAAAAGTTCTGATCCGGACCGATCAGGCGGCCGAACGACGGTCGTCCGAATTTTGTTCTTGAAATGTTCTTACCGCCTGCTAGGCTCTTCTGCACAGTCTAGTTGAGGGGCGTCGCCATGTTTCATTCCAGATTGCATTTTTTCTCCCGCCTGATGATCTCGCTGACGCTTGCAGCCGGGCTGGCTGCGCTGGCCGGCGGTGCCAAGGCCCAGGACAAGCGGCAGAACACGCCCGGCGAATTCGATTTTTATGTGCTGTCGCTGTCGTGGTCGCCCTCCTTCTGCGAGGAGGCGGCGGAGCGCGGCGGCCGCTCGCAGACCCAGTGCAGCGGACGGCCCTACGCTTTCGTGGTGCATGGTCTGTGGCCGCAATATGAGAACGGTTTTCCGGAATATTGCCAGCGGCCCTCGCCGCGGCTGAACCGCAGCATCGTCTCCTCCATGCTCGATCTGATGCCGGCGCCGGGTCTGATCTTCAACGAATGGGACAAGCACGGCACCTGCTCGGGGCTCGCCGACCGCAGCTATTTCGAGACGATCCGGAAGGCGCGCGCCGCGATCAAGATTCCGGCTGAATATCTCGATCTGTCGCAGGCCAAGACCGTGGCGCCGGCGGAGGTGGAGGAAGCCTTCATCAAGGCCAATCCGGGCCTCAGCAATGCCGCCGTCTCGATCACCTGCAACCGGACGCGGCTATCGGAAGTCCGCATCTGCCTCAGCAAGGACCTGCAATTCCGCGCCTGCGAGGAGATCGACCGCCGCGCCTGCCGCCGCGACCAGGTGGCGATGCCGCCGATCCGGGGTGGGTAGCCCAGGCATCGTGCCTCTTTGCTCAAGCCGCCACGTGGCGTAGTGCTCTTGCATGAATTACCGCCACGCCTTCCATGCCGGCAACTTCGCCGATGTCATCAAGCACATCGTGCTGGCGCGCATCATCACCTATCTCCAGGACAAACCGGGCGCGTTCCGCGTCATCGACACCCATGCCGGCGCCGGCCTCTACGATCTCGAAAGCGACGAGGCGCGCCGCGGCGGCGAGTGGCTGACGGGCATTGCGCGGCTGATGCACGCGCGGCTGTCGAACGACGCCATGGCACTGACCAAGCCCTATCTCGACATCGTCCGCGCCTTCAATCCGAAAGGCGAGCTCAAGGCCTATCCGGGCTCGCCGCTGATCGCGCGCGCCCTGATGCGGCCGCAGGATCGCCTCGTCGCCTGCGAACTCGAGCCGAAGGCGCGGAAAGCGCTGATCGGCGTGCTGCGCCATGACGAGCAGGCCCGCGTGGTCGACCTCGACGGCTGGATGGCGTTGCCGGCTTTCGTGCCGCCAAAGGAACGGCGCGGGATCGTCCTGATCGACCCGCCGTTCGAGGCAAAGGACGAGTTCGAAAAGCTCGGCGAGGCCTTCTCGACGGCTTTCGCGAAATGGCCGACCGGTATCTATGTAATCTGGTATCCCGCCAAGAGCCGGCGCGCCACCGACGCGCTGGTGCAATCAGTGGCGCGGCTCGCAGCCGCAGCAAAACCGCCGGGAAAATGCCTGCGCCTCGAATTCAGCGTGGCGCCGCAGGCCGACGGTGCAACTCTCACCTCCACCGGGCTCTTGATCGTCAATCCCCCTTACACGCTGCAGGGCGAGCTCAAGACGATCCTGCCCGAGCTGGAAATGCCGCTCGGCCAGGGTGGCGCTGCCAGATTCCGATTAGAGGTGCCGAGACCGTAACACTCCGGCATCTTGGGAAAAATATGCAGGAGCGGTGGTCAATCTGCGGAGAACCGTATTATGCTGTTTCCGTGACTGGCTTTACGTTCCGCTTCCGCGAATGGTTGCGGCGGAGTGAAGGCCTAAGAAAGATCCAGTCGGACCAAATGGTCTGCCCAAGGATGGCCAGCTCCCGGGCTTCGTAAGGCCCGGTCATATCGTGACGTGCGTCTGCGTCACGACGGAGGAGCAATGAGGGGGAGTTTCCCGATGGCCATGACGGGAACGGTCAAGTTTTTCAACGGTGAGCGCGGCTACGGATTCATCAAGCCGGACGACGGGGGCCGCGACGTCTTCGTACATATTACTGCTGTGGAGCGGGCCGGACTGAAGGACCTTGCCGAAGGACAGCGTATTACTTTCGAAGTCGAACCGGACAAGAAGGGCAAGGGGCCGAAGGCGGTCGATTTGGTCATCCTTCCCTAGCGAGCCTGGCGTAAAAAAAATCCCGGCCGCAAGCGGCCGGGAGGTTGGTCCGGTATTTTCTTCTTAGCTATCAGAAGTGATAGTTCACGCCTGCGCGCACAACGCTGGCGCTATAGCCGTTTGACACGCCTGTAATCGCGAACTGACTCGTCGACAGATCGATATAGAGATATTCGAGCTTGGCGCTCCAGTTCGGCGCGAATCCGACTTCCGCGCCGGCACCGATGGTCCAGCCAGCGCTGGTGTGCGACTCGGTCCAGCCGAACGTCTGCGCGCGCAGCTCGCCGAAGGCGAGGCCCGCCGTGCCGTAGAACAGCACGTTGCTGAAGGCATAGCCGGCGCGGCCGCGCAGGGTACCGAACCACGGATTGGAGAACTTCCACGGCGCGAAGGTGTCGTCGGCACCGGCGGCCTGGATGTCGCCCTCGACGCCGAACACCCAAGGGCCGGTCTGGAAATTGTAGCCGGCCTGAACGCCGCCGACGAAGCCTGACGGCTTTGCGGGATTGTTGTTCACCGAACCCCATTCATAGCCGAGATTGGCACCGAGATACGGGCCGGCCCAGCTATAGGCATTGAGCGGCTGATTGACCGTATAGGGCGCACGCTGCCCGTAATTGAGATCGGCGGCCTCTGCCGAAGCCGTCCAGCCGACTGCAGCCAACGCGGCTGCGCCCACAACGAGCGCCTTCATCACACACTCCAACGCAACTGCCGTCACCGGTGCGATGCCTGCGCCGCCGCGCGAGGCAAAACCGCATGGTTACGGAACCACCACTTTTTCGCGTAAGATTTATCGAGAGTTTTAAGTTAAAGGCCTGTTAAGTCGGGTTACCGGGCTGTTAACAGGCTTAAGCAAGCGTTACCGGGAACTGCGCCGCCATCCTGTGCGTGCCGCACGGCCGGAACTTCAAATCGGCACCCGCAGCGCCTAAATTCGCACCATGGTTCACGATTCCACCGACAATCCGGACGACGCACGCACGCGCAAACCCGTGCGCGGCAACGCACCCGATGTCCCGGCCCAGGAAACCGAAGCGGCGCCGCCCGACCTCGATCCCGCCACAGCAAACGGCGACGACGAGGACGACGCACGGCTGCCGGACATCCTGGAAGAGAGCGGCACCGTCGGCGAAGAGCCGCTGGCGACCGGCCACGAGGCGATCGAACGCGCGGTCCGCCTCGCTCCCACCTCGCCCGGCGTCTACCGCATGCTCAATGCGAATGCCGACGTGCTCTATGTCGGCAAGGCCAAGAACGTCAAAAAGCGCCTGTCGAACTATGCGCGCCAGAGTGCGCCGCAGCCGGCCCGCATCCTGCGCATGATCGCCGCTACAGTTACCGTGGAAATCATCTCGACCCACACCGAGACTGAAGCACTGCTGCTGGAGGCCAACCTCATCAAGCAGCTTCGGCCGCGCTTCAACGTGCAGCTGCGCGACGACAAGTCGTTTCCCTACATCCTGATCACGGGCGACCATTGGGCGCCTCAGATCCTGAAGCATCGCGGCGCGCAGACGCGGCCCGGTCGCTATTTCGGCCCGTTCGCCTCTGCCGGCGCCGTCAACCGCACCATCACCGCGCTTCAGCGCGCGTTCCTGATCCGCTCCTGCACGGATTCCTTCTTTGAGAGCCGCTCGCGGCCCTGCCTGCTCTATCAGATCCGCCGTTGCGCCGGCCCCTGCACCCGCGAGATCGACTTCCCCGGCTACACGACCCTGGTGCGCGAGGCGAGCGACTTCCTGTCCGGCAAGAGCCATGCGGTGAAACAGGAGCTTGCCGCCGAGATGGAGAAGGCCTCCGGCGAGCTCGAATTCGAGAGCGCCGCGCTCTACCGCGACCGCCTCGCTGCGTTGTCCGCGATCCAGTCGCAGCAGGGCATCAATCCGCGCACGGTGGAAGAAGCCGACGTCTTCGCCATCCACCAGGAGGGCGGCTTCTCATGCGTCGAGGTGTTCTTCTTCCGCACCGGGCAGAACTGGGGCAACCGCGCCTATTTCCCGCGCGCGGAGAAGACGTATACGCCGGAAGAGGTGCTCGGCTCCTTCCTCGCCCAGTTCTACGACGACAAGCCGCCGCCGAGGAATATCCTGCTCTCGCACGAGATCGAGGAGAGCGAGCTGCTCGGCAACGCGCTGTCGATCAAGGCCGGCCGCAAGGTCGAGGTGTCCACGCCGAAGCGCGGCGAGAAGAAGGAGCTCGTCACCCACGCGCTCACCAACGCGCGCGAGGCCCTGGGCCGCAAGCTCGCGGACACCGCGACGCAGAGCCGTCTGCTCGACGCCATGGCCACGACCCTGAACCTGACGCATGCGCCGAAGCGGATCGAAGTCTACGACAACAGCCACATCCAGGGCACCAACGCGGTCGGCGCCATGATCGTCGCCGGCCCAGACGGTTTTGTGAAAAACCAGTACCGCAAGTTCAACATCAAGTCGGAAGGGATCACGCCGGGCGACGACTTCGCCATGATGCGCGAAGTGCTGGAGCGCCGCTTCAAGCGCCTGATCAACCCGCCCGAAGAGGGCGCGGCCAAAACCAAGGACGACGACTTCCCGCAATGGCCCGATCTCGTGATCATCGACGGAGGCCGCGGCCAGCTCAACGCCGTCCGGGAAATCTTTGCAAATCTCGGCCTGACCCAAGTGGCGCTGATGTCGGTGGCCAAGGGGCCGGACCGGGACGCCGGCCGCGAGACCCTGTTCATGCCGGAGCGCGAGGCGATCAAGCTGGAGCCGCGCGACCCCGTGCTCTATTTCATCCAGCGGCTGCGGGACGAGGCGCACCGCTTCGTCATCGGTTCGCACCGCAAGCTGCGCAAGAAGGACATCCGCGAGGCCGGCTTGCAGGAGATTCCGGGCATCGGTCCGTCACGCAAACGTGCCTTGCTGCACCATTTCGGAACCCTGAAGGAGATCGAACGGGCTTCGATCACCGATCTCGGCAAGGTTCCGGGGGTGAGCGCCGAGAGCGCTCGCAGGATTTTCGAGTATTTCCATCCCCAGCCGGGGTGAAATAAAGGGGGGCCGCGGTCATATGGTCGTCGCATCCCGCACCCCATTTGGGGAGCGGAACGGTTGACCTTCAGGCTGCAGCGGTATTGGTAGGACGGATGAACATCGCCACGACACGAGGGACCACCAGCCGCGCGATGTCCCTCCCGAACATCCTGACCTACGGCCGGATCGCCGCGATCCCGGTCGTGGTCGGGTGCATCTACGCACAGTCGATCATGGACGGTCCGCTGTGGCTGCGCTGGGTTGCGGTCGCCATTTTCATCGCGGCTGCGGTCACCGATTACCTCGACGGCTATTACGCGCGAATCTGGAATCAGCAATCGGCGTTCGGCCGCATGCTCGATCCGATCGCCGACAAACTTCTGGTCGCCTCGTGCCTGCTGATGCTGGCCGCCGACGGCATCATTCACGGCTGGTCGCTGTGGGCCGCCATCGTGATCCTGTGCCGCGAGATCCTGGTCTCGGGCCTGCGCGAATATCTTGCCGCGCTGCGCGTCAGCGTGCCCGTGACCAAGCTTGCGAAGTGGAAGACGACGGTTCAGCTCATCGCCATCGGCTTCCTGCTGGCTGGTCCGGCCGGCGATGAGGTGGTGCCCATGGTCTCGATGATCGGGCTGGCGCTGCTCTGGGCCTCGGCGATCCTCACCATGTACACGGGCTATGACTATTTCGGCGCTGGCATCCATCACCTCATCAAGGAGGATGAGGGATGAAGGTGAAGTACTTCGCCTGGGTGCGCGAGCGCGTCGGCAAGGCCGAGGAGACCATCGAGCCGCCCGCAACCGTGCGCACCGTGGAAGAGCTGATCGCCTGGCTGTCCGGCCAAAGCGAAGCCTACGCCTACGCCTTCGAGAAGCCGAAGGTGATCCGCGCCGCGATCGACCATGCCCACGTCAAGTCGGACGCCGCGATCGCGGGCGCTCGCGAGATCGCGTTCTTCCCGCCGATGACCGGCGGCTAGGCCATGCCCGTCGCCACCTGCCCCGTCACCATCCGTATCCAGCAAGACGATTTCGACATCGCGCGCGAGATCGCGGTCCTGACCGGGAACCGCACCGACATCGGTGCGGTCGTGAGCTTTTCCGGCATCTGCCGCGGCGACGAGGACAGCGCGAAGATCGCCGCACTCTCGCTCGAGCATTATCCTGGCATGGCCGAGGAAGAGATCAGGCGCCATGCCGACGAGGCCACCTCGCGCTGGCCTCTCAACGGCGTCACGGTGATCCATCGCGTCGGCCGGTTCATGCCCGGCCAGAACATCGTGCTGGTGCTGACCGCCTCTCAGCACCGCCAGGCCGCGTTCCAGGCAGCCGAGTTCCTGATGGATTATCTCAAGACCAACGCGCCGTTCTGGAAGAAGGAAGAGAGCGCCACCGGCACCGGCTGGGTCGAGGCCCAAGCCCGCGACGACGAAGCAACCGCACGCTGGACCCGATCCTGATGGCAACAACGACCAAAAAGAGCGTGCGCGGCCGCGCCGCGCCAAAGCTCGCGAAAGTGGGCCGCGGCGAGCTTCTCACGCTGATCGATTTTGTCCGCTATGCGGTCAGCCGCTTCAATGAGGCCAAGCTTGCCTTTGCCCACGGCACGCCCGATCCGGTCGCGGAAGCGGCCTTCCTGGTCTGTGAAGCCCTGCATCTGCATCCCGAGCAGTTCGAGATTTTTGCCAACGCGCGCGTCACGGCCGCCGAGGGCAGGATCATCATCGATCTCGTTCATCAGCGCGTCACCACGCGCAAACCGGCCGCCTATCTCGTCAACAAGATCTACATGCGCGGCCTGCCGTTCTATGTCGACGAGCGCGTCATCGTTCCCCGCTCCTTCATCGGCGAGCTCTTGGAGTCGCATTTCGGCGGCGACGGCGAAGCCGGCTCGCTGATCGACGATCCCAGCGCCGTCGAGCGCGTGCTCGATCTCTGCACGGGATCGGGATGCCTCGCGATCCTCGCCGCGCATCATTTTCCGAACGCCACGATCGACGCCGTCGATATCTCCAAGGGCGCGATCGACGTCGCCAGACGGAATGTCGGCGAATACGGGCTCGATGACCGGATCAGCCTGCATCGCGGCGACCTGTTCGCCCCGCTCGGTGACACCAAATACGACCTGATCATCACCAACCCGCCTTATGTCGATGCCGAAGGCATGGCGGCGCTGCCGCCGGAGTGCCGGGCCGAGCCGAAGCTCGCCTTTGACGGCGGCGCCGACGGTCTCGACGTGGTGCGCCGGATCCTGCGCGACGCGCCCGACCACCTGACGCCGGATGGCGGGCTGATCTGCGAGATCGGACGCGGCCGCGAACTGGTCGACGAGGCCTTTCCTGAATTACCGCTGCTCTGGCTCGACACCGAGGACTCAGAGGGCGAAGTGTTCTGGATCGCGGCCGCCGATCTCGGCTGATCCATCACGGCGGGCAGACCTCGTCGGAACAAGTCAAATACCGCCACGTTCATCCCCGACGAATTTTCTCGCACTCGGAGGATAACCGCATGCTTGCGCCATCGGGCGAATTGCTGCGCGCCGGCGTCGCGCTCAAGCTCAACCATCTCAAGCGCGCTGCCCAGTCCTATGCCCGTGACCGGAGCAACCAGGCCACGGGCCGCATGACGTCGTATGCGGCTGCGGCCGGACTGCTCGCGGTTGCGGGCTTGTTTGTCGTCGCAGCCTTCTTCGTCGGCCTAATTGCCCTGTACCGCTGGATTGCAATCCATTACGGGCAATTCTGGGGGTTCGGCGCCGTCGGCGGCGTGCTCCTGGTCCTGGCCGCCGCCTGCGCCGGCGTGGCCATGGCCCAGATGAAGCGCAAGACCAAGCCGATCGTGCCGCTTGCCAGCCGCCTGCGCGTGGCTATCGCCACCCCGCGCATCCCGCGCGGAACGGTGAAGGAGGCGGTGAAGGAGGTCGCGACCACAATTCCCCTGGCGCCGCTCGCGCCGGGCGAACGCGGACATGAAGGAGGACATGGCGGCAGCACGTGGCCGGCTCGGTCCAACCGGCCCGTGCAACTCGGGCTGATGCTCGCGGCCGTTGGGCTGGTCGGGCTCACGGCAGCGCGCCGGCGGCGTCACGGCCACCGAGCGGATACCTAAAAATGCGTATGCGGCGCGCCGAGCAATTCGACCGCTGGCTGTTAGTGGCAGCCACGACCGTGTTCGTGCTCACCGCGGAACGGTATTTCCAGGATTCTGGCCTGGTCAGGGCGGGACCTCCGCAAGACCACCGCAACGGCGAGGCGAATTCGCCGGAAACGAGCCCGACGGGCGCAGCCTCGCAGCCCGGCCGCGGCCGCCGCGCGAAAAGCCCGTTCGCAATCCCGTGGGCAGGCTGGAAGGACATCCTCTGGCGCACCTATCAGCGCATCGACGAGGATCGCCTGCTCGCGACCGCCGGTGGCGTCGTCTTTTTCGGGCTGCTCGCGATTTTTCCCGCCATCACAGCTCTGGTTTCATTCTATGGCCTGTTCGCCGATCCCTCGACAATCAGTTCCAACCTGCAATCGCTCGCGATGATGCTGCCCGAGGGTGCGTTCCAGATCGTCGAGGACCAGGTGGCGCGCGTCGTGTCGCACGGCGGTGCGACGCTTGGTGTCACCTTCCTGTTTGGCCTCGTGCTCGCGATCTGGAGCGCCAATGCCGGCGTCAAAGCCATCTTCGATGCCCTCAACGTCGCCTATGAGGAGCGTGAAAAGCGCAGCTTCATCCGGCTAAACACGGTCTCGCTGGCCTTCACGGTCGGTGGCATCGTTGCCCTGCTGCTGATGGTGGGCGCCGTCGTCGCCTTCCCGCTCGCGCTCAACCACCTCGGCATGGCGCCCGAAAGCAAGCTGATCGTGGCGCTGGCGCGATGGCCGGTGCTGTTCGTCATTCTCCTTGCGGCGCTCGCCGTCCTCTACCGCTTCGCGCCCAGCCGCGATGCCCCGCGCTGGCAATGGCTGAGCCTCGGCGCGGTGGCGGCCGCGATCCTCTGGATCGCCGGCTCGGCGCTGCTGTCCTGGTACCTTTCGGAGTTCGCCAATTACAATGCGACCTACGGTTCGCTCGGCGCTGCGATCGGCTTGATGATGTGGATGTGGATGTCGGCGATCGTCATCATGTTTGGGGCCGAGCTGAATTCAGAGATCGAACGGCAGACCCTGCGCGACACGACCACCGGGGCACCCAAGCCGCTTGGCACCCGCGAGGCCGTCTCGGCCGACACGGTCGGCGCTGCGGCGCCATCCTGAGTCCGCGATTGGGTCGCTATCCCCTCGAATCAACAATGATGTTAAGCTCATGCCGCTTGGGGGAGCATGCGGCGTGACGGGTTCGAGACGCCACCCGTGTTTTCCCGGTCAGGCAGTCAGCTCTTGAGGCGTAACGCGCGGCATGATTCGTATTTCGACGATCTTCATCGCCATCTGCATGGTTCTGGTCGCGGCCTCGCTCGGGCTCGTGCTCTACGCGGTCGCCGGCATCAGCGGAACCGAATCCGCGATCGTGGCGCTAACGGCGCTGACCTTCCTGATCCTCTACAATGCAGTGTCGATGCGGTTGCGCGACCGCAGCGACGTCGGCGGCCAGATCGCCGACCTTTCGCGCGGCACCGCCGATCTCGCCCGCCAGGTCGCCGAGTTCGGCCGCCGGCTTGCCACGATCGAAGCACGCATCGCCTCCTCCAATTCGGCCAACTCAGACCGCATTCAGGCGGTGGTCGGCGAGATCAACGAGCTCGGCGGATTGGTCAGGCAGCTCGCCACCACCGTCTCGGCTCATGAGGATCTGATGGCCGGCAACGCGCCGCTCCCGGACCCAGCTCCGGTCGCAAGGCAGGAGCAGGACGCGTCGCTCGACCTGATGGCCCCGTTCGAAGAGGAGCGGTCGGCTGCCCCTCCCCAGGCGCCCGCGCCGCCGCCACGGCCGGCAGCGCCGGCAATCCAGACCCAGAACGCCAATCCGGTTCAGACCGCCAACGGCCGCAACCAGACCCAATTGCTGGCGACGCTCCGCAACGCGATCGACGAGAACCGCATCGACATCTTCCTCCAGCCGATGGTGACGCTGCCACAGCGCAAGGTCCGCTTCTACGAGGCCGTGACGCGCCTGCGCGACGAGCGTGACCAGCTGGTGGCGGCCGAGGAGTTCATCAGCATTGCGGAGGCCTCCGGCCTGATCGGGCGCATCGACAACATGGTGATGCTGCGCTGCGTGCAGGTGCTGCGACGCCTGATGGTACGCAACAAGGAGGTCGGCGTGTTCTGCAACGTCGCGGCTTCCACGCTCGGCAATTCCACGACCTTCGCGCAATACCTCGATTTCCTCGAGGCCAACCGGGCGCTGGCGCCCTCGCTGGTGCTGGAATTCAAGCAATCGACCTTCCGCAATCTCGGCCTGGCCGAGACCGAGAATCTCGCCGCGCTCGCCCAGCGCGGCTTCCGTTTCTCGATCGACCACGTCACCGATTTGCGGATCGAACCGCGCGAACTCGCCGATCGCGGCGTGCGCTTCATCAAGGTGCCGGCCTCGCTCCTGCTCGATCCCAGGCAGGCTTCGGCCTCGGACATCCACCCGTCCGACCTCTCCGACCTGCTCGGCCGCTTCGGCATCGATCTGATCGCCGAGCGGATCGAGGGCGAGCGCGCCGTGATCGACCTGCTCGATTATGACGTGCGGTTCGGCCAGGGGTTCCTGTTCGCGCCGCCCCGGCCATTGCGGCCGGAGGGGTCATCTGCTACCGCCGCGCCGAACCAGGCACAGGACACTCAGGGATCCAATGGCTCCGGCATACCCAGCTCGGGCGCGACATCGGCTGCGTCTGCGCCACAGCGCGTCACCGGCAACGCCGCGCTCGCGCGCCGCATCTGATCGGCCGCACGCATCATGACCACGCTGCATTTCGCTGAAAGCCTGCGTGAACTCGTGGCGGGCGTGGACGTCGTGCTCAGCGACATCTGGGGCGTGGTCCATAACGGCCTCGAATCCTTCCCCGAAGCCTGCGACGCGCTGCACACCTATCGCAGCCGCGGCGGTACGGTCATCCTGATCACCAACGCGCCGCGCCCGGCCGACTCCGTGCAGCGTCAATTGCGCAAGCTCGGCGTCGCCGACGAGACCTACGACGCGATCGTGTCGTCAGGCGACCTGACGCGGCTCTATGTCGCCGACCATCCCGGCCGCAAGATGTTCTGGCTCGGCCCCGAGCGCGACAACTCGATCTATCGCGGCCTCGATGCGGTGACCGCGCCGCTGGAGGAGGCAGACTACATCGTCTGCACCGGTCTCTATGACGACGAGACCGAGACGGCGGAAGACTATCGCGGCATGATGCTGAAGGCGCGCGAGCGCAAGCTGACGCTGGTTTGTGCCAACCCCGACATCGTGGTGGAACGCGGCGACCGCCTGATCTATTGCGCCGGCGCGATCGCGGAGCTCTATCGCGAGCTCGGCGGCGAGGTGATCTTCTACGGCAAGCCGCACCGGCCGATCTACGAGCGCGCGATGGCGCTCGCCGGCGAACGCCAGGGCCACCAGATCGACCGCAAAAAGGTGCTCGCGATCGGCGATTCCGTCCGGACCGACCTCACCGGCGCGCGCGAGTTCGGCATCGATTGCCTATTCGTGACCCGCGGCATCCATGCCGAGGAGTTCGAGGGTCTCGACCAGCTCGACCCGGCTTCGGTGCTGGAATTGTTCGGCCATCCGCCAAAGGCGCTGATGCGCGAACTGAAGTGGTAGCGAGTTGATCGTCATTCCGGCTTGATATCGGGCATCGATTCCAGAACGACGAACCAGACGCAGAAAGCCCGGGACAACCGCCCGGGCCTTCCGAATTCAACCGATGGCTTCGAGCGCGCCTTACGCGCTCGCCATGTCCGGGAAGACCGCCTCGATCTTGGTCTTCAGCGTCGCCGCGTTGAACGGCTTGACGATGTAGTTGTTCACGCCGGCCTTCTTGGCCGCGATCACGTTCTCGGTCTTTGATTCGGCCGTGATCATGATGAAGGGCGTGGTGGCGAGGTTCGGATCCGCGCGCACTTCGCGCAGCAGGTCGTAACCCGTCATCGGCTCCATGTTCCAGTCGGAAATCACGAGACCGTACTTCTTGCCACGCATCTTGTTCAGCGCTGCCGAACCGTCGCTTGCATCATCGATATTCTCGAAGCCAAGCTGCTTCAGGAGGTTCCTGATGATACGGATCATGGTGCTGTAGTCGTCAACCACCAGAACCGACATCGACAAATCAACCGCCATCTCGACTCCCCCAACGCAAACCCAGGAAATATTACGATCGGACCTGCCGGGCCGGAGCCCCGCGGTTCCACGCTCCAAGGACTAGCACCAAGGCGTTAAACAGCGCGTTAACTGGGAACGCCCCCGGTGGACTGAAATCACCTTCGATGCGGCCGCCCCCCTCCCGCTTGACTTCATCCGGCCCGTCGCGCCACGGTCCCGGCCGGTCCCGCCGGTTCGAGAATTCCCCTGATGGCTCCGCATTTTACCGTTATCCGCGACACCACGCCGGACTCCGCCATTGCAAGGGGGGCCGTGGTCGCCATGGGCAATTTCGACGGCGTTCATCTCGGCCATCGCGCCGTGATCGCCGCAGCCCTGGAAATGGGCAGGATCCATGGCCGCCCTGCGCTGGCATTGACCTTCGAGCCGCATCCGCGGCGGTTTTTCAGCCCCAACACCCCGCAATTCCGCCTGACGGACGAGCGTGCCAAGCTGCGGCTTCTGGCCGGCACCGGACTTGACGGCGCCGTGGTCATGACCTTCGACAAGTCCCGCGCCGGGACCAGCGCGCAAGACTTCATTCACCATGACCTGATCGGGCGCCTGGGCATCGGCGGAATCGCCGTCGGCTACGACTTCCACTTCGGCAAGGGTCGCGTCGGCTCGCCGAGCCTCCTGGTCAACGAGGCGCCCCGGCTCGGCATCGAGGTCGACGTGCAGCCGCATGTCGACATCGACGAGCGGCCGGTCTCGTCCAGCGCGATCCGGATCGCGCTCGCAGAAGGCCAGATCGACGAGGCCACGGCCATGCTCGGCGCGCCCTGGTTCATCACCGGCGAGGTCATCCACGGCGAGAAGCGCGGCCGCGACCTCGGTTATCCCACCGCCAATATCCGCCTCGATGCCAATTGCGGCCTCAAGCACGGCATCTATGCGGTGCGGGTCGGCCGCGGCGCGGAGCGGCTGGACGGGGTGGCAAGCTTCGGCCGCCGCCCGACCTTCGATAACGGCGCGCCGCTGCTGGAAATCTTCCTGTTCGACTTCAAGGGCGATCTTTACGGACAGACGCTCGACTGCGCCTTTATCGGCTTCATCCGCGAGGAGCTGAAATTCGACGGCCTGGATGCCCTGATCCGCCAGATGGACGACGATTCCGCCCGCGCCCGCGCCATGCTCGCCGCCGCCCCGGACGCGTTTCCGCGGCTTGGCATCATCGATTGAGGCCGGAAACCGGCCCCCGAACCTTTTGCGCTTCCCTTAGCCCCCTGCTATGGAGAGCCCATGTTTGCGCGGCGCATCATAGGGATTAGCGGCCCGGCTTCCGCCTGAGCCTTCGGCTCGGCGCAAGACCGGGATGTTGTCGTTTCACCCGCGATTCCGCATCGCCATCCGTTCCCGCGCCCTTCCGAGCCAGTCAGCCTCATGTCCGACAAGCCACAAAAGTCCCAAAAATCCGAAGCCAAAGACTATTCGAGAACCCTGTTCCTGCCGCAGACCGAATTCCCGATGCGCGCCGGCCTGCCGCAGCGCGAGCCGGAGCTGCTGAAATACTGGAACGACATCGGGCTGTACGACAAGCTGCGCCAGGAAGCCCAGGGCCGCGCCAAATTCGTGCTGCATGACGGCCCGCCCTACGCCAATGGCAACATCCATATCGGGCACGCGCTGAACAAGATCCTCAAGGACGTCGTGACCAAGAGCCAGCAGATGCTCGGCTTCGACTCCAACTATGTGCCTGGCTGGGACTGCCACGGCCTGCCGATCGAATGGAAGATCGAGGAAGAGAACTACCGTTCCAAGGGCAAGCAGAAGCCCGACTTCCGCGACTCCGCCGCGATGGTGGCGTTCCGGAAAGAGTGCCGCGCCTATGCGACACACTGGATCAACGTGCAGCGTGAGGAATTCAAGCGCCTCGGCATCATCGGCGACTGGGATCATCCCTATCAGACGATGAGCTATCCCGCCGAAGCGCAGATCGCGCGCGAGCTGATGAAGTTCGCGGCCAACGGCACGCTGTATCGCGGCTCCAAGCCGGTGATGTGGAGCGTGGTCGAGAAGACCGCGCTCGCCGAGGCCGAGGTCGAGTACGAGGACTACACCTCCGACATGGTGTGGGTGAAGTTCCCCGTCACGTCCCCGGCACATGGTGCGCTCGCCAATGCTTCGGTCGTGATCTGGACCACCACGCCCTGGACACTGCCCGGCAACCGCGCGATCTCGTTCTCACCGAAGATCGCCTACGGCCTCTACAAGGTGACGGATGCAGCCGCGGACAATTGGGCGAAGACCGGCGATCTCCTGATCCTGGCCGATGCGCTTGCCGCAGAGGTGTTCAAGCAGGCGCGCGTCACGGCCTATGAGAAGCTGCGCGACATTCCCGGCGATACGCTGGACGCCGTGGAGTGCGCTCATCCCTTGCGCGGCCTCGATGGCGGTTACGCGTTTATCGTGCCGCTGCTCGCCGGCGAGCATGTCACCGACGATACCGGCACCGGCTTCGTGCACACCGCGCCGAGCCACGGCCGCGAGGACTTCGACGTCTGGATGGCCAATACCCGCGAGCTCGATGAACGCGGCATCTCGACCGCGATCCCCTACACTGTCGACGAGAACGGCGCCTATACCGCGCAGGCCCCCGGCTTCACCGGCAAGCGCGTGCTCAACGACAAGGGCGAGAAGGGCGATGCCAATGAGGCCGTGATCAAGGCGTTGATCGAGGCCGGCAAGCTGCTCGCGCGCGGCCGCCTCAAGCACCAATATCCGCATTCCTGGCGCTCGAAGAAGCCGGTCATTTTCCGCAACACGCCGCAATGGTTCATCGCGATGGACAAGGACATCAGCGAAGATGGCCATGCCAAGAAGGGCGATACACTGCGGGCCCGCGCGCTGCATGCGATCTCGGTCACGCAATGGGTGCCGCCGTCGGGTGAGAACCGCATCAACGGCATGATCGCCAACCGTCCGGACTGGGTGATCTCGCGCCAGCGCGCCTGGGGCGTTCCGATCGCCGTGTTCGTGCGCGAGAAGAGCGACGGCTCGGCCGAAATCCTGCAGGACGAGATCGTCAATCAGCGCATCACCGAGGCCTTCATGGAGGAAGGCGCCGACGCCTGGTACATGGAAGGCGCCCGCGAGCGCTTCCTTGGATCGCGCGCGAGCGAAGACTGGAAGAAGATCGACGACATCTGCGACGTCTGGTTCGATTCCGGCTCGACGCATGCATTCGTGCTCGAGGATCGCCAGAACTTCCCGCAGCTCGGCAACATCGTCCGCAAGGTCGATGGCGGCGACGACACCGTGATGTATCTGGAAGGCAGCGACCAGCATCGGGGCTGGTTTCATTCCTCGCTGCTGGAGAGCGCCGGCACGCGCGGCCGCGCGCCCTATGACATCGTGCTCACCCACGGCTTCACGCTCGACGAGAACGGCCGCAAGATGTCGAAGTCGATCGGCAACACCGTCGAGCCACAGAAGGTGATCAAGGATTCGGGCGCGGATATCCTGCGCCTGTGGGTCTGCGCCACTGACTATGCCGACGACCAGCGCATCGGCCCGGAGATCCTGAAGAACACCATCGAGACCTATCGCAAGCTGCGCAACACCGTGCGCTGGATGCTGGGAACGCTGGATCACTACAAGCCCGCCGACGCAGTCGCACCCGCCGACATGCCTGAGCTCGAACGGCTGATGCTGCACGAGCTCGCGGTCCGTGCTGCCGTCGTCCGCAAGGCCTATCAGGAGTTCGACTACAAGACGGTGGTCGCAACCTTGTCCGCATTCCTGAACAGTGAGCTCTCCGCGTTCTATTTCGACATCCGCAAGGACACGCTGTATTGCGATCCGCCCTCCTCGCCGACGCGCAAGGCGGCGCTGACCACGATCGATCTGTTGTGCAGCTCGATCCTGAAATGGCTGGCGCCGATCCTCAGCTTCACCGCGGAGGAAGCCTGGCGCATGTACAGGCCCGGCGCCGAGCCCTCGGTGCACCTGACGCAGTTTCCCGACGACCTCGAAAGCCTGCGCGACGACAAGCTCGCCGCGAAGTGGGAAGCGATCCGCAACGTCCGCCGCGTCGTCACCGGTGCGCTGGAGCTCGAACGCGCCGCCAAGAACATCGGCTCGTCGCTGGAGGCCTCGCCGGTGATCTATGTCGCCGACCGCGACATGCTTGCGACGCTGTTCGACACCGACCTCGCCGAGATCTGCATCACCTCGAACTACGAGGTGCGCGAGGACGAGGCGCCGGCTTCCGCATTCCGTCTCGATGCCGTTCCCGGCATCGCTGTCGTGGTGGAGAAGGCGGTCGGCACCAAATGCGCCCGTTCCTGGAAGATTTCGCCGACGGTGGGTGAAGACCCCGAATACCCCGACGTCACCCCGCGCGACGCCAAGGCGCTGCGCGAATGGAAGGCGCTGGGGGTGAGTGTCTAACTTCGTGTCGTCCCGGCGGAGGCCGGGACCCATAACCACGACCGCCGATTGCAGCGAAGGCTGATGACCACGAGTCCCTCAAACAACTTCCGCCTCGGAGTATGGGTCCCGGCCTTCGCCGGGACGACGGCGGTGTTTGTAGTGGAGATAGAGATCTCGCCTGCATGACCCCGCTCCGCGCCGGCATCCTCGCGGCCCTGCTCACGCTGGTGGCCGATCAGGCTTCAAAGCTCTGGCTGCTGAATGTGTTCGACCTTGCCCGTCGCGGCGCGGTCGAGGTGACCCCGTTCTTCGACCTGGTGCTGGCCTGGAACATCGGCATCAGCTTCGGCTGGCTCCAGAACGACGGCCAGGCTGCGCAAATGGCGCTGATGGCCGTGAAGGTCCTCGCCGTGGTTGCGCTGGCGATCTGGATGGCCCGCTCGCACACCCTGCTGGCAACCATCGCGCTCGGCCTGATCATCGGCGGCGCCATCGGCAATGGGATCGATCGCCTCGCCTATGGCGCGGTGGTCGATTTCGCCCTGTTTCACGTCGAGATCGGCGGAAAGACCTATAATTGGTACGTGTTCAACCTCGCGGACGTGGCCATCGTTGCTGGCGTGGCGGCGCTATTGTATGATTCCTTCCTGGGGGTACCCGCCGCAAAAGCGCCCTGATCCCGGCCGATACGGACCGGCAGGCGGACCCTTGTTTTTGCGAGGGATTATGCCGCGCGAGAGCGGCAAACTGCCACAATTTGGAACAGGTACAGTGATGCGCAGCTCGAAGACCAGCAGTTCGATGGTTGGAGATCCCGGGCAAGGGTTCTGGCGGGCATTGAAATTGTCCGCTGTCGCACTCGGCATCGGTCTCGTCATGTCGGCTGGCGCCGCCCGCGCCGGTGACGACGGCGAGGACGATGACGATATGACCTTCGAAGAGAAGCTCATCGACAATCTGATGTCGGGCATCGGCGCCAAGAGCATGGAGAAGAAGGGTATTGAGTACCGTGAGCGGTCGCCGCTGGTGGTACCGCCCAAGCTCGACCTGCCGCCGCCCGCCGGCACCGAAGCCAAGAACGCGCCGAACTGGCCGAAGGACCCGGACGAAAAGCGCCGCAAGGAGGCCATCGCCCAGCGGAAAAAGGCCGTCAAGGCCACAGAGAACTGGCAGGCAGGCCGGACGTTGTCGCCCGCCGAGATGGAGGTCGGCAGGACAGCCGCACCCGAGCGCACGAGCAACGACCCCATCCAGCCGGGCACCAACGGCAACCCGTCGCTCAGCCCCGCCCAACTCGGTTTCACCGGCGGTCTGTGGGGCATGATGTCGAACAACAAGGGCGAGGCGAAGCAATTCACGACCGAGCCGCCGCGCCAGTCGCTGGTCGAGCCACCGCCGGGCTACCAGACGCCGTCGCCGAGCTACGCCTATGGCGCCGGAGAGGACAAGACGAGGCGGACCTATTTCGACATCATGTCCGGGAAGGACAAGGAACAATAACGCTCCTGTCACTTTGCGATATCCCGACAGACGCGGTCCCGCGCCGACGGCTCGTGCGCGCCGGACGCGGTCTTTAATTGCTTATCAGTAACTTGCGCCCGAGTTGAGTTCTCTGCTTCGTGACGCGAAGCGTTTGCCGCACGGTGTACCATGCCGTGCCTCCGAGCCGGACATCCGGGCTCGGCCTTTCATAAGGATCATGATGTCCTCTTACCGATCGGCTGCCCGCCTCCTTGCCGCGCTGCTTTCGACGAGTGTCCTCACGGCCGGCGCATCTCTTGCGCAGACCACGGTGACATCGGCTCCGCCCGCCAGCTTCACGCTTGGAAACGGCATGCAGGTCGTGGTGATTCCCGACCACCGCACGCCCGTCGTCACGGAAATGATCTGGTACAAGGTCGGCTCGGCGGACGAGACGCCGGGCAAGTCCGGGCTCGCGCACTTCCTCGAGCACCTGATGTTCAAGGGCACATCGAAGCATCCGGTCGGCGAATTCTCCCAGACCGTGCTCCGCGTCGGGGGCAACGAGAACGCCTCGACCTCGGTCGACTACACCAACTATTACCAGCGCGTGCCGAAAGAGCAGCTGCCGACCATGATGGAGTTCGAGGCCGACCGCATGACCGGCCTGATCCTCAAGGACGAGAACGTGCTGCCCGAGCGCGACGTGGTGCTCGAAGAATACAACATGCGCGTCGCCAACAATCCGGACGCGCGGCTGAACGAGCAGATCATGGCCGCGCTCTATCTCAACCATCCCTACGGCCGGCCGGTGATCGGCTGGCACCAGGAGATCGAGAAGCTCGATCGCGAGGATGCGCTCGCCTTCTACCGCCGCTTCTATGCGCCGAACAACGCGATCCTGGTGATCGCGGGCGACGTCGAGGCCGCCGACATCCGCCCGCTGGTGGAGCGCAATTTCGGCTCCATCCCGGCCCAACCCGCGATCCCGGCCCGCCGTGTCCGCCCGCAGGAGCCGGAGCCCGCGGCGCCGCGCACCGTGACCCTTGCGGATCCGCGCGTCGAGCAACCCGGCTTGCGGCGCTATTACCTGGTGCCCTCGGCGACCACGGCTGCGGCCGGCGAAAGCGCGGCCCTCGACGTGCTGGCGCAGCTAATGGGCAGCGGCAACAATTCCTATCTCTACCGTGCGCTCGTGGTCGACAAGCCGCTCGCGGTCTCCGCCAGCGCCAGTTATTCGAGCATCTCGCTCGACCCGACCCAGTTCGCGATCTCGGCTTCGCCCAAATCCGGCGTCAGCTTCGCCGAGATCGAGCAGGTGGTCGACGGCGTCATTGCCGACATCGCGCAGAATCCGATCCGTGCCGAGGATCTCGAGCGGGTCAAGACCCAGCTCATCGCCGAGGCGATCTACGCCCAGGACAACCAGGCGGTGCTGGCACGCTGGTATGGCGGCGCACTGACCACGGGCCTGTCGATCGAGGACATCCGGAGCTGGCCAGATCGCATCCGCGCGGTCACCGCCGAGCAGGTCCGCACCGTCGCGCAGAAATGGCTCGAGAAGAAGCGCTCAGTGACAGGCTATCTGATCAAGGACACCGCGACCACCAAACGCGAGGAGAAGCGTTCGTGACCTATCCCTTCCTTCGACGCGTTGCGTTCTCCTTTGCCACCGGCGCGGCACTCGCGCTCGCTACCGTCTCGCCGTCGCAGGCGGCTGCAAAGATCCAGCACTTGACGTCGCCGGGCGGCATCGAGGCCTGGTTCGTGCAGGATGCGACCGTACCGCTGATCGCCATGGAATATTCCTTTGCCGGCGGCTCGGCCCAGGATCCCAAGGACAAGTCGGGCGTCGCCAATCTGGTCGGCGATCTCCTCGACGAAGGCTCCGGCGATCTCGATTCCAAGACCTTCCATGAGCGGCTCGATCGCCGCGCCATCGAGCTCTCCTTCTCCGCCACCCGCGACACGTTCCGCGGCAGCCTGCGCATGCTGCGCGACAACAAGGACGAGGCCTTCGACCTGCTGCGGAGCGCGCTGACCTCGCCGCATTTCGAAACCGCCGATGTCGAACGCATTCGCTCGCAGGTAATCTCGGGCCTGCGCCGCGAGACCACCAACCCGACCTCGCTGGCGAGCCGCAAATTCCTGGAAGTCGCCTTCGGCGAACATCCCTACGGCCGGCAGTCCAACGGCAACCTCGACAGCGTTCCGACCATCACGATCGCCGACATGAAGGACTATGTCGGCCGCGTGCTCGCCAAGGACACGCTGAAGATCGCGGTGGTTGGCGACGTTGATCCCGATACGCTCGGCAAGCTGCTCGACCACACGTTTGGCAGCCTGCCCGCCAAGGCCAATCTCGTGCCGGTCCCCGACGTCGAGGCCGCCAAGCCGCCGCAACGCGCCTTCGTGACGCTCGACGTTCCCCAGACCGTGATCACCTTCGGCGGCCCCGGGGTGAAGCGCAGCGATCCGAACTTCATGGCGGCCTATGTCGTCAACCACATCCTCGGCGGCGGCGGGTTGTCCTCGCGGCTTTATCGCGAGGTGCGCGAGAAGCGCGGGCTGGCCTATTCGGTGTTCGAATCGCTGCTCTGGATGGAGCATTCGGCGGTCTTCATCGGCAATACCGGCACCCGCGCCGACCGCGCAGGCGACACCATCGACGCCATCGACAAGGAAGTGCGTCGGATCGCCGAGGAAGGCCCGACGCAGAAGGAGCTCGATGAGGCCAAGTCCTACCTCAAGGGCTCGCAGATGCTGGCGCTCGATACCTCCTCGAAGCTCGCGCAGGCGCTGCTGCAATATCAGCAGGACAAGCTGCCGATCGACTACATCGAGAAGCGCAACGCCGTCGTCGATGCGGTCACCATGGATGACGCCAAGGCGGCCGCAAAGCGCCTCTGGGGCCAGGGCCTCCTGACCGTCGTCGTCGGCCGCGCTCCGCAGGCGGCGGCGCAACCGGCAGCCGCACCGGTGACGAAGTCGAACTGACGTCTTTCGTACGCTTCTGAAATGGCCGGGCTCGCCCGGCCATTTGCATTCCGGGCGCCATTGCCGAACCTAGGCGTCCGGGATATGTCCGGGCATCACGAATGGTGCCACCATGCTGCGGATATCCCGCGATCTCGTCATCGACGAGGACGACATCGAGATCGGCTTTGTCCGCGCCTCCGGCCCCGGCGGGCAGAACGTCAACAAGGTCGCGACCTCGGCGCAATTGCGCTTCGACACCCGCAAACTGACGCTGCCGGAGGATGCCGCGTTGCGCCTGGCCCGGCTCGCAGGGCAGCGCATGACCAAGGACGGCGTCATCGTGATCCAGGCCCAACGCTTCCGCACCCAGGAGCGCAACCGCCAGGACGCCATCGACCGCCTTACGGAGATGCTCGGCGAAGCCATGATCCGGCCGAAGCCACGGCGCGCGACAAAGCCGACCTTTGGGTCCAAGCAGCGCCGGCTCGAGGGCAAGAAGCGCCGCAGCGACATCAAGTCGAAGCGCGGCGGGCATTTCGAGGATTGACCGATTGACGAAAAAACCTCCGGCCGCAATGCGACCGGAGGTTTGCCGTTTCGCTGGCTGCGTCAGTAGCGCTTGCCGGTCGCAGCACCGCCCGACACGGAATCGTCAGCCGTGCCCTTGTGCGTCGCGCTGCCGGTGGTGCCGACCGTGCCCTTCGTACCCTTGGTCGACTTCATGCCGACCTTCTCACCCGCGGCTCCCTGCTGTGCGCCGAGATCCTCTTCATCGCCGCTCGAGGCACCGCCCTGCATGGTCTTGCCCTGCGCGCTGCCACGCAACTTGGTGTCCGACGATACGCCTTGTGCGAGAACCGGTCCCACCAGCAGTGCGGAAAGAGCGCATGCGATTACAGAGGTCTTCACTACCTTCATCCATTTCTCCTGGATTTTGTTCGCGATGAGCGGTTGGTGTTTTCGCCGTTCGCCTGGACTGGACCATCCCATCGCGCAGAGAGCCGAACGGCGCAGTCGCCATGCAATCCGGATCGTGTGGTCATCGTTGAGGGATTTCGCGGCGGTTTCGCGGAATTGTGCTCCTCATATGCGGCGGTGCGGAACAAGTTGCGGACCGCGAACGCGACGCTCGGGCTCGCGGGGTCGTCAACGACGGCCCCCGCGACCGGCGCGATCGTCCAATGTCTTCAGTGCGATAGGCCCCCCTTTTCCCCAGGGCGCCACGCGCCTGTTGCTCACCACATGCTTTTGACGCAACACGGCCTAGAATAGCGTCCCGAATCTGAAATCGAACTCATGCCCGTCCGCCAATTGCCAGAACAGGTCGTCAACCGCATCGCCGCCGGCGAGGTGGTCGAGCGTCCCGCGAGCGTGGTCAAGGAACTGGTCGAGAACGCCATCGATGCCGGCGCCAGCCGCATCGACGTCTTTACCGATGGCGGCGGGCGCCGGCGTATCGGCATCACCGACGACGGCGGCGGCATGACCGCCAGGGACCTCTCACTGGCGGTCGAGCGTCACGCCACCTCCAAGCTCGACGACGAGGACCTGCTGCAGATCCGCACGCTTGGATTCCGCGGCGAGGCGCTGCCCTCGATCGGCTCCGTGGCGCGGCTCTCCATCACCACGCGGCATGCCAGCGAGCCGCATGCCTGGGCGCTCAATGTCGAGGGCGGCGAGAAGTCCGAGATCATGCCGGCCGCGCTCGCGCACGGCACGCGGGTCGAGGTCAATGACCTCTTCTACGCCACGCCGGCGCGGCTGAAGTTCTTGAAGACCGACCGGACCGAGGCGGAAGCGATCCGTGAGGTGGTGCGGCGCCTCGCGATGGCGCGGCCCGAAATCGCCTTCACGCTCGCGGGCGAAGAGCGCGCCCCGGTGACCTGGGCTGCCGCACTGCCCGGCGTCGCCGGTCGCCTCACGCGTCTCGGCGACATCCTGGGGGCAGAGTTCCGCAGCCATGCCATCGAGGTCCATGCCGAGCGCGAGGGCGTGGTGGTCGCCGGCTATGCCGCAGCGCCCGCGCTGACCAAAGCCAACGCGCTTGGGCAATATCTCTTCGTCAACGGCCGCCCGGTGCGCGACAAGCTGATCTTAGGGGCGGTACGCGGGGCCTATGCCGATTATCTGCCGCGCGATCGTCATCCGGTGCTGGCGCTGTTCGTCACGCTCGATCCGCGCGAGGTCGACGCCAACGTGCATCCGGCCAAGACCGAGGTGCGCTTCCGCAACGCCGGCCTCGTCCGCGCGCTGATCGTGCACGGATTGAAGGAAGGGCTTGCACGGGAGGGCCGGCGTACGGCCGCCAACAGCGGCGAGAGCGCGCTGTCGTCGTTCCGCCCCGCATTCACGCCGCGCCCGGCAAGCTGGGACTGGCGGGCGTCGCCATCCGCCCCGGTCGCGCCGATGCCGTCATTCGACGGTGCGGCTGCGCCCACCTTCGCCGAGCGCGCGCAGGCTGCGTTCGATGTCGGTGCGCCCAGTGCGGACGTGCGGATCGAAACGCAGCCCGCCGGCGATCTGGTCCACCGCCCGCTCGGCGCGGCGCGCACGCAAATCCACGAGACCTATATCGTCTCGCAGACCCGCGACGGCCTCATCATCGTCGACCAGCACGCCGCGCATGAACGCATCGTCTACGAGCGGCTGAAGGCTTCGCTGGCAGCCAACGGCGTGCAGCGGCAGATCCTGCTGATCCCCGAGATCGTCGAGATGGACGAGGCCACGGTGGAGCGCCTGCTGGAGCGCAGCGAGGAGCTGGGGTCGTTTGGTCTTGCGATCGAATCCTTCGGCCCCGGCGCGGTCGCGGTGCGCGAGACGCCGTCGCTGCTCGGTAAGACCAATGCGGGCGGGCTGTTGCGCGATCTTTCCGAGCATATGGCCGAGTGGGACGAGGCGCTGCCGCTGGAGCGCCGTCTGATGCACGTCGCCGCCACCATGGCCTGCCACGGCTCGGTGCGCGCCGGCCGCAGGCTGCGGCCGGAGGAGATGAACGCCCTGCTCCGCGAGATGGAGGACACCCCGAACTCCGGCCAGTGCAATCACGGCCGCCCGACCTATGTCGAGCTGAAGCTGAGCGACGTGGAGAAGCTGTTCGGGCGGAGGTAATTCGAAATTACGGTCGCTTCAAAAACACGAATTCCGTGTCGTCATAAGGGCGCCGCTCCAATTCCTCGAAGCCTTCCGGCGTGACGAACTGCGCAGCCTTCGCCTCTTCCACGACGAGCAGCGCGCCCGGCGTCAGCCAGCCGCCGTCGCGCAGGCTCGCAAGCGCCTTCTCCGCAAACCCCTTGCCATAGGGCGGATCGAGGAACACCAGCGAGAACGGCTCGACCGGATGCGCAGGCCCGAGATCGGTCGCATCACGACGATAGACTTTTGTCACGCCACCCAAGCCCAGCGTCTCGACATTATTCCGCAGCAGGGCGCGCGCCTCCGCGCCGTTG
This sequence comes from Bradyrhizobium sp. i1.15.2, assembly GCF_040548425.1. NCBI lineage: Bacteria > Pseudomonadati > Pseudomonadota > Alphaproteobacteria > Hyphomicrobiales > Nitrobacteraceae > Bradyrhizobium > Bradyrhizobium sp. i1.15.2. The sequence goes on along the minus strand of NZ_JBEPRQ010000025.1, from coordinate 6,609 downwards.
TCGACGAACAGCACGAATTTCGCGCCGCGTGACGACGCCTCGATGCCCAGCGCGCCGGTGCCGGCGAAGAGATCGAGCACGCGCGCATCCGCAATCGGATCGTCATAGGCGTGCACGAGGATGTTGAACACGGACTCGCGCAGGCGGTCCGCCGTGGGGCGGATGTCGCGCGAGGACGGTGAGGCCAGATTGCGCCCCTTCAATCGACCGCCGACGACGCGCAACGTCAGTCCTCCTTCGGCGCCAGATCGCGCTTGCCGTGATAGCCGCGCTTGGGACGGCGCGGCGGGCCGTAGCCGCTGGCCTCAGCCTCGTTGCGCTCGCGCGCTTCCTCGCTGCCGGTGCGTTGCACCAGGACGCGGCGGCCCTTGCGGTCGTTGATCACGCCGCGCTTGCTCGCGGGCTTCTTCTCGCGCGGCGCGTCGTCTCCCTCATGCGAGGCAGATTTCTGCGGCACGTCGAACTGCGCACCCGATTTCTCGATGATCTTTTCGCCGAGCTGGTCGCGCAGCACGCGGGACTTGATCTCCTCGACCTGGCCCTCGGGGACCTCGCCGAGCTGGAACGGGCCGTAGGAGACCCGGATCAGCCGGTTCACCTCGAGTCCAAGATGAGCGCAGACATTGCGCACTTCGCGGTTCTTGCCCTCGCGGATCGCGAAAACCAGCCAGACATTGGCGCCCTGGTCACGCTCCAGCGTCGCGTCGATCGGACCGTATTTGACGCCCTCGATCTCGATGCCGTTCTTCAGCTCGTCGAGCTGCGCCTGCGTGACGTCGCCATGGGCGCGGACACGGTAGCGGCGCAGCCAGCCGGTGTCCGGCAGCTCGAGCGTGCGCGCGAGCCCGCCATCGTTGGTGAGCAGCAGCAGGCCCTCGGTGTTGAAGTCGAGCCGGCCGACGCTGATCAGCCTCGGCAGACCTTCGGGCAAATTGTCGAATACGGTCGGACGCCCCTCGGGATCGTCATGGGTCGTCATCAGGCCGCGCGGCTTGTGATAGAGGAACAGCCGCGTGCGCTCGCGCTCCGGCAACGGCTTGCCGTCGACGGTGACGACATCGTTCGAGGTGATGTCGAGCGCCGGCGAGTTGATGACACGGCCGTTGACGCTGACGCGGCCCTGCGTGACCATCTCCTCGGCATCGCGGCGCGAGGCAAGGCCCGCACGCGACAGCACCTTGGCGATACGCTCGCCAGCTTTCTTCGGCTTGACCTCTTCCTCGCGGCGCGGCCGCCGCTCGGAATCACGATCACGGTCGCGATAGGCGCCGCGACCGCCGAAGGCGGGACGTTTCTCGAAGATCCTGCTCTCGTCCTCGTTTTCGCGGCGTGGACGATCGCCGGTGCGAGCTTCGCTGCGGGGATGCTCGTGCCAGTCGGAGCGGCCCTCGGAGCGCTCGCGCGGACGATCGAATTTCGGGCGATCGCCGCCGCGATCGAACCTGGGACGATCATCGCGCGGACGATCGAATTTGGGCCGCTCGCGGAATGGACGGTCACCCGATGGACGATCGTCGCGCGAACGCGAAAAGCGCGGACGGTCGTCGCCGCCGCCTTGCCGATCGTCGCGCTTCTGCCAAGGCTTGTCCTGACCGCGGTCGCTGCCGCCAAAATCCTTGCGCGGACCCTTGCTGAAGTCCTTGCGCGGCGGCCGGTCGCCGCGTGGGGCCGCATCGCGCTTCTGCCAGGGTTTCGAATCGCTGCGCTCGCTGCGATTGCGGTCCGGTGCGCCGCGCGAAAACTTTCGCTCGCCATCGAACTTGCGTTCCGGACGGTCGCCACGCGGCGCGTAAGGTCGCTTGTCGCCAAACTTCGTGTCACCGGTTCGGCCGGCCGGACGGGAATCGTCGCGATCCCTGCGCGGCGGACGGTCATCACGGCCATAGGACGGGCGATCACCGCGCGGCTTGAACGACCGCTTCTCGCCATCGCGCGAGGGGCGATCAGAAAATGGGCGGTCGCCCCGGGGCTTGAACGGGCGCTTCTCGCCGTCGCGCGACGGACGATCCGAAAACGGACGGTCTTCACGCGGCTTGAAGGGCCGATCGCCACGCGGCTTGAAGCTGCGCTCACCACGATCTTCGCCGCGCGGCCGGTCTTCCCGATTGAACTTCGGACGGTCGCTGAAGTCGCGGCGCGGGGCATCGCCCTCCTCGCGGCGGCGGACCGGTCGGCTGTCACGGTCGCCGCGGGGCGGGCGGCTGTCGCCCTTGCCCTCGAAGCCGCGCTTGGCGAACTTCTTCTCGGGGCCCCGCGCCTTGCCGGAACGGCCGCCCTTGGCCGGGCCGCGATCACGACGGCCGCGGGAATCGTTGTCTTTGTCGCTGTCGCGAGGCATGAATAATCTCACTCAGGGGGTGGCCAGAAAGCATTGTGCGCGCTCGTTTCGAGCCGCATGCTCAGGCAAATTCGGTAAGCACTTCTGCTGAAGGCGCAGCTACTAGCAGGTTTCTCGCGATGATACGAGGCTTGAAAGCCCCCTCTTTCATGGATTTGGCGCTCAAAACGGCCGAAAACGCCGGAAAGGCGGGCGAAGTTCCGATCGGATGCGTCGTGGTCCGCAATTACGAGGTCATCGCCACCGCGGCGAACCGGACGCTGACCGACTACGACCCCACGGCGCATGCCGAGATCGTTGCGCTGCGCGAGGCGGCCAAAAAGATCGGCAGCGAGCGCCTGGTCGACTGCGACCTCTACGTGACGCTGGAGCCCTGCACCATGTGTGCGGGCGCGATCTCGTTTGCAAGGGTGAGGCGCCTGTATTACGGCGCCGCCGACCCCAAGGGCGGAGCGGTTGAATCAGGCGTGCGGTTCTTCACCTCGCCGACCTGCCATCACGTCCCGGATGTCTATTCCGGGGTCGGCGAAAGCGAGGCGGCGCGGCTGCTCAAGGACTTCTTTCGCGAGCGGCGCTAAGGCGCGGCAAAGAACTCGCGCAGCGCCTTCGCGGTCACATCCGGGTTCTCCTCGGTGAGGAAGTGCCCCGAATCCACCGGCATGCCATCCACGTTGGTCGCCCATTGCTGCCAGATGTCGAGCGGGGTGGCGGCGGCTTGCGCCACCCCGGCATTGCCCCACAGCGCCAGCATCGGAATCGTGATCTTCTTGCCGGCCTCGAAATCGGCCTTGTCGAGATCGTAGTCGAAATAGGCGCCGGCGCGATAATCCTCGCACATCGCATGCACGCGGGCGGGATCGCGGAATGGGGCGATGTAGTGTTCGAGCGCGCGCTCGTCGATGGCCTCCAGCGTCTTCGATTTGGTCTGGCTCGCCATCTTGAAGCGCAGGAAGAACTCGCCATTGCTCGCGACCAGCGTCTCCGGCAACGGGGCCGGCTGCGCCAGAAAGGTCCAGTGATAGATCTTCAGCGCGTAGGCGCGGTTCATCCGCTCCCAGTAATTATAGGTCGGCAGGATATCGAGCACCGCAAGCTTCGACAGCCGGCCGGGATGATCGAGCGCAAGGCGATAGGAGACGCGGCCGCCGCGATCGTGGCCGGCGAGTGCGAAGTGCACGTGGCCGAGGCGCTCCATCGCCTCGACCATGGCCTTGGCCATCGCGCGCTTGCTGTAGGGCATGTGCAGCGCATCGCTCTCGGGCATGTCGGACCAGCCATAGCCGGGTAGATCGGCGATGATCAGCGTGAACTGGTCGGCCAGCTGCGGCGCGACGCGGTGCCACATCACGTGGGTCTCGGAGAAGCCGTGCAGCAGCAACAGCGGCGGTCCCTTGCCGCCGACGCGGGCGAAGATGCGGCCGAGGGAGGTGTTGATCCATTCGGAGGCGAAGCCGGGATAGAGGTCGGCGAGATCGGACATCTTCTGCATCCTTATCTGTCAGCGTGGGCTGTTCGGTCTTGAGAATGCCCCAAAACAAAAAAGTCGAAAAACAACCCCATGCACAGTAGCTAAGTCCAACAGCCGCCTACACAATTTCGGAGTGCCGACGGCGCGGGCGGAAATTGCGCGCGCGTGCGAAAAAAGCCTGTCAGCCCTTGGACTTCTCGGCGTCCACCGCCTGCCAGCCGATGTCGCGGCGGCAGAAGCCTTCCGGCCAGTTGATGCGGTCGACGGCTTGATAGGCGCGGGCCTGCGCTTCCGTCACGGTCTTGCCGAGCGCGCAGACATTGAGCACGCGGCCGCCATTGGCGAGGATGGCGCCGTCCTTCTCGACCGTGCCGGCGTGAAAAATCTCGGCGGTCTCGACCTTCGCGGCGTCGTCGAGCCCCTCGATCCGCGTACCCTTCTGATAGTCGCCGGGATATCCCTTCGCCGCCATCACCACCGTGAGTGCGGCTTCCGGATACCAGCGGAGGTCAAAGTTCTTCAGCTGGCCGTCGCAGGCGGCGAGGAAGGCCGGCACGATGTCCGACATCATCCTGAGCATCAGCACCTGGCACTCGGGATCGCCGAAGCGCACGTTGAACTCGAACAGCTTCGGGCCTTGCGTCGTCAGCATGATGCCGGCGTAGAGGATGCCGCGAAACGGCGTGCCGCGCTGCTTCATGCCTGATACCGTCGGCAGGATGATCTTGGCCATGATCGCGTCGTGGATCGCCGGCGTCACCAGCGGCGTCGGCGAATAGGCGCCCATGCCGCCGGTGTTCGGACCGACGTCATGGTCGAACACGCGCTTGTGGTCCTGCGCGGAGGCCAGCGGAATGGCGGTCTCGCCGTCGCACAGCGCGAAGAAGCTGATCTCGCGGCCCGGCAAAAACTCCTCGATCACGACCTCGGCGCCGGCCTCGCCAAAGCCGCCCTCGAACATCATGGCGATGGCGTCCTCCGCCTCTCGCACCGACTTGGCGACGACGACGCCCTTGCCGGCGGCAAGACCGTCGGCCTTGACCACGATCGGCGCGCCCTGGCTCTGGACGTAGGCACGCGCATCCGCGGCGTTGGTGAATCGCTTGTAGGCGCCGGTCGGAATGCCGAATTCAGTGCACAGCGCCTTGGTGAAGCCCTTCGAGCTTTCGAGCTGGGCGGGGATCCTGTTCGGCCCGAACGCCTTGATGCCGGCGGCGGTGAGGTCATCGACGATACCGGCCGCCAGCGGCGTCTCCGGGCCGACCACCACGAGCTCGACCGCATTCGCCTTGCAGAAATCGATCACGGCGGCATGGTCGGCAACATCCAGCGCCACGCATTCCGCCTCGCGCGCGATCCCGGCATTGCCCGGCGCGCACCAGAATTTGGTCACCAGGGGGGAGGCTGCGATCTTCCACGCCAGAGCATGTTCGCGGCCGCCGGAACCGAGCAGGAGAATGTGCATCGAGGGCTCAGAATGAGGGGTTTGCTGGGGCGGAGGTCGCACGAATCGGGGTGCGGCTCAAGGGGTGTTGCCTCATTCACCCCGTCATTCCGGGACGCCGCGAAGCCGCGGGCCCGGGATAAATGGGGCCGCGCCACGCGCAGAGCGGTCGGCGATGCTCCGGAATCTATGTCCACTTTCGGCGGAATGACGAACATCGCCGAAGCTGCGACCGCCGCGATGCACAGGAGTGATCACCGTCTCTACGGCGAGTGCCAGCAGCCTTCTCCATCCGATGAGCTTCTGACGAGATGTCCCAGAGCCCACGCGAGCATTAGTCGGAGCGCATGGCGCATGTGTCCAAATAGCATTTATACAATTCGATTATTCAAACTTGGCTTCCATATTTTGCACCGCCGAACACCTGAATTGCATCTTTGCTCGCTTAAGACCATTGCCAACAGTCGCCTCTCTTGACGCGGAGGGCTTTCCCGTTGAAACTCAACCTATGTGCGAGAAGCACTAGCCAGCGGATAACAACTTCACCATGCCGGGGGGAGATGCCAATCTCCTCTCACCTTCGCAACGGCCTCTGACTACAGTTATCCGCTGGCGCACATCCTTGCAGTGCAAATGAATGAAATATCTTATAGAGCGCGAAATCGAACGGGAGGCGAAGAAGAGGCTCGCCGCTTATTCGCGCGCTCAGTACTATGTGCACAAATACCGTGTCGCGTTTTCAAAGCGAACTGGCAAAAAAGCGAAAGCGCCCGCACACACGTTGCCCAAGCAATGGAGTTTTCACAAACACTTTGATCCCCGTTACTGTCTCAATCATTCGTCTTTTTTGGCCAGCGGCATTTGGAGCAGCTTGCAGGCGAATACATATCGTCCAGTAGTCGCATCAAGGTCGGCTTTACCCAAGGCAACTGGGGGCGTCAGATATATTGACGCCTTCAGCATACCTGACGCTGTTATTGCGAAGATATTCCTGAACAATCTTCGCGCCCGAAACGCCAAGATATTCTCGGATTCAAGGTAACCCTACGCGGTAGGCCGCAGCGCGCTGATCTTTCCAGTTAACCGTTAGAACTCGTCGGACTCCTCGGTTTTCGGCTTCATCGTCGCAGCGAGCACTTGGCGGCGTTTTTCGATGATGCTAGGGTCCTCTTTGTGGATTGCGATCAGCTCTTTGAGGTTCTCGATCCCCTCATCGGTGAACGCCATCACCCCATCTTCACCGACGCCCACGACCCATAGCTGGCCATCCTCGGGGTCCATTTCTTCGGCGACCTCGAACAGCCATTCCTCGTCTTCTCCAAGCATCTCGGCGACATGGCCGAGGGTAAACACGTGGCT